>MWCX01000023.1 GCA_002070265.1 Bacteroidetes bacterium ADurb.Bin174 | reverse complement strand
GTGGAGATTACCGGACTCGAACCGGTCACCTCAACACTGCCAGTGTTGCGCTCTAGCCAGATGAGCTAAACCCCCGTGTTAGTGCAAAATTGCGATGCAAAGATAAGCAAGTTTTGGGAATTTTGCTTACATTTGTGGAAATTAATTCAATGGGTACGCAAAACGACAAAATAATTTTAGGCATTGATCCGGGTACAACCATCATGGGATATGGTTTGCTAAAGGTTAGAGGTAACCAGTCTTCTATGATTGCCATGGGGGTGTTGGATTTGAGAAAACTTTCCAATCATTATGAAAAACTAACTCGTATATTCAATCGAACGCTATCACTGATTGATGAATTTCTACCCGATGAAATGGCTATCGAAGCTCCTTTTCACGGAAAGAATGTGCAGTCTATGCTGAAACTGGGTCGTGCTCAAGGAGTGGCCATGTCTGCTGCACTTTACAGAAATATACCCATCACCGAATATGCTCCCCTGAAAATCAAAATGGCAATTACCGGTAACGGCAGTGCTTCTAAGGAACAAGTTGCCGATTTATTGCGGCGCTATCTTAACATCAGTCCCGATCAAATGCTTCCACATCTGGATGCTACCGATGGTTTAGCAGCCGCTTACTGCCATTTTCTACAAATGGGTAAACCCGCTTCTATGCAAACTTACAAAAGCTGGAAAGATTTTTTAACCAAAAATCCGGATAAGATTGTTTGATGCCTCCTTACCTTTTCTTAGTCGTTTTAATCAGCTCTTCAGGCTTCTTATTGTAAAAACTTGAATCCGTATGGTCCCAGGTTTCTTCCAATTCCCAATTGGCTTTTAATGAGAGTTTTTTAAAAAAATATATCACTTCTTCGGGTTGTGTTCTTCGCTCTAAATCTCCCGTATCCCATATGTCATTATGATTGTCGTCAATGAACATACGCAGGAAGTAATCACCGGGACGAAGGTATTGAAATACAGCTCCCTGCTGCTCTGCTCTTTTCGATTGTATCACCTGTTCTTTGGAATCAATCACCTGAATGTAAGCCCTTGGATCATAATCTTGCAGCATGATTTTCAGAGTAGAATAATCCTCCAATGACTTAATTTTAAATGCAGTTGTCAGGCGATTAGAAACTCGCCCGTATATACTGACAAAAGCAGCAGAGTCAATATTTAATTCATAACTTTCCTCCGGTTTCCAAGCATGACTAAGCCCCAAAATCCGCCCTATGGAATCTTTTTGCAAGCATGCGAATTCAACAGGCTCGGTAATGGAATCCACTTTATGAACCAAATGAATTTTCTCGACAAAGAAGGAATCCAAAGGTTCTTCAAAATCAAAAACGATATCAAGATAAAAATCAAAACTACTTGACAAATTGTTTTTTAAATTCAAAGGTTTTTGTTCTTCAACCACCTCCTCCGACTTGCTTTTGGATGTTTGTCTGGATGTTTGTCGTGCTTTCCTCTGAAACAAATTCAAGGTATCGACAGTGTACACATAATTAAACAAAGAATCGGTTTTGAAGTATTCAACCGTCAGCGTCAGCGTATCTTGATTGTAAACAGCAGCATCCGGAATCCAATAGGTTAGACTGTCAAGTTGCCCGGATTTTTGAATTAAAAAGCGGGTATCCAGATCAAAATTAAGAGGTGTAATCTTTGGTAAACTATCTTGTTTATCGTTGAAAAACAAGTTAAAGTACTTATCATCGGCACGCTCCGCCTTAACCAAATACTGTCTTTTTTTGGTTTCTTTGAAAAGCTTAATCAAAATATCATCCGGAGTAAAAACAGACTGAGAAAACACGTGAATAGTGTCAACAGTAACCGAATCCGCCCATATCGTATCAATCCGTTGTTCTAATTTGACTTGAGGAGTAATAATGGAATCGTAAAACGCAACAAACTCTCCGGGTTGATATTTAAAATCCCGGTTTAAATCAGACAAAGCATACAATTTATATTGTCCGTTTTTTATGTTTTGAATGGTAAATTTACCTTCTGAATCGGTCTTGGCAATACGCTTAAACTGGTCGCCTAAAATAGCCGTGTCATTCAGATTATCATGTATTCCCACCAACACACCGGGCATAGGATCTAAGTTTTCAGCATTGAGCAACCGACCGGCAATTTGTAAAGTGTCAATTTCATCACCGGTTGCAAATGAAAAAACATAATTCTCCAAAGGATTTTTCTCGTTGAGATCAACGATAGCATTTCCAAACAAGATGCTGTAGGTTGTGCTGTCCTGCAATTCATCCTGCAAAGACACAAAAAGGACTTTAGCATTTGCTCTTACTATAGGCTGAGTTTTTTGAGGCGGAGAAATGACCACATTGTCACTAACTTTATCCAAAGTAATATTTTCATTGAAGTACACTTGAATGTCTTTCTTTTTAAAGTTCAGTGCACCGTTTATGGGCGAAGAACGGACAACCACCGGTGGAATACTGTCTTTCGGTCCTCCTGTAGGTCCTGCCGCCCTGTTGGCACAAGAGCCGGCAGCCAATATTAAAATCGTAAAGAGAAAAATTTGGTATAATCTCATTAATTTGAACCTTATTATTTTAAAATTTAGTCGCTTAATCAACTCTTGTTTTTGCTAATATCTGATGCCCCATCCTGCACCTTAAACATTTCTTTTCTTCACAATAATTTTTATACAAATGTATAAATGCTTGAGAATCACTTGCTGAATTAATTTCCATCCCCATTACTTTCCACTTTCGAGTGATGTGATTATTCTCCGGCGGAAGCTTGTCAAGCAGCCTCAATGCCCTGTCTTTCAACTCCTGTATTTGCTTGTGTTCTCCATAACAAAACAGCATAGGAACAACCACATTTATCAGCAAACCACACACGGAACTTTGACCCATTTTTTTCGGTTTGGGAACATGTGTTTCACCACCGAGCAAATAATGACTTTGCCAATAATCCGAGACTTCAGCTGTATTGAAAAGTTGAGCCAACGCCTCTACCTCCTGATTGTTAACAACGTAACTGAATAAATTTTCACGCGTGAAAAGCAGGGCAGCCAATTGGGCAATCCTGATGTGCGGAAAATTGTCAGGCCTCAAACGTAACAAACGCCATTGCAAGTTATCCATAGGCTGAAGCTTGAATTTTCTTTTAAGAAATTCGTACTCCCGTTTCAGACTGCAAATATAATCATCATTTGTAATTGTTCCATGCAGCAAGCCCGATTGCCCAAATAAAAGAGCTTCTAACTGAAATAAATCAGACGAACATTTTCGTACAATTTGCCAGGATGTGGAAGTCGCCAATCTAAAAAAAGCATCGTTATTCACGGAAAAACCGAAGTGTTTACATAAAACAAGAAAAAAAGCTTCTTCCCAATGTCCCTTGGTTTTTTGAAGCAAATCATCAATTTCTTTTACTTTTTGCTCCATTCTTTCTGCCATCAGCACATGTTTCCAGGCATGAATGTAGATGTGGGCAATGTCTTTTAATTTATCTTCGCAAGCAATCCATTTGGCAGTTGCAAGCAATGCCTGATAATTTTGTTCAATATCTTCCGCATAATTCAACTCCAACTGCGGAATCTTTTGTCCATCAGACCTAAAGACAGGCACATCTGCTTTTTTCACTACATGCAAAATCACATTGCCGTAATTTTTGTTACCCTGATGTGCATGCCGGTTCCAATCGGAAGCCAGATTATGAATCTCTACATTTCCTGCCCAAATAGTTTTTCCAATTTTTATTTTGGCATTGAAAAAGTCGGGACCGGCATGTATATTCGGCTTGCCCACATCAATCACTTCGACAGATTGCCCGTCGGTAGTATATAAATCATGCTGTGCAAATAATTTATATTGCCAGATGTAATGTAGAATACATTCTTTCATAGTTAAGAATAAAAAACGAAGAACTAAAAACGATAAACTAAGAACTAAGAGTGAAGAACGAAAAACGAAGAACTAAAAACGATAAACTAAGAACTAAGAGTGAAGAACGAAAAACGAATTAGAACCCGCACCCCGGAACTCGGAACGTGCTAACTTCTCTAACTTCTTATAACTTCCTTAACTTCTTTAACTTCCTGGCTTCATCAACTACAACAACCCACAATCATACCCTTCCGACTCCCAAAATTCCAAGGCTTTAGGCAACACTTCCAATACATTTTCTTTTGCTTTCAGGGAGTCGTGGAATACGACCACAGAACCTTTCCGCAAGTTGCGTTTGATAGTTTTCAGAATACGCTCCGGACTTCTCTTTTGATCATAATCATAGGTAATCACATCCCACATCACAATATCATACTCTTTACGTAAAGCTTTCATTTGAGCAAAAGTCATCCTGCCATGCGGTGGCCGAAACAGCTTACTTTGTATCATTTCCGAAGCTTTTTTTACGTTTTGCACATACTCATCCGTAGTATAACGAAAGCCTCTGATATGATTGTAACTGTGATTTCCCGTTCTGTGTCCCCTTGCCAACACTTCACGATACAAATCAGGATGTTTGGCTACATTCTCTCCTACACAAAAGAAAGTAGCCTTCCATCCGAAAGTATCTAAAATATCCAATACTTGAGGGGTTACCTGCGGCACCGGACCATCGTCAAAAGTCAGGTATATCAATTTTGAATGCGTCTTAACACGCCAGGTCAATGACGGAAAAAACAGACTCGGTAATCTTGAAAGTTGCATACCCAAATCCTACATCCTTACTCGTTTTGCGAACTCCTGATAATCATCCATATACTTTTCAAGGATTTGTGTTTGATTGTATTGATTCGCTAAAGAAAGCACATGATTGAACACAGCGAAATGATGTCCGATTTGTCTTTCTGCACCACTGCGTTGTGCAAAAGATAGATTGAAATACCAATTCAAATATTCAACACTGTTTTGAGCCATCAAATCCAAGATTTCATTGCCTTGCTCGAAGGCGTTTAATTTCAGATAAGACTCAGCCAATGGAATGGAATAAAAATCATGTCGCACAGTGGTAGGCGGAATAACTTCCAAAGAATAATCCAATGCTTTTTTAGCACGTACGGTATCATTTTCCTCAATCAAAGCGGCTATTAACTGACTGAACATCATCCTGTGGGTACGGCACATCCGCAAGGTATTCTCATCCAGGTAAATAGTGGAGTCTGCAATATTGCCATAACTGAATTTATGCATCATGTTGTCGTACATTTCAGCAGTATTCACGCTTGCTCCTTTCCCTTCCGTACTCACAGGCATAATCTGATATGCCATGCCCGTCAATTCAAAATGATCATTCAATCCCAAATAATAACTATCTCCAACAGTCACAGCAAAGTATATGGGACGTTTCCATTTATTCTCTTTCAACATTTCAATTACCATTAATTCACTTTTCGTAAGCCTCGACTTATCAGTCAAATCGATGTTAATTTGTGAAACAATATCATCAGCCCTGCTCGCATCCACCACGCCATATTGCAACACATCTTCCTTATTAACAGGAATATACAATTGTTTGGATGGAATAAACCCATCCCCGTCCCTGTGATATTCCGGATTCAATGCGATTTTGAAAGCAGTTTCCACATCTATCGGACGCTTAATCTCGTCGCGCACTATAATTATCTCATTGGTCCCGGATATATATTCGCTGGGAGTCCATGAAATAGGAAGGGGATCTGAAAGATAAGCACCTCGCTTCATTTGATCAATGTACCAGTCGGTCTGCAAATAACTTAAATTACAAACCCGAATATCCGTACCTCTGCCTTCCACTTCCTGGTTGTACCATAAAGGGAAAGTATCATTATCACCATTGGTAAAAATGATGGCATTTTCTTTACAGGAAAGCAAATAATTGTACCCAAAATCACGGGCCACGTAACGGTTACTTCTGTCATGATCATCCCAGTTTTCGACAGCCATCAAAGTTGGAACGCCCAATGCGGCGATTGAAACAATGACGGCAGCGACATTCTTAGGTAAAAATCGCTTAAAGAGCCGGATCAATCCAAGCACGCCCAATCCGATCCATATGCTGTATGCATAGAAAGAACCTGCGTAAGCATAATCCCTTTCGCGCGGTTGACCGGGCGTTTGATTCAGATAGATGACAATGGCAATACCGGTGAGAAAGAACAACAAACCTACAATCCAGAAGACATGTTTCCCTTCTTTTCCGCTTTTCGTCAAATATATAATACCGATGATACCCAATATCAATGGTAACATATAATACCGGTTGCGACCTTTATTTTCTTTTAATTCAGTAGGCATATTGGATTGATCACCCACCAACATCTTATCAATGAAAGTGAATCCGGTAATCCAATTTCCTTTATCGATGCTGCCATGACCTTGTATATCATTCTGTCGTCCGCTGAAATTCCACATGAAATAGCGGAAATACATATGATTCAATTGATAAGAGAAAAAGAAGCGCAGATTTTCGCCAAAGGTAGGAACATATTCTGTCCGATCCTGCCCGCAATAGTCGAACCTCACCCTCTTCCCTTTTACATTACCCCATGCTTTATAGGCTTCAACATGCTTGGAAGAGGAACTGTACATCCTCGGGAAGAACATATTGAAACGGTCATCCATCACATAATTCAACTTATGCCCGGTCACAAAATACCTGTCCTTCTCATTGGGATCTGTTTTAGGAAGCGGTGCATAGGATGCTTCTCCTGTTTTATAAACAGGAATACAGGTATTCCCTTCAATTCTCAATTTGACGGGTGCATTGTAAGCCTGACCGTACAACAAAGGTCTGTCGCCATATTGCTCCCTGTTTAAATAATATTTCAATGCAAAAACATTATCCGGTGAATTCTGATCCATAGGAGGATTGGCAACAGAACGGATAACGATGACGGAATAAGAGGAATAACCGATTAATATCACGGTTATCATGACAACAGCCGTATTCAGCCACCTCGGATCCATTTTTTCTTTCAGCTTGACAAAAGCAAAGATTAGGGCAGCAATGATGATAAACCCAATGATATAATTAGAACCAAAAAATGGCAATCCTACGATGGAAATGGCGGCAATAAAGGCAATTGCCATTCTGGTGTAATTTTTCTGTGAATAAGTCTCGACAATAGCCCAAACCAATGCACCTAAAGCCAGCAAGATATAAACAAGTGTTCCGGAGTTAAAAGGCAGTCCGAACACATTGACGAAAAGCAATTCAAACAAACTGGCTATTTTAACGAATCCGGGAATGATGCCATACAAAACGGTACCGAGAATGGCAACGGATACCAACATGGCTTTTACTACGCCCCAGGGTGTTACCTGGTATTTTCTGAAATAATACACCAAAACGATGGCCGGGATAGCCAACAGGTTCAACAAGTGCACCCCTATTGAAAGTCCCATCAAATAAGCAATCAGTATCAGCCATCTATCTGAACCGGGTTGGTCTGCAAGCTCTTCCCACTTCAATATCAACCAAAAGACTAGGGCTGTAAACAGCGATGACAAAGCATACACTTCCCCTTCCACGGCAGAGAACCAAAAAGTATCCGAGAAGGTATAAGCCAAAGCCCCAACCATGCCTGCACCTAAAATTCCAACAAAATGTGCCAGGGTATATTCATCTTCACTTTTAGGGATGATTTTCCGTGCCAAATGCGTGATGGTCCAAAATAAAAACAAAATGGTAAACGCACTTGCCAATGCCGATAAGGTATTAACCATAAGGGCTACTTGAGTCGGATCAGAAGCAAAGAGTGAAAAGAACCTGCCGATAAGCATAAAAAAAGGAGCACCGGGAGGGTGTCCAACATCCAACTTATAAGCGGTTGATATAAACTCCCCACAATCCCAGAAACTGGCAGCAGGCTCCATGGTGGAGAGATAAGTAAAAGCTGCAATGGCGAAAGCCACCCAGCCAAAAACATTGTTCAGTAATTTGAATTTCTTCATTGTGTTTTAAGCAATTAATATTTTACTTTCTATTCGGATGCAAGGCAGTATCTCATAAGCGTCTAAAGATACAAAGAAAATTCTTTCTCGATAGATAAAATTCCTATTAATACGCAATTTAAACTTATGTCTTTGCTCTCATCGCGTCCCACGCAAAATAAACAATCAAAGCTGCGTACATGACAATAGCCAACCACTGTGCTCCGGCACTGCTTTCCCATGTTGTCAGGAAGAAAGAATGGCTTTCCTTAATATTATTGATAATTGCGGGATTTGCTGCATCACCCAAAGCTGCAATTTTCTTTTCAACCATGGTGGTTTGAATAAACTTGATCAGTGCACTGACCACACCCATCAGGGCACCACCGGCAATAAATCCGGAAGCCAGCAAAGTCCCTTTATCTTTGCGGGCTGTATTCAAAGCTTGATTTTTACTGCGTGTAGAAACAAACCAACTGATACCTCCTCCCACCAACAGGGGCAGGTTGAGTTCCAACGGAATAAACATCCCCAGAGCAAAAGCCAAAGCGGGGATTTTCAAGAAAGTCAGCAGCAAGGCAATGCCTGCCCCAAATGCATACAAGAACCAGGGTGCTCCCGTTCCCGACATCAAAGGTTCAATCACTGCCGCCATGGCATTGGCTTGCGGAGCCACCAATGCTCCTTCGCCCGTAAATCCATAAGTCTTGTTCAGGACAATGATCACACCCCCTACAGTAGCAGCAGAAACCAAAGTCCCAAGAAACTTCCAGGACTGCTGCTTGGCAGGCGTACTACCTAACCAATAACCAATTTTCAAATCCGTGATAAACCCACCGGCCATGGACAAAGCAGTGCACACTACCCCACCGATTACCAAAGCTGCCACCATGCCTGCTGTGCCTTTCAAACCCACGGCCACCATGATCACCGATGCCAAAATCAAGGTCATCAGGGTCATACCTGAAACCGGATTGGTACCCACAATGGCGATGGCATTAGCTGCAACGGTAGTAAACAAAAAGGCGATTACCGCAACCACCAAAATACCAACTATGGCATGCAAGAGATTATGAACCACACCAAAATAAAAAAAGAGGAATGTAGCTATCAAAGCAAGGATAACCCCAATAACAATGATTTTCATGGGAAGGTCACGTTGGGTTCTGATTACCGTCTCATTGACAGCCTTATTCTTTCCTTTGATTTCTTTACCGGCTAAACCCACGGCACCTTTAATGATATCCCAGGATTTAACGATACCAATGATACCTGCCATTGCAATGCCACCAATACCAATATGACGTGCAAAATCGGTAAAAATCCTTTCAGGCGGTAAGTCTGCCAATCCACCTCCCTGATAGATAGGATTCAGGATGTGCAGAAAATTCTCACTCAAGAAAGGCAATGCAGGGATCAGTACAAACCACACCAAGGCCGAACCTGCACAGATGATGACTGCATATTTCAAACCGACAATATAGCCCAGTCCCAATACGGCAGCGCCTACATTGATCTTAAACACCAGCTTGGCCTTATCGGCTATGGCTGTACCAAAAGGAATAACCCGCGAAGTAAAGGTCTCCGACCAGGTACCGAAAGTAGCAATCACAAAATCATACAATCCGCCTATCAGTCCGGCTATCACCAAAGGTTTTGCCTGACTGCCGCCCTTTTCCCCGGAAATCAATACCTGAGTAGTTGCTGTAGCTTCAGGAAAAGGATATTTGCCATGCATATCCGAGACAAAATACTTGCGGAAAGGGATTAAGAACAGAATACCTAAAACACCGCCTAATAACGAACTCAGGAAAACCTGCATGAAGCTGACCGTCATTTCGGGATACTTCACTTGTAAGATATACAATGCAGGCAAGGTAAAAATAGCACCTGCTACCACCACACCGGAACTTGCACCGATGGATTGAATGATAACATTCTCACCCAATGCACCTTTTCTGCGGGAGGCTGACGACAATCCGACAGCAATAATTGCGATGGGAATGGCAGCTTCGAAGACTTGTCCGACTTTCAGCCCCAAATAGGCAGCCGCAGCCGAAAAGATTACAGCCATCACCAAGCCTAGGGAAACAGAGCGTGTATTCACTTCCGGATAGGTTTTGTCCGGCGACATCACAGGCTTATACACCTCACCCGGCTTCAATTCTCTGGAAGCATTTTCCGGTAAACCCATTACTTTTTCTTGTTTGGTACTCATATGGTATAATTATTTTATTGAATGATGATCTTATGTGCAAAAATCTGATTAGTATCGGTTATAACCCGTGCAAGATAAGCTCCTTTAGGCAATGTATTTTGAGAATAATCGCTAAAAGTAGAAGCATAAAAAACTTCCTGACCGGTTAACGTACAAATCATCACTGCCTGAATATTTTTTCCATCAAAATACTTAGGATTATCAATTAATCCCGATGCACTTCTTTCTTCCCTTTGTATGGTATTCAGGCTTTGTGCCAAATTAACCAATTCAGAAGGTGCAGCCTGATTATCGTATAAGGGAGCATAAATCTCCAGGCTTGATTTCAGCATTTTTCCTTCTTCAAGAGCTGCTATTTCTTCTGCACACATACCAGACCGATAAAAGAATAGTTCACGAAGAGCAAGAACTGCAGGAGCATCATTAAAATCACCCAGAATAAACTTCACAGGAACAAGACGTTCATCTGTCATTGATATGCGCGGGATACGTGCTCCATCAATGTAAAGTTGCGTTTTTCCCCATGCATAATAATGCGTAAGTGTTGCTGTGTGCCAATTACCATCATTAAGGGGAGATACAGAAGTCTGGCTTTGATAGGACAACCTGCCATCATCGAGTAACTCCAATGATAAAGTGTCATTTGCAGCAGTAACAAAAGAAGCTATTTTTCCCGTTCCGGATGTTTTAAAGCTAAAAGATAAGGTAAAAGAATGCAATGTATTTTCCGGTTCAAAAGAAATTTGTTTACCGGAACCTCCTCTGTTATACAAATATACCTCTCCTTCTCTATCCCTTACCGGCTGTTGTTTTCCAGCTGCTATGGCATCCAGCAACGAAGGAACAATGGCATAAAACATTTCAGCATGACCGGCAGTATTAGGGTGCGCATTATCAGCTATATAACCGGCGGCCCAATTTCCTGCACCATTATCTATAGAACCAAGCAAATTTACACTGGCTACATCCCATTGATGAATTTCCAAATTCAACTGTTTTAAGTAATTATAATCAGTTGCGTTGAAATCACCCCGGGGATAATTATTTCCTACTATAGGTTCTTTACCATGAGCACGTGCTTTGGCAATCAATTGCAACATATTATCATGCCAGCTATCATAAGCAGACTGACCACGCTCGTGAATACCTTCGTTACCCAAGGACAAACCATAATACACATAACGACTGCAAGATGGAAGCAAATCACTATCCCAACGATTCATCACATCTGTCGTAGTATTTCCTCCAATGGAGATGTTGTTTGTAGTCCAGTTGTTTTCAGATTTTTGTTTTAAGTAACTAGTCCACAACCATGCATAACCGTTTGTTTCACGGGGTTCGGCACCTTGTCCCCGGGGTACAGAAGATCCCATAACGGTAAATGAATAGTCGGCAATATTTTGTCCACTGATTGTGACATCTTTGGTTGCCACCATATATTCCGCGTTACCCGTGTCAGCATTAGCATAAACTGTAACGGTACCATTGGCAATAGGACACAATTTTCCTGTTTCAGTGATGCGTGCAATATCCAGATTACTCACCCTCCAGACAACACGTGGTAACAATGCCCCTTCAGGAAATACTTGAACTGTGAGTTGCATAGTTTGTCCACACGTAGTAATGACATCTCCTCCTGCTATGGCAATAGAATCGAGTTCAGGGAATGGTTCACCTTCTATCTCTTCAATCTTCATACAATTGATATGTGCAAAGCCTAACCAGTGTCTCATGGTGAGGTTAATCGTTCCATTTACATCCGGAACAATAGGGTCAGAGATGAAAATGTTTTTATTATTGTAATTTTCACCATTTGCACCGATACCGGCTCCACCCATCTGATGAATTCCCATGATGGAATTTCCACCTGTAATTGATATCCTTCCGACTCGACCTTCATTCCCATCATCTTTTCTACTACCTAAAACATGAAAAACATATTGTTTTTCCCGATTCAGATTTTTAAAATGTATTTCTGCTCTTTGATTATCATTATTTTCAATATACAAATAATCAAAGGTTGCTGTCTTAATTGCTAAATCCCCCAAAAGTTCAGCTTTAGGCTCATCGGGGGAATCATTGCCACCTAAGGCACCATTCCGCACTCCATTAAAACGCACTTCGCTAACCATTTCCAAACCACAATCAGTTTGGTTACCGGCAGCATCATAGAGATTAATATTACCACTCCCATCACTGGCACCTATGGTCCAGTTATCACCATTACTATACACATTATTCCAATAATTACCATTGACATCAAATCTGATGGTACGCTCACCATCTAATCCGTTATTATTTTTTCCAAAGTCGATGAAAAACGCCCTTTCAACCTCCGGTAACGATACTTCACTGTATTCTTCAATTTTTAATGCGCTGATATAAGCCATTTGACCGTTGAACATCCTGCCCAATTCCAACATAATTTCACCCGAATCAGTAGGAAAAACAGGGATAGAAGCCCATACATCATTATTATTTCCATTACAACCATCTGCACCAACACCTGTACCTGTGTTCAATTGTGATCCATGACTGCCATTTTTTCCGCTTAATGAATAAATTATTCCTCGTTGGGCACCAGCGGCCAGACGAGTTCCAAAGATGTAAAATTTATATGCTCTTTCCGGCTGTAAGTTTTTAAAGACAAACAAACCTTTGTTAGTGCTTAAAAAGAAATAATCTTCGGTAGCTGTACTCACAGCAAGATCACCTAACAATTCAGCACTGGGTGTCAACAATCCTCCATTATCACCACCATTAGATAGAATCGAACGGGCAAGTTCTAACATATAAGGGGTTGTCTTGTTTTCTGAATTGATTAAATTAACGGTTGATCCGGCATTTAAAGTAGAAGGTGATCCGTTGGGTGCCACCATATTATTCCAATAATTACCGTTATTATCAACTGTAGTGATGTGACGTTTCGCACCCGGATTGTCCTGTCCGAAATCAATATAAATAGTTTGATGTAAAGTTTGTGCATATAGATTGAAAGACAATGCAAATGCACTTAAAAATAAAATGTGGAATTTTAATGTTTGAGAAAAAAAATGTTGCATAATTATCTTGAAAATTAACATGGTAATGATTAGTAAACTTTCAAAGAGAAGACACAAAGATATAACATTATCTCAATTCAAACTCAATTATTGGCCGAATATCATATTGATACTTTATCAGGACTTAACATACCGTTTTTTTCTGACAACCAATCATGTCTGTCCATCAAACGCATCCGATAATTCAACCTTTGAATGACCGTTTGTTTTTTCATTCAAAAAGTTTTTCGCAAAAAACGTCTTCGAAGGTCTTTCTCGCAAAATTCCTTCATTTTTATTGAAAGTTATGGTACTTTTATCAGCATATACCCCTTCAAAAATGCCGTCAGAATCTTTGATAAACTCGGTATTGCCTGCTTCAGCACGTTGTTGCTGTATCCAATCATAAATCAATGCAGGATCATACAACTCCAAATGTGCGTAATCTATGCCTTCTACGCCCGAACCGTCGTGCCATTCTTTTGTTTTTATGATAGATTTTAAAGAAACACGCTTATTATCATTCATTTTTCCGCCGATGAGATGCATGGGAAGATTCAGATTAACAGCCCATTTTTGAGGAGCAGATTCCGGTAAAATACCGGCTGCATCCATCAGTGCGATGATGAAAGAACTGCAAGCAGCCCCTTCATAATGATAAATGGGATTTAATGCACCGTTGTACATGGTGCAGGGAACATATCCAAATTCATTTTTTTCCTGAAAATAAGTGATAAATTGCATCACCCGCCTGATTGCTTCTTCATTGACACGGAAACGCATATATGCTAGTTTGCCGCGCTTGGCATAAAATGAAATCGTCTTTTTCATCTTGCCTACAGGCTCCATTTTGCCCTTTAGAGTAGTTCCGAATATGCCTAATCCTAATTTATTGATTAAAACTTGTTGGACTTTTTCCTTTTGGGACGCCCCGGTCATACCGACATATACAGTGGATTCCAACATAGGTGAAGTAATGATTGCCGACATATGTCCAATCACATAATAGTTTTTTTTAAAAATCGAACTCGTGTAACACTTCAACGTACTTTTATACAGTTCAGACGGGTTTTGCCAGTCGACCGATTTAACAGAGGGGATGGTAAAAACTGTTATTTCGTGAGAAGAATGATTGATGTGCGGCTGTGCATAACTCATAGACTTTTTAAGTATTAAAGCTGCCAACAATAAAATGAGTACTACAATCAAGTATCTTATGATCATATTGCTACCTTAAAAAATAACCGACAAATCTACAAATTTATTTTTAATTTGCTGAAAAATTTGGGAAACCTTTAACAATCAATCACACTGTGCAATTGCCTATCACAAGAAAAATGATTTTCTTTGTAAGTCTTTTTTACATAAAATAACTTGACGTCTTATGGCTCGTAAATCCAGACCACATCCCATTCTTGAACATGTATTGATAACCGATATCGCTGCAGAAGGAAAGGCATTGGCTCGCGTGAATGAAAAAGTGGTATTTGTTCCACATGTGATACCGGGTGATATTGTCGATTTGCAAGTCACCAAAAAACGCAGTGCGTTTTTAGAAGCAAGAGCCATTCATTTTCACGAATATTCAAAAGATAGAATTGAGCCGGTCTGCGAGCACTTCGGAACTTGCGGCGGATGTAAGTGGCAAATGCTACCTTACCCTAAGCAATTGAAGTTCAAAAAACAACAAGTTATTGACAACTTAACGCGTATCGGCAAATTTGAATTGCCGGAAATATCTCCAATCATAGGGTCGGCAAATAGTGAATTTTACCGCAACAAACTGGAATTTACCTTTTCTAACAGAAAATGGCTGACCACTCATGAACTGAATAGCGACAAGGATTTCAATATGAACGGTTTGGGCTTTCATATTCCCGGAATGTTTGACAAGGTATTGGATATTCACAAATGCTGGCTGCAAGATGATATTTCCAATCAATTACGCAATGAAATTCGAAGGTATGCCATAGAGAACAAGCTGACGTTTTTTGACTTGCGGCAACAGGAAGGCTTTCTGCGTACAATGATAGTGCGCACAAGCACAACCGGAGAACTGATGTTAATCATGGTTTTTTTCCACGAGGATAAAAAAGCGAGGGTGGCGTTATTGCAACATATAGCTGATACATTTCCCAAAATCAATTCACTCTTATACATCATCAATGCCAAAGCCAATGACAGCATTACCGACCAGAATGTTCATGTGTTCAAGGGCAATGACCATATCTTCGAAGAAATGGAAGGACTGAAATTCAAGATCGGTCCTAAAAGTTTTTTCCAAACCAATTCTCTGCAAGCATACGAGTTGTATAAAAAGGCAAGAGAGATGGCACAATTGACCGGTCAGGAAATAGTTTATGACTTATATACCGGTACCGGCACCATAGCTAATTTTATAGCGCATCAAGCCAGGAAAGTAATAGGCATTGAATACGTCCCTGAAGCCATTGAGGACGCGAAGGTAAATGCTGCATTAAATAATATTGAAAATACCCTGTTCTTTGCAGGAGATATGAAGGACTTGCTGAATGAAGAATTTATACTGAAACACGGAAAGCCGAATGTGATCATTACCGATCCGCCGAGAGCCGGTATGCACGACAAAGTGATCGAGACCATACTCTTTGCTGCTCCTCAACGCATTGTATATGTCAGTTGCAACCCTGCCACACAGGCACGTGATATCAGCTTGTTAATTCCATCTTATAAAGTAAATCAAGTTCAACCGATAGATATGTTTCCCCACACCCACCATGTCGAGAATATTGTATTGTTAGAAAAAAACTCCTGATTATAACGCCTATGCTTCAAGATATACTCGTACTCTTAATTGTCATAGCCGCCGTTGCCTATACGATCTATTCCATTGTTAGGACTGTCAAATCAAAAGAGAATTCCTGCATGGACGACTGCATGAGCGGATGCAATATCCAGAGAGAAATCACTAAAAAGCAGCAGGCACTTAAGAACCCAACACGACGGCAGCGGTCGCACAAGCCATCACGCCGGCAGTCTCCGTACGCAAACGAGCACTACCCAAAGAAACCGGAATAAAACCATTTGCTAAAGCTAAAGCTACTTCCTCTTTGCTGAAATCACCCTCCGGTCCAATCAAGATTAAAACATGCTTTTTGTCGGCAATCGCCGATTTTAAGATTTGCCTCTCCTCCTGATAACAGTGGGCAATAAGTTTGGTTTGCGATTCTGCTTGCAAGTCGTCTTGCCGGATAAATTCTTCAAAAGTACAGATCGGATTTAATTGCGGAAAATAGACTCTTACAGACTGTTTGGCAGCAGCGATGATGATTTTTTGCAAGTGTTCGAAGTTTACATTCTTCCTTTCAGAAAACTGACATCGTAACAAAGTGATTTCATCAATGCCTATTTCAACTGCTTTTTCAATAAACCACTCCAAGCGGTCGATGTTTTTTGTAGGTGCTATGGCTACATGCAGATTATACGGTTTTTTATCAAAATTAAAAGTGGATTCAACAATCTCAAATTCACATCTTTTGGGATGCACTAAAGTGATTTTAGCCCGATGATAAGTTCCCTTTCCATCTAAAATGACAATTTCATCACCAACTTGCAATCGCAATACCTTAATGGCATGCAAGGACTCTTGTTCAGGCAAATAGTTGAGTGATGTGTCAGGCTGATGAAAGAGATGCATAAGGGAGAAAAAGTTTTCAAATTATAAAGCGATGCCTTCGTTTACTCCTCCTTCAGCCTCTCAAGCAATTCTCTCCGAATCAGCTCGCGTAGTGCTAACTTGCGGGTATCAACTTCTGTACGACGGGCGGGTCGGTACATATTGGCGTATTTGCATTTGACGGGACGGATTTTCATATCATCCAAATTACCCTTGACATCCACACCTAATCTGAGATGCAAGGGATTATCTATTACAGAAATATGATAATCGAAGCTCATGTCTAAATTATGTCTGCCTTCTACAATGGCTTTGTATTGATCCATCACAATGAGGAAAGGATAAACATCCACTTCTTCCCGGAAGATGGTAAATTCTGCAGCAATACTATCGATTTTATTTTCCGTTTTCTTATTAAAACGCAGGGTTTTAGCTATCTCCGTGAAGGTCTTACCATCCATCAATACCAAGTCGATACCGCGAATGGAAGATGCACCCCTTAAGGTCGATGGCTTCAGATTATAAGCTGAATCCAAGTAGGTTTCAGCGGCAATATGAAACTCACCCTTACCGGCAAAAGAACTTAACATGGGCATGATGGAATCTATATCAGGTACCAAATCTAATAATTCTGCTATTTCTATTTCTAAAAGATGTAAATCCATGCCCAAGAACAAATGGTTCTTGCGCGGGGTTTTATACATGGCTGTCAACTGCATCTTTGCCGCAGAGGTCGTGAACAACATGGATTCCAACACCATGGTTCCATCTCTCACTGTTACTGTACCTTCCACATTCCTGGCGGTATCATTGGCATATAAAGCCTGGTTTATACTGGTATAAAGCGAAATATCAATACCTTTAGGTACCATAAAAGGACCGGAATAAGAGTTTTCTTCTGGAACAATTTCTTCTTCCGTCAACAATTCGGTTTTTTCATAACCCAAACCGTTGAACATCGCCATCAGCTTATTGACATCCGTAGTGTGCGAACGAAAGTTGAAATCACCGGTCAACAATGCTTCATCTCTAAAATATCCACTGATATTTTTCAACTGACCGGTCAGTTGAAAATCGGACTTATCAATTATTAACCTACTGTCGTAAATCAACAACTCATCCGGCGTAAAATCAAAATCGATACTGGGTATGGATATGTCCGTTCCGATTTGTGCCATGGAAATTACTGCCTTGTTCAGCTTCACATAACCCTGAGGTGTCCATTGCAGCATTAAGTTTTCCTGTTTCTCATCGTAAATCAGACCGGCATTGATACTGATTTTATCGGACGTTAAATGATCAGCACCCATATGAGCCATCAACTTATCACTTTGATAATCAACTTCCATGTACGGATGTGCTTCATTAGCTTCATCCGGACGATACGCAAGTTTAACGATCGGTTTGTTGATGTCTATATTAATGGTATCCATTTTGGCAACAAGCTGTTGCATAGCAAGATTCAAACGCATCCGGGGAATGGCTGTTGAATCCTGCGTATCCATTTCAAGATCGAAGTCACCTTGCGGATTTTTAATCAAGGCTTGTATGTTATCATCCATAGAAGCAGATAACTGACCTGAATTAAACGCTCCCTCCATGGCTATGGGTAAATTGTCATCCATTAAATTATTGAAAGCCATCATTAAATCCAAATCATTTAAAACAGCATTGACATCCTGACCTGCAGCTACATCTAAGCGATCCGTATTGACATCCAGGATAATAAAATCATGCTGTTTGCTTTTGGTATTGGGCATGCTGAAAGCTACATCAGCCAATTTGGATTGAATGTGAATGGTAGTGTCGTAATCCGCAATGAAATGATGCAATTTGAACTTCCCATTGATAAACATTTTTTCGTATTGGTCCTGGTCAAATTGGGAATACAAAAATTTAATATTGGCATATCCCTTTGCCATACCCTTAATATCCAAAGGCATATCATCGGGCAAGAAAGGTTTGGCATCCACCAAATTGAAATCTAAATTCGCCTTTACATCAAAACGCATATCTTCAGTCAGTTGATCAACAAAAGCAGAACCTGAGAGATGAGAATATTTCGTTTTGGCATCAAAATCATAAACATTCACGTACCAATTCTCTTCATGGTTCAAATCCATTTCAATATCAGCAACTCCCTTCACATCAAACAACTTATGGGGAAGTGACACATATTCAAAATCTACATCATGAAATTTAGCCTGTAAGGTAAAAATCGGCATCTCAAAATCTGCTATACAGCCCTTAAATGTACCATTAATATAAGTTTTTCCGGTGGCTGTCATACCTTCTAAATATTCTCCATACGGCAAGGTCAACAAATCCATTACATCCGTCACTTGCAATTCAACAGATTTAAAATCAACATCCAACAGTATCTCATCCACATCATCCGGAAGATGGATCATGGTGTACAAATCAAAATCCATATCGTTGACAGTCAGCAAAGCATCGTAAAAAGTCAGTTTAGTCTGCTCCAAATCAAAGCTGAAAGGTGTTTTAATGTCCAAAGCAGCATCTTTCAGATAATCGGTTTCATCCCAATAAAAGGAAAAAGACCTGGCATCGGCATTTAGTTTACCATTGATTAACTGCTCTCTCCAATCTAATTTAATATCCCCATTCAATTCCTCCAACACAATAATCATGTCCATGGTTACATCATGGTAAATCACACGGGCATCAGTGAGGTAGATTTTATCGATTTGCAATAAATTAAAAGGTAATTCAAAATCAGTGGTATCCGGTTCTTCATCCGGCTTCATAATGTCATAATTAACATTCCCTAAACTATCTGTAAATGCTAAAATCTTAGCATGTTTTAAATGTACATCATTGACAATCAATTCATTTTTTTTCCACAAAGACTTTAAATCAATGGAGGCCAATATCTCTGAAGAACTGATTACGGTATCAGTTGGAGCTTCGGGCAAGGGATTGATGATAGTCAGACCGTTAATCTGCAACCCAAACTGAGGGAAAGTACTGCAAAATGTCAGTTCAACTTCACCCAACTCATATTCACAAATCAGTGTTTCATCCAGCAGATTACGTACAATAGGCGTCAATTTTTCAGGTGTAAAAATCACCCAGGATAAAATACCTACGGCAATTAGCAGAATGGCCAATAAAGAAGAAATACTGATGGCAATGATTTTTAAAACTTTTTTCATACGATTATAATTTATTTTAATGCCGTATGGAACTCTCAATAAACTAACTCGATCATTCGACGGGTAAAATCATTGACTCAATTAGTTCATGTTTCGTTGCATAAATGAATGACTAAATGACCCAACAATTTCTTGCAGCACAAAAATTTTCTACTACTCTTCTACTTTGGTGAAAACTTCCAACTTATTAGTCAGATCATCTCTGTACTTTAAGGTAGTAGGCGTAAGCTCAGTAACTGTATACACCTTGGGAACTCTTCCACCCATTTCCATGATATGAATTTGTGTCAACTCAGCTTCAACTAAAGTCCACTCAAACGGCTGTGCTTCTGCTTCTGTAACATCATCTGCAGTATTCCAGGTAGCACCGGTATAATCATCATCATAACGATAATACAGGGTACCTGTTTTCCATTTTCCCAAAAGCAATGTTTCATCAAACATATCCTCTTCCGGCATACATGCAATCATAGTCAGTGCTACTGTAACAAGCACCAATAAACTTTTAAAAATACGTTTCATACGATTATAAATTAATGTTATAGTATAGAGATTATTTTAATAAATTGTTTTTTTCGCTGCCAACAAGGTGTTTCTCAACAATGAGATGATGGTCATAGGCCCTACCCCACCCGGAACAGGTGTGATATAAGATGCTTTCGGTGCCACCTCCTCAAAAGCCACATCACCCTTCAGTCTGAAGCCAGATTTTGTTTCGGATGAAGGAACACGGGTGGTCCCCACATCAATGATCACTGCGCCTTCTTTAACCATATCGGCCTTTAAAAACTCCGGGGATCCTAAAGCTGCAATGATGATATCTGCCTGCAGGCAAATTTCCTTAAGATTTTTGGTACGGCTGTGACAAACCGTAACGGTGGCATCGCCCGGATAGGCTTTCTGCATCATCAGTAAAGCCACCGGCTTACCCACAATATTCGAACGACCAATCACCACACAATTTTTTCCGGAAGTTGGAATGTCATAACGTTTGAGCAATTCTAAAATACCGGAAGGAGTAGCTGAAACGAAGCAAGGCAAGCCAATGACCATGCGTCCTACATTCACCGGATGAAATCCATCCACATCCTTGCGATAATCAATGGCTTCAATCACTTTTTCTTCAGAGATATGCTTGGGCAAGGGCAATTGCACAATAAAGCCATCTATATCGGGGTCCCGATTGAGTTTATCAATTTCAGCCAACAAAACCTCTTCGGTAACATCATCTTCAAAGGCGATGCGAGTAGATTTAAACCCCACCTGCTCGCAGGATTTAACCTTGTGAGCAACATAGGTTTCACTACCGCCATCATGCCCAACAATGATTACCGCTAGATGAGGCTGTTTTTGGCCATTAGCAATCATTTGCTTTACTTCTTCGGCAATCTCTGATTTAATTTGGTCTGATATGGCTTTACCATCAATTAATTTGTAGGTCATATTTTAATTTATTGTTTATTGTAATTAGTTGGGGCTGTCTCAAATAAGAACGATTCTTTACGTCAATCTCACGCTCATCAGCCAAGGTCAGTCGCTGACCTAAAACCCGGACCGCGGAACTCGGACCACGGACCCCGCACCACATAACTCAGAACTATTTCACCGTCTTCTCGCCTTCATTTTCCCCCTTCCTGAAGTCGCCATACGCATCATCTTACCGGTTTGGTCAAACTGTTTGAGCAAGCGGTTAACTTCCACGATGGTTGTTCCGCTACCTTTGGCGATACGTTGTTTGCGACTGCCATTCAATACAGAAGGATTGGCTCTTTCGTGTGGTGTCATAGAGCGAATAATAGCTTCTACGCCTTTAAAAGCATCATCATCTATGTCCACATCTTTGATAGCTTTTCCCACACCCGGGATCATGGCAGCTAAATCTTTGATATTCCCCATCTTTTTGATTTGCTGTATCTGAGCTAAGAAATCATCAAAATCAAATTGGTTTTTGGCTATCTTCTTTTGTAAACGACGGGCTTCCTCCTCATCAAACTGCTCTTGTGCACGCTCAACCAAAGTGACGATATCACCCATGCCCAAGATACGATCTGCCATACGTTCCGGATGAAAAACATCCAGGGCATCCATCTTTTCACCGGTACCTACAAATTTAATGGGTTTATCAACTACGGAACGAATCGACAAAGCCGCACCCCCACGGGTATCACCATCTAATTTAGTCAGCACAACGCCATCGAAATCCAATCTGTCATTAAATTCTTTGGCAGTATTCACGGCATCCTGACCGGTCATGGCATCCACCACAAATAAGATTTCCTGTGGATTCAATGCCTTTTTGATGGCAGCTATTTCGGTCATCATCAACTCATCAATGGCTAAACGACCGGCAGTATCCACTATCACCACATCATTATAGTGTTGCCGAGCATATTTTACCGCTGCCTGAGCGATGGCTACAGGATTTTTATTTTCAGGTTCTGCATAAACAGGCACACTCAATTGTTCCCCGAGGACTTGCAACTGATTGATGGCAGCCGGACGGTACACGTCACAAGCGACCAGCAAGGGACGTTTGCCTTTTTTCGACTTGAGCATATTGGCTAACTTGGCCGAAAAAGTCGTTTTACCCGAACCTTGTAATCCCGACATCAGAATAATGGCCGGATTACCTTTCAGGTCAATATCAACAAACTGCCCACCCATCAAAGTCGTCAGCTCCTCGTGTACTATTTTCACCATCAACTGAGAAGGTTTCAGAGCAGTCAACACATTTCTCCCCAAAGCCTTTTCTTTAACCGTATCTGTAAATGTTTTGGCTATTTTATAGTTAACGTCGGCATCCAGCAAAGCCCTCCTCACATCCTTAAGGGTTTCTGCCACATTGATTTCAGTAATTCTACCTTCCCCCTTCAGGATCTTAAATGATCTTTCTAATCTTTCGCTTAATGATTCAAACATATAGGTTTTATTTAAAGCGACAAATTTAAGATTTTTTCTTGAAATAAGCGAATTTTCTGAGTTCTGAGTTCTGAGTTCTAAGTTCTAAGTTCTGAGTTACGAGTTCTGGGGTGCGGGGTGCGGGGTACGAGGTGCGAAAATATCAAATTTTATTTAAAGTCTTGGAAAAACCGTAATTTTCTTGAGCAAAAACCTTACTTTTGTGTTCTTATATTTATATTCTGCATTGAATCGCAATCGACCTTGCCTGGTGAGCCAAAAAACAAGTGAGATTGACGTAAAAAATCGTTCATGTTTGAGCTGCGTAGCAGCGAGTTTGAACGATTTAGTCAATCGAACGCAAGTTTTTTGAGCGAAGCGGGCGTAGTCTTGATTTTTTTTTGCTTCGTTTTTTTGTATCAAGACAAAAAAATGAAGTAGGGTTTGGGGCAAAGCCCATGTTCAATAAATTGAATAACAATAACTTATAATTTTTATCAAAGTAACGTTTATTAAAAAGTTAAACAAGCGATATAAACTTGCAGGCTATTTTTATACAAGATGACTGATCATTCGATTTTTAACAATAAGAAGGTTTTATTCCATACTTTGGGATGTAAGCTGAACTTTGCGGAATCTTCATACATCAGTAAACAACTAATGAATGAGGGCTTTGTAAAGGTCAAACCGGGTGAACAAGCTGATGTTTGCATCATCAATACTTGTACGGTAACCGATATTGCAGATCGTAAAAGCAGGCAGGCAATTGGTAAATTGCACCGCCTTCATCCCAATGCCATAATCATCGTTATTGGCTGTTATGCACAGCTTAAGCCGGAAGAAATTGCCAACTTGCCGGGTGTAAACCTGGTGTTGGGTTCCCATGAAAAATTTAATATACTCGAATATCTAAAAGGTTTGGATAAAAACAATCCGACAAGCATACATCGTACGGAAATCAAGCATGTAAAAGAATTCAGACACTCCTCTTCACGAGAAGACAGAACCCGTTATTTTTTGAAAGTACAGGACGGTTGTGATTATTTTTGTACCTATTGCACCATTCCTTTTGCCCGGGGCAGAAGTCGCAATGCACCTGTATCTGAAACGCTTGCCATGGCTCAAAGCATCATCCGGGAGGGTGCTAAAGAAATAGTGTTGACCGGCGTAAATATTGGTGACTTCGGAAAAAGTTCCGGTGAAAGTTTTTTTGACTTACTGAAAGCCATAGATGATATAAATGCCGATGTGAGATTTAGAATTTCTTCCATTGAACCGAATTTACTTTCAGACGAAATTATTACTTTTGCAGCGCAAAGCAAACGCATCATGCCGCACTTCCATATCCCTTTACAATCAGGATCTAACGAAGTGCTGGGGCTGATGAAAAGAAAGTACAACAGAGAGCTGTTTGCACACAGGGTGGAAAAAATTAAATCTTTGATGCCCGATGCCTTTATTGGCGTAGATGTAATTGTAGGTGTGAATGGTGAGACAGATGAGTATTTTGAAGATTCGGTGCAGTTCATTGATTCCCTGGACATCTCTCAATTGCATGTATTCACCTATTCTGAAAGAGCAAACACCAAAATGCTGCAAATTGAGTATCACAACAGTCCGGCTGAAAAGAAAAGAAGAAGCGACACCCTGCATTTGCTTTCCGACAAAAAGACCAAGGCGTTCTACGAACAACATATGGGTAAAAGCTATCCCGTCCTTTGGGAAAACCGCAGTCATGGAGAAAATATGATTGGCTTCACTTCCAATTATATCCGTGTGGAAAAACCTATGAATCGTACATCAATCAATACAATTGAGGAGGTGAAATTAGGAGGATGGAATGTTGATAGAACGGCGCTGATGGCTGGAAGATAGGAGATGGAAGTTTTGAGTTTTGAGTTTTGAGTTTTGAGTTCTGTGTTCTGTGCTCTGTGCTCTGTGTTCTGTGGTAACAAGGTGATAAGGTCTTCGGATCTTATAAAAAAACATAATTTATTATATATTCATGACATGTCAGTAAAACGTATTATTCCCTGCATGGACATTCAAAATGGCAGGACAGTGAAAGGTATTAATTTCGTCAACATCAAAGATATTGGTGATCCGGTTGAATTGGCTGCAAATTACGCAGCTATGGGTGCGGATGAATTGGTATTTTTAGACATCACCGCTACGGAAGAAAAGCGAAAAACACTTTCCGCTTTAATCCCCAAAATTGCACAGCACATCAAAATTCCTTTTTGCATAGGGGGCGGTATTGCGAGCGTAGAAGATGCAGCTTATATCTTATCGCATGGTGCCCATAAAATTTCCATCAGTACGGCAGCCGTTCGTAACCCGCAATTAATCAAGGAACTTTCGGATCAGTTCGGCAAAAAGCGTATCGTAGTTGCCATTGACACCAAACGCATAAACGGAACATGGTACGTAATGATCAATGGCG
The DNA here is from genome assembly GCA_002070265.1 of Bacteroidetes bacterium ADurb.Bin174. GTDB lineage: Bacteria > Bacteroidota > Bacteroidia > Bacteroidales > Paludibacteraceae > Paludibacter. Next base: position 137,487 of record MWCX01000023.1, on the reverse strand, counting down.
GCAAGCTGGCTACCGACAAGCAAACTGTTAATTGGGCAAAGGAAATGGAGGCTTTGGGAGCCGGCGAAATCCTGCTGACTTCTATGGAGCAAGACGGTACCAAAGACGGTTTTGCCATCGATATTACCCGCGCTGTTGCCGAAGCTGTTCAAATTCCCGTCATCGCCAGTGGCGGAGCCGGTACCATGGCGCATTTTGCTGAAGTCTTAACCGCAGGTAAAGCAGACGCAGCCCTGGCAGCCAGCATCTTTCACTACCAGGAAATCAGCATTCCGGAATTAAAGGCTTATTTGAATAAGGAAGGAGTGAATGTCCGATAGGAGAATCTATCTAATCCCCTCTCACGAATCAATCAATTGCGATTTGATTCCGGCTTTCAATCTTGTCTGAAAACCTCTGAGAACGGCATATACAATCAAAGCGATTCCCATTCCGAGAATCATTCCGCCGAGTATATCCAAAGGATAGTGCACGCCAAGGTAGATGCGTGAATATGAAACAACAGAAGCCCAAACAAAGATGCTCCAGGTATAAGCTTTTTGTTTCAAGATGAATGAACTCAATAAAGCGAATCCGAATACATTGGATGCATGTCCTGATACAAAACTGAAACCCCCGCTCACATAACCTTTTACATGATGTACCATGCCGACTAACTCCGGTTCACGAGAGGGCCTGACTCTTTCAACAGTCAGCTTGACAAGGTTGGCTAGCTGATCGGTTAATATCACACACAGAATGAGAGAAAGAATAATCCAAATGGACTCCATTTTCCATTTTTTGACAATAAAAGCCACAACGCCTGCATATAAAGGAACCCAAATCCAGACTTTACTGATATAATACATAATCGGATCTAAGAATGGCGTATGCAGACCATTCAGAAAAAGGAACAGCTCGGTATCTGAAGACAATAACCAATTTAAAAAGTTCATATTTTCTCTACATGCTTGATCTCAACCCACCCTATACTTCCATTGGCTAACTTTATTTCATACCATTCTCCCAATTCACTCTCTACCGTTACTTTGGTACCTTCATGCAACTGAAATAATTCTGTCCCACTTTGATCGGGAGAACCTTTCACTACAATGGCACCCGTCATGATAATACCTTCATCGTGATCCAACAAATGATTCATCTGAATTTTTGCAAACAAAACCGACAATGCACTGATTAAGATAAACGCAAAGCCTATGTAGAAGAAACTCTTACGCAACAGTTTGTTCCGCCCGAAAATAAAGATCAGCAGAGAAGGCAATGCCAATATAAAAAAGACGGCTGCAATAACGAACCAGGTATTGGTCGTGTAAAATTTTACAATAGCATTCACCCACCTTTTTAGAAAAAATGAATCAGACAACACGATATTGTCAACAACTTGCTGATTGGCAAATTCAAGATTGAACTTAGCATCCGCAAAACCGGGAGACAAACGCAAAGCCCTTTCATAATTTAAAATGGATTTTCCCAGTTCATTCAGTCTGAAATAAGCATTTCCTAAATTATAATAGAGTTCGGGTGAACTTCCTTGCGTATCTAAAATATCCTCATACATGGCTGCAGCTTCAACGTATTTCTTTTCGGCATACAGATGATTGGCCTCTTCAACAGAGGCGGTTTCTTCAACAGAAATAGTCTCTGCGTGAAGATTCGTTATCATAAAAAGTGAAATGACACACGAAATAAATATAGAGGGTTTCATATACGTTTAATTTTAACGTTTGATTAAATCTTCCAAACCACTGATCACTTCAATGGTTTCTTCATACAGATTCCCCATTTCCTGCTGACCGGAATTGGGTGCAAATCGTGCAAATTCACAGGTATAAAGGACTTCCTTCAAGCGGTCAATCAAGGACTCATCAATCTCTTTACGGATTAATGCTTCTGTAATATTGTCCTTATTGATGGCAGCCATCGGTATGGTCAGCTTATCACTCAGATACGTCCATACTGCCTTCATCACCTCCTCATAGAACTTTTCCTGATGCCCCTGTTGTAATAATGTTTGTGCAAATTTCAGTCGTTTACGTGCAATCCGCTTAGCTTTCCTGTTTTTTACCAAATCCAAATCAGCATTATCTTTTAGTTGTTTTCTAAACAGAAAATATAAGGCTGCCGCTATGCACAAAGGAATGATAAACCACAACCAATACTTGAAAGATTGAATATAATAGGTGATGTCTTTTTTTACATCCAAATTAGTGGTATTAATATATCGAATGTCCGTACCAATTTGTTTTACATCCTCTTTGGAAGAATATTGACTGACCATCGGGGTGTCGTCCACTGTTCCATCGCTTTTTAAAACCTGAATTTTATAAACGGGCGTCCTTAATGTTTTATACGTATTTTGTTTCGGATCAAAATAAGATATTTCTACCGAAGGAATTTCAAAAGACCCGGAATGACGAGGAATAAACATAAATTCTACTGATTTATTACCGGTCAAGCCTGCTGAAGATGTCTTGAAATTATTGATTACTTTCGGATCATACACATCAAAGGCATCCGGAAATTTGATATCCGGATTTTTCAATAATTTCATATTGCCACTGCCCGCAATATTTACTTTCAGGGTGATTGCCTCGTTCGTTTTTACTTCTTTGGCAGAGATAGAAGACGTCATGCTAAACTGGCCGACAACCCCATAAAAAGAGGCTGGCTTTCCCTGAGGTAATTCTTTGACACGCACCTTAGTGGGTCGCACTTCAACAGCACGTGGCACATTAGTATAGGAGTCGAAAAAGTCATCAAAAATACTTCTGATTTGCCTCCGACTCTGCACCCGAATGATGGCTTCAAATTCAGCTTTATCAATAACAATCTCTCCGGGAGCCTGGGGATACAACATGACTTCATATAAAACGGCAGTCAGGAAGTTACGTCCGTTATAATTTTCATAGGCAAGCTGTGTATTGCCCGTACGTTCAAATTCTTGTTTCAGAAAACCCTTGAAGTCGGGCATACTTTTATTGTTAAACTGTACCACATCATAGGTAGTGTACAATTTATAAGTCAATTTTATAGCCTCTTGTTCATACACAGTGGATTTCGACAGAATGGGCCTGATAAACAAATTGTCGGAACTAATTGCAGCAGATGCTCCTCCGGAAGCGGATGATGATGATGATGATGATGATGATGATGTAGAAGCAGCACTGTCATCTTCGGGAAGTACTTTGATACTTAGTCCGTTGGAGGTTACTTTCTGTCCTCCTGAAGTGATTGTAGCCGAAGGAATCGTAAACGTGCCCGTACTTTGAGCTTGAAGGGTAAAAGTATAAGTTATACTGACTGATGAGGTTAAGTTACCGTTAATGATTTGAGTACTGTGACTTTCCGATTTGAAAGGACCGGCAAGTATATCAAAATTAGTAATAGCAGGAGCCATAAAGTCAGTCACTTTGGCATTAGCGGTAAAGGTGATTTGAAAAGGTTTTCCCATGATGACACTCGGCGGTGCAGATGCTGTAAGCTTGACATCATCATTAGCCGCTACAGTATTCACCATCATGAATAAAACTGCCAAAGAAAAAATTTTATAAACTATACTCCTCATATTTTCAGGTTTTAAAAACCAATATTACCAATTTTTCTCAACTGTTTTCTTATCACCCTTCGGAAGTTTTTTAGCTTTTTCCATTGTTTCATCTTCATCTTGCATCAATGCTTCCAACAGTTGTTCAGCCTTATCTTTGGGTATTGACTCAGTGGACTGCTCTTCCTGCTGTTGCTGAGAATCATCCTTTTCCCGCTTGTTCTCCTGATTTTCAGGCTGAGGCTGTTCTTGTTGTTGATTCTGTTGATTCTGACTATCTTGATTTTTCAAAAGATATTGCGCCAATGCCAGATTGTAACGCGTCTCATCATCATCCGGATTTATTTTCAAAGATTTTTTAAAGGCTTCAATACTTTCCGGAATTCTTTGTTGCATCAACAAGGCATTTCCCGTATTGTGTAAAGCCGACGCCAATTTCTTTTTGGAAATTTTCTCATTGGGCAATACTTTCTGATATTGCTCCAATGCCTCTGCATACTTTTCCTGCTTAAACAAGCTGTTCCCTAAATTATAAGCTGCTTCCGGCGATTGGGAATTTTTCTGTAATCCTTTTCGGTAAGATATCTCCGCCTCAGTATATTTTTCGGATTTATATTGTTTATTGCCTTTACGGACATCCGTAAACTCTTCCTGTGCCATCATCACCGGAGTGCACAGCAAAATTACAAATAATGATATAGACTTTAAACCACTCATGCCGTATATTAAAGTTTATCCTTTAAATCAAAAATATTCATCCTGCTGAATCTTTTGTTAATTCTTTCAAACATCAGGATTTCTATCAACAAAAGAACAAGAGCCAGGATTGCAAAAGATTGAAACTGCTCATTAAAACTGGAAAACACCATAGTAGATATTTCTGTCTTGGCAAGTTGATCCAATTCTTTGGTTATGATTTTCGTTGCCGCATTGGTATTATCTGCTCTCACATACACACCTCTACCTGCATCAGCAATATCGGCACACATCTGCTCGTTCAGTTTAGAAACCACCACATTTCCGTCTTTATCTTTAAGAAAGCTCATGGTACCTTCAATCGGTATAGGTGCACCTTCAGGTCTTCCAATGCCGATAACATGCACTACCATGCCTTTATCTTTGGCTAATTTTGCAGCTTCTATCGCATTGTCCTCATGATTTTCACCGTCAGTTATCAGGATTATCGCTTTAGATGCCGTGCTTTTTTGATGAAATGATCTTATTGTCAACTCAATAGCAGAACCTATGGCAGTACCTTGGCGGGCTATCAACTTAGGTGTAATGCTATTCAGAAACATTTTAGCCGATACATGATCCACCGTAATGGGCAATTGCGTGAAAGCTTCTCCTGCAAACACGACCAAGCCTACTTTATCATTATCCATATTGTCAATCAACTGCGACAATATTCGTTTCGATTTCTCCAAACGATTAGGTGCTATGTCTTCAGCCATCATCGAATTCGAAATATCAAGAGCCACCATCACCTCAATGCCCTGACGCTTCACATCTTCGGTTTTAGTTCCGAATTGCGGGCGTGCCAGCACAACTATCAGCAATGCCAATGCTATCATCTGCAGCACAAATTTAACAACCGGTCTGCTATCAGAAACATTAGGCATCAATGGTTTCAAGAGATCGGGGTTTCCGAATTCGTTAATATTCCGTCGCTTTTGCAGCCTGTAAACCACAAAAATGAGAGTCATTGCCGGTATCACCAACAAGAAAAACAAATATCCGGGGTCTGCAAATCTAAACATCTTTTATTCTTAATTCTCTCTATATTAATCTTACTTACTCATTCATTCCTTGAAATTTTTCATTTCAAGGAATCCTTTTGAGATACAGGTATCTGAGCAATAACTCCGTCAACAGCAACAGAAAAGCAACTAATGCAAAGACGCCGAATTCTTCATATTTCTTATTGAATTCCTTGACACTGATACGGGTCTTTTCCATCTTATCAATCTCCTGGTAAATACTGCGTAGTTTTTCATTATTTGTTGCCCTGAAGTACTTGCCGCCGGTCATGGCTGCAATTTCCTGCAAAGGCTTTTCTTCGAACGATGATTCAATCTGTTGGTACTGCTTGCCCATCGGGGTCTGAATGGGAATATTGACTTTTCCATGTGAACCGACACCAATGGTGTAAACCCGAATTCCAAAAGTCTGAGCCAATTCACCCGCAGTAATGGGATCAATATCGCCCCGATTGTTATTACCATCAGTCAGCAAAATAACCACTTTCGATTTCGCCTGGCTGACACGCAAACGATTCACTGCATTGGCAAGTCCCAAACCTATGGCAGTTCCGTCTTCAATCAAACCATATTCAATGCCGTTAAAAAGATTGATTAAAACTGCATGGTCTGTAGTCAACGGACATTGTGTAAAGCTCTTTCCTGCAAACAATACCAATCCTATGTTGTCATTGGAGCGCGCTAAGATAAACTCATTGGCTACCGATTTAGAAGCTTCCAAACGATTGGGACGAAAATCCTCGGCAAGCATTGACCCGGAAATATCTAAGGCAATGACGATGTCAATACCTTCTACGTTTTCTGACCGCCAAGAGTTTGTTGCTTGCGGACGAGCGATGGCAATAATCAATAAAACAACAGCCAACATCCTCAGTACAAACGGTAAATGCATCAGCTTTAGCCGCATACTTTGAGGAAAAGAACCCAAATTCCGGTGCGATGAAATTTGTAAACTTGCATCGGATTTGTGTAATTCTTTGATGTACCAATAAATCAGAGGTATCAGAATCAGCAGCAAGAATAAATATTTCGGACTATGAAATGTCATGCTCTTCTACCTCCTCCTCTTCTTCAGTTTTAACATTGGTTTCGTTTACAAACGTAAAGGCGTTATTCAGACTAAGCTCGTGCTCATCGGGACCTACATTCCATTTGGCAAATTTAACCAAATCCGCCAATTGTAAAATCTGCTGCAGGTTATGATATATTTCTTTGTTCTCTGTTTTCAAAAAATTAAAATATGCCAAAATTTCAGCCGAGGTCATTTCCGGAGCCGGCACCAGGAATTGCCCTTCAATATACTCGCGCAACACGTCTGTCAACTGTGAATGATACTCCTTATGTCGATTTTGCTGCCACAACTTTTCCTGCCTGATTTTATTCAATTTTTCTATTGCCAAATCATAAGGCGGTATCTTGTTTTCAAGAAGCTCTTGCACGTCAACAGGTTTCTTTTTTGAAAGGTGAATGATCAAATAGACGATGGCTGCCAGCAAAATAAGGAGTCCTAAATAAGGCGCTGCCTTCTTGATAAAATACCACAGACTGAAACGGGGCTTAAAAACATCCTTGATATCGGCTACCTGTATTTGCGTGGTGTCTATTACAAAGGGTTGAATAACTTTGAGCGACAACTCCGGTGACCATACCGTATCTTCTCCTGCAACAAAGGGAAAGGGAGGTATCAGCAGCAAAGTATCTTCAAAGGCAGTCACCACATACGACTGCGTGATCTGTAAATATCCATCCTTAGCTTTCAAAGTGTCATTGTTTGCTCTGTCCACAATTTCCAACCCAGGTGTAATCACTTCGGAAAAGAGCGGTGCTTGCACATGCTGATCCGGCTGTTGCGTAAACTCAAAACTGAGTTTGGTTTGCTGACCAATCCAAATCTGGACTGAATCCATCTTTGCATTGACCGTCACCTGCTGCCCCGTAAGGTCAAATTGAAACAGTGCAAGAAAAAAAATAAAACAAATAAGCCCTCTTCTCATCATCAAATATACATAAACTGGTTTATGGATTAATTCCTTTGTTTCAGGATCTCATCTTAAAGAGTTTGATTAAAGTTCTTACATAATCATCCGAAGTGCTCATTGAAACAAAATCAACCCCTGATTTTGTAAATGTTTTTTGCAATTCTAACTGACTTTGTGCCCAACCATGTTTATAGCTTAATCTCAGCCTTTTATCCGACGTATCCACCCAAATTCGCTGCTCCGTCTCGGAATCTTTTAGTTTAATCAAACCGACATCCGGAATTTCTGTTTCCCTGATGTCGTATACCTGCAAAGCCACCACGTCATGTTTTTTATTGGCAATGGTAAGCTCTTTTTCAAAATCATGGCCTATGAAGTCTGATATGATAAATGCTGTCGATCTCTTTTTAATAGCATTGGTAAAATAACGCAAGGCTTCAGCTATATCGGTCTGTTTGCTTTCCGGCTTGAAATCAATCATTTCCCGAATGATGTGTAACACGTGCTTGCGTCCTTTTTTAGGTGGTATGAATTTCTCAATTTTATCGGAGAAAAAAATCACACCTACTTTATCATTATTATGAATAGTTGAAAAAGCAAGTACGGCAGCCACTTCGGTGAAGATATCCATTTTATACTGAGATACCGTACCAAAAACACGACTTCCCGACACATCTATCAACAGCATCACCGTTAGCTCTCTTTCTTCCTCAAATACTTTAATATAAGGATGTGCAAAACGTGCAGTCACATTCCAATCGACTGATCGCACATCATCACCGTATTGATATTCACGAACTTCTGAAAAGGTCATACCCCTTCCTTTGAAGGCTGAATGATATTCTCCGGCAAAAATGTGATTGGAAAGACCGCGTGTTTTGATTTCAATCTTTCTTACTTTCTTTATGATTTCACTAGTTTCCATCTATTTTTTAGGGAACTTCTACAGAATTCAAAATTTCAGTAATGATTTCGTCAGAGGTCATGTTGTTGGCTTCTGCTTCATAACTCAAGCCAATGCGATGACGCAACACATCATAACATACTGCACGCACATCTTCGGGAATTACGTATCCGCGGCGTTTTATAAATGCATAAGCCCTTGCTGCCAAAGCAAGATTGATGGATGCACGGGGGGAAGCTCCAAAGGCAATCATATCTTTGAGCGAAGTCAGCCCGTAATCTTCCGGAAAACGAGTGGCAAAAACTATATCAATGATGTACTTTTCTATTTTTTCATCAATATACACCTGACGAACCACATCACGTGCTTCCATAATTTCTTTCGGAGAAAGGATGGCGTCCACCTTAGGCTTGTCTTTTTTCAAATTCTGACGAATGATGAGCTTCTCTTCTTCCTTTTTAGGATAGCTGATCACTACCTTTAGCATAAAACGGTCAACCTGCGCTTCAGGTAAGGGATATGTTCCTTCCTGTTCAATGGGATTCTGTGTTGCCATTACCAAGAAAGGCTCAGGCAATTTGTAGGTTTTGTCGCCTATGGTAACCTGACGTTCCTGCATCGCTTCAAGCAAAGCACTTTGTACCTTGGCAGGAGCACGGTTGATCTCATCTGCTAAAACTAAATTGGCGAAAATCGGACCTTTGCGAATGTTAAACTCTTCTTTGTGCTGGCTGTAAATCATTGTCCCTACAAGGTCTGCCGGCAAGAGGTCGGGTGTAAACTGAACCCTGCTGAAATCTCCTTTAATCAGGTCCGACAGGGTCTTAATAGCCAATGTTTTGGCTAAACCGGGAACACCTTCCAATAAAATATGACCATCTGAAAGTAAACCGATCAATAAGGATTCAACCAAATGACGCTGACCTACAATGACTTTATCCATTCCCATCATCAGGGAATCCACAAAATAACTTTGCTTTTCAATTTTTTCGTTTAATTCGCGAATATCAACAGTATGTTCCATACATTTTTAATTAAAATAATTTTCATCAAAAAAGTGAAACAAATGTACGATAAAATAATGTCTTAAACTCTTGGTTTAATAACTATTAACGCGTATTTACATTATTAAGTAATGAAAATTCGGCGGGCAGAATTTGGTTTTTACCGGTTTTTATTTCAATGTTTTTCGATCCACTTGCGGGCATTTACAAATGCTTCTATCCAAGGGGTAATTTGATCATTTTTTCTTCTATCTGCCGGGTAATGTGCCCATTGCCATGGGAATAACCCACGTTCAATATGGATCATAACTGCCAAATGGCGTCCGTCTGCCGAACAAATCCCCGCAACAGCATCTTCCGAACCGTTGGGATTGGCAGGATATGCCTCGTATGCATATTTGGCAACTACTTGCCAAGCATGAGCCGTTTTGGGAAACTTAAATTTTCCTTGATCATGGGATATCCAGGCTCCTAATTGGCTATTCGACAAGCTACTTAACATAATTGATTGGTTTTCAGGAATGGCAACACCCACAAAGGCTGATTCAAATTTAGCAGAATCATTCGGTAAAATTTCAGGTACAGTGTCATTTCCCGGAGCAATCAAACCGAGCCTAAGCATCAGGCTGCAACCGTCTCCGACACCAAAACTCAAAGTATCCGTTCTTTTGTAGAATGCATCCAATGCTTTCTTAGCTTTCTCATTATATAAAAATCTTCCTGCCCATCCTTTACCGGAACCAAACACATCGGCATTGGAAGAACCGCCGCTGAATACAATCATTTGAACGTCTTCAAGGGTTTCGCGTCCAGACACCAAATCGGTCATATGCACATCTTTAACCTCAAAGCCGGCTAAATAAAGCACATAGGCAAGTTCTCTTTCCCCACTCGATCCCTTCTCGCGAATTACGGCAGCTTTTATACCCGTTGATTGAGGTTTGAAACTTAAACCAAATTGGGATAAAGTACCTCGGAAATCATTCTTAAAATTAAAGCTAAGAGGTTGGTTTTTATAATTTTGATAACGCATCCAGGCGTGTTTTTCACCACTTTGTTTTTTGTCTAACAAATAGGAAGAACGATACCACAAATCTCTCAATGCATCAATGGAAAAACTATAAGCTTGTTTTTTCTTGTTGATATCTATCCTTCTCTCTGATATTGGCTTGGCAAGTTTGGCATAGCCAATACCATAAGCGTTCAGAATCTTTTCTACTTCTTGTTTATTTTTCACTTGAATCAATACACCCGGATTTTCAGCGAAAAGATTGACCACCAAAGATTTTTCTTTTAAATCATCCAAATAAACTGAAAGTCCGCCTTGTGCATTGGCAAAACACATTTCTAACAAGGCAGTAAACATTCCTCCTTCGGAAATATCATGTCCCGCAAGTACCAATTCTTTAGAAACCAATTCTTGAACGGCTGCAAAAGCAGATTTAAAGTATTCGGGGTCTTTGACAGTCGGCACTTCGTGTCCGATTTTATTCATGGTCTGTGCCAATATCGAACCACCAAGTTTTTGAGTATCAAAGGAAAAATCAATATAATAAATGGAAGTATCCGGATCATTCACCAATACAGGGCTAACTGTTTTTTGCACATCCGACACTTCAGCAATTGCCGTAATAATCACTGTTCCGGGAGAGAAAACCTTGTCTTCACCATACTTTTGTGTCATGGAAAGAGAGTCTTTTCCTGTGGGGATATTGATTTCCAGGGCACGCGCAAACTGACTGCAGGATTCAACCGCTTGATACAAGCGTGCATCTTCACCCGGATTTTTGCAGGGCCACATCCAGTTAGCACTTAACGAAACCGATTTAATGCCGTATCTCAAGGGTGTCCAAACAATATTGGTCAGCGCCTCGGCAACAGCCAACACCGAGCCTGCTTCCGCATCAATGATGGCTGCGATGGGAGCATGACCAATAGCGGTTGCCACACCGGCTTTTCCGCGATAATCAAGTGCCACAACACCCAAATCACTTAAGGGTAGTTGGATTTCTCCTAAGCACTGCTGACGGGCAACCTTACCGGTAACAGAACGGTCCACTTTATTGGTCAACCAATCTTTACAAGCGACGGATTCAAGTTGCAATACATTTTCAATATAAGTTTGTAGTTGGTCATCACTCCATTCAACCGGTGCAAAACTTTCCTCTATGGTCTGGTCAGTCATAACAGTTTTGGGCGATTTACCGAACATGTATTCCAATTGCAAATCAATGGGTTTCTGACCATCAGCCTGCTCGAAAGAGAAATGCATGTCACCGGTAGTTTCTCCTACCACATACATCGGTGCTTGTTCACGATCTGCAATTTTTTGCAACATACCCAAATCTTCAGGCTTCACCAATAAACCCATGCGTTCCTGACTCTCATTGGCGATGATTTCTTTGGCACTTAAAGACGGATCTCCGATAGGCAATTTTGACATATCAATCTTACCGCCGGTAGTTTCAACCAATTCCGACAAGCAATTGAGATGACCGCCGGCTCCGTGGTCGTGGATGGAAATTACCGGATTTCTTTCAGCTTCAGCCAACGCACGTATCACATTGGCCACCCGCTTTTGCAATTCAGGATTTGATCGCTGTATGGCATTCAACTCCACTTCATTGTCGAAATGACCGGTATCAACTGATGATCCGGCACCGCCACCCATACCAATGCGGTAATTATCGCCACCAAGCACAACAATTTGATCGCCGGCTTCAGGCTTACCCTTCATTGCATCTCTGCTATTGGTAAAGCCAATTCCGCCTGCCATCATAATTACTTTATCAAATCCGTATTGCTTGTTGTTCTCTTCGTGTTCAAATGTCACCAAAGAACCACAAATCAAAGGCTGACCATGTTTGTTGCCATAGTCCGAAGCTCCATTGGAGGCTTTAATCAAAATCTGCTCAGGGGTTTGATACGTCCATTTTCTGGGTTTTATGGCTGCTTCCCAAGGCTTTCTAATATTGGTTTTAAAATACGGATCAGCAATTAATGAATTGCGGGTATAAGAGGTCATGTACACAGAAACCCCCGCTAAAGGCAAGGATGACTTACCGCCACCCATGCGATCGCGTATCTCGCCGCCGCTGCCCGTTGCACCACCGTTAAAAGGCTCTACGGTAGTAGGAAAATTATGTGTTTCAGCTTTAAGGGACAAAACGGACTCTATCTCCTTGGTTGCATACACATCAGGCTTATCTCCCGTTTTTGGAGCAAACTGTTCGATGGAAGGTCCGGATATAAAGGCCACGTTATCTTTATATGCAGATACAACCTGATTGGGGTTTTCTTCAGAAGTTTGACGTATCAACTTAAAAAGAGAGACTTCTTTTGCTTCTCCATCAATCACAAATTGACCGTTGAATATCTTATGGCGACAATGCTCGGAGTTAACTTGTGAAAAGCCGAACACCTCGGAATCCGTTAGTTTTCGTCCAACAATTTTACTAACCCCATTCAGATACTCTACCTCATCTTCACTCAACGCCAGGCCTTCCTGCTCATTATAAGCAGCAATATCATTTATATAAATGATTGGCTCCGGTTGTTTGTCAAATTTAAAAACATCTTGATTCAAACCTTTATGAACATGCTCTAACAAGGGGTCATAGCCTTCCTCATTGATTAAAGACTGAGACAAGGACAAAGGGGTAAAAAGTTCTATGCGCTTAATACCCGATATTCCAATATTGTGTGCTATTTCCGTAGCTGTACTGCCCCATGGCGTAATCATTTCCCGTGAAAAACCCACAAAATCACCTTTAAGTTCTTGTGAGTCAAGTAAACGAGCATTGCCAAAAAGCCATTGTAGTTTTTGAATGTCTGTTGCCGATAAAGCACTTGCTGACTGTACAGCGTAAACCTGTTGCGAAGGAGCTTGAAAGAATTGAATCATATCCGAATAATTTTTAAGCTGCAAAGTTAACTATTTTCATTTTTTCTGAAACAGAAAGCATAAAAAATAGTTTTCAACAAAAGAAATTCTGTGTGTAACTCAAAGGAAACAACAAAATTTATAAAATTTGTGCTGCGTGATCTTTGGTTTTAATTTCTTTGGGTGAAATAATTTTTTCAATCACCCCTTTTTCGTTGATGATAAAGGTGGTTCGGAACATACCCATGTATTTTCTGCCGTACATGGATTTTTCGCCCCAGGTGCCGAATAATGCGGACAGCGTCTTTTCTGTATCGGCAATGAGGTTAAAAGGCAAATTGTGTTTGGCAATGAATCCTTGATGCGATTTTTGACTGTCGGCACTCACGCCTATCACCTCATAACCGGCTTGCTTCAAACCTTGATAGTTATCTCTCAAGTTACAAGCTTGAGCCGTACATCCCGATGTATTGTCTTTCGGATAAAAATACAAAACAATTTTTTTCCCTACATAGTCGGACAATTTAATTTTTTGACCGTCTTGGTTGACTCCTAAAATTTCCGGAGCTTGATCTCCAATTTGTAATGTTTTCATTTTATTTGTGATAAATCATATGGTGTTTCTTGATATACAAAATAGTTCAGCCAGTTAGTTACCAGCAAGTTCGCATGCCCCCTCCATCTAACTACGGGACCTAACCGAACATCATCATCCTGATAATAATTTTGTGGAATATTAATCTTCAAACCTTTAGACAAATCTCTTTTATATTCAGTATCGAGTGTCATGGGAGAGTATTCGGAGTGTCCGGTAATAAAAAATTCACGGCCGTTTCTACCCATCACTATGTAAACGCCGGCATCAGGAGATTCCGACAAGATGGTCAGTTCGGGTACTTTCAATATATCTTCTTTGCGCACCTCCGTGTATCTACTGTGTGGCACGTAGAACATATCGTCAAAACCTCTGAAAATAGGATTGTAAGGATTGTGAACATAATGTTTGAACACACCGAACAATTTTTCATCCAGTTCATATTTCGGGACTCCATAATAATGGTACAAACCGGCTTGTGCAGCCCAACATATATAAAGTGTAGAGGTAACATGACGTCTTGCCCATTCGAATATACTTTTTATTTCCTCCCAATAATCAACTTTCTCAAAAGGTAGCAATTCAACCGGTGCACCCGTTATAATCATGCCGTCATAATTGCTTTGCTTGATAACATCAAAGGTTTTATAGAAAGTCATCAAATGCTTGATAGGTGTATTTTTCGAAGTATGACTTTCCATCTGTAAAAAATCAAGTTCAATTTGCAAAGGCGTGTTGGATAACAAACGAATCAAATCGGTCTCTGTAGTTATCTTGACGGGCATAAGATTCAATATCAGGATTTTCAAGGGACGAATATCCTGAGAGGATGCTCGTTTTGAGTCCATAACAAAAATATTCTCTTTCCTCAACAAATCAACTGCAGGTAACGAATCCGGAATATTTACTGGCATATACGATATATTTTAAAATTCAACTTGATAATCATACTTCTTTAATAATGCTTGGAAATCATTCGTTTCTTTAAATGCATATAAAAATTCATTAAGCCGTTCTTGTAACAAAGGCGAGTGCGCATTTACACACCAAGACAAATCATGCTTTAAACTCAAGGGCAGGCTGAAATCAACCTGATCATATTTTGTTTTGAATTTCTCTGCCAGATATTCAGGGCAAATGGTAAATTTAATCTCTCCTTTCTGTACCAAATCCACCATCTCTTCATAACCGCTCACTCGCATTTCAACAATCACCGGTTCAAAGGCTATTTCTTCGGCAAGGTCATTCAGCCTCTCGATATAGGGAGAATTTTTCCGTACCCAAATGGTATCTCCATCCAATTCGTATTGCTTACGAATTTTTGAAGTGACGGCTGCTTTTGGTTGAACCAACATCAATCTCGTGGAAATAATGGGTGTCAGACAAACAACCGTATTTTCACAGCAAGTTGTAATGGGCATCAGGGCTACCCATACATCTGCTTTGCCTTTTTGAAGTCTGTGCACATCATTTCCTTTTCCGGATGAACAGGTGACTGAAAGTTCAACATCTAACGAATCTGCAAATATTTTTATCAATTCATACTGAAAACCATAAGCCTGAGAACTATCGCGCATGAGACCATGTTCACCGGATTCAATCAAGACTGACAAACGGGCATCTTCGAGAATCTCGGGCAAGTCTCTGATTGTGGAAGATACACCCATCCACAGCAAAATTATCAGTAATAAAATACTTGCAACAAACGATATTACAATTCTCTTTTTCATGCGATTAAAATTTACTTTAAGTTGTTGTCCGGAACTCTCAATGAACTAATTTAATCGTAAAAATTCCATGTCAACCCCATCTTGAACGTTGCAGGATTGATGGGATAATAAGGCATGGAATAATAATCCCCTTTCATAAACAACTGGTTTATATGATAACCCTGAACGAAAAATCTCGTACGTTTCAGATGCACATTCAAATATACATTCATCACAGGATAATTACCGATTTTTATTCGATCCTGCACATGAAACTGTCCGGTTGCCGGCATGTAAGAAGGAGCATAATAGGCAGTATGATACCGCACATCCACACCCATCTGCATGCTTAAAACCTTGAACCAAAGTCCATGATAATATAAATTATGATACAAAACAATATTCGGCAAAGGTATCACCGATTGATTGGAACTCAATTGATAAACTGCCTGATTTTCTAATGTAAAGCTACCTACATGGAAGTCTTGCTTTAAATTCCCCGCAAGTATCTGAACATTACCACTATACTGATTTGGTAAAGCCTGTTTGTTAAAGTATATCGGATTGGTCAAATTTTCTACGGACACATCAAAATTGAAATAAAGCGTCGGAATGGCAAATTGACCACCTATGCGTGTATGATACAATTTTGAAAAACTATTTTCCCATTTGAAATGATTCGAATGATAAAAATCATAAAACACAGACGGTCTGGTACTTTTGAGAAATCCATATGCCTGCAGATTGATGCTTTGTTTCAGCAGATTGAATTTACTGTTCAGATTGGCGTCCAACACCATGTCTCCGATATTGCGTCCCAAAAATGTCAGTTCTCCACTAAAATTATACTTCAATAATTCTCCTTTGTTTTTTGACAAAATACCTCCTACCCTATTATTCATATAATTTCTATGGGTATAGATACTATCCTGCTTCACTCCATATCTAACTACTTCATTTTCCACATAAGCCGTCAAACCAAATTTCAACCATTTATTAAACTCTTCAGCCATGCTGACAGACAAGGTATTTTTTACAGAAAAATAAGCTGCGCTATCATTGGTAAAAGCAAAGGGCAGGTAAGTGTTTTCATAGAAGTCACTTTCCACTTTAGGTTCATAATATCGCTTTCGCATATCATCCAAGCGAACGGTATGTCCAAACACCGTAACAGGCACATATTCCGACACAATCGAATCAGGAGTAATCTCAACCTGTCTAGTTATACCAATATTATATTGATGATTGTAAAAAAATTGGTTGTGTAGGTAATTTGCATATCCTTCGATATTCACCGGAATATTATAAGAAGGATAGACTATGGGACCATTGATATAGGTAGTATCCGAAATTCCCCCGTTTTCATAATTACTGATGTTGTTGCTACTTGCAAAACCGGTTGCTTTATATCTAACACCGTCATAAGTCCCAAAAGCAGAACCCGTAAATCTTTTAGTACCAAGGTTTGTGTATTCACCCCGTGCATAGAGATAATCCAATGTAAATCCAAGATTCAGTTTTTTATTGGCATTAGCAGAAAAAAGGAACCTGATTTGTTCATCCTTGTAATAATGAGTTCCACCGCTTAAATAATACAAACTCGTAAATGGTTTGGTAGTATTAAAGAATGTAGCCGACTCAACCTGAGCCATGTATGGATAATAGGCATCCGCAAAAATAAAATCATGTTTCAACGGCCTGTCGAAATAAACTTTAGGTTGAATGGGTGAGCCTAAATTACCGCGGTAAGCATTGGATATGCTGAAACGATCAATGTGGTTGGCATTTTGAAAATTTAAATGTGCCGTATCCGGAGCAATAGAATCAACAGTAGCAAACTTATCAACGATTTGCCAGGTTTTTACAGATTGTATGACTTCTACGGATGCAGGGTCGTTTTCCGACATTAAAACCGGAGACAGCAGCAACAACATAAAAATCCGGATATTCCTCAACATCTGTAATACCTTGATTATCTTATTTGTCAAAATCTCCGAAAAAAATAATGATACCGGAGACCTTTTACTTCTAATTTTGATCTTCCTCTTCTTCTACAGGAAAAATCCCCTGTGTTTGCTTCCAGGTATACTTGGTCATCTGCTGATTTGATTCAAAGCCTTGCGCATTGATGATATAATCCTCCTGGGTAATTGTGACCAAACTATCCGAATAGATTTTTTCGGTCTTTTGATTCCAAAACAGTTGTTCTGTTTCAAACAATTCACCCTTGATATTGGTAGCACGGACATTTCCCTTCAGCTCCCAGATTTTTTCTTTTTCAAGAAACTTGGCATATTCGCAATGAACATTGGCGTCAACGATCAAATCTTCATCGAAACGTTCAAAATGCACTCCGTCCGGAAACTCCCAATATGGTTGCGAAGTATTATCATAAACATTCCACACCGGCGTATAAATTCTATATCGGGTAATTCCCGAATCCGAAATAACCGTTGTAACGTCCGCTGTATGCAGCCGCGGAACTTCACCGGAACTTAGTTCCAAATCAATCTGTTCAGTTACGGTGGTATTGCATGAAAAAAGCAAAAAAAACACAACAACCACCGAAAAGGCGGTTGTAATGTTTTTACAATCATATTTTTTCTGCAAACACTTCAAAGCTTTATTATCTACAAATTGTGGTCTCTCCTATCCATCCACCCACATAAAAAGATTTTCCATTATTAAGCTCAGGCTTAAAGAAAATATCTTCTTTAGAAGGGAAATGGCGGATATAAGTAGCAATCAGCTTATCCACATCTTCTGTCAAAGAAGGATCTACTTGTTTGGCTTTGTTAAGCCTATCGACAGCCACCCAGAACACGGATTTAGATAATACCGGATCATCATAAATTCCTTTTGCTGCAGCATAGGCAAGTCCTATAATCATGTGTGCACTCCCCAATGACGGATTATATCCCAATGCATTCAGTGCATGAGTCTTAGTGCGGGGATAATCTCCTATTTTGGAGTAATAAATCTGGGAAATTTTGTATTGATAATCTGCTTTATCTATATCAACATCACTCAATCTTGTAGCATCTTCATAATAATTGACTGACTGCTGAAATTCCTCCTGATTATACGACATAGCAGCTAATGCACTTGCAGATTCAGCGGTTGGTTGAATCTTATGTGCTTTTACGGCAGCATCAAAATACACTTTTGAGTCCACACATCTAACCCTTCTGTAAAAAGAAATAATTTTGTTCAAATACCCTAAATCCTCTCCATTAGTGATTATCTCGTCTTTGTACAATTCATCCAGCGTTTCGCAATCGGCTGCTCCACTTTCAGCAAAAACGATGTCCAATCCGTTTTTATATTGCGTTGCTTGTGTAGCGAGTGTTTGATCTGTGCTCTCAGCATTCTTAATGATTGTTTCCAACAGATCATTGGCTTTCAAATAATCAGCAATATATTTCTCACCATGGGTTTGATCGTTGGCATATAATTTATCCGACAACACAACGAACTGTCTGATCATTTCAATTTCTGTTGCTTCACCCAATCCGTCTATGGCTTCTTCTAACCATTTATAGGCAGGCTTTTTCAGTTCATCATTTTTGACAAATACTATATAATCCAAGGCTTTTAATCCTTTAATCCAGGGTATAGGATACCTGGGATCATCCCCAAAATACTTCATGCGCTTATCATACATCAACATCAGCTTATTAAATACTTCTTGATATTTAACATCATCTGTTTGCTCACTCAACAACCAATGTAAAATTGAACGCCCATGTGTATAAATGGCTCTGTTGGCATTGGGGCAATTTTCAAATACCTGATTCCAGGTACCCAATGCATCAGCATACTGCTTATTTTTAGCAGACTCATTAAACAAACTCAAGTTTATCAAACACTCTTCTGTAATAACAGGGTCACCAGCAGGTTCCTCCGGTTGCGACTCCTGAGGAGTAACAACTTCTACCGGGGTCACTTCTTCTTTAGCTGCTGACTTTTTTGTTCTTCTTTGAGCATAGCAATTAGTCAGAATAACTATACTCAACGACAATAAAATTAATTTCTTCATGACTTTCATAAATTCTATCTTGTACTTATAATGTTATAATTTTCTCTTAAAAAACCAGTTTTCGTTGAAGACAACATTAAAGGTAAATTTAAAATAATCTTGTCTCAACATTGTCTTATCTCCAACTTTCCCATATTCCAAAGATGCATTTAACATCGTATTAGTTGTACGCAAAGGCAAGCCCACGCCAAAACTGATACCGAAATTTTTTGGAGGAACCCGACCATCAACCTTAAAATACGAATCTTGCAAATTGATACCTACACGATAACGCATCCTGTCAACATATTTATTTCCTCTCGGATTTATTATATATTCTGCTCCAACAGCTATTTTATTTCTGTTGGTCAGACTGTCGGTCTTGCCAAAAAACAAAGCATCTCCCCATCTCTGCATCATGTAATCTGCAGACAGTGTTAATTTGTTTTTAAACACATAATTAACCCCTACGCCATAGGTTGTCGGCAATCCGAAATGATGGTCATATAACACAGTATCAGCAGGTATACCAAAATTATATTGCAAAAACTCTCCCCTGAACGGTGCTTTGTGTTCATAAATTCCACCTATTGTCAACTCGTGATTTTCTTTGAAGGTATGAAACAACTGCAAACCATATCTGAATCTAAAACTATTGACCACAATCGCATTTTCTTGCGTAGAAGACGACGAACTGAATTTCGTATTACTAAACAAGATCGAACTGCTGTTAGATGAACCGCCCATCATATAATAAGCATTTGCACCCAAAGCTATATGATCGAACAACTTCAACCCCAATCCGGTATAAATTTGACTGATAGCCCCGCTTCCTATATATTTTCTGGAATAATTGGCATAAGTTGATGTCGAAGTATGATTGGGCATTTCAATCGAATCAGTATCATAATAATTATATCCGGAAAATGAATAGGGCAACAAACCGGCACTCAACCCCAACCATTTTGTTATGGGAAACTGCAGGGTAATATATTCAATATTAGAGGTAAAACTTAGAATCCTTCCACCGACATCAGAAAACATGGACAACAATCCACTCATACCAAAATCAAACATAAAGGATGTAGAATCTACAATACTGTATGAAGCCGGATTTGCCGGATTGATCATGGAATTGTTTCTTAACCCGAATGCGACACCTCCCATGGCACGCTGTTCTGCTGAATTCACATCAACAAGTTCTCCATAACCGTATCGGGTATAAGGAGAATTAGTATTGTTCTGCCCAACAGATAATTGCACAAGAAAAAGAACAAAAACCAACAAAAAAGGCTTAACTGTTTTTAACATTATATTCCAATATTCTATTGAGCCCGATTAATACCAAATTTTTGTTTGCAAAGATGCTACTTTTTAATCTCTTTTCAAAGTAAACTGCATCACCTCCTGTTAAAAAAACTGAAAGTTTAGGATATTTTTGCATAAGTCGATTGATGTACCCATCTATCTCTGACACAATGCCATATAACACTCCGGATTGAATGGCTGTTGTGGTATTGGTCCCCATAAAACTAACCTGTTCATCAAATTCTACCTGTGGTAACCGTTGCGTAAAATGATGCAAAGATTTCAATCTTAAATCTATACCCGGCGTAATATCTCCTCCGGTATAGACTCCTTCAGCATTGATGAAATCATAGGTAATGGCCGTACCCACATCAATCACCAGAATATCGGCATTCTTTTGAATTGATGCTGCTCCGACAACAGCTGCCAATCTGTCTTTACCAAGTGTTTCCGGAGTTTTATATCGATTGATAACAGGCAATGGAGTATGGTGGTCTAACAAAAAAAACTTTTTACTGTGCTTTAAGAAAGACAACAAATCGTCCTGATGGTTAATGACGCTTGATAAAATGGTATGCTCTACCGGATGAGATTCAAATATCCTCTTAAAAACCTGTAAATCCGGATTTTCATATACACTCAGGTCAACAATATTGTCTTGATCAAAAATAGCAATCTTCGTATTGGTATTTCCTTGATCGATGCACAAATTCATAGTAAAAACGGCATTATAAAATCATTTTTTCAATGGGTACCACCAAAATTCCTTCAGCATCTAATGCTTTCAATTTTCCAATGATGTTCCAAAATTCTTTTTCAGAAATGACAGCATGCAAAGAACTCCATCCTTCCTTAGCCAGGGAAAGAACAGTCGGACTCTTCATGCCGGGCAACACTTCTACAATCTTGGATATGTTTTCGGTAGGAACATTCATCAAAATATATTTTTTGTCGTCAGCCAACAGTACCGATTCTATTCGGAATAAAAGTTCTTCCAAAATGGCTGCCTTCTCAGCAGAAAGATCAGGATGTTGAATCAACACTGCTTCCGACTTCATCACAACTTCCACTTCTTTCAGATGATTGGTAACAAGTGTGCTACCCGAGCTTACCAAATCAAAAATAGCATCTGCCAGACCAATACTTGGAGCAATTTCAACGGAACCCGTAATTACGTGGATATCAGCATTAATCTTATTTTCTTTTAAAAAATCTCCTAATACTTTCGGATAGGTAGTCGCTATGGTTTTCCCATCAAACCAATGAATGCCCGGATAATCCATTCCTTTCGGTATAGCTAACGACAAACGGCACTTGCTAAAGCCAAGGCGCTTGACAATCGAAGCTCGTTTTCTTTTTTCAGCAAATTCATTCTCTCCTACAATACCGATATCGGCAATGCCGTCAGCAACGGACTGCGGAATGTCATCATCGCGAAGGAACAATACTTCCAATGGAAAATTGGTTGCAGATACCAACAAAAGCCTCTTTGCCGACTCTAATTTAATACCTGTTTCATGTAGCAGGGACATCGTATCATCAAACAAACGCCCTTTAGCTTGTACAGCGATCCTTAAAACCATGTCATTACTTTTTTGAACTGCAAATTTACATCAAATTATTGCATTTATGAAGTTTGGAACTCACAAACTCGAAACCCAACCCCCTAAAAACAAAAAAAGTCCGTTAAGTATAACTAACGGACTTCCTTTTTTAGTTTAACTTTTATTGAACTACAGGAGCTTCTTCTGTTACAGTTGTGTCTTGAGCAGGAGCTTCTTCTGTTACAACTTCTTCTGTTACAACAGCTTCTTCTTCAGTTGTTTCTGCTGCCTTAGGTGCACATGCAACAAAAAATGAAGCAACAGCAAATAATAAAAATAATTTTTTCATTTTTCAAAATCTTTTAAAAATTCGACATAATATAGTTTGCAATTCAAAATCCCCGCAAAATTACACTTAATTTTTAGAATAAAAAAACTTTTTGATGCTTTTTTTTGTTTTTACCAACTTTTTTTTACAAATAAGCACAATTTATTGTCCTTCGATATCAGAGACTTTATGAAAAGCCGTTGAATACAGATATCTTTTGATACTCTTTTTCGGGGTCTTCTCAAATTCATTTGGATAGAGGTGAATCTTAAGAATAGCTTCATAAGAAGCAGTCATACTGTTAAGTGCCACCCTGTTTTCTTCCATCACTTTTTCCAATTGCTTCTGATTCAGATTTTCCAAATCAACTGCTTCATAGTCAGGATACACCAAAGCATGTAATTTTCCGTGATTTTCTACCACAAGGCTTTCCATCACGTACGGCATATTGTTGAGCTTTGCTTCTATCTCTTCCGGATAGATATTCTGACCACTCGATCCTAAAATCATACTTTTACTTCTTCCCTTGATAAAAATATTATTTTGTTTGTCAATTGTACCTAAATCGCCCGTATGCAGCCATCCATCTTCATCAAGGATACTATCTGTGGCTTCTGGATTTTTATAGTAACCGGACATTAAGTTTTCGCCTCTGACACAAATTTCTCCTATACCGGTTTTGGGATCGGTATTTATAATTTTTGCTTCCATCACGGGAATCACTTCCCCAGCCGATTTTGGAACAAAACGATCAACAGGCGTAAAGCTGATGAGGGGTGCACATTCAGTCATGCCGTAACCAACGGTATAAGGAAATTTAATCTTTTGTAAAAAATCCTCTACCTCTGCATTCATGGGAGCTCCACCGCATATCAACTGAACAAACTCACCACCAAATGCTTGTATCAACTTTTTACGTATGGTGGACAAAATGGTTTGATCCAATAATGGAATCTTCAATACCCAACGGATGGTTGGTTTGGCTATTAAAGGCTGAATTTGTTTTTTATATATCTTCTCAATGATAAGCGGAACAAGGAAAATTACATTGGGTTTGATTTCAGCAAAAGCCGTTAGCAATATCTTGGGTGACGGTATTTTTCCTAAGAAATGAATATGACAGCCTATGCAGGTGGTCGTCAGGAAGTCAAAAGCACAACCATAGGAGTGCGCTAAAGGCAAAAATGAGACAATTTGGTATCCTTCCTTGATGATGCCGGTACCAACAGCAAACATAATGTTTCCTGCCAATGCATTTCCACTGGTCATTACCCCCTTACTAAATCCCGTAGTTCCGGAAGTATAATTGATGGAAACCAATTCTGAATTATGCTTCTCGATATATTTTACATGTTCTTTACGGAAGCCTTGCGGATACTTTAATCTAAAAATTGAATTAACCACCTCAAGTTTCAAATGCCGGCGCTCTAAAATCGGCTCTAATTCAGCCTTTTCATTTTCTTCCCTTCTATCTATGATCGTAATACAATTGAAATCGGTCAACGAGAATACCGCTTGTACGGTTTTCAGTTTTTCCTCTTCCAGATTTTCCCAAATATTATCGCTTGTAAACAATAATTTAGATTCAGAGTGATTTGCAATATGATGCACATCATTGGGATTAAAATCTTGTAAGATAGGCACAACGATGGCTCCATAAGTTACGGTTGCCAGATAGGTAATAGCCCAATTAGCATTATTGCGTCCAATCAGGGCAATGTGATCATTCGGCTGAATATTACATTGTTCAAACAAGATATGCAACTTGGCTACCCACTTGGCTACATCAGCATAGGTCAAAGTCATATCTTCACCGTAATTGCTGTATGCAGGCAAATCCCAATACTTCTGGAATGCATCTTCAAATAGTTTGATGAAATTTTCTTTAATCATTTTCGTATGGATTTAGTTACGGCCGCAAAAATAAACATATTTTGCACGATTTGCAATATTTTGTGCAATTTTCAGGATTTTATTGAAGAACACAGAACACAGAACACAGACAAACAAGGAGAAAAGACAACTAAAAACGATGAACTAAAAACGATGAACGAATTAGACCACATGACCCCGGACCCTGGAACTCTTCTTTAACTTCCCTAATTTCTATAACTTCTCCATAACTTCCATAAACTTTCCCCTCAACTTCTCCCAAATAATTGTCAATCTAATTAATTGATGTAAATTTGCAAGTCATAAAAAAAACATTCATTTCAATGAAAATTTCTTATAACTGGTTAAAAGACTATATCAATTTAGATATACCTGCTGAGGCATTAAGTACAATTCTCACTTCTATCGGCTTGGAAGTAGGTGGTGTTGAAAAGGTTCAAACAATTCAAGGAGGTTTGGAAGGTTTGGTGGTTGGTGAGGTTTTAACTTGCAAAAAACATGAAAATTCAGATCACTTGTCGGTAACGACCGTAAATATCGGTGATGAAAGTCCTTTACAAATTGTTTGTGGAGCTCCCAATGTAGCTGCCGGTCAGAAAGTGATAGTAGCTCCCATCGGTACTAAATTGTATTCAGACGACGAGACATTCACCATTAAACGCACTAAAATAAGAGGTATTGAATCTTTCGGGATGATTTGCGCCGAAGATGAAATAGGTATCGGAACAAGTCACGACGGGATCATTGTATTGCCGGAAACTGTTTCAGTGGGTACTTTAGCCAAGAAATACTACGATGTTGAAGACGATTATGTTTTTGAAATTGACATCACCCCTAACCGCAGCGATGCGACTTCTCATTATGGCGTAGCACGTGATTTGGCTGCCTATTTTTCCATCCGCGACAATAACATCAAGCTAACAAAGCCTGATGTGAGCAAGTTTAAAGTTCAAAATACTACTTTGACAATTCCGGTAGATATTGAATCTCCTGAAGCTTGCCCACGGTATTCGGCTGTAACCATTGCTAGTGTTAAGGTTAAAGAATCGCCACAATGGCTGAAGGACAGATTGAACATCATCGGGTTACGCCCCATCAACAGCATAGTTGACATCACCAATTATGTTATGCATGAAACCGGACAGCCTTTGCATGCTTTCGATGCAGATAAAATTCAAGGAAAGCGTGTCAGGGTAAAGACCATGCCGAATGCTACACCTTTTACCGGATTAGACGGAGTAGTTCGTAAATTAAGCGCTGAGGATCTGATGATTTGTGATGTTGAAAACCCCATGTGTATTGGAGGTGTCTTTGGTGGTATTGATTCCGGGGTGACTGAAACTACGACTAATATTTTCTTGGAAAGCGCTTATTTTAATCCTGTCAGCATACGCAAAACATCCAAATTGCACGATTTACATACCGATGCTTCTTTTCGCTTTGAAAGAGGATGCGACCCTTCCAACACAGTGTATGTATTGAAACGCTGTGCTATGTTGATTCAGGAAATAGCCGGCGGAGAAATTTCCAGTGAAGTTGTGGATGTGTATCCCCACGTGATTCAACCCGCTAAAGTCAGCATTTCGATTCAAAAAATACAAAGTTTGATTGGAAAAAAAATCAAAAGGTCTGTCATAGAAAAAATCTTACAAGCTTTAGAAATGACTATCCTTCAAAGTGATGAAGCGGGGTATTTGTTGCAGATTCCGACTTACAGGGTTGACGTACAGAGGGATGTTGATGTAATTGAGGACATTCTGCGCATATATGGATACAACAATGTTGAAATAGGACATAATTTATCTTATACTGTAAGTCATATCGACGATTCAAAAAATCAGCGTTTGCAGCAATTGATCTCCGAACAACTGACCGCGCAAGGTTTCTTTGAAATCATGAATAACTCGCTGACAAAGGGAGCTTATTATCGGGAATTGTCAACTTATCCGGAAAACAAAAGTGTAAAAATCATCAATTCCTTAAGCAACGATTTGAATGTAATGCGTCAAACCTTATTGTTCGGTGGCCTTGAGAGCATTGCTTACAATGTGAACAGGCAGCATGCCGACTTAAAGCTGTATGAATTCGGCAATTGCTACCAGTACGTAAATGATGAGAAAGCAAGCAATGAAAATGCCGATGACGACCCGCTCTCTTTCTATCGTGAAGAGTTTCACTTAGGTATTTGGATGACGGGACAAAAGCACGCACCGTCATGGACACAAACAGCTCAAAGCGTCAGCGTGTATGATCTGAAAGCTTATGTTGAAGGCATTTTAAAAAGGATGGGTATTGATTTTTCTAAGTTAGTTTATGCTCCTTGTGAAAATGATATATTCAGCGAAGCCATTACCATCAAGACACTCTCAAACAGAAGTTTGGCTACCTATGGCATCGTGCATGCAAGACTATTGAAGGCGACTGATATTGAACAGTCTGTTTATTTCGCTGATTTATCTTGGGAAAATATTTTGAAAGAAGTCAAACGGCACCGCATACTATTCAATGATATGCCAAAATTCCCTGAAGTAAGAAGGGATCTGGCATTATTGCTCGACAAGAATATCAGCTTTGAAGCCATTGAAAAAATTGCCTTTAAAACAGAAAGAAAACTCCTCAAAAGGATTAATCTATTTGATGTGTACGAAGGTAAAAATCTTGATCCGGATAAAAAGTCATATGCCGTAAGTTTCTACATTCAAGATGTTGCTAAAACATTGACTGACGCAGAAATAGATGCTGTTATGAAAAAACTGATCAAAAACTTTGAACAAGAATTGGGAGCCAAACTAAGATAAGGTTCAAAGAATCAGTGATTTTCTAACTTTTGAATACAAAGTTTCAGGCTGTCTTCCCAGTGCGCAATTCGTAAATTGTAGGTAGATTTTACCTTTTGCTTGTTCAATACACTGTAATGCGGACGGGGCGTTTTAGTAGGGTAATCCTTACTGTTTATCGGTAACACATCACACTCAATCTTTGCTGATTTAAAAATTGCGAGGGCAAAATCGTACCAGCTACACACACCTTCATTGGAGTAATGATAAATACCGGGAATAAGTTTCCCGGCACTGATAATTTGCAACAATGCATCCGCCAAATCAGCTGCATAAGTAGGTGTACCGACTTGATCAAAAACAACTTGCAAGCTCACACGCTCCCTGCCTAACCTAAGCATGGTTTTTACGAAATTATTCCCAAATGATGAGTAGAGCCAGGAAGTCCTGACTACAACAGCATTCTGCAAAACAGAAGCAAGCAGTTGTTCGCCTTCGGCTTTTGACTGGCCATACACCGTGGCAGGAGACACCGGCATCTCTTCTGTGTATGGCACGTAACTCTTTCCATCAAACACATAATCGGTAGAGACATGCAGCATCTTTACCCCATGACGCGCAGAGGCTTCTCCCAAATGCCCTACTGCATCTTTATTGATCTGAAAACACATCAATTTGTCTTCTTCTGCCTTATCCACAGCAGTATAAGCTGCACAGTTAATCAAAAAATCAATTTTGTGTACGGCAAAAAAATCATCAACAGACCGACGGTTGCAAATATCTAATTCTTCAACATCAGTAAAGATAAAATTGAACTGCGGATAAGAAAGTGCCAGCACCTGGATTTCATTTCCCAACTGCCCTTTGCTGCCTGTTACTAATACGGTTTGCATGCTTTTTTACCTTTTGAGTACTTTAAAAATTCATTTCGGATTCTTGAAACGAAGGATGGAGACTGTCTTTCTGCGACACCGATATTTGATCAGCCGGTATTTTCCAATCAATATTCAGAAATGGGTCATTGTACATGATACCCCTCTCGGCCAACTGATTGTAATAATCATCACACTTATAGGAAAAAATAGCTGTTTCACTCAGTACAGAAAATCCATGTGCAAAACCTTTGGGCAGCAAAAATTGTAATTTATTTGTAGCCGACAACTCGACGCCATACCATTTCCCGAAAGTAGGTGACTCCTTTCTTAAATCCACAGCCACATCCCACACAGCACCAACAACAACCGACACCAATTTAGACTGACTATAAGGATGTAATTGGTAATGTAGCCCCCTAACAACACCATAAGAAGATTTGGATTGATTATCCTGGCAAAAATCCAGGTCAATACCAGCTTCAATGTATTTATTACGATTGTAGCTTTCGAAGAAAAATCCCCGCTTATCTTCAAAAATACGTGGTTTGACAATAAATAACCCTTCAATGGGTGTGTGAATAATTTCCATCAATCAAAAACTTTTTCATCAGCAATTTTTATCAAATACTCTCCGTAGTGATTCTTTTTAAGCGGCTCAGCCAATTTAAGCAACTGTTTTTTATCAATATAGCCGTTTCTAAAAGCTATTTCTTCTATACAGGCAACTTTCAAACCTTGTCTGCTTTCAATGGTTGCAATAAAGTTAGAAGCATCCAACAAACTATCGTGCGTTCCGGTATCCAGCCAAGCCATACCACGTCCCATGAGTTTTACGCTCAAACGATCCTCCTCCAAATACAACCTATTTAAATCTGTAATTTCCAACTCTCCCCTCTTGGATGGCTTTAAGGACTTGGCTTTCTCAATCACATCATTCCCATAAAAATACAAACCGGTCACCGCATAGTTTGATTTTGGTTTCGCAGGCTTTTCCTCCAAACTAATCACCTTACCTTTGGCATCAAATTCAGCAACTCCATAACGCTCAGGGTCACTTACATAGTATCCAAAAACTATAGCTCCGTCTTGCAACTGAGCAGCTTCTCTCAAAATCTTAGAAAAATCAAAACCATAAAAAATATTGTCGCCCAAAATCATGCAGACAGCATCATTCCCGATAAATTCCTCCCCAATGATAAAAGCCTGTGCCAATCCGTCCGGAGAAGGTTGAATGGCATACTGCAATTTTATTCCAAGCTCTT
Organism: Bacteroidetes bacterium ADurb.Bin174; assembly: GCA_002070265.1. GTDB lineage: Bacteria > Bacteroidota > Bacteroidia > Bacteroidales > Paludibacteraceae > Paludibacter. The sequence goes on along the minus strand of MWCX01000023.1, from coordinate 108,104 downwards.
TGCCGTCACCCAATAGGTTTTCATACAAATGGATGTCCTGCGGTGTTGAGATAATCAATATTTCACGTATGCCCGATAGCAGAAGCACCGAAAGCGGATAATAAATCATGGGTTTGTCATACACCGGAATGATTTGTTTGGAAATGCTTTTTGTAATGGGGTACAAGCGAGTACCTGCTCCCCCGGCAAGAATAATTCCTTTCATTTTTGTATTGGTTTTAGTTTTAATAAAATAACAGAGACAAAGGTAATCAATTTATTCCAAGTCAAGCTTACCTTCCGCAAAAGCATGGTAATTTTTAGTCAGCAAAATCAAAAACTTTGAAATTTCTTCCTGTGTTTTGAGTGTCTCCGCACTGATTTCTTTTTTCTGTAACCTGAGCATCAGAATACCATATTGGAAATTAAAGCACAATTCAACATCAGTTAAACCTGCTTTCGACTTCTGTCTGAATTGATTAATAAGCGGTAATACATGAAGGTATTTGGCATTATATGCCGGAACACATTCAGAGCCTAAAATCAAATAATGAAAGTCGTCAAGGTCGGCAACCGTATTTTTGTTTATTTGCAAATGCCCTTTGTCCATCACATTTTCACGTCGCATCATGTCTATCAGATCCTCATACCATAATAAAACAGTACGACGCTCATTTTCATCTTTCACAGGAAGACGGTCAACTACCGATTTTTCAATACGTTCAATATCAAAATCCATGGCACGTATGGTGTCTTCTACCTGCCACATATACAGCAAATATTCGGCGATGTTTGTATTTTTAAGATAGGAAGCGATGAGCATTTTTATGAACGAAGAACTAAAAACGAAGAACTAAAAACTAAGAACGATAAACGAAGAACGAGTTAGACCCCGCACCCCGGAACTCGGAACACGCTAACTTCCCTAACTTCTTATAACTTCTTTAACTAACTACTAACTACTTAACTTCCCTAACTTCTTTAACTTCCCTAACTTCTTTAACTTCTACAAATAACAAAAAAACAAACCAAGAACACAAATATTATTCTTCCCAAAAAACAGGTTCGAGGAAGGCTTCCAGGTCTCGTCTTTCCTTTTTAGTCGGTCTTCCTTTACCTCTTTCACGGTTACTTTTGGCAGCAATTTTACCCAGTTCATATAGCTCCAACTGATCGGGAGTGGTGACATCTTTCATCAATTCGGAAACCAACTTGGCGCCCACCCTTCTCTCTGTCAATGCCAGCACCTCATAGGAAAAGAGTACCGGGTTTCGTTTAATTTGAATAATATCGCCTACCTTAATATTGCGTGAAGGCTTGGCTTCAACACCGGCAACCAGAACTTTTCCCTTTCTACAAGCTTCAGCAGCCAGCGTACGGGTTTTATAGAGGCGGACTGACCACAGCCATTTATCTATTCGCATTTCCGTTTCCATGCCTATACGCCTCTCCTCTCAATTTACTTGTTATTAAACTGCGTCATGGTCAGTTGCAAGCCGGCTAAACAAAAGCTCCTGATCATTTCAATGGCTTTGTCAATTCTTTCAGGCAACAACAATCGCTCTTCTTCTTCAAATTTTCCCAACACATATTCTACCTGACATCCTTTGGAAAAATTATCGGCAATACCAAAACGCAAACGGGGATACTCAGTACCGATTAAATCCTGAATACTTTTCAGTCCGTTGTGCCCTGCATCCGACCCCTGAGGTTTCAGTCTTAGTGTTCCAAACGGAAGCGCAATATCATCAACAACGACCAATAAGTTTTCATTTTCAATCTTCTCTTTTTTCATCCAATAACGCACTGCATTGCCACTCAAATTCATAAAAGTTGAAGGCTTCAACAAAACCAATGTGCGCCCTTTCAATTTGATGCGGGTTACAAACCCGTATCGCTTATCCTCAAAAACAACATTGGACACCCTCGCAAGAGCATCCAATATTGTGAATCCTATGTTGTGTCGGGTGTCCTGGTAATCGGGACCGATATTCCCGAGTCCAACTATCAGGTACTTCATATTACAACAGATTATTCTTCTGAAGTTTTTTCTCCTCCTTCAGTTCCTTCCCCTGCTGCTCCTTCTTCTGTTTCAATTTCTTCATCGGCAGGGCGAGCAGCACGTGTCAATTTAACTTGACAAACGACAGCATGCTTAGGAGATAAAATTTCTAAATTATCAAGTTTAATATCACCCACTCGAATAGATTTTCCCAATACCAAATCAGTTACATCCAAGGTGATGGTTTCGGGGAGATCCGTGTAAATTCCTTTTACTCTTAATGTACGCAATTGTAAATTTAATTTACCACCAGCTTTTACCCCTTCGGCAAGCCCTGTTAATTTTACAGGAATGTCCATTGCAACCGGTTTTTTGTCGGTAATTTCGAAGAAATCAATGTGTATCAATGTGTCTTTAACAGGATGAAATTGCAATTCTTTGATGATAGCTTTCTTTTTTTTGCCGTCAATCGTTAAATTAACGACAAACACATCAGGTGTATAAATCAACTTACGAACAGCACCTTGTGTCACTGTAAAATGTACATTTTCACTATTACCATACAAAACGCATGGTACATTGTCGGTTGCACGAGCAATTTTAGCCGACTTCTTACCAACTTCTTGGCGTATTTTCCCTTCTAAATCGAATGTTTTCATTTTATTTTTTTATGTGTTACTCAAAATTTTAGCGTTGATTATTAAGTGATTAGTCGCTAAATTTCCCATCACACTTTTCTTTGTTAAAAAAGCGAGGCAAAGTTAATATTTTTTATTGATATCACAAACCAACTCACAGTCAATTATTCTCTACGTAAAAAATATTACCTTTGCAAGCTAACAGGTTTTCGATTTAGACATCATTTTGAAACAAAATACAGACATAGAAAAAATAGACAGATCTGGGAAAATAGTAGTCACCGGTGCCCGGGTTCACAACTTAAAAAACATCAATGTGTCCATACCCCGCAATGCGTTGACCGTTATAACCGGACTCAGCGGCAGCGGTAAATCTTCCTTAGCTTTCGATACGATATATGCCGAAGGGCAACGCCGTTACATAGAGACTTTTTCGGCATACGCCCGCAACTTCTTAGGCAATTTGGAAAGACCGGATGTTGATAAGATCACCGGATTAAGCCCCGTTATTTCCATCGAACAAAAAACGACCAACAAAAACCCCCGTTCTACAGTTGGGACAACTACCGAAATTTATGATTTTCTCAGGTTACTGTATGCACGTGCAGGTGAAGCCTTTTCCTACCTTACCGGAGAGAAAATGGTCAGATATTCTGAAGAGCAAATTCTTGAACTCATCGCCAAAGAGTATGAAGACAAAAAAATCATGCTCTTATCTCCCCTGGTAAAAGGGCGTAAGGGACATTACAAAGAATTATTTGAAACTACCCGCAAAAAAGGCTATTTGCATGTACGCATCGATGGTGATATACATGAACTTAGCTATGGATTGAAGCTTGACAGGTATAAAATTCACGATATTGAGTTGGTAATCGACCGAATCGTTGTGCAGGAAAGCAACCGACAGCGTCTTTCAAAATCATTGAAGCAAGGCATGCAGCAAGGTGATGGCATCGTCATGATATTGGATGTTGAAGCCAACTCAATCAGATATTTCAGCAAGAACCTGATGTGCCCAACCACCGGCATTTCATATAATGAACCCGCACCGCATAATTTCTCTTTCAATTCGCCCCATGGAGCTTGTCCGACTTGCAAAGGCTTAGGTTATATCAACGAAATTGACATTGAAAAAATCATCCCCAACCCATCTCTCAGTATTTACAATGGTGCTATTGTTCCATTGGGAAAATATAAAAACTCAGTTATATATTGGCAAATTGAAGCCATCTTGGAAAAATATGACTGTCATATTAAGATGCCGGTAGCCGAAATTCCGGATGAGGCAATGGAAGGGATTCTAAACGGAACTGACGAAAGATTGAAAATCAAAAATCAATCCTTGGGTAATTCCAATTATTTTCTCAGTTATGACGGTATTATCAAATACATTGAGATGCAGCAAGACCAGGATGCATCTGCTACTGAGCAAAAATGGGCGAATCAGTTTTCTAAGGAAATTCTCTGTCCGGTATGTCAGGGTACAAGACTGAAAAAAGAATCTTTGTATTTTAAAATTCACGACAAAAATATTGCTGAGTTGGCCAAAATGGATATAGACGAACTACATGAATGGATATCCCATGTAGAGCAATATCTGTCAGAAAAGCAAAGAACCATAGCTGCCGAAATTCTAAAAGAAATCAAACAGCGCCTTCAATTTTTGATCAATGTAGGTTTGGATTATTTGTCATTGAACCGAAATTCTTATTCATTGTCCGGAGGTGAAAATCAACGCATTCGTTTGGCAACACAAATCGGGACTCAATTGGTCAATGTGCTTTACATCTTGGATGAACCGAGCATCGGACTGCATCAGCGCGACAATCAAAGGTTAATCAAATCACTCAAGCAATTGCGCGACAGCGGTAACTCCATCATCGTTGTGGAGCACGACAAGGAAATGATGCTATCGGCTGATTATTTGATAGACTTAGGTCCGGGTGCAGGACGACTTGGCGGTAATGTGGTTTTTGCCGGGAGTCCGGAAGGAATCCTTCAATCGGACTCACTTACAGCATCTTATCTCAACGGAAAAGAAAAAATCGAGATTCCGTCGAAGATACGTTCGGGCTCCGGTAAGTTTTTGACCATCAAGGGTGCCTGCGGGAACAATCTGAAGAATATTGATGTAAACTTTCCTTTGGGTAAAATGATTTGTGTGACCGGTGTATCAGGAAGTGGAAAGTCAACACTGATCAACAGCACCCTACAGCCTATTTTAAGTCAGCATTTCTATTCCTCTTTGAAGGACCCTCTTGGTTATCAATCAGTGGAGGGCATTGAAAATATCGACAAGGTTGTCATGGTCGATCAATCCCCCATAGGAAGGACACCACGCTCCAATCCGGTAACCTACACCGGAGTATTTTCCGAGATAAGGAATCTATTCGTATCTTTGCCGGAAGCCAAAATCCGCGCTTATAAACCCGGAAGATTTTCTTTCAACACCGCCGGAGGGCGTTGCGAAGTGTGCGGCGGCAATGGTTACAAAACCATCGAAATGAATTTTTTGCCTGATGTGCACGTAACTTGTGAGAGTTGTGAAGGAAAAAGATACAACAAAGAAACTTTGGAAATCAGATTCAAAGGAAAATCCATTGCCGACGTGCTAAACATGACAATCAATCAGGCCGTCGATTTCTTCGAGAATCAACCCAGAATCTTAAATAAAATAAAAACTTTACAAGAAGTCGGATTGGGATATATTAAATTGGGGCAACCAAGTACAACCCTCTCCGGGGGCGAAAGCCAGCGCGTGAAGTTGGCGGCTGAACTTTCGAAAAGAGACACCGGAAACACCTTGTATTTATTGGATGAGCCGACAACAGGTTTGCACTTTGAGGATATTCGCGTACTTTTATGCGTTTTAAACCGTTTGACAGACAAGGGAAATACGATAATCATCATAGAACATAACATGGATGTTATCAAGGCTTGCGACCACATCATCGATATTGGTCCGGGTGGCGGGCGAGAAGGAGGACAGATTATTTGCTCCGGAACACCTCAAGAGGTTGCCAATAACCCCAACAGTAAAACAGGGGAATATTTGAAGAGGGAATTGGAGAGTAGTTGATGGTGCGAGTTTCGAGTTTTGAGTTTTGAGTTCCGAGGTGCGAGGTGCGAGGTGCGGGGTACGGGGTAGTTTGCGGGCAATAAAGACTTGTAATTTAAACATTGAAGTGGAAGAAATTATTAAATACATCATTAAGTTTTTAGTTGGGGATCATGTTCCTGAAGATATTGCCGAATTAATCGGTTATACTTCACAAGAAGAGGATTATACTCAATATAAATTAGTCATCAAACCTTCAGAATTCTTTGAAGATAGGATTTACGGAACACTGGACAGTCTCCCGAAACTGCCACTCAAACTGTGGGAAGAGATACCCATTCTTTTTGGGGAACCTACTGAAGAAATGGTCGAGGACACACTCGTATTGCATGCTGACATTGTTGCAGGTACTTATTTCCTTATTTCAAGATATGAAGAAACCGTACGTCGCGATGTGCGTGATGCTCACCGACGATTTCCGGGAAAGGAGTCTTTGCCTTACAGAGCAGGCTTCATCGACCGTCCCATCATTGAAGAGTGGGGAGCGATGCTACGACGAAAGTTGAGAGAAATGGGAGTTGAAGCCAATGATCCTCCCTGTAAAATAAACAAGGTCTATTTAACGCATGATGTTGACCAACTGGCTCATTACAGAAACATCCGCGGCATGATGGGCGGGATTCTACGAGGCATCAGGCGACCAAAAGAAGCCAAACAGGCTATCAAAAGTTACTTTGGAGGATTGATTTTTGACCCCTGGTACACCTTTCCTTATCTTTTTAAGTTAGATACCGAGCTTCACAAGAAGATGGGTAAAGAGGATTGTGAAATGATTACCTTTATCCGATCTCACAACAGCAAGAGGAAGGAAGACAAACCCATTGTCAATTTAGCACATCCCGACTATAAACAATTGATCCGCTATATCAAGAGAAAGAAAATTGCCATTGGTTTACACACCAGTTATGAGGCGGGTTGTAATCCCACACTGATTGCCGAAGAAAAAAAGCGTTTGGAAAAGTTTACACGTCTCAAAATCAATTATAGCAGGAGTCATTTTTTAAACAACAGGGAGCCCGAAGATTTTGAATATCATATCAGCAGTGGGATTACGGATGATTTCAGCATGGGATATGCCGATATAGCAGGATTTAGATTGGGAACTTGCCGGAAAGTCCGATGGATCAACCCCGTAGAAAAAAAACTCACCAATCTGCGTTTGCATCACTTGACCATCATGGATGTAACGCTCAGCGAAAAAAAATACATGTTTATGAACGCCCATGAAGCATTCCAATACTGTAAGAGATTAATTAACACCGTACGCAATGCACACGGAGAAATCAGTTTTTTGTGGCATAATAATTCTGTTGAAAAAAACGTCAACTCCTATCACAGAACGCTTTATAAGGATGTATTGAAATATTTACAAAAAGAATTGTAATCAAATGGGTAAAAGAATCCTGATAGCTGTATCAAACGACCTGATAACAGATCAACGTGTATTGAAAGTATCCGATTCGTTATTTAATCATGGATATGCGGTATTTCTAATAGGTAGAAAGCGAAAAAACACCTTGAGCAGCCGGATAGCATTTCCCCACAAAAGGTTTCATTTGCTCTTTAATCGGTCTTTTTTATTTTACGCTGAACTGAATATTCGTTTGTTTCTATATTTACTTTTTTCAAAAGCTGATATTTATTACGCCAACGACACAGACACCCTTCTTGCTTGTTTCCTCGCTTCTAAAATCAGAAAAAAACAGTTAATTTTCGATGCTCATGAACTTTTTCCGGAAACACCGGAAATCCAGAACAGACCATTCGTCAAAAAGTTTTGGACAAAAATTGAAAATTTAATATTTCCACACCTCAACACATCCTTTACTGTATGTGGTTCTATTGCCGGCTATTATCGAAACAAATACGGTATTGACATGCAGGTGCTCAGAAATGTACCTTATCTTTCAGAACCCTCAAAAGAGCAGAAAATCACCATCCCGGATAAAAAAATCATTTTATACCAGGGCGCTGTCAATATGGGCAGGGGATTAGAATGGGTAATCGATGCCATGTTATATGTTAAAAATGCCGTTTTATACATCATAGGTGATGGGGACTTACTCGTGGAATTAAAGCAAAAGGTAAAAAAGCTTGGATTGGAATCGAAAGTGATCTTTCACGGGAAAGTTTCAGGAGAAGAATTACAAAGCTATACCTCATCGGGAGACATAGGCTTGTGCTTGTTGGAAAACAAAGGATTAAGTTATTATTACTCCCTGCCCAACAGGGTGTTTGCCTACCTGCATGCCCATGTACCCATCTTGGCAAGTCCATTTCCGGAGATAGTGCAAGTCGTAAAAAAACACCAAACAGGCATTTTGACTGATGAGTATGAACCACGTAAATTAGCGGCAACCATCCAAACTATGTTAGGAAACCCAATGGATACAACACATTTTGATACGGTCAAAAAACTATATTGCTGGGAGCATGAAGAAAAAATATTATTAGAAACGGTCAACTCCATCAAATTGTAAAAATTGTAATCAATTTATGTTTTACTGACTTTTTGAAAAATTATTTGTTTATCTTCGTTGCTTGAAATGAAAACAAGTTTTTCCATATATAAACTGATGATTGCTGTTTTTCTTTTTATAAACAGCATACAAGTCCATGCAGTACCTGCAACTCCTTATCCGGTAACCACGGTACAGCCCGACGGCAGTGAGCTGACCATCTATCTGCGAGGCGACGAATTTTTCAAATACAAATTAACAACCGACGGATATTTAATCAAACGCAACCCGCAAGGCTTTTATCATTATGCCATAAAAGACGAAGCGGGAAACATCAGTATTACCGACATAAGGGTCAACCCCATTGAAAAACGAACACAGCAAGAGCATGATTTTCTGAAAAATGAGAATCCATTTCCGGATTTCAGTCGAGTGAAACAGGAAAGAAAAATGCAAAAAATTCCTGCAGCATCACAATCAATCAGTAGTTTTCCCAAAACCGGTTCACCCCAATCCTTAGTCATTCTTGTAAACTTCAAGGATGTTGAATTCAGAATTCCTGAACCTCAAATTGCCTTTAACAACCTCCTGAATGAAGAAGGATACAGGGACAACGGAGGCACCGGTTCAGCAAGGGATTATTTCATAGCGGCATCAAATGGTGTATCCTCCCCGGATTTTATAGTGATAGGTCCTTATACTTTACCCGACAGCATGGCTTACTACGGAGCCAATGATAAAAACGGAGATGACAAGAATCCAAGACAAATGGTTATCGATGCTTGTAATCTTGCGGCATCCGATGGAATTGATTTTTCTCAATTTGACACAGACGGAGATGGCATTGTTGACAATGTTTTTATCTATTATGCAGGATACAATGAAGCTGAAGGAGGTCCGGAAAATTCAGTTTGGCCCCACCGTTGGGAATTGGAAGGACGGTTGACCATTGATGGGGTGCGGGTGAAAGGATACGCTTGTAGTTCGGAATTAAGAGGCAACAGAGGTGTAATTATGTGTGGCATAGGAACTTTCGCCCATGAATTTAGTCATGTTTACGGACTTGTTGATTATTACGCAACCAACGGCGAGGAACACCATACTTTATCTATGTGGAGCATCATGGATGACGGAGCATATTTAAATAAAGGTCGCACTCCCCCAACCTACTCTGCATACGACAGGTTTTATTTAGGATGGTTGACCCCGACCGTTTTAAAATCTTCTCGCGGAGCCTCTTTGCCGGATTTAAAATCAAGCAACAAAGCCTATTTAATCAGTCAAACCGGCTTCCACAATTTGGAAGGAAACAATCCAAATCCCAAAGAGTTTTTCATTTTAGAAAATCGGCAAAAGACCGGTTGGGACGCCTTCTTACCAAATAGCGGCATGCTAATTACAAGAATCAATTACAATGTTGCTACCTGGAGAAACAATTCGCCCAACAACAATAAAGATGAAATGGGTGTGGACATCATGGAAGCGGACGGCATAGCCGACAAAAATACATTAGCCGGTGATCCGTTTCCGGGATTTGCCATGATCACCAATTTCAACCCCACATTAAGAGACGGCACAGATATAGGGCAACCCATCACCAATATTAGACAAAGCCTAATAGACGAATTCATTACATTTGATTTCATGGGTGGCGGCCTTCCTCCTGTCATCAACACCAACCATCATCTCTTAATGCCTTTTTCTACTGAGGCTGGAATTCCTTCCGAGTCACAGGAGTTTACTGTAAGCGGACAGCACTTAAAATCCAATATCATCATCAACTTTAAATTCAATGAAAACTTTGAACTTCAGAAGAAAAATGATCCTACAGGTACTTGGACGAAAAGCATAGAACTTGTTGCCACAGACTCTGTGGTTGAAAATACCGTCATTCTAATACGTTATAATCCTGTGTATGCTTCTTTGGATAATACGCATTTTGAATATCTGAACATACAATCCGATGAAGCCGATTTAGAACAGAAAGTTATTTCCGGCATGTCAACACCACCACCCATCAACGCACCAACCATCAACGAAGAGCGAATCACCTTGACATCAATGGACGGTTTTACGGCAAGTTGGAATGCTGTACAAGGTGCTACCGGATATTACCTGACTGTTTATAATATTAAAGAAGGAACATCAACGCTCACCGAAGCATTCGACAATGGCTTGACTGCGCCCGTTGGTTGGATTATCAAGGCATCAAGCTTAGACGATAACGACAAATATGCCGGTGCATCAAGTCCGGCCATACAATTCACTCAAATAGGTGATTTCATTCAAACAGAAAAATACCTCTTTCCCCCTATCGGATTCTCTTTTTACGTACGATCTGTAGGCGCAACTTCGGGAACTATAGTTGTTGAAGCTCGCAGGGACAACAGAGATTGGAAACGACTTGGAAGAATTGCGGTATTTTCAGATTTAAATGCTACGATAGAGTTTCTTTTCACAGAATCTAAGGATCACAATTTAATGGATTACGATGATTACAATCAGTTCAGAATATCCTTTGAAAAAACAGTGGGATATGTAAATATAGATGATGTTTCCGTTAAGTTTGACCAACAAATAGAATTTAATTTCCGAAATTATTGGACTACAGAAACATCAACTTTCGTTGACATGCTAATCCCTGACAGGAAATACTACTATTTTGTAAAAGCCAGCAACAAAGTATATAACCCGAACAACACCATCAGATATGAAAATATCACTTCTGCCTCTCCTTTGGTGGAAGTATTATTGAATCAAGATGGGATTACGCAATTCACTAACAAAGATAAAGATAAGGAAGCATGGTCGGTATACGTTGATGCCCATAAAAACATCATTCTAAATAAAGGGGAACACACAGAAAACAATCGATCGGTTTATATATATTCTTTAGAAGGGATTCTGATCCGACATATTGAGTCAGACAGTCAGATGGTTTTAATACAAGATTTAAAGCCTGGAGAAATCTACCTCATTAAAGCCGGAAGTAAAACAATTAAGATTATCTTATAAAAAAGCGGTATCTCATAAGCGCACTAACTGCTGTGGTCCGAGTTCCACGGTACGTGGTACGTGGTACTCGACCTTAATTTAAGGTTAAATTTAACGTAAGACACTTTAGTTGAATATTTTGAGACAGCCTCACATAAAAAAGGGAAGTCAAATTCAATTTGTTTGACTTCCCTTCATTATATAAATTTGGATAAATTTTTATTTTTTCTTCTCCATGCGTTTGCCGTAACGGCTCATAAACTTATCTACGCGACCGGCAGTGTCAACCAAGTTTGTTTTACCGGTATAGAAAGGATGAGATGTACTTGAAATCTCAAGTTTATACAAAGGATAAGTAACACCGTCAATATCGACAGTCTCTTTTGTATTAACAGTAGAGCGTGAAATAAAGGTATCGCCATTCGACATATCCCTAAACGCAACAGGACGATAATTTTCTGGATGAATTCCGCTTTTCATATCTTTAATTTATATCCTTAAGTAATTTTTATCTTTAAATTGGGTTGCAAAGATACAATAATTTATTTTAATATTCAAAAGGGGATAATGCAAAAATTTCTTCCGGATAACTAACATCAACCAAATACAGTCCGTGAGGCGGGACGGATACTCCTGCTTGACAACGATCTTTGGCTTCGATGATGCGACAAAAATCATTTACACTCATCTTTCCCATACCAACTTCGAACAAGGTACCGACAATTGCCCTCACCATATTGCGTAAAAAACGGTCTGCTTCAATGGTGAATACCCATTCATCTCCGCAGGATTGCCAAAAAGCCTGGGTTACCTTACAATGGTTGGTTTTGGTGTCGGTGTGTAATTTACTGAAACTCGTAAAATCTTTGTATTCCAATAACTTTTGAGCGGCTACATTCATCTGCTCAAATCCCAAAGAATGATACATCCTGACAGCAAACTTATCCTTGAAAACATTTTTTCCGTAATAAATACGATATTCATATTTACGTGTCAAGGCATCGAAACGCGCATGAGCATCTTCTTTTACAGGTACAATTTTCTGAACGGCAATATCTTCGGGCAAGATACTGTTTAATTGACGGACAAATTCTTCAGAATTCAAATCTGTTCGTTCCGCATCAAAATGCGCAACCATCCTTTTCGCATGTACGCCTGCATCGGTACGCCCGGCAGCAGTTATTACGGTTTTCTCTCTGAGGATGACACGAATTGACTCAGTGAATACCTCCTGTACGGAAATTCCATTGGGCTGAATCTGCCATCCGTGATAAGCTGAACCGTCGTAAGCGAAATAGATGAAATAGCGCATTCTTGATTTAAGAACCTCGATTGAATTTCTTACGAGAACAATTTTTCAATTTTTTCAGCGTAAAATTCTCCCAACACATTTCGTTTGATCTTTAAGGTTGGAGATAAGAAACCGGAAGTTTGCGTCCAATCTTCAGTCACCAATTGCCAGCGTTTCACCTGTTCAAAATCTCCAAAGAAGGCATTGTATTTTTTAATTTCTTCTTCAAAACGCTTCAAAACATTTGGATTTTGAACCATCTCGGCATTCGTTGAGTAAGGAATATCATTGGCAGCACACCATGATTTCAAGAATACAAAGTCAGGTGCAATAAGGGCAGCCGCAAACTTTTTGTTTTCCCCCAGCACAATCATATTGTCAATAAAGGGTGATTCAGTGAACTTGGATTCAATGGCTTGAGGGTTGATGTATTTCCCGAAAGAAGTTTTAAAAATGCTCTTTAAGCGTCCGGTTACAATCAATTGACCTTCAGGAGTAAATTTACCGGTATCTCCCGTATGGAACCAACCGTCTGAGTCAATTACTTCTGCAGTTAATTCAGGATTGCGATAATAACCAAGCATGACATTATGCCCGCGGCACAAAATCTCATCACGATCGCCTAATTTTACTTCCACACCGGGGAGTGGCGGTCCTACCGTACCAAATTTTCGTCCACCTTTACCACGGCAACTAACAGCAATTACCGGGGAAGTTTCGCTTAAACCATATCCTTCAAAAACCGGCATGCCTATAGCTGAAAAGAAAGAACCCATATGTGGTTGAAGAGAAGAACCTCCTGAAACTACGATGTCAAAATTACCACCCAGGGCTTCTCTCCATTTTTTATAAATCAGCTTGTCGGCTAATTTTAATTGTTGCTTGTAACACCAGCTATTCCCTTCCAACTGATATTTTTTAGCCAAATTGAAAGCCCAATAATAAATTCTTTTCTGAATAAAAGGCAATTTTTTACCGGCAAGGAATAATTTATCATATATTTTTTCCAACACACGCGGCACAGCAGTCATCATGGTCGGTTGTACTTCCTTGATATTTTCGGCAATGGTTCCTAAATTTTCAGCATAATACACCGACATTCCTAGGTATTGATACAGATATACCAGGATGCGTTCATAAGCATGGCACAAAGGAAGGAAACTCAACGCCACTCTACTCCATTTTGCAGGAGTCATTTTCAGATTATCAAGTTGACCAATAAGGTTGCTGTGTGACAACATGACTCCTTTCGGATCTCCGGTTGTACCGGAAGTGTAAATGATGGTGGCCATATCTTCGCCTTTGATACCAGCTTTTATTTTCGCTAATTTTTCAGCATTCGGATTTTCTATTCCCAGTTGAATCAACTGATCTAAATACTTGTATTCTCCGTCAAGTTCATCAAATAAGAAAATATCTTTCAAGGTTTTAATTTCCGGCATAACCGGCTCAAGTTTGCGACGAAGCTCTTTCCCTTCTATAAAAATCATCTTCATTTCAGCATGATTGAGGATGTAGCGATAATCATCCTGGCTAATGGTCGGATAGATAGGAATAGAAATAGCACCTACTTGCATGATGGCCATGTCGAGCATATTCCATTCAGGACGATTTCCACTCACGATACCGATATTATCGCCGGGTTTGACGCCCATTTTTAACATGCCATAGCTGATGTTGTTCACTGTTTCAACATATTGCTGTATGCTGATCTTATTCCACTGTCCACCTCTTTTACTTGCCAAAGCAGCATCTTGGTTTGGATAATTTTCCAAATAATTATCCAACAAATCGAAAATGCGTGTTACTTTCATATGATTATGTTTTTTTAGTTGTCGTACAAAAATCCTCAATGAACCAATTTAATCATTCGCATAGGCAAAACGACTGATTAAATCAATTCATGTTTATTTCATATTAATAAATAATTATATGTTTTTTCTAAGAAAACTTGAATATAGGGTACAAAATTAAGAAAATTAATAAAAAAACACCAAGGAGGCTGTCTCAAAACAAATATTTAACTAAAAAACAACCTCGCCACCACGCACCGCGGAACTCGGAACTCAGAACACGGAACACAGAACACAGTGTCATGTCCTGAAATAGGTTTACACCTAAAACAGGACAGATTATGACAAAAGAACAGAGAACAGTAGTACGGTACAGCGATTGTTTTAAATTGCAAGTAGTAGAAGAGATTGAAAAGAATGGTTTAAGTATTGGAGCATGTCGTCAAAAATATGGTATTGGTGGTGCCTATACTATTCAAAAATGGCTTCTTCAATTTGGTAAACAACATTTATTAAACAAAATTTTTCGCGTGGAAACAAGAGAAGAAATAGATGAATTAAAGCGTCTTCGAGCAGAGAACAAAGCTTTAAAAGAGGCATATGCAGAGCTTTCTTTGCATCACAAATGTTCTGAAAAGGTCATAGAAGTAGCAGATGAACTTTTTGATTTGGACTTAAAAAAAAAGTACGAACAAGAGTTATCGATTTACTTCAAGGGGAAGAAGCGGTAGTGTCCCTGTGTGGATACTTTGGCATAACCCGTCAGGCGTTTTACAAAAGCAGGAAGCGTGTTGAAAAGGAGGAGCTTAAAGAGGCTCTGATTGTTGAATTGGTTCAAGAGAAGAGACGTGAGTTGCCACGTTTGGGTGGTAAAAAACTCTATCATTTGCTTCAAGAGGATTTATCTGCAATTGGTAAGATAGGTAGAGATAAGTTCTTTGATATACTCGGTCAAAATGATTTGCTTGTAAGGCCGAAAAAGAGTTACACTAAAACGACCAACTCTTTTCATCATTTCCGTAAGTGGAAAAATCTGATAAAAGACTTGGCTGTAACGCGTCCAAATCAGGTATGGGTTAGTGACATAACCTATATACGGACACTTACAGGATTTGTGTATTTATTTTTGATAACGGATCTTTATTCCCGCAAGATAGTAGGCTGGTCATTAAGTCGCAGTTTGAGTATTGAAGGTGGGATTGATGCTCTGAAGATGGCACTTATTAGTTGTGTGAATAAACTTGAGTCGTTGACACATCACTCAGACAGAGGTATACAGTATTGCAGTAAGGATTACGTAGAGATGCTTCAAGAGGCCGGAATAGCTATCAGTATGACCGAAGAGAATCATTGTTATGAGAATGCCGTAGCAGAGCGTGTTAACGGCATATTA
This sequence comes from Bacteroidetes bacterium ADurb.Bin174, assembly GCA_002070265.1. Classification (GTDB taxonomy): domain Bacteria; phylum Bacteroidota; class Bacteroidia; order Bacteroidales; family Paludibacteraceae; genus Paludibacter. The sequence goes on along the minus strand of MWCX01000023.1, from coordinate 92,437 downwards.
AAGGATGAATTTTACTTGGATGCTACATTTAATGATTTCGAACAAGCTCTTTCAGCCACCGCATCGGGAATAAGAAATTACAACGAGAAACGTCCGCATTGGTCATTGGATCTGCGAACTCCATCACAGGTTTACAATCAAGCGGGAGCAGCATAAAATAAAAGAAAAACAAAAAATAATTTTTTGAAAATGGTCGCAAATATAAGTCGAAAGCTAAATCAAGTAAAGGTCAAGCCCTACGGGTTTGCTAAAAAAATCTCCATCCGTCAACTGCCGGATAGTATTTTTTCGCAAAACCTTGACTTAACTTACCTTTCTAACTTGACAAAATGGCTATCAATTTCAAAAAAAGAAAAAGAAATAAGTATAACAAAATGTGTAAACTTTTTTTAGGACGAGACACAGCAGTTGAATAATATAAGACACCGCCATCATGCGAAATTATTTTTTAAACAATATCTTAAACGCTTCCTCTACTCTCTTAACGCGAATAATTTCCATATTTAATTTTCCTAAATTTAAACTCTTCAAATCAAAATCCGGAATAAGCATTTTGGTAAAACCAAGCTTTGCTGCTTCACGGATGCGCTGTTCAATGCGATTGATGGGACGTATTTCACCCGACAAACCTACTTCCCCTGCCATACAAACACCTTTGTTAATAGCCAAATCGACATTGGAAGAAAGAATGGCCGAGATCACCGCCAAGTCAATCGCCGGATCATTAACTTTGATACCTCCTGCAATATTGAGAAAGACATCTTTTTGCGCCAACTTAAAGCCTACGCGCTTTTCCAATACAGCCAGCAACATGTTTAATCTGCGCAAGTCAAATCCGGTGCTCGATCGTTGAGGTGTTCCGTAGGCAGCCGAACTTACCAAAGACTGGACTTCTATCAGGAAGGGACGAATGCCCTCCACTGCCGATGCGATGGCCACGCCACTCAAACCTTCGTAATGCTGCGACAACAACAATTCAGAAGGATTGGCTACCTCTCGCAAGCCATCATGACGCATCTTGAAAATGCCCAATTCGGAAGTGCTTCCAAAACGATTTTTGATAGCCCGTAAAATACGATACATATAATGCTGATCGCCTTCAAACTGCAAGACTGTATCAACAATATGCTCCAGTACTTTCGGTCCGGCAATACTTCCTTCTTTGTTGATATGACCAATTAAGAAAACCGGAGTCGCCGACATCTTACAGTACTTCAGTAATGCCGCAGCACATTCGCGCACCTGCGATACCGATCCGGGAGACGAATCAATGGTGTTTGTCGAAACCGTTTGAATGGAATCTATCACCACCAAATCCGGTTGAATATTCTGAATGTGAACAAAAATTTCTTCCAAAGAGGTCTCACTGACAACGTACACCGAGTCAGCTTCCGAGCCAAGCCTTTTAGCCCTAAGCTTTATTTGCCTGACACTTTCTTCACCCGAAACATACAACACCTTCTTAGATTTGATATTCAGTACCACCTGTAAGACCAAAGTGGATTTACCTATTCCCGGTTCGCCTCCAATCAGTACCAACGAGCCTGCAACCAATCCGCCTCCCAACACCCTGTTCAGTTCAACCGACCCCGAATCAATTCTGATTTCTTCCGTGGTATCCACTTCTGAAATCAACTGCGGCTTTTCCTTTGTCATCTGAATACCTGCAAGTTGAACGCTTTGCTTGCTTTCCTTGCTGATGATCTCTTCGACATAAGAATTCCACTCACCGCAAACGGGACATTTTCCTATCCATTTGGGAGAGTCGTTGCCGCAATTCTGACAGATATAGACATTTTTTGTTTTAGCCATTGCCGGTTTCGGATGATGGATGTCAAATATTAGAAAGCATCAATAATGGCTTTGAAATCGGCTGCTTTCAAGGAAGCACCTCCAATTAAGCCACCATCTACATCGGGATTTGAAAACAATTCTTTAGCATTACCGGGGTTGCAGCTTCCGCCGTAAAGGATAGAGCAATTGTCGGCAATTTCTTTTCCGTATTTAGAAGCCAAAGTCTTACGAATGAATGCATGCATTTCCTGAGCTTGTGCAGCCGTTGCAGTCTTACCTGTTCCAATAGCCCACACCGGTTCATACGCTAAAATAATTTTACTGAAATCTGCAGCAGACAAGCCAAACAAAGAGTCAATGATTTGTGATTTAACCACTTCGAAATGTACATTTGACTCTCTTTCTGCTAACACTTCACCAATACAGAAAATTGGAATCAAATTGTTTTTTAATGCCAATTCAACCTTGGTCTTTAATGTTTCAGCAGTTTCGCCGTAATAGGTACGACGCTCAGAATGGCCCAAAATTACATAGCCCGCTCCGGTTGACTTAACCATGGCAGCAGAAACCTCACCGGTATATGCTCCGGCTTCCTTATCTGCACAATTCTGTGCAGCCACACCTATTTTATGGGTATCAACTGCAGATACCACACTTGCCAAATGGATAAAAGGCGTACCAATGACTACGTCACAATTTGGAGTTTCATTTGCCAATATGGTATTCAACTCTTTTGCTAAAGCCAAACCCTCTTGTAAGGTTTTGTTCATTTTCCAGTTGCCTGCAACAATTTTCTTTCTCATAATTGATTTTAATTTATTTGATTGTTAATAGTTTTTAGTGTTGAAGTTAGAGAAGTTATATTTTGGAAGTTAGAAAAGTTAGGGAAGTTAGGGAAGTTACGGGGTCCGAGTTCCGCGGTCGCGTGGTTTTGTTTGTTCATCGTTCTTCACTTTTCGTTCTTAGTTAATTTGTCTTTATTCTTTTGTCTTTACTCTTTGTTCTTAGTTTATAGTTTTTCGTTCTTCGTTCTTAAATCTGTCTCCAATTCCATTTCCCCTTTATCGTTCCGGTTTTCAACTTCATGACGCCGGGATTGGCTCGAATCATTGTTTTGAGCGTAATAGGATCCATTTTATAGAAAGGAAAATCAAGATCGTATTTCAATTTAAAATCCTGTATATCATCCGTTGAAGAAGCTGTCAAAGCATATATTTTCACATCCTGATCTTGCTGTCTCTGATACGTCACAAAAGATTTGATGCGTTCCATACTTTTTTCGGATGTCAAACTCAGATCGTAAGATATTATTAAGTAAGTAACACCCTGATATTCGAGTATTTCATCCGTCAGATCTTCATAATTTGCCGTAAGGATTTCAAAATCCTGTATGGGCGGCTGATATCCTTCGGATATTAATTTAGTTTCTTGTGAGACAAAAGTCCAGGTACTATCAGGAATTTCCTCCAAAGAAAAACTCTTCTCCACCCCATCTTTTTTATAGGTAAAAACGTATTCGTACTCATCTCTTGGTGCATCTTTCGGATAACTCATAGACTCCTGAATATTCACACCTATTTTATAGGGTCTGAAATCAATAACGGGCAGATGTGTCAGATTATAGGCCATAAAACCAAATGATAATACAACAAACAGAATGACCAAGGTCCATTCAAAACGAGATTGGTAGATTGGTCGAAGCTGTTTTTTCCCAAATAGCAAAATAATTACCATGATCAGTAGCACAACATCTTTGAAGAAGGTCTGCCAATTAGAAATAACGAGTGCATCACCGAAACATCCGCAATCTGAAACCGGATTATAGATAGCGATATACAAAGTTAATGCAGTCATAAACAGCATAAACACTAAGGCAACCCAACTTGTTATTTTAGGCCATACTTTAAACAGCAAATTCAATCCGATCAAAAGTTCTATAGCAATCAGGCAAACGGCAGCCGGAAAAGCAAAAAAAGTCAGTCCGACAAAAAAACCGTCAAATGCAATCAGGTAATCTTCGATTTTATAGACGGTTCCTAAGGGATCAACGGCTTTTACAAAACCTGAAAAGACAAACAGCAACCCAATTAAAATTCGATTGGCATGCAGCAATATTTGGTTTGTCCCAAGCAGATTTGCTGATTTAGTAGATTTTCTATGTTTCGCTCTTTTGGTTTTCAAGAACACTCCTCCATTTTAATCAAGCCGAAAACAGCATAGTTGATCATATCCAAATAATTGGCATCTATACCTTCCGAAATCAGAGTTTCCCCGTCGTTATCTTCTATCTTTTTGGTCCTGTTAATTTTCATCAGAATCAAATCTGTGTAAGACTCCGTCCGCATTGATCGCCAAGCCTCATCATAATCATGATTCTTGTTCATCATCAATCTTTTAGCTTTTTGCATGTACTTGTCATACAATTGCAAAGCTTTCTCACGGCCGATGTCATCCTCATCAGACACACCCAATTCCAATTGAATCAGTCCAATAATTCCATAATTCACGATTCCAATCAATTCAGAACGTATTCCTTCATCTACTTTTGAAACACCTTTAATTTCAATGCTGCGGATGCGATTGGCTTTGATGAAAATCTGATCGGTAACGGAACGGGTTCTCATGATGCGCCATGAAGCTCCGTAGTCCTTCATTTTAGACGAATAAATCTCTCTGCAAATTGCTGCAACCTGATCGAATTGTTGGTCTGTTTGGCTCATAAAAAATTAGTTTTTCAGGCAACAAAGTTACAATATTTTTATGAAATGATGAATTGTTATTGAACAGTAGGTAATTAAAGGATAATGGATGATTTAAATGAAAGTATTACTTTTGCAAAGTATGCAAGAAATGTTTCAGCGAACTGAATTATTGTTTGGCAAAGACTTTATAGATAAAGCCTGGTCAACACGTGTTGTTCTATTCGGAGTCGGAGGTGTAGGCAGTTGGTGTGCCGAAGCTTTGATTCGCATGGGAATAGGCAGCTTGACCATTGTAGATTCAGACGTAGTAAGCATTACAAACATCAATCGGCAACTGATGGCGACCACTGAATCCGTTGGAAAAGTCAAAGTTAAAGTTTTGAAAGAACGCTTGTCTGCCATCAATCCGCAAGCGAAAATAATTGCTCTACAAGCCGTTTACACACCGGAAACAGCCGCATCTTTCGAATTACAAAACTACGACTTCATCATTGATGCCATTGACAGTTTATCCAATAAAGTACATTTGATCCAAGAAGCCACCAAAACTGAGGCTGTATTCTTCTCATCTATGGGAGCGGCTTTAAAAACAGACCCGGGTCGGGTCAAAGTTGCAGAATTTTGGAAAGTAACCGGCTGTCCACTTGCTGCGGCTTTACGAACAAAAATAAAGAAACAAGGGGGAGTCGGCAAAAAATTCCTGTGCGTTTACAGTGACGAAATCTATCCCAACAAGGGAGAACAGACAGCCTTAGATCCTTCTGTATATGCATCTATTGCCTCTAACCAAGCCTCCACGTGGGACAGCAAAAAAGCAAAACTAAACGGCACAAGTTCATATATGCCGGCTATATTCGGACTGACCATAGCGAGTTTAGTGGCGAAAGCGCTGGATCAATCCACCACAAATTTATCTGCTGAACAATAATCCCAATTGAAGCACCGGATTATAAAACTGAGATGCATTATACTTTCCGGTCAGACACACTACTTGACAGGTCGCGTAAATTCTTCGGGTCAACGCGTAATCTACACTGAAAATAGGCGAATATAAAAAAGTAGAAACCTTATAGAGATCGGCATCTGTCAAGTGGTTTTCAGCTTGACTACTGACATGCAAATTACTGATTGCACCCATGCCTGCATACAGTGAAGCCGTATATCTAAACTTATGGATTTGCCGGCTATATCCGAAGAATGCGCCACCATATCCAAGATTAAAATAGGAATTTTTTGAACCTGCCGTAGGATAGGAAGTTTTTTGACTCCCTCCATACAATCCGGCCGTTAGATAATCACAAAAATACAAGCGCAGAATGCCTCCTACCGCCGTACTCATATGTCTAATATCCTGATGTTCGTTGGTGGCGATAGTCATACCAGGTTGAACAATCAGCATCCCGCCACTGTATAAATTTCTCTTCTCTTCTTGGGAAGAAACAATATTAATAAATAGAACACCAACCAATACCAATAGGAATTTCTTCATTGCGTGTAATTTAATTTTTCGGGCACAAAGGTAGGTAAACTTTTCATGTGATGCACTTTTAATCCAGAACCTCCAATTTTGCAAACTTTAGCAACAAGGTTTTCACTCCTTTTTCTCCAAAGTCAATTTCCGCTTTTTCGTTGGCTCCTGACATGCTGACTGAAAGTACTTTCCCTACACCAAACATGGCATGCTTTACAAATTTTCCTACAGGGATAGTGGGTACGAACGTTTCATTTAAATCCGTATTTATTGCAGAGGTTGCAGGTGAGTTTTTCAACCTGGTAAGCTTGCGGGCAGGATTTGGAGTATCATAGTAAACAGGTTTTTCTTGTGTTTGTTGTTTTGGATAATAAGTGCGGGTAGAAGTACGTGTAAATCGGGTTCCTGCATTTCTGAATCCTGAGAAATTTTCTATTTCCTCATCCTCATCAACAAAATTGGACGATGATGGAATGGTTTGCTGCACCGGAAAATCCAAGTATTTGGAATCAATATCTTTGATAAAACGGCTGGGATTGACAAAATTCAACTCTCCGTTTCTAAAGCGGGATTTAGCATAGGTAATAAAGCAACGCTCTTCTGCCCTGGTAATTGCCACATAAAACAACCGCCGCTCCTCTTCCAACTCACGAGCGCTATCCATGGAAAAGGACGATGGGAATAATTCTTCCTCCATACCTACCACAAACACCACCTTAAACTCCAGGCCTTTGGCAGCATGCACCGTCATCAAAGTAACCTTATCTTCATCACCGTTCTTATCCGTATCTTGGTCTGTCAACAATGAAACTTCCGCTAAAAAATCTACCAACAAAGCCTGTTCACCTGCATCTGTTTTCATTTCACAAAACTCACGAATGGCATTCACCAACTCCTCAATATTTTCACGCCTGCTGATGCTTTCCGGAGAATTATCCGTATAGGTATCCCTGATCATTCCTGTTGTTTTAATCACAGAATCAACCAATTGGTAAGCATCCAACACATCTTTTTGTTCCATAAAAGTTGATATCATCTCCCTGAAATCAGTCAACTTATTGGCTGTTCCGGAGTGAACGGGCAAGTTATATTTCAGTATATCACCCATCACCTCCCAGGCAGTGACACCGTGCAACGCAGCCGTTTCCAAAACTTTATTTACCGTGGTGTCCCCAATCCCCCGAGTGGGTGTATTGATACAACGTTTAAGCGCCTCTTCGTCGGCAGGATTACATATTAAACGACAATAGGCGATCACATCTTTGATCTCTTTGCGCTGATAAAAAGAAAGTCCGCCGTAAATTCTGTAAGGAACTCCCCCCTTGCGCATTTGGTCTTCCAATACACGCGATTGCGCATTGGTGCGGTATAAAATTGCAATATCCTTGTACGCATACTCTTCCGACTCTTTTAATTCTATGACGTACTCGGAAACGACAGTAGCTTCCTCGAAATCAGAATAAAGTTGCAAGACCTTGATTTTCTCCCCATCTTGCTTTTCCGTATAAACTTTCTTGGGAATTCGATTTTTATTTTTGTCAATCAAGCTGTTTGCTGCGTTGACTATCATCTTGGTAGAACGATAGTTTCGCTCCAACTTAAACACCTGTGCCGATTGATAATTATTTTTAAACTGAAGAATATTGTCAATATTTGCCCCCCTGAAAGAATAGATACTTTGCGAATCATCTCCCACCACACAAATTCGTTCGTGTCCTTCAGAAAGCTTTCTAATTATTAAGTATTGAGCATAATTGGTGTCCTGATATTCATCAACCAGAATATAATTAAATCGCTCACGATATTTTTGTAATACTTCGGGATGATCGCGAAACAATATATTGGTTTGCAATAACAAATCATCAAAATCCATGGCATCGGACTGCTTGCATTTTTCAGTATAAATCCTGTATATCTCTTGGATGCGCGGCACACGAGCATGTTTGTCAGCGGTCATCAGTTCCTCATTAGAAGCATAGGCTCCGGGAGTTATCAAATTGTTTTTTGCCGTTGAGATGCGGTTCTGGACCAACCCGGGTCTGTAAATTTTATCATCCAAGTTTAATCCTTTGATGATGGATTTAATTAGAGAATTGGAATCAGCGGTATCGTAAATGGTGAAATTACCGGTGAACCCTATTGTACCGGCTTCAGATCTCAATATCCTTGAAAATAACGAGTGAAAAGTCCCCACCCACAAGTAGCGCGCTATCCGCTCTCCTACTAAATCGGCAATTCTGCTTTTCATTTCACGGGCTGCTTTATTCGTGAATGTCAATGCCAAAATTGAAGACGGGGCAAATCCCTTTTTCAGCAAATAAGCAATTTTATAAGTCAGCACACGTGTTTTTCCCGAACCGGCACCCGCAATAACCAGCGAAGCACCATCAACAAATTCAACTGCTTTTCGCTGATTATCATTTAATTCATCTAAAAACCTCATACATCTTAATTTTTCAACCTACAAAAATACAAATAAACTGACAGTTTTTTGGTCTGTCTGCAGGCGAGTTATCAACAAAAAATTGTAGCTTTGCACTCAATTCAATATACATGACATGCAGAAACTTAGTCGTTGGATACTGCGAATAGCAGGATGGACGATAAAAGTCACAGTAGAAGAACCTCCCAAAAGCGTGATATGTCTCGCGCCTCACACGAGCAATTGGGATTTTATAATAGGAAAATTAAGCTGCTGGGCATTGAAAAGAAAATTATCCTTTATGATTAAAAAATCATGGTTCGTTTTTCCGCTCAACTTAATTTTTGGTGCCATGGGAGGTATGCCTATTGAGAGAAACAAAAAAACAGCTACAACCGATCAGGTGGCTGAAAGATTCAGGCAATCCGATTCTTTCCACATTGCCATTACGCCTGAGGGTACACGTTCTTTGGTGAAGAAATGGAAAATGGGTTTTTATCACATTGCCGTAAAGGCTAATGTTCCCATCCAATTGGCTTATATAGATTATGGGAAAAAAGAAGTGGGAATAACGGAAATCTTCATTCCAACAGGCGATGAAAAGGCTGATTTAAAATATATCCGGGCATTTTACAAAGACGTGCAAGCCCGTTTTCCGGAAAAATTTTTACGTTAAAGCGTGAGGTATGTAACTGAGCCCGAATATCGAAAGTAACGCAGCAGTTGGACAATATGAGACACCGCCAATTATGTCAAAACATAGATAAATTCCGACAACGAAACACATAATTTCATGGCATTTGATTATCAGAAAATAGGATTGAAAAGGATAGATACTTATATCATTAAAAAGTTTCTAGGTACTTTCTTTTTCTCTATAGTACTAATTTTAAGTATTGCCGTCATTTTTGACCTGACCGAAAAATTGGATGAATTTTTTGACAATAATGCTCCAGTCCGAGCCATCATTTTTGACTATTATCTGAATTTCATTCCGTTTTACATGAACATGTTTACTCCGCTGTTCACCTTTATTTCAGTTATATTTTTCACTTCCAAAATGGCTGCCAACACCGAAATTGTTGCCATGCTTGCCAGTGGCATCAGTTTCAGGCGATTGATGAAACCATATTTTCTTTCTGCGACTCTTATCTGCCTGATGTCATTCTTTTTAGGCGGATATGTGATTCCAAGATCCAACGAAAAATTATTGGCATTTGAAAACGATTATATCAAAAAATTCAAAACCAGCTATGCCCGTAACATCCAAATGGAAATTGAACCCGGTGTCATCATGTACATTGAGCGTTTTGAAAAAACACAGAACAAAGGTTACAGATTTTCATTGGAAAAGTTCGAAGGAAAAATCCTTACTTCGAGACTGACTGCCGAGACTATTAGCTGGGACACTCTCTATAACTGGAAATTATCAGAATATCTATTGAGAAATTTTGACGGAATGCATGAAAGCATCACAAAGGGTTTTTCTATGGACACAATAATCAAGGTGCAACCTGAAGAATTTTTCATAACTTCAAAAGAAAGCGCCCAACTCAACAACAGAGAGTTAAGAGAACATTTGGAAAGATTGAAAAACAGGGGTATCGGTAATACTCAAGCCTTTGAAGACGAATACCATAAAAGATTTTCCATGCCGCTTGCAGCTTTTATCATGACCTTGATGGGCGTTTCACTTTCTTCTAGAAAAGTAAAGGGAGGAATCGGCTTACATTTGGGGATAGGATTAGCGCTGAGTGCTTTGTACATTCTGTTTTCTACCATGTCATCCTCTTTTTCAGTCAGCGGTGCCATGTCGCCTTTCCTTGCTGTCTGGCTACCCAACATCATATTCCTCATCATTGGTGCTTATCTGTATCACACGGCGCCTAAATAATCAAAATTAAAGTGTGAAATACTAGTGTAATATTTTCTTCATAAAGTCTCAATCATTCTGTAATGTTAAAAACTTTTCTTTGTATTTTAATTCTAAAGAATGTACAAATGAAGAAAATTATTATTGCTACTTTACTGGTTTTTAGCACTTTGGCTAATTTATTTGCTGAAGTCCCTGCTGAATTTGCATCGCACGGAGCATTAACCGGACGAGTTGTTGATGAGATGGGGTACGTGCTTCCCGGTGCAACCATAAAAATTGAAGGGACCAATTTTGGAACTATTTCGGATATTGATGGTTTTTTCCGACTTACAGGACTTGAAAATGGAACTTATCTGGTGAGAGTTAACTATGTCGGCTATAATCCAGTTGAACAAACCGTTACTGTAGTCAACAACCGTACTGTTCCATTGAATAATATTGTGTTGAAAGAGGGATTACTAATAGAAGAAGTTGTGGTAACGGCTTTAAATGCACAACATAGAGCTATGTCGCGACAAAAAAACAACATCAACGTTACCAACGTAATTTCGGCAGACCAGGTAGCTCGATTTCCCGACTCTAATATCGGTGATGCGCTGAAGCGAATTCCGGGGATTAGTGTGCAGTATGACCAAGGTGAAGCTCGTTTCGGGCACATTCGTGGTACTTCACCCGACTTGAGTTCAGTAACTATCGACGGTACGCGCGTTCCTTCTGCAGAAGCCGACATACGCTCCGTACAGCTTGACCTTATTCCATCGGATATGATTCAAACCATTGAAGTTAACAAGGTGATCATGCCTGAAATGGATGCCGATGCCATTGGGGGAACAGTGAATTTAGTTACCAAAAGTCAACCTGTTGGACGCAGGATCACGGCAATGGGAGGAAGCGGTTACAACCTGATTTCGGAAAAACCGATGATAAACCTAGGCTTGAGTTACGGTGACCGTTTTATAAAGGACAGACTTGGAATGGTTGCCGCTATTTCGTTTCAGGACAATCCGCTTGGTTCAGACAATGCGGAGTTTACTTGGGATAAGACCGATGATGGAAAGCTCTACGTCGAAGATTACCAAGTACGTCAGTATTTTGTGCATCGTCAGCGTCAAAGCTATTCATTGGCATTGGATTATGTAATCAACCCCGACCATAAAATAGAGTTTAACGGGATGTATAACAAACGTTACGACTGGGAAAATCGTTATCGGATGAGGATCAGAAATATATCTCCCCAAGATGATGGCAGTTATGAGGGACGGATGGAGCGTCAAGTAAAATTCGGAACAAAAGACACTAAATATGCCCGTCTCGAAGACCAGCAAGTGATGACATTTTCCTTGGGTGGCAATCACAACATCAGTAAGTTAATGATGGATTGGAAAACCAATTACTCTAAAGCATCGGAAAGACGTCCCAATGAGCGTTATATCAATTACAGAACTAAGTACTTTACGTTTAATAATGATTTGTCAAATCCGCGCAAACCAATGGCTTCCGGATTTAAAAAGGATGGCAATGACTTTGACATCAACGACTATAATAATTTTGGATTAAACGAAATCACCGAATCATTACAATATACTTACGACGAAGATTTATCAGGCAAATTGGACTTTTCGCTACCTTTCAATCCTACAGATACATGGAAAAACGGATTGGCATTTGGTGCATCTTTCAAGTTTAAAACCAAAAGAAACGATGTGGAATATTATGAATACGAGCCTGTTGATACTTATGAAGATGAGTTTGATGCACTGGTTGCAGATAACTTGATTGACCAAACTCGCTCCAACTTTTTAGCAGGAAATTATGCGGCAGGTAAATTCCCCGACAGAAAAGTCTTTGGTGACCTTCAGTTCGACGGAAATGACAATTTTGAAAAAAGCCGTATTCTTGAAGAAGATTTAGCCAATTTTGATGCAAAAGAAAGAGTTATCGGTTCTTATCTTCGTTATGACCAACGCCTAATCGACAAGGTTGATCTCGTTTTAGGTATGAGAATGGAACACACCTCATTAGCGTACAATGCTTTTCAATGGGATGAAGATGAGGATGCAATTAATCCTGTAAAAGGAGATCCCAGCTCGTACATCAACCTCCTACCTAGTGTTATCGCTAAATGGGATGTAAACGACGACTTTAAGATCAAGGCTGCTTGGACAAATACCTTGGCTCGTCCAAAATACACCGACTTAACACCTCGCCAATCAATAAGTTTTGAGAATGAAAGGATTGAAATTGGTAATCCGAAATTAGTGCCAACAAAATCAATGAACTTTGACTTGATGATGGAATATTACGTAAATGGAGGATTGTTTTCAGCCGGTGTTTTCTATAAAGATATTCAGAATTTTATTGTGGAGAGCCGTTATGATAACTATGAGTATATGAATCGTACTTGGAAAGAGTTTAGACAGCCCATCAATGGTGGTAATGCCGACTTATTGGGATTTGAAGTTGCCATGCAGCAAAATTTAAGTTTCTTACCCGGTTTCTTACGTTACTTCAATGTTTACACCAACTACACATACAATCATTCTGCAGTGAAAGACTTCAACTACGAGGGTCGCGAAAATGAAAAATTAAGTCTTCCGGGAACTCCAACTCACACGCTTAATGCAGCATTAGGATTTAATAGTCGCAAGTTTTCCGCTCGTTTATCCTATAATTTTGCATCTGATTTTATTGATGAATTAGGGGAATCAGCCTATCAAGACGTATATTATGACAAAGTAAATTATCTTGATTTCAATGCCAATTTGAGTATTGGAAAATATGTTAATATCTTTGCCAATGTAAATAACATTCTCAATCAGCCATTGCGTTATTATCAGGGAAGTCAGGAATATACTTATCAAGTAGAATATTATAATTTCCGTTTTGATGCAGGTGTAAAGTTGAATTTTTAATTTAGTAAGATGAACAAAAATCTTATAACATTTTTCCTCTTAACGCTCTTTTTAACGACAAGTTGCGTTTCCAAACAAGACCAATATACTAACGTAGAAATAGCTTACGAAGATGGTTATAATTTTTTCGTAGCCAATGATTTAGGCAGAAACGGTTATTATCAGCAAAAAGCGGTTGCCAAAGTAATGGGAGAACTTGCCGAAGATATCGATATTGAGTTTATCGCCGATGCCGGAGATACCCATCATTGGAATGGCGTGCAAAGCGTTCATGACCCGTTATGGATGACCAACTTTGAAACAATTTACGACCATCCTGAATTGATGGTAGAGTGGTATGCCATCCTCGGTAACCATGAATATCACGGCAATACGCAAGCATTGATAGATTATTCGAATATATCGCGTCGGTGGGTAATGCCTGCCAGGTATTACACCAAAACCATTGTTCCCGATGAGGGTGATGAAGATGAATACTCTACAGTAAAAGTGTTTTTTATTGATACTACGCCGCTTATTGACAAATATTACGAAGAGGGTGATGAATATCCTGATGTTTTAAATCAAGACAGCACCCTGCAACTTCGTTGGTTAGAAGAAGAGTTGGCAAAATCTACCGAACAATTTAAAATCGTAATCGGTCATCATCCAATTTATGTTTCGGAAAAAAAACGTGTGGACGAACAAAGTTTGATTGAAAAACTTGACCCTCTGTTGCGAAAATACAATATAGATTTATATGTTGCCGGACATTCACATACTTTTCAACATCTTACCAAACCGGGTACAAACATAAATTATGTTGTTAACGGATCAGCTTCACTTAGTCGTGAGCCAATCAAAGGACCTGACACACGCTTTTGTTCTTCTGATGAGGGATTTTCCATAATTTCAATAGGAAAAGATAAACTTAAAATGACATTTATCAACTATTTAGGAAATCCTATTTATCAGTTCGAAGTAAAGAAATAAACATTTCCACGCTTTCTTTTTAGGTGGTGTTTCATAAGTGCCCAACTGCTGCGTTACTTTCGATGTTCGGGCTCAGTCACCGAGGGCAGACACGCAGGTCTTCCCCTACTATCTTTAATATCAGCACTTTGCATTTGAACACTTCTAAAACACCTTATGGTTTTTGCTTGAATGTTTACTTTTGAGACAGCCCCTTTTTGGTTCCTTTTGGTCCAGTCGGTTCTCATAAGCCGATTCAATTCACCAGCAAATATCTCAGCGTTTGTTCCCGGATATTGGTTTTTTGCCTAAATAAAATTGATATCCGAGTTGGAAATACCAATTCAGGCTATTAGTCGGAGTGTTGGTTACAAAAGTGGATTCATTGTGACTCCACCTCATTCCTGTGCCTAAATAAAATGCATCGAAAACATTAAAACGTACCCCTAAATCAGCATGACAATTTTTAAATGCTACGAAATCCTTAAAAGACTCACTTAAAGATAGGGTAAGTTCACCGGAAAAAATGCCGCTTTGGTCTCTCCAAACAGTATAGCCTGCTCCTACCATCAATCCTGACAGATTATCGTAAACTTTCGACCGTGAATCAAGAAGCAATGCATGGTCATAGCCAACTTTAAAATTCAAATTTTGGGTAGGAACAAAAGAAACGTAAACATCTACAGGCTGCGTTTGAAAACTCTGACTGGTTAACGGAACCGCTAAAAAATCGGAACTGATTCCCAAAGCAAATTTGGGAGTTTTAGTCTGTGCAAATGATACACCCACAAGCAACATAAAAACAAATAATAAACATGTTTTTTTCATACGATTATAATTTAATTTAATTTATTAAACTTTGTCATCCTGTCAATCGGCGGTGTCTCATAAGTGCCCAACTGCTGCGTTACTTTCGATATTCGGGCTCAGTCATGTATACTTCAATAAGACACCGCCAATCATACGAATAATGACGATTAAACAAAAAAATAACTCACTCGCTTTTATGCATTTTGACATGGAAGACAAATGCTGCATAAAATTGAGTATCAGCCTGAATAGGACTCCTGATTTCTGTACAAATAATTATATTTTTTCAAGCTGATACTCAACAAACAGATAACTTATTTTTTTATTACCATCCAACCATTTTTGCTGCTATAAAAGAAAGTATGGCCAAACCGGCCGCAGCACCCTGAGGACCGGCAGGAATATACACAGGTACACCATTGACAATGATGTAACTTCCCACAAAAGTTCCTGCAACAGCTCCTACCGCATCAGCCGCAGCAACAAATGCAATCTTTTTGAACAAAGACCATTCGGTAGGACTTTTGGCATACATAATTCCATTACTGTTTTTTACAATAGCGTCATCATCCACAAAATCACCCCACAAGAGTAAAGAACCTTTTAAGACTTCAGTTGAATTCATAAAATTCTCAAGTTCAAAACAACTTAGTTCTTCGTCTGTTTGTGCATCTTGCTGCAAAGTAGATATCTTTATAATTTTATCGTTTACATCAATCATACAATCATTGACAATTAAATCTACTTCATCAAAATATGGCTTAAGTAAAACAGAATTCGCATGCAGAGACAAATTGATTTCTTCTTGATCAAAGTCGTAAGTCGGCAAATTGTTTTCAGTTGCTGGTACTTTAAACTGATTAACTGAAACACTTCCGGCAATTATTTCCGGTTTAACACCGGTTACTGCTTCAATAATCTCAAAAACTTGCTCCGGATTGAAGGTATGATTTTCACCATCATTTAAGTCCGGTGCTTTTTGCTTGAATTGCTCCTGACTAGCAGCTAACATTTCTGCTAAGATGATATCATGCTGCTCCGACAACCCTTTTGCTGCAACAGATATGTTTTGTTTGGTAACTGGATTCTCATTACTTTGCACGCTGTCTTTCTTTTCGCATGCTGAAAAAAGTAAAGTGAAAAGGAATAAAGAAACAAATATTTTTTTCATATTTTTTTATTTGAAAGGTTTAATAAAATGTTGTAAACTCACTCTGATCATTTAATTGTTTTATGGTCCCATGGATAACCTCCTTTCTTTTTGAATAAACTTGTTCGGACAAAAATATCTTGTTGAAATGAAAAAGTGCACGCAAAAAGTAAAAAGATGAAAATATTTTTACCTTTTGCACCAACCATGAAAACTTATTCAGTAAATATTCAACAATGTCATTTTTGTGATAATGAAAAGTGGTTAAGTTACGAGTTACGCGGTGCGTGTTCCGGGGGTTACGTTGTACAACGCAAACCGACCTCGTCCGGTGAGCCAAAAAATAAGTGAGAACAGCGTTAAGAATCGTCCTTGTTTGAGCAACGAAGTTGCGAGTTTGGACGATTTAGCTGTTCGAGCGCTAATTTTTTGAGCGAAGCGGGCGCAGTCTTGAACTTTTTTGCTTCGTTTTTTGGTTCAAGCCAAAAAATGAAGAGAAGTGATAAAGCAAAAAGAGCTGTCTCAAAATGAGGCAGCTCTTTGAAATTTAAACTTTAACCATCTTCTTCTTTACTTGATATCAATCAATCTGCTCGGTTTAACCACAGCTTCTTTCTTTTTACCAATGGTGACGTTTAAAATTCCATCTTCATATTTTGCTGAAATTTTTTCACTGTCAGCACTATCAGGCAAAGTGAATGAACGACTGAAAGATTGATAGCTGAACTCTCTACAAGTGTAGCACTCATCATCTTTTTTCGTTTCTTTTTCAACCTTATTTTCAGATGAAATGGTCAGCAGATTGTGGTTTATTTCAATTTTAAAATCTTCTTTCTTTAAACCGGGTGCTGCCATTTGAACTTCGAAACTCTTATCACCTTCTTTGATGTTCACTGAAGGCAAAGTTGCATTCATCGGTGATTGATGCTGATTCGACCAATTGAAAAAATCATTTTCAAAAAAGTGATCGAACAAAGATGGATAATTTCTTGATAATCTAACTAATGACATAATTTTTCCTCCTATTATTTTAATTATACTTATTATTTTATTGTTTAACGCCTTCCTTTTTGCAAAAGAAATGCCGTTGCAAAAACAACGGCATTCACAATAAAATATAAAGAAAAACTATGTCATATTGACATCGATCAGTAAAATATCATGACATATTGACGGTTTTCTGTTTTTTGCTTTAAAACTTAACCATAAATCCAACACCCAATATTTCCTTAAATTGTACTTTTGTTTTATCGGGTGTTCCGTCATTATCTGTATCAAACAAAATATCTGCATCATAAATCAAATGGGTATTCAGATTTACGGTGATGTACTTATTCAATTGAAGAGCAATGATATTTTCCCAACTTACGTCCACATCTTGTGGTCTATGCAAATAATTAGAGAATAAATCCAACTTGGAAGTCAACGAAACATTTTTCAACAATTCTTGGGTAAAATCATTTTTGGTAAATGCAGCTCTGACATAACCACCAAATTCACCTTTTAAAACTTCACCGGGATTAACACCAAATGCACCTTGTTTAGACAAAGCCGTATCATTAACAATGGTCATTTTACCTGTTATAGGTGATAAAAACGCACTAAAATATTTGTTTGGTTTGTAATCAGCACCTATAGCACCCAACACATAGGCCGGTGCTAACAAATTGGATATTTTAACTTTAGGATCTTTTTTATAATCCCACCCTGCCGTCATTTGTGTCTTAAAATTCAGCAAAGCAGCGTAATACCATTGTTCTGAAGCTTTACGACCAAATTTTGAAAGCAAGTCAAATCGGTCATCAGTCTTCAGAAAAGGCGTTTTTGCCCCTTGCTGCAAAACACCATAACCAACATCTAGACTGTTGTCCCAAGAAATTTTGTCTTTGCTGTAATTAGCATAAAGGCTGGCCAAACCATTTATTCCAAATGAATTTTGTCCTCCTGCTGCCCAATTTGTTAAAGATGTTTGGGAAATGTTCAAACTAAAAACAGCTCCCGTATTCCAACCTTTTTCCGCAGCAGTAGTTTGTTTACGCAAGTTCTTCTCTCCTTCAGTTACCTGACTATACAAAACTTGAGAAGATAAAAGAAATACTGCTACTAAATAAATAGCCTTTCTCATCGCTTTAAAAAAAATCTCAATTGATTTCATACATTTATAATTTGTTAAAAGTTATCGCACAAAACTCCCAATGAACAAATTTAATCATTCGTAAGAGCGATATCATTGATTAAACTTGTTTATGTTCGTTTCATATATTTCTGATTGAGTTACACATTTGCAACAAACAAATGTTAAATAATAGGCGCAAAAATAAACAAACAAACTCAGACAACAAAACTCATACAGCGGGAAAAATTATTATTCAAAGATTTTTGCTTGAAGACAGGCAGGTTATAAGAATATAAATTATTTCTATAATACCATTTATATTATCTGTTTGTACACTGATATTGAAATTCATAAATTTACAATACTTAATTGAAAGTATTATTAATTTAAATAAAAAACAATCTTATGAAAACATTAGATTTTATCGGATTAGATGCCAATGCAGTGTTTGAATGCCCGACCCAAATGATTGACAATATCGCCTGCCGTCAACGATTCTTCCGATTCTGATTCTAAAGCTATATCCGCAGCCATCCCATGTAAAAACACCCCTAATTTTGCGGCTGCTTCCGGTTCATATCCTTGTGCCAGCAAAGAGCCTATCATTCCTGTCAATACATCGCCCGTGCCACCTGTAGCCATACCCGGATTTCCGGTGCTATTGAAATAGACATTTCCATCAGGAGTCACGATTCGGGTATATTTACCCTTCAACACAATGATTAGGTGATATTTGCAAGCCATTTCCACAGCTGATTCCATGGCAACAAAAGAATCTTGCACAGGTTCTCCAAGCAATCTCTCAAACTCTTTGGGATGAGGAGTCAAAATACTGTTCCGGGGAAGATTGTTCAACATCCCCCTATGCTCTGAAATAATATTAAGAGCATCTGCATCAACCACACATGGTTTATTAAAATTATCAAGTAAATCGGTCAATACCTGCACGCTTCCTGTGCCTAATCCCGGACCAATGGCAACTGCATCGTAACTGTTTTTTTCTGAAAACTTTGTCATACAATCACCGGCACAGCACGACAGGTAAATAGCTTCCGGTACGGCTGTTTGTACAATCATCCGATTGCACTCCGGACCACATGTCGTCAATAATCCAAGTCCGGATCTAATAGTTGACTTTGCTGCCAGGACTGCCGCACCTGCCATTCCTTCGCTTCCGGCAATTAAAGCCAAATGACCATAAGTACCTTTGTGCGAAAACTTTTCTCGCTTCCGAAGCATGGAAGTAATATCCAATTTATCCAGATAATGATAATCGGTATCTGTATTTTCAATACCCTGCGGATGCAAGCCTATATCCAATACAGACCAATCACCCACAATACTTTCATTTTCCCGGAAGAAAAATGCTAATTTAGGAAACTGAAAACTCAAGGTATAATCAGCTTTAACAACAGGAGTCTCACCGTGGTGACAGCCATCAGCAAAAAGTCCGGAAGGAATATCAATGGCAATAACGGTATTTTTAGTCTTATTAATAAAGTCAATCACATCCGCATAAATACCTGCAAGCGGTCGATTTAATCCGGAACCAAAAAGACCGTCAATAATTACAGCTTCTTCATGGATTACGGGTTCAACAAAAGTATGCTTGTGCTCGGTCAACAAATGCGGATATTGATGTATCAATCTGTTTTTATTGGTAGTGCAATCTGCAGAAAGATTATCTGTACCAAACAAATGAACCTGCACTTCATAGGGCAGCAATTGCATTTTACGCGCAAGTGCCAAGGCATCTCCACCGTTATTGCCCGGTCCGGCAAAAATGCAAAACTTTGTTCCCGTAACCGGATACATGGAGAGGATAGCTTCAAACAATGCATCGGCAGCCCGCTCCATCAAATCAATAGAGGCTATCGGTTCATGCTGAATCGTGTATTGATCAAGTTCACGAATCTTATTTGCAGTAAATAGTTTCATACAACAATCATTGAATTTTACCTTTTGCTTGGTCTGTTTTACAATTTGCTTACAATATTTATCTAAATATCACTGATTTTACCTTTTAACATCGGCACAAAATGATAATGTCCTTCAAAGGAGGTATGATAATCATCTTTACTAATTCTCTCTACAACTGTCATTTTTTGTAGATAAACCCCTACCGGCACCACCATTCTGCCACCAATTGCCAACTGTTCTTTCAATTTTTCAGGTATCTCAGGAGCCGCACAAGTAATCAAAATGCCATCGTAAGGTGCATATTGCGGCAACCCTTCGAATCCGTCTCCATACACCAGCACAGCTTTGTCATAGCCGGTTTTATTTAAATTTTCCCGTGCCAACAAGTGCAATTTCTCAATGCGTTCCATGCTATAGACTTCATATCCCAATTCAAGCAAAATGGCAGTTTGATAGCCGCTTCCGGTACCTATCTCCAACACTTTTTGTCCTTTTTGCAAATCCAATAAATTGGTCTGTGCTGCCACTGTCGTAATTTGAGAAATAGTCTGACCGGCATCAATAGGCAATGGCTTATCGCGATAAGCTTTTTCTTGCTGGTGTTCGGCAATAAACTTATGACGTTCCACTGCTTCCATAGCAGCCATCACATCAGCACGAAAATCATTTTTTTTTGCGATGCGCTCTATTACTTTTAATCTGGCTTCACGCTGTTCAATATCGTCATTCATTTATCTTTATTTTACGAGGATGTTAGCATCACTTCATAGTTGCAAAATTAAACACTTTAACCTCGCAACCACGCACCACAGAACACGCGCCCCCGAATATCGAAAGTAACGCAGCAGTTGGGTACTTATAAGACACCGTCTGTTCTGCAAAGATAGTCATAAACTGATTCAGTGCAAGCCTTCGGTTTCGATAGGTTGTATTGATTTCTGGCTCACCAGGCAAGGTCGGTCGCTGACCCCGTGATAAGTATTTTAGTATAAGTATTGTGCAGGATGGAGAAGTTTATCAATTTTTTAATAATTTCAAAAAATCACTTACCCCATTACTGGTCATGGATACGATATATACCCCGGATGGTATTTTTTCTGTGTTTATGTGATGAGTATTGCCACAGGCGAGATTGTTGACCGAGTGAATTACCTTTCCATCAAGACTCATCATTTTAACGTTCTCTATATCAACATCAGGATAGAGAATTAAAAGTTTATCAAAAGGATTAGGATAAGCATTTAAAGAAAAACGCACCAGGTTGTTTACTCCGGACATAGCATTCTGTGGAGTAAAACTTAATGCAGTGATATAGTAAAAGCCATATGAATTGTTGTTGTTTGGTCCCGGACCAATTTCCAGTTCAATTTCTCCGTTGTCATTGGGAGCTATTCCAATAGCTTTCACCAGTTTACTGGAATTATTGCTTGCATCCAAATAAAGAATTGTATCTGCCAGGTTCTTTCCTGAAAATTTATAATATGTTTCTTTATTATCATAAGAGGTCATTCTGCTTGCAAATATTGAAAAATCATAGGTCTCGTTTTTATCCAGTGACGTAAACTTAATGCCGGCAGTTGGGGTAATAACTCCACCGAATTGATTTTTATTACCGTAAAATGATTTTGAAGTGACATCGGAAGGCATATTCAGTTCTGTTGTTGTAGAGGCAGGACCGCTTGAATTTATTCCACCAAACCTTCTGGTAATTACAGCATCTACATCAGTTATATCGCCGTAAATATCCCTCAGATCAACTGCTTTAGCATCAAGATTAACGTCGATTAATGAGTTCCAAGTCGGGTCGGAACTTTCGCTACCAAAACTTAAGTTAATTCTACTAGTGAATGGCACTTTTTCCGTATCGTCCACCAAATCTGCCAAAGAAGTAATTTCTTTCGGCTTTTCTACGGCATAATGAGCCGCATGTTGTGCAACTTTTGCTTGAAAAGGAGTAACTGCAAGTGGTTTATATTCGTTTCCAATCACAGGTTTATTAAATAGTTTTTCATACCAGGTACAAGCAACTGTGTATCTTCCGTAATTCAATTCCAAGTGGAAGCCATCTCTACAAAAAGTATCTCCCAAAGAGCTTGACCTGCCATTTTGTATGGCTGTTCCGGCAGGAATAACAATGCTGATACCGGCTTCTTCGGCTGCTCTGTGAGACGCATCTACAATGGCATTATACATGGTCATTTGGTTTCGGTTGTAATAATCGAAGTTTGAACTATTGAAGTTTTGAGCATAAGCCCATGTCGAGTGAAAAACAAACTGTACATTTGGATTCGTTGCACGAGCTTCAACATAAGATTTTAAACTGGTTAAATGGGGAAAGTAACTGTCATACCTACCCGAGAGTTGGCTTGCCTGCTGAAAAGAGATGTAATCCCAGTCTTCATCAGCCAAAGCTGTTGCAATAGTGTAATTTGCCGTAACTGTACGGGTACCGTCTACAATTTTTCTATAAGAATAAGAAGAAGAGTTGTTGTTGGCATTGTTTGCATGTTGCTCCAAAGTAGCACCGCCAATGTACATATTGGCAACAATGATTGTGTCGCCGCCTTCTCTTACAAGCTCATATAAATTGTTTTCTACTGCATCTTCTGAAAAACTATTCCCAATCGCCAACAGCTTTATTTTTTTTGCATTAAGGGAGGAACAACTAACGATTAATAGCAAGAAGCTTAATAAGAAATTTTTATACATAGCTTTAAATTAATTTTGACGAGTTAATTAGATTTTAGTTGATTTTGCCGGCAAATATAGTAAATTGTTTTGAAGCCATTAAAATATTTCAAGCCACTTTGATCTGTTTATTAGCTCTATTTTTTAATAAATGTAGAAGTGTAGAATGTGTCTCTATCCGATTCTATCTTAACAATATAAGTTCCTTTAGCCAAATCATCAATTGGTATTTTGTTGGTGTCAGCTACATTAAAATTCTTGATTTTATTGCCAATTAAAGAGTAAATAGATGCCGACTTGATCACTTCATTATTTTTCAGATTAAAACGAAGTTCATATGAAGCCGGATTGGGGAAAACAGAGAAATTACTGTTTGCACCTACCTGTTCAAGTTCAGAAAATGACTTAGGATAAATCTTAAATAGTCGGACATCTCTTCTTGGTAGGTTTTCTGTCCAGGAGTCAATTTGTTCACAGAAAGTATTTGTCCACAATTCATGAACGACATACCGCGTGCCTTTGGTCAGCCCGATTTTATTAAAATCAATCAAAGTAGGCTTTACATTGATAGTATAATTCAATGAAGCCACATAAGTTGTATCCGCAAATGTAGTGATAAACATATCGGCAGCGGCATCACCTTCTGCAGATTCTACCGGACGAAAAGCTTTGCAATTGTGCACAATTTTGCTTATCTCCGGCTTGGTCAATAGTTCCGGAGCTCTTAATTTGGGTATTTGCGGACCTGTTTCACTATAGTCATCACCAATTGTAAAAATGCCCGTGATGACAGAAGAGGTAATTCTTGCCCTGTTTTCGCCAATATTTACGCCATTCAGCACGACATTGTCGGCATCGTTGTAATTATACACGTGATCAAGCCACCAACCATAGGTTAGTGAATTTAAGGTGTACTCCGTACTCATATCTCCGGTCATGGCTGCATAAGCATCGCATGCTATCCTGCGTCCATGTGCGTGATTAGCCGGGAAAAGAGGTGCAATTGAAAAGTTTATATACATTGAATTGTCCAAATAATCTACAATGTGCTTCAAACCTTGATTGTAAGCCTGTATTCCGGTATATATCGTGTCGTCATGGTACGCATCCGCTTCTAAAGAACCATGGGTCAAGAAATCCAATTTAAGATACTCAAATCCGGCTAATTTGAACTGAGAAATATAGGTTTCAGCTCTTTTTTTACTGGCAGGATGGGTCGGGTCCACTGCATATGCATCAACATTAGTTGTTCTTATCGGTTGTCCATTTGCATACAAGTAAATGTCTCTATAATAAACATTACTTGAACCTTCAACCAATCGGTCGGGATTTTTAGCCCAATCCACAAAAGGGGTCCAGTAGATGCCTCCTTTTTGTCCACGGGCTTTGCAGAATCTGACAAACCTGATCCTGTCCGTTAGTGTAATATTATCCCAGTAGGAATCCAGTCCAATGTAAACAACACCATCTGTATCGCAAAAATTATTATTTTGCAAGTTATTGTAAATATAATCAGCTACTTGTGTTGAGTTTGTGTATGAAACATTCGTTTGAAGTGCCCCCCAACTGTTCCAACCAAAAGGCTTCGGCTTATTCCATGGTAGTTTGGGAGCCACTATGGCATTGGCATCACCATAAGTTTCCATTCCTACACGCCAATCATCAAAATAGCCAATAAATATCTTGGGAGATTTAATCTTTTTCCCTTTTACTTTTCCATGGGAAAGAACATCTCTTGTTTCTTCCGACGTAATACCACCGTACACTTCCATAGATTTTACAGCATTGAACGTATTGGTTGACATTACAATACCGGTTTTCCATGTGTCATGCTCAATAGACCCAAGTACTAAGCCTTGCTTAGAAGTGGCGTTAAATACCAGGCCAACCTCATAACTTGTAGATGAAGCACCAAAGTTAATGGCTTTATAGCGAACCCATCTGTCATTGTCAAAAGGAACAAAAAGTGTTTTATTGTTGAGATTGGGTAAAAAATTTGTCGTTGTTGATGTTTTAACCGGTGCAAGATAATTCGATGATATGTCCAGAGTTGATTCTATCGAAAATTCAGTTAAAATATAATCTTTGTTGTCATAAAGGTAATAATGATGATAAACCTTGATTCCACTGTTTTCCCGGGCTGAAATGGTAACAACTTTTCCACTACCGAAAGCATCGGTGATGTCGTTTATTTGAATTTGTCTGGCTAATAATTGCTCTTGACTTCTCGTTGTGTTGTTTACAGTATAAGAGCATTGATTGTCTGCTATTAGCAGGGTGTTTTGGTTGTATATATTTGCCTTTCCATTGGTTTCATTGATCACTAACCGCCATTTTCCTACACTGACTTCTGCGGCTGAAATGTGGGTGTTGGAATGAAAAAAGCTTATCAGGCTAATAATTAATACGAAACAGATATTTTTTTGTTTTTTCATTTTTTTGCAAAAGGTAATTTTATAATGTGATTGTTTTTATGATGTAATTGTTGCATCGTGTTTTAAATCAAATCGTGCTGAATATTATATTTTGCCCTTACAGGGCGCAATTCGTACTTGTCAATCTATAAACCAAGGCGTTGCTGTTGGGCTGATATATATGGCGGTGCCTTATAAGTGCCCAACTGCTGCGTTACTTTCGATATTCGGACTCAGTCACATACTTCAGTATGCTCCTTCGCCCTCAATCTCAGTGCCTTGCATTTGAACACTTCTAAGACACCTTGCTGTTTTTTTAGCTATAAGACACCGCCAAATAAAGATTAATTTACTATCACCTTATCAATTCGTGCATTTCTGCCACCATTGAGTTTTACCAAATAAACTCCTTTGTTGTATATTGAAACCGAAGAGCTTGAGTTCGCATTAATAACGTCTGAATTGATCAATCTTCCGTCGAGAGAAAGAATATCACATGATAGCGTATTTTCCGAATTATTCGTTATTAAAATTGCGTTGTTTTCAGCGTGAACTCTGACATTATCCAATGTTTCGCTTTGTAATCCTGTTGGAGGATCATTGATGATCATTGTAGCGAAAGTACTTGAAGCATAGGCCTGATCAACAGCTGCAATTCCAATTGTGTAAATTCCTTTCGGGAGATTTAGTTTTGCAGTGTCAGTTTGGAGAAATGATTTGAGACCGTTCACTTTTAACTTTCCGGTAGTAGTATCTGCGGGTACGAGGCAAAATACTGAATTATCTTCAAACTTAACATACAGATTGTACCGGATGGCGTCAGTATGGGTGATGTCATCAGTTGATTTATCCCATGTTACAATATATTGTCCGTCACTACCTGTATATGCTAAATTTGTCGGTTTTGTAGGCGGAGTATTTACCGGAATTCCTTCTCCAAGTGAGTTCTTTACAAAAACATTGGGCCATGCACTTGTGTTGCCGGTACCATCATATGCTTTTTTTCCAAAACTAGAAAAATCAAGGGTATTGTCATTATTGAAATCAACCATATTTAATCTACCTTGTATTGCCCTTGCTTCCTCAGGTAAAGCAACTGTGGTAAATGTACTATCTCCATTGTTATAGAATAATTTTGAGTTTGTATTCCATCCAATAGCCATTAGGTCTGTATGACCGTCATTGTTTACATCACCTGCGGCAATTGTTGCTTGTCCGCCTGTTAAATTTGAAGTTGAACTTTCAATTTTAGTTACCGTATTATCTTGATTATTTATATATAAATTAGCAAAACAAGCCCAACCATTATTTACATCACGTCCAATTTCTACAATATCATTCCATCCGTCACCATTAATATCTACAAATAGAGTTTCTCCTTGTTGATGTCCCCTAAAAGTACTGGTGGGATAAAGATCAAATGTTCCATTTTGGTTATTGACATAAAGATTAGTACTTACACCGGATGAATAACCTGACACAAGAATATCATCAAATCCGTCATTATTGGCGTCGCCTACATGGATTGACCCTCCGTTCATTGGGATAAAATGCCCTCCGTTATAAGGGGTAGTTTGCAGTTCAAAAGTTCCATTGTTGTTTTTGTATAAAGCTACCACACGGGTACTACTGTTTACCCAGTTTGCACCATGATTCCCATTGATAAGAACATCTGTCCACCCGTCATTGTTATAATCAAAAGCTTCCAATATCCTTGTGCTATTATCATTACCTTCCGGATATACGTCAACCAGGATGTCAGTATTTGCGTTGTCCACTTCGAATGTATAATCCGGAGCACCGGAGTTTTTATACAATATGGTTTGAGGTACATTTGAAGTATTCAGACCTGCAATTAATAAATCTAAATTTCCGTCGTTATTGTAATCCAGAAAAACAGCACCTGCCTGACTAAGCGCTGTTATACTTATAGGATCAATGCGAGTAAAGGTTTCATTTCCATTGTTCTTATATAACCTGACTAGCGGACTTCCTTGTCCTGCTATCATAAAAGCATCCAGGTGCCCGTCATTGTTGTAGTCGCCCCAGACTACCGTACCGGAAGCTGACATAGCGAGTGATGATCCCGGTACGGGATCCGTTAGAACAGACCATGTTACTTGCTTGGGAGTAATTGCCCAAGACATCATAGTGGTAAAGAGTACCACGAAAGTTAGTAAAGTTTTTGTTTTCATGACTTTGAAATTGTTATCAGCAATATAGAAGCCTTTTGTTGCTACTAAAATTACTTTTTGTTAGTAAATAAATGAATTGTTTTAAATGAGTTATTTCTAAAGTTTTCCATCCATAGGAAAAGCTATCATGCTTTCCCTATGGATGAAAAATTAATTTATAAAATTGAAATTTTAACAGTTTGGATGTTAGCACCCTGAGATAATTTAACCAAATACACTCCTGCAGGAAGTTTTGAGTTTGCTTCTACTTTGTTGGAAGTAGGACAAATCCCATTTTCAACTAACTGTCCAGCAAGGTTTATAATAGACCAACTTACATCTGTTGATGTATTATTTACAATATTGATTCTGTTGTTTGAAGCGTAAGCCCGGGCGCCTTCCAGGGTAGAAACTTCATCTACACCCGTTCCTGTGACAGAAATTACCGTAAATGCACTGGTTGCATTTGCCTGATCTACTGCCTGTACACCAAAGGTATAATCCCCTTTCGGTAAATTTAATTCAATAGAATTGCTTGCAATAAAAGATAAAACGCCTCCACCTACTTTCAATTTTCCGGTGTTGATATGAGCCGGTACATAAGCGTATGTTTTTCCATCGGAATATTGCACATAAACATTGTAGCGTATGGCATTTTGTGGAGTTTTATCATCGGTCGATTTATTCCAGGTCAGTGTATATTTACCGTCTGCGTAAGATGCAGCAAAGTTAGCAGGAGCACTTGGAGCCACATTGCTTGCTATTCCTTCTCCCAAGATATTTTTTACAAAATAATGAGGCCATGCCGGATTACCAGGGGCTCCTGTACCTCCATCGCGATAGCCGAAGATGGAATAATCTAAATTATCGTCTCCACTGAAGTCAACTAAATTAGCAGTGCCGGCTCTGGCTCTGGTTATATCCGGTACGCGTACTCTGGTAAATACATTTTCTCCATTGTTGTAATAAACAGAGGCATCACTTGCCCATCCGGCTAAGAAAATATCAGTCAGGCCATCATTATTGACATCTCCTGCAGACACAGATGGAGCACCGCCTACAAGATTGCTTATTTCACT
This sequence comes from Bacteroidetes bacterium ADurb.Bin174, assembly GCA_002070265.1. GTDB lineage: Bacteria > Bacteroidota > Bacteroidia > Bacteroidales > Paludibacteraceae > Paludibacter. Next base: position 63,958 of record MWCX01000023.1, on the reverse strand, counting down.
TCCTACTTTTGTAAATGTGTTATCTTGATTATTAACAAATAAATTAGCGATATTAATCCACTGATCTCCTTGTAAGTTTCTACCAACCTCTACTATATCCAACCATCCGTCTGCATTTGTATCCACAAAAACGGTTTCACCTTGCATATGTCCCGTAAATACATTTTTTGAATTGGCCCAATGGGTAAATGTTCCGTTTTTATTGTTGATGTAAAGATCTGTTACTGTCTTATCAACATCATGATATCCGGACACTATGATATCTGCGTATCCGTCATTGTTAACATCTCCTGTATGGATAGAACCACCGTTAACAGGACGGAAATGCACAATTTCCGTAACAGGATTAGTTTGTAGCTCTAAAACACCCTCATTGTTTTTGAGTATTGCAACTACACGGGAGGAGCCGCTTCCACCGGCTTCAACTTCCCAGGTGCCACCTGCGTTTCCGTTTACAAGTAAGTCCATCCAGCCATCGTTGTTATAGTCAAAAGCCTCCAGGATATGGTTCCCATTGTTGGGATCTTCAGGAGAAACTCCTGCCAGGGTAAATGTTTCATCTTCAGTAAATACATAGTCAGGAGCACCGGAGTTTTTATAAACGAGAGTAAGTGCTCCCGGAATTGTTGCATCCGCAGAACCGCATACAATTAAATCTAAATCTCCATCATTGTCGTAATCAATAAAAGTAGCGGAACCCCAGGCAAACCCCCAAATATCAGGTGTGTCAATTAATGTAAATGTACCGTTGCCATTATTTTTAAATAATTGAGCTACAAGTCCATCTGCACTTTGTCCCGCAACTATAAAAGCATCAAGGTGACCGTCGTTGTTATAGTCGCCCCAAATTAATCGTCCCGATGCTGTCATCGGAAGGTTTCCTTCTGTCAGTGGGTTTTCAATAATAGACCACTCCACTTCCTTGGGAGTAGTTGCCCAGGACATCATAACGGTAAAAAGTACCGTAAATAATAGTAAAATTCTTGTTTTCATAAGTGATAAATTTTTAATTTTAATTAATCTTGTTTTCAATTTAAATTCTTAAGTGTTTTTTCTATAAAGACCATACAAAAAGGCATTTAATCAATTTTTAGAATTAGCTTATTACATCATCATATTAGTAACCGGGATTCTGATCATTTTCCGAGAGATTGGTATTTTGCTTGATCTCTACGTGTGGAATGGGGAACCTTTCGTGAAACTGTTGTATGGTTCCTGATTCTTTCGCCCAACGATTATGCGTTTTGATTTTTTCCACAAAATTTCCCGTGCGAATTAAATCCATGCGTCTCCAACCTTCAAAGCAAAGTTCGCGCATGCGTTCATCCATAATTTTACTTCTGAACTCATCTTGAGACATAGCTGTGTTCCATTTTAGCTCTTCGGGCAAATTACCTCCCCAGGCACGTGAGCGAATGGTATTGTTTATAAGATTGACCGCTTCTGCTGTATTGTTTTCTTCATTTAAGCATTCGGCATACAGCAACAAAACATCTGCATATCTTACCAAGTATACGTTTTTACCTGAATTATAAAATGATTTTTCCCCATCAATTCTTTTGTCTTCATACTTCTTGATGTGCGGCAATGTTTGGTCTTCACCAAAACCCGCTACCGAAGCCGGTGCTTTACCATTGTAGAAAAAATTATAACGTATGCTTTCATCTTTGCGCAAATCACCTGTTTCCCAAATTCCTCCATTACTTGTTATTTCGTAGCAATACTTTGTGGGTAGTCCTAAATCATAACCTCCCATATAGCAATTCGGGTCACCGGACACGGCACGAGACCCTGCATACCATTGCAATTCATTGGTGTCTGGCCATACATTATTAAAGTAGAAAGCATAGATTATTTCACTTGAAGGATCTTTGGTTCCATCCCAAAGGTCAGCGTATTGATTAACCAATCTAAAACCACCTTCTGTTATGATGTTGTTCAGCAATACTTTTGCTTTTCCCATATCTCTGAAGCCGGATTCGGGCAATGCCGACATATACATTTTTGCGAGCATCGCTTTTGCAGCCCAGGTTCTTGGTATGCGGACATCGCTACTTGTACTCCCTGATAAATATTCTGCTGCCTTGTTGAAGTCGGATTCAATCATTTCATAAACCGTTTGGAGTGGTTTTCTGCCGGACAATGTTACTTTTTCCCCTTGCAGTTCGGGAATGGGCAACTCACCCCAATATTGAACCAATTCAAATAATGCACAAGCCCTGTAAAAAGATGCTTGTCCTATATAAGATTTAATACTTGGAAGATCTATTTCCGAAGCACTTTTTTCCATATCATTCAAATATGAAAGAGCCATTGTGGAAAGCGTAACGACAGGCCAACGTACATTCCACAACTGAGCAATGGAATTATTCTCCGGAAAGTAAAAACCGTCATACTTGTCTAAACCACTTTGTTGAGCTTCAGTTCTTACTTGATATTCACCTTGCTGCACTTCATCGGTTCCCAAAAGCAAAAAGAAACCTTTCCGGTTAACCCTAGTGTCCCTGTATTTGAAGTAAATACCATTCAGATAGGGTTGAATGTTGTCTATATCTGCAAAAATCTGTGCAGTGGACATGGATGTTTGTGGATCTTCGAATAAGAAATCACTACATGATGATAAACCATAAAGAAGTCCTATCAAAATCGATATTATATATATTCTTTTCATTTTCATGTACTATTTGATGATTATTTTTAAATCTTAAAAGGCTATGTTCAGTCCAAAAACGACCGTTTTAGATGAAGGATACCAGTCACCGCTTTCAGGGTCAAAACCTTTGTAATTTGTAAATACAAGCGGGTTGTTTAAAGTTGTATAAAGTCTTAAGTTGTTCATATAGATTTTATTAATCCACTTTTGGGGCAAGCTATAAGACAAAGTCACATTTGAAATTCTAAAAAAGGAGGCATCCTGAATAGCCCAGTCCATTTCTCCCAATCCATATCTTCCCCCACCGAAATAAGCTCTTGGAATATCGGTCTTGGTGTTTTCGGGTGTCCACCTGTTCAACATATCAATATGGGCAGCAGAAGTACCGTAGCCTCCCATCAATGTTTCGTAGAGATAACTGGTACGCTTTGCACCAACGGAATAAGTAGTGATCACGTTGAGAGCAAGACCTTTGTAAGATAAGTTTGTGGTGATTCCTCCATAAAAATCGGGGTCTTTTCTTCCCATGATGTATCGGTCTTTGTCATTTATTATTCCATCTTCAACTCTATCCTTTGGTAACGGATCTCCGGGTTTCACAACCCGCGAACCCACATTTAAGGAGTTTACATATTCCATATCGGATTCCTGAACTATTCTGTCAAACTCATAGACATAAATATTGTTGATGGAATAACCCACAAACAAGTTTCCTTCGCGCTGAATTTCATTGTTTGAATAACCTCCTAAGTTGTAGATTTCTTTTGCATTATCGAACAGCTTTGTAACCTTATTTTTATCAGCGGAAAACGTCATTCCAAAATTCCACTGAAAGTCGGTTGTTTTGATTACAGCCACATCCAATGAAAGCTCAACCCCTTTGTTTTCCATTGCTCCTACATTATCCACCTCGCCAATAAAGCCGTAGGATGGAGCCAAGGTTCTTCCCATCAACAACCCGTCGTTGTTTATGAAAAAATAATCGGCGACCAGGTTTACTCTATTTTGCCATACACTCAAATCCAACCCTGCGTTAAACTGTTTTTGAGTTTCCCATCTTAAAGTCGGGTTGCCAAGAACTCCATCATTGAATAAAATGGTTGTTCCCAAAGAACTTCTGGGGTTAAAGAGCGTAAGGTAGCGGTAAGAAGGAATATTTTGGTTTCCTGCATGTCCATATCCCGTTCTCAAACGCAGATTATTAATCACACTTTGGTTCTTCATAAAAGATTCTCCTGTTATATTCCACGAAAAAGCTACGGAAGGGAAAGTTCCCCATTTGTTGGAAGAACCAAATTTGGATGCTCCGTCTCTACGCAAGGTAGCTGTGAGATAATAGCGGGAATCATAGACATAATTGAAACGACCGAAATAGGACATCTGTGATACGGTTGAGAAGTCTGAACTGATGTAGAAATCTTCTTTTTTAGTGGCTCCGTCTATTTTTTTATAGGTAAACCAGTCATTCCCGAAGCCAACAGCATTGATACTGTTCCAGGCATTGTTATACAGAGACATATTGAACCCAATCATAGCTGAAAACCTATGGACGTCAGCAAAAACCGTATTGTATGATGCGGTATTATCCCATTGCCAGTTCAGATTTTTACTTTTTGTCTGAATGGCTTGACCATCAGCCGAAATTTTGTAAGATTGAGTAGTTTCTGTTGAATTGTAGGTGTAATCTTCCTCCAACAAAGCATCAATGGAGAAAGTGGAACGAATATCCAACTCTTTTATGGGATTGATGCTGACAAAACTGGAATTGAAAAAACGGATTTTGTGTCTGTCTTTTACAACATTCAAGTCCCTTAAAGGGTTGCTGGCACTTTGATTATCAATTTTCCCCTCACGCATATACCAATAATCTTCAGAAATCGGCAAAAGCGGACTTGCACGCAATGCAACGATAAACGTGTTATCCGTGGCTACAGGGTTTTCCTTTGAATAAATAAAGGAGTTGTTGGAGCCTATTTTTAACCAAGGTTTTACATCATGTTCCAGATTCATTTTTCCCGTATATCGCTCATATCCGGAGTTTAATAACTGTCCTACTTGGTCATTAAATCCAAAACTGACATAATAACTGCTGTTTTGACCACCGCCTGAAAAGCCCAAAGAGTGATTTTGCTCTAATCCGGTTCTGACTATTCTTTCTAACCAATTATAAGAAAGACTGTCTGCATAAGATTCTAATTCTTCTTTTGAGAAGGCTCTATTTCTTGCCGGATTTGTATGTGTTAGAAAATCTTTTATGTATTTCTCTCTGTCTCGAGTAGGATTTGCATCCATGTATGCATTTGCATAAGCGTCCACACGAAAATCGTACAAATCATTTGCAGACATCAAAGGCATTTCATTGGAAAAAGTGCTGCTGCCATACCAAAAATCATAAAATACGTTTCCAATGCTTACTTTTTCTTTTTGTCCTTTCACTTTTTGTCCCTTCTTGGTGGTGATGACAATCACACCATTCGCACCTTTGGCACCATACAAAGCTGTGGCTGAAGCATCTTTCAGAACGTCAATAGAAGCAATGTCATCCGGATTCAACATGTCAATACCGTTATCCATCATCACATTATCAACCACATAGATTGGACTTTGACCATAGTGAATGGAGTTGGAGCCTCTCACTTTTATTGCAGCATTAGCTCCCGGCTTTGGGTTTGTTTCTATATATACTCCCGGAATTTTACCTTGCAAAGCCTGGTTGATATTGGCTGTCGGAAGTTCTTTCAGCTTGTCGCTTGTTACTCGTACTGCAGCACCTGTTAAATCGGATTTCTTGATGATAGCTCCAACGACAACAACCTCTTCTATCTCCTGACTAACATCCGTCATCAACACCCTCAAAGGAGCACTGCTGTTTACCGTTATTGTTTCATCATTATAACCTACATAAGAAAACTTCAAGCTCGCACCTACATTAACATCTAAAGCAAAGTTTCCATCTACATCTGTAATAATCCCTCTTGTCGTACCTACAACTACTACACTTACACCAACCATAGGTTCACCGGTAGCCCCATCAACAACAGACCCGGTAATCCGTATGCTTTGACCATACAAATGAAATGGAACAAAAAGAAGAATTAGTAAAAAATGAATAAGTATCTTTTTCATGATCATGTTTTTTTAGATGATACTATTTAGATTTTTGTCATTAGGAAATAAACTCCCTTAATTGTTAAATTGTTAATAAACTTATCGTTGTTTGTCCACATGCGTTGCAACCTCTCTTTAAAACAGAACAAGTTGGTGTATTGGACAAATCAATAATTCTTGAAATGATAAATAATTTGCTCTTTCCATATTTCTCCTTTTTCGATGAAAGAACCAATGAAGTTTTTACGATTTACAAAATCAGTAAAATATTGAGCTTCCAGGCAAACTCCCTCAAAAGGTAAAAAATCATCACCCAAATAGTCTCCGGTATAAAACTGAACACCGGGCATTGTGGTCCTAACTTCCAACGAAACTCCCGACGATTTTTCTTTCAACTCTGCAACGTGCTTCAAATCGGATGTAGATTTTTCTTCGGCAATAAAATATGTATTGAATCCCTTTATGTTTCTTTCGTTTTTCAAAAGCATATGATTGCTTATCTGTTGAAACTTTCTAAAATCAAACCCATCCAACCCATTTAAAGGTAAAATATTGCCCGTAGGTATAAAGTTCTCATCAAACTCTAATCTTTCTTCGGCAAAAACCTTTAAAAAATGATTGGTTGCGTTTAATTGCCTCCCCGATAAATTGAAATATGTGTGATTGGTCAAACTGACAGGAGTCAGTTTATCTGACTTCACCTCATAATCAATAATCACTTCATTATTATCTGTAAAAGAATAAGATACCTTGATATCCAAATTACCCGGATATCCTCCTTCTCCGTCCTGGCTTACAGTTGAAAAAATTACTTTGTTTTCCAATACTTCGTAGTTGAATACCTTTTTATTCAGCCCTGAAAATCCTCCATGATTGGAGTTTTTTCCATCATTTTTCTCCAAATGGTAAGTTTTACCATCGACCGTAAACTCAGCATTTGAAACTCTGTTGGCAACCCTGCCAACGGTTGTCCCTATGTAATACTTATCAGTAAAGTAAGCCTCAAGATTTTTATACCCTAAAATCCTGTTTTGCAATTCTCCCCAGTAGTCAGGGGTAACTACCGAGACTAGAGTAGCTCCATAGTTTGTTATTTCGATATAAGCTCCATAATTGTTCTTAAGTCGAAACAAGAGAACCTTCCCGTCGCCTAAAAGCATACTATTTTGAATGCTTACCTTGTTCATTGTCAGGGTGTTAAATTGCTTCTATTAATATTACCGCACTTGGATTCCAAACACTAACATGCGGATTAATTCCTATGGTCATTAAAAAATCACCTGAGTAAATTTCGCCTTCTTTATCATTCTGATTATACCTGTTGATTTCTTTTACCCGGTAATTTTTAGCAGGGTCCAATCCTTCAAGCTTGATGGGTCTCAAATTGGTGTCGGCATTGTAACGCCAGTTTGTCAAGTAATTAAACATTACCGAACGCGTTTTTTCATCATTGACAAACATCAGGGAAGCCAGGTCTTTTTCATGCGGGTTCACAAGCCTGTAAAGATCTCCATGCCACACAATGTCTTTGAAATTATCATAATTGTTTACGGCTTTTCTGCAAAACTTTTTATCTTCCTCACTCATCTCATCGACCCTAATGTCAAAACCTAATTTCCCCATAGATGCTACGTCTATTTTGTACTTCAGGGATTTATCACTTGTACTCGTTACATGATTGCACATAGTCATAGCCGGATAATGGTAAGAATAATCCCATTGCATGAAAATTCTTTCCACCGGATCAGTATTATCACTCAACCAGAACTCGGTAAAATATTTAAACAAGCTGTAATCCGTTCTGCCGCCTCCACCTGAACATAACATCATGGGCACGGTAGGATATTTTTCTCTGATCCTTTGCAGTACATTATCCAATCCTTTGGTGTATTCCACATAAAGATGAGATTGCGGGATCTTCTTCTTTTCTAAATATTTTGAATGTCCATTATGTATAGGGGCATTGCAATCCCATTTGATATACGCCAAGGATGGATTTTCAATAAACAGATTGTCAATCACACCGAACACAAAATCCTGGACTTCCGGATTTGTAAGGTCTAAAACCAGTTGATTCCGAAAATATATTTCGGGACGCTTCTCTTGTCTCAATACCCAATCCGGCTTTTGTTCATAAAGCTGACTTTTGGGATTTACCATTTCAGGTTCCACCCATATACCAAACAGCACCCCTTTCTCCTCTGCCTTTTTTACCAAAAAAGGAATCCCGTCGGGAAGTTTTTTCTTATTCACCTGCCAGTCACCCAAGCCGGCTCTATCATCGTTCCTGGGATATTTGTTGCCAAACCATCCATCATCGAGCAAAAACATATCAACACCGATTTCTTTTGCCCCGCCGAACAGACTAACCAGCTTATCCTGATCGAAATCAAAATAGGTAGCTTCCCAGTTGTTCAGCAAAGTCAATCTACTGCCTTTACCGTCAACCAATTGGTAATTGCGCATCCAATCATGTAGATTTCTACTTGCTTTTCCCTTACCCTCAAAAGACAGGGTGTAAATAAACCGGGGAGTTTCAAAGCTTGTATTCGGCTTGAGTTCAATGGCAGACTGATAAGGATTAATACCGGCCACAATGTGCATGTTTCGGTACACATCAGTCTCAAACTGTATGGAGAAATTTCCATTCCAAGCTAACTGACCAATCATAACAGAGCCTGTGTTTTCCGTACTTATACCGTCCAATGAAAGCATAAAATTTGGCGAAACATGCAAGTTTTCTCTTGTTCCCATGCGTGATTGGATGGTGTGCATACCTTGCTGCAAATGAGTAAGTGCAGGCATCATTTCTTTTGCCCAGGCTCCGTTATAACTTGTCAGGTAGTAATCCTTATTGTAAAAATAAAGATTGGCAGATGCAAATTTGTTAAGGATAACATTGCCTTTTTCGGTATGCCTTATTTCACTCCATTGTTCTATTACATCTTCATTTTCCCACGCTTTATAAAAAAGATTTACATAGAAGGGATATACGGGATCTTTTAATTCAATCTTTGTTAATGTAGCGCCATCCAATGAAGAAACGGAGTGTTTCACGTATTTTAAATCCACTGAATTGTTTTTATCTGCATGTACAACAGCAATTGCCGGTTCCATAAAATTGATAATTCCGGCTACAGTGAATGCAGAATTATTCAAAGATGCTCCTTCACTATTATAATTGTAACTTGCAAAAATATCACTGTAATCAGTTTTCGATTTCAATAATTTGCCGGTATGGACAATTCTTAGATTATTCAAACGATCTGTCTGTAAAACTATCGATACATTTTCTGTCTCAATTGGAATTGTAACATCCTGACTGAAAGCAACAACCGATGATAAAAACAAAGAAGCAAACAAATAAATAACAAACCGTTTCATGATGGTAGATTTTTAAATAATTATCATATCTTACTTAATCCGAGATATAAACCAGTTAGCTCCAATATGACTTACGTCCATTTTAAGTACCTCTTCAAAAGATTTTTTAGCTTCCGCTGTTTTCCCTAAGCCCAAATTGCCCAGGCCTATCACGTAGTAGCAATGCATCCGGTTTAACTTGTTGAGATCTTCATCCCAGATAGCTAAGTCGGGCAGTGAAACCGCGAAATAATCAATTTCACAATGGTCGTTCATGTATTTTTTACCATGTTCGATAAGCGCATTAAATCTCTCATTTGATTTATTCAAGTCTCCGAGCAGCTTCCACGCCATCCCCTGATAGTAAATTTTATCAGGACCTTGATCGTTGTAGAAGAAAGCTTGCTGTGGCTCCTTATTACCTTTGGTAGCTTTTTGAAGCCATTTTGTTGCATTTTCTTTATCACCAAGTTTTGAATAAATCAAGCCTTTATAATATTCCACATCATTTTCCGCAATGGTAGAAAGTTTTCCTTCTCCCAAATTATGGGGGTAACTGTCTGTTTCGTTCAATAGTTTCAGGGCTTTTTTGTGGTCTCCGGTCCTCATGGCTTCTTCAGCCAAAGCAAATCTGCTCAATACATACTGTCCGACAATTTTACCTTCACCTCCTTCCCATGGGTGGAAATGACGGGAGTTGATCAAATCATAAGCTGTTTTGTACTGACCTGTAAGGTTATAAAGGGTAATCCTCTCTACACAAAGGTCATCTCTGTCTTCAACAAGATTTTTATACTTGTCATAATTCAAAAGTCTTTGAGACAGTGGAACATTTATTTTTTTGTACAACTGATCCAATTCCATGAAAATCCTCGAATCTGTCTTATCCAACTTAAATGCTGCTTCAAGAAGTTTCTTAGCTTCCTCTTTTTTATTCTGCTTGTTATAATAAGCCAAAGCTAAATTTCTTAAAGCAGTCGGGTAGGAGTTATCTAATTCTACTGATTTCTCCCAGCATGCAATGGCGTTTGGATATTGGCGATGACCGTACCAGAAGTTTCCTAAGTAGTAGTTGGCTTTAGCTGAATTTGGATTGATTGAAATCGCATTTTCAAGCACTAAAACTTCTTCCAATTTATTAGGGAAACAAAAGTTAGGAGACATTTTTTCAGCCTTTTCATAGCATGTCTTTGCCGTTTTTGTTTCGTTCTTCAAGAAATGAAGATATCCCATAAAATAGTGCACCATGGGATTTGAACTGTCTTTGATGATGTCTAACAAGGTCAACGCTTCATCATACAGTCCTGCACCCATAAAGTCAATGGCATATTCAATATAAGTATGAACCTTAGATTGGAGCAATGATTTTATCTCATCCAATACCTTTGGATCTTTGGTTATCAGATATTTTTCGAAAATAACACCGATGTTAAATAAATCTATCTCCAAAGAATCTTCGATAAGCTTCAATGCCGAATCTTTTCTATCAAGCTTGCGCAGGATGGATGCTTTTAGCTGACGGGCTTTGTGGTTATGCCAGTTTTTGACCAATGCCTTGTCAACATGCTCCAAGGCGAGTTTAAAGTCTCCTCTTTTACAGTCAATTTGGGCTATTGCGAAATAGGCTGCGTCTTGCCATTCATTGTTCCAGGCCGACTTGTAAAACGCATCATAAGCTTCATCAAACTTACCCTGATATTTCAAGGAAAAACCTAAATTGTAATAAGGCTCTCCATTGTATGGATTAGGATTATGCCTGGTAATACTCTTTACAGCCTTTTCAAAATAGGGTTGAGACATTTTGAATTGGCCTCTTCGTAAGTAATATAATCCCAAAGCATTGTTACATCTGACATCGCGCTCATCTCTTCTCAATGCTTCTTTATAATAATCAACCGGATTGTAAGTTGCGTGTCTGTATTGTTCCAGATGAAGCCCCGACAGATATAGCCCTTCGATTGTTTCAATCTCATCGACTTTCAATACGGCTTTTGCAGGTTCCGGTGTTTCTTTCTCCGGTAATTTTTTTGTGCTGTACTCAAGAAGAAGTTTTCCGTTTTTGTCGAAAATGTTTAGAATCAAGTATTCCTTACCGGTGTAATTAAACTGGTACTTAGCTGTATTTTCAGGTGAAATATCTACCGTTTTATCAAAAACAGTGTTCCCGGATTTATCTTGAATCAAGATACGAACGCCTTCAAACTTTGAGGTCGTATAAACAACTATGTTACCTACTCCTTTTTCTACATAAATATTTGCCAACACATCTTTTGTTGCGTTCTTAACATACTCTACGTCGGAATAAGGCATAAAGTACTGCGACCACGATTTTTCTTCAAATGGATGTAACCAGCTAAAGTCCGGTTGGTTATCGGTATAAACACCGGTCATCAGTTCTATATAAGGACCGTCTTCATCCGTAAGGTTTCTGTCCCAAGCCTGCCCAAAGTCTCCACAGCCCCAGGTCCATTGTTTTTTCCCGGGTGATACGTGATGATTAGCTACGTGTAATAATCCGGCTTGTACATCATCCTCATAACCTCCGACAAAATCAAATTTTGACAACACCGCCATATAGGAAGTAGGAACAGGAACGTTTTTATATTTTGAAATATCAACGCCTGCAGAATAATCATGTTTGTAGTAGGTTCCGGTAGCGATAGGGAATGTAGAAACTTCACGTTTACCATGATCGAAAACCGCATGAATATCAGGCGGGAAAACCGATTTATAATAATCATGTACAACCACTGCCGGATTTGCCCACCAAAGGAAAGTTTGAGGAAAGTTGGTTCTGTTATAAACTTTTACCTTTATTTCCACATAAGCCTTGTCTGGATACAGCGTAAACCCTTGCATGCCCTTGGTTCGGAACATTCTTTCAACCTCGCTGCACCAAACGGTTACACTGCCGTCTTCATTTTCTTCGATCAAACTTTCTGTCGGCAGAAACGTACTCGGGCGATGGTGTTGCGGCCAATTGAATTCAATTCCTCCGGAAATCCACGGTCCGGTAAGTCCCACCAATGCCGGCTTAATGACCTGATTGTAATAAACAAAGTGACGTTTTTTAATTTTATCGTATCCCATTTGCAATCTTCCGCCTAACTCAGGAAGAATCATTATTTTCAAATAATAATTTTCAAGAAATACGGCTCTATAGGGTTTTTCAATTTTTTCGTCTTTTATTTTTTCAATCACCGGATATGGGTACACAACGCCGGAACTACCTTGATAAACTCTTTTTTCAAGAAACATCGGATTCTTTTCATTTTCTCCTGTTTCGTAAGTAGGAAGCATAATTTTTTCTTCCCAGGCTTTCACTTCCCCAAGTTTATTTACCGTAGGTTTGATCAAATACTTTGTTATCTCTTGCATAATGAAAATTTATGTAATTAATAATGCGATTTAAAATCTCAACAGATCACTTACTTTATCCAACAATCTCTTTTTCAATTTCTTCCAAGCTCTTGCCCTTTGTTTCAGGTAAGTTCTTTTTTAAGAAAAAGAAGCCTGAAAGACAGATCAGTCCGTACAACCAGAAGGTTCCGTAAGCTCCAAGTCCTTGGTTGAGCAGCGGAAATGAGAAAGTAAGAATGAAACAAGCGGTCCAAAGAGCAAAGGTTGATACAGCCATGGCTTTTGCCCTAACTCTATTGGGGAACAATTCGGAAATTACTACCCAGGTGATAGGTGCCAATGTCATAGCATAACATGCTATCGCCAAAACAACCAAAACCAACATAGGAATTCCGGTAACTTTAAAGTAATATCCGGCTCCTAAAATGGCATAAATACTTGTCAGTCCGACAGTACCCAATAGCATGAGAGACTTTCTGCCCAATTTGTCAACCGTGTACATACCAACAAAGGTAAAGATGACATTGACAACACCTGTGATTACAATATTGAAAAGCATATCAGATACGTGGTATCCGGCAGACGAAAATATTTCTTGTGCGTAATTGAAAATTACGTTGATCCCGCACCATTGTTGGAGTATCGCTATCACTATTCCTATGACAATAATTTTTTTCATCTTGCCCCGGAAAAGAGATTTAAGCTTAGTATTGTCCTTGTTGCTTTCACCTTTTGTGGATAAAACTTCGTTAACCTGCGTTTCGGCATATTGCTTACCTCCAAGTCTGCTGAAAACTTTAAAAGCCTTTTCCGACCTATTATTTATCGTCATCCACCTGGGACTTTCCGGTATAAAAAATACCATTATAAAGTAAAGTAAAGCAGGAACAGCGCACACCCAAAACATCCACCTCCATCCTGTTTGTACATTCCAGGACAAAAGAAAATTTTCTGAGGAAATAATAGGTTTAGCAATTAACCAGTTGACTATCTGGGCCGACAAAATACCTAAAACTGTAGTTAATTGGTTTATAGAAACGAATCTTCCTCTGATGGCAGCCGGGGAAATTTCTGAAATATACATGGGTGAAACGGTTGATGCAATTCCGATTGCAATACCTCCGAAAATTCTGTAGGCAATAAGAACGGAAATATTATGAGAAAAGCCGGTTCCGACGGATGCTGCGATAAAAATCAATGCGGCAATCATCATCAAGGGTTTTCTACCATACTTATCTGCAAGACTTCCGGCAATTGCAACACCAATCAGGCAACCCAAGATGGCGCTTCCCATTACCCAGCCTTGTAATGATGGTAAGTGACCGATATTGAAATAAGCTTCATAAAAAGGTTTTGCACCTCCTATGACAACCCAATCATATCCAAATAGAAAACCACCCAATGCGGCGGTCAAGGACATTAAAAGTAAATAAGCAGTATTAATGCTTGAAGTGTTCTTCATACGACAAATATTGTTGTGTTCTCCAAAATTAATTTTGTTAGTACAAAGTAACAGGATAATAATTGATGAAAAAATGTACACTACTATGTAAAATATGTAAAAAATAGCTATATTTTTATTTATTTCAAGCCAATAAAAACTATATTTGCAAATAAAAATGTAAAAAACCATTGAATGCCGCATGCTGTCGGCTTTTACACTAAATCAGTTGTTTTACAAATCATATTTACAAAATGAGCAAAAGAATAGGAGAAGGTTTTAAGGGCGAAAGGGCTATCATATTACCTTATAATATTAGAGATTTATTGGCTAAAAATCCAATCACTGAACAATTATATGTTACCCATATTGGATATTATCCTTTTGCGAAATACCATTATAGAAAACGCGAAAAAGGTACCAATCAATGTATTCTTATTTACTGCGAAAAAGGTAGTGGTTGGATAGAATTTAATAATGAAGTTCATAGACTTTCACGTGATATGACATTCATTTTGCCAGCGAATCAACCTCATGCTTATGGAGCTGACGATAAAACTCCCTGGAGCATATATTGGATGCATTTTAAAGGGTCGAAAACTTCTATGTTTTCACAGATAATCAATAAAGTAATTGACACTTCTGTTTCTTATGATAGTAGAAATTTGGACAGGATTCTATTATTTGAAGAAATTTATCAAAACTTAGAGATGGGTTATAGTATTGATAACCTGGAATATACCACTTTTTGTTTGATGTATTTTTTGGCTTCACTGAAATATTTAGTTCAATACAGAGAGGTAAAAAAACCAAAAGAACTTGATGTTATTCAAAAAAGTATTTTATTTATGAAGGATAATCTTGAGAATAAGATTACACTAGATGATATTGCCCATTCGGTTGGTTATTCAAGTTCTCATTTTAGCAATTATTTTACCCAGAAAACGAATTTTCCTCCCTACGATTATTATAACCAGTTAAAAATTCAGAAAGCTTGTTCTTATCTTCAATTTTCTGATTTAAAGATCAAAGAGATAGCCTATAAACTAGGATATTTCGATCAGTTCCATTTTTCAAAGTCGTTTAAAAAAGAAATGGAAATGAGTCCGAAGGATTACAGGAAGAAGTATAATCCTTAAATACAAAAATGCAATCAATTGAGAATAAATGTGGACGCCTCGCGACCCTGGAACCCGGACCTCGGAACCATCTAGGCATAAATTAAAATTACAAATTTTAATCTTTCTACAATTTGCAGGATTAGTAAAAATGACTATTTTTGCAGTCGCTTTGCAATTTTAAATTAAATGGCAAACAAGGGGCCCATAGCTCAGTCGGTTAGTAGCACCTGACTCATAATCAGGGGGTCACTGGTTCAAGTCCAGTTGGGCCCACAGAAAGAGGCTGTCTCAAAACGAATATTCAGCTAAAAAACAGTAAGGTGTCTTAAAAGTGTCTAAATGCAAGGCGCTGAGATTGAGGGCAAAGGAACATACTGAAGTATGTGACTGAGCCCGAATATCGAAAGTAACGCAGCAGTTGGGCACTTATGAGACACCGCCTTTTTTCTTTGTAACTATGTAACCTACATTTAATATCTTTGCACTTACTATTTAAATTTTTATGATCATCTCCAACAGCATCAACTCTTCATTTTGAATCATACAACACAAAAATATGCGGCAACAATCGGATTATTTGACGGGGTTCATGCCGGACACAGATACCTTATTGATAGTCTGAAAAAAGAAGCAGAGCAACGTGGTCTGAAAAGCATGGTGCTTACTTTCAACAACAATCCGAAACAGGTATTGCGAACCAATTTCAAGCCGCAACTACTGACCACCCCTGCTGAAAAAAGAGTACAACTACAATCACTGCAATTAGACAGCATCGTTGAATTGGAATTCACGAAAGAAATGGCAGCACTTTCGGCTTTTGATTTTATCCAAATATTGCATGATAAGTTTCAAGTGGGTCTATTGCTTGTAGGATACGATCATCGTTTCGGTAAGGACAGAGCAGATGGATTTCCCGAATATGTTGCTTACGGTAAACAGATAGGAGTTGAAGTGATCAAGACTACTCGATTTAGTACACCTACATTGAAACAAATCAGTTCGTCAGCTATTCGTGCTGCCCTCGCAAATGGCAACATAGAACAAGCCACTACCCTACTCTCCTATCCTTATTCCTTTGAAGGGGAAGTAATCAGCGGCTATCAAGTAGGAAGAAAAATCGGCTTTGCTACTGCCAATCTTAAACCGGTTCATCCGGATAAAATTATCCCGGGATTGGGGGTGTATCTGGTCGAGATTTTTTGGCAAAACCGGCCCTACAAAGCCATGATGAACATCGGGAGACGTCCCACCATAGACAATGACAAAAACATCAGCTTAGAGGTTCATATTCTTGATTTTCAAGAAGATATATATGGGCAAAACCTGAAAGTAAGTTTTTTAAAGAAAATCAGGGATGAAAAGAAATTTAATGCCGTGGAGGACTTGGTTGAGCAACTGAAGAAGGACAGAGCATTTGTGGTGCAAAATTGGGATTAAGAAACAAGAAATTACAATTTAATTATACAGTTTTATGAAAAAAATATTTTTATACGTGATCATTGGTATGACAATCATCGGATGCAACTCAAAAAATCCATTTTTCTCCGAATATGAGAATGAATATGGTATTCCTCCCTTTGAAAACATCAAAATCAAACATTATTTACCGGCTTTCAAGGAAGGCATTAAACAACAACAGATTGAGTATGACGCTATTGCTAACAATAAGGAGGCTCCTACTTTCGAAAACACCATAGAAGCCTTAGAATTGAGCGGTGTGTTGCTGAACAAGGTATCTGCTGTGTTCTTCAACTTACACTCGGCAGAAACCAATGAGGAACTCAATGAAATTGCCAATGAAGTTACTCCCTTGTTATCGGAGCACAGCGATAATCTGTATTTAAACGAACAGATTTTCAACAAAATAAAGACCTTACATCTTGAGCAAGAAACCCTAGACTTAAATCCCGAACAAAAGCGCATTTTGGATAAGTATTATAAGAATTTTGTTCGAAGCGGTGCGAATTTGAATGAAACCGACAAACAAACTTTGCGCGATATCAACAAAGAATTGAAGCAGGCGGAACTTAAGTTCGGTGAAAACTTACTGGCTGAAAACAATGCATATCAGCGTTTTGTAACCGATAAGGCCGAACTTGCCGGTTTGCCCGAAAGCGTGATCTCTGCTGCTTCCGAAGCCGCAAAGGATGCCGGACAACCTGACCAATGGTTGTTCACGCTCTCTAAAGCCAGCTTTATACCCGTGTTGCAGTACGGCGAAAACAGGGAATTACGCAAGGATTTATTGTTGGCTTGGGCAAATCGCGGTGACAATGACAACGAAAATGACAACAAAGAAGTCATCAAAAAAATCATGCAGTTGCGGATTAAACGTGCGAACCTGCTTGGTTTTGAAACACCTGCCGACTTTATCCTGGACAATACCATGGCAAAAACTCCGCAAAAAGTACGTGAGTTTTTAAGCTCCGTTTGGCAGCCGGCCCTGGATCAAGCCAAAAAAGAAGCGACTGAATTACAGCAAATAATGGATGCTGAAGGCAAAGGCGAAAAACTGGAAGCCTGGGACTGGTGGTTTTATGCAGAAAAGCTGCGCAAGGCAAAGTACGACTTGGATGAAGAAGCCCTGCGCCCTTATTTCAAACTTGAAAATGTAAGACAAGGCGCCTTTGATCTGGCAGGAAAACTATGGGGCTTGCAGTTTAATTTATTAGCCGATGCCCCCAAATATCATCCGGACGTACAAGCCTTTGAAGTTACTGATGCGGACGGGTCACTCATAGGTGTTCTCTTAACCGATTACTTTCCACGACCCGGAAAGCGCGCGGGTGCATGGATGAGTAATTATTTGGAACAACATTACAGAAACGGTGAAAACATTCGCCCTGTCATCGTCAATGTAGGGAATTTCACAAAACCTACTTCTCAAAAACCTTCTTTGCTCAATATGGATGAAGTTGAAACTTTGTTTCATGAGTTTGGGCATGCCTTACACGGACTGCTGTCTCAAAGTCATTATATCAGTCTCTCCGGTACGAACGTGGTTCGCGACTTCGTGGAACTTCCCTCACAGATCATGGAAAATTGGTGTTTCGAGCCTCAGGTGATAAAAACTTATGCCAAGCATTATGAAACCGGAGCATCCATTCCGGACGACCTGATTGAGAAAATTCAAAATGCTGCTACTTTTAATCAGGGATTCATCATGACTGAATTATTATCTGCCGCTATTCTTGACATGGATTTTCATATGCTAACCAATGCAGACGATTTAGACGTGAATGCTTTTGAACAAGCTTCCATGGAGCGTATGGGCATGATACCGGAGATTATCGTTCGCTATCGCAGTACCAATTTCAACCATATTTTCAACAGTGGATATGCTGCCGGTTATTACAGTTACACCTGGGCTGAAGTGCTTGACGCAGATGCTTATCAAGCATTTGTCGAAACAGGCGATATTTACAACCAAGCGGTTGCTGCTTCGTACCGCCACAACATCCTTGAAAAAGGAGATTCGGATGAAGCCATGCAGTTGTACCTCAACTTCAGAGGAAAAGAGCCCAACCCCAACGCTTTGCTAAAGAATCGCGGGTTTATCCAATAATGCTTGATCAGAACTTCTGAATAGAATCTTATGAATCGCCCAGTCATCCAAAAACTTATTAATCCGAGCATGTTGTCGGCAATCATGCTTGTACTACTTTTCTTGGGTGGCTGGGTGCTCAATTATGTTTGCTTTCGCGAAACTTATGGGAATTCCGTGTCAGGTACCGATTTACCCGTTGGCAATGCAGCGTGGCATATCCTCATCATTTTACTGCTTACCATCTTAAATTTAGTAATGGTTGCGACGATAAACCGCAAATATGCCATCATCAGGGTCAGAACTTTTATCCCTGTTTTTTTATATGCCTTGTTTATAACTACTTGGAAGAGAGCGCATCTGCACATCTATCCCCATATAGCCGGCTTTCTTTTCTTGGTCAGCTTGATGCTCTTTTTGAGCATGTATAAAGATAAAAATGCAGTGCTTCAATCCTTTTGGGGAAGTTTATTGATAGCATTCAGCGGAATCTTAAATCCCGTATATTTACTTATCATACCTGTTGTTTGGATAGGGTTCGTTCAGCAAGAATGCTTTTCAAGCAGGGTGTGGCTCGCTTCCGTGATGGGTGCCATCGTTCCCTGGCTATTTTTCTTTTCATACCATCTGTATAAAGGACATGAAATCTTGATATTCAAAGACTTTTGGCTTAATTTCCGTCCTCTGGAGATTATCAAATCCTTTTCACCGGTCGAAAAGATTTATATCATTGTTTCAATCCTTATTTTTATCATTAGCTTGGCAGGGATCTATTCAAACTTATTGCAAGACTCCTTGCAAACACGCAAAAGGATCAATTATTTTGTATTGAATTTTGCCTTTTTGTTGCTGCTGAATTTATGCTCTCCACACAACGCCTTGGCTTTCCTGCCTCTTACGGCTTACTTTACCGCTATGTTGATGGCACACCCGTTTTCATTGAATAAATCACGCTTTTTTACCGTTTTGTTTCTCATAGTGTGCCTGATACATGCCGTGTATATGTATCTTAATTGCTTTATTGTTTAGATTTTGGGAGTGTTTTAGAAACGTTTAACTGGTCCGCGGTGCGGGGTGCGGGTTCCGGAGTCGCGAGGTTGGTTTCTCGCAGATTTACGCATATAGGATTCGCGGATTAACGCAGATCACGCGCAACTGACCTTGCCTGGTGAGCCAAAAAATGAAGAGAGATACTTCATTAATCAAACATCTGCCCCGCATTATTACTCAATTGTACCATTTTGTCGTATTCCTCAGGCGACAGGTCTAAGAAGTAATAATTCTGCGGATTCATAACTTTTCCTCTGTAATGCACTTCATAGTGAAGATGCGGTCCGGTTGATTTACCGGTATTGCCGACAAACCCAATGACATCCCCTCTTTTTACCTTTTGCCCTACCCTGACATTTACCTTTTGCATATGTCCGTAACGGGTTAGGTAGCCAAATCCATGGTTGACTTCCACCGTATTTCCGTAACCTTGTTGCCAACCCGATTTCCTGATTGTACCATTACCGGTTGCATAGATTTCAGTACCGGTCGGAGCCGTAAAATCCATGCCCGCATGAAAACGCCTGGTTCTGTAAATAGGATCTATCCGCCAACCAAATCCCGAAGCAGTCCGGGTCAAATCCTTATTGAGAATAGGTTGAATGGCAGGAATACACTGCAACATTTCTTCTTGTTTGCCGGCGAGTCCCACCAATTCATCATATGATTTCGACTGGATGTACAATTGCTTTTTAATCTCATCATATTTCTTAGTCGTTTCTGCCGCAATTTGCGAATTGGTCATGGTGAGCAACTGGTCATAATAATCCGACTTACCCGTCACCGACTTTCTAACCGAATAAGGAATCGGATCAGCCTGAAAAACAACACGATACAAATTGTCATCACGCTGCTGCATATCTTCCAAAATTTCGTTCACCTCATCCATATTGCGCTCCAACAACTTATATTGTGCCTGCAATCTGTTTTTTTCCTGAATGAGCTTAACCTCTTCCGGAGACCTTATAAATGAAATAAAAAGAAAGAAAAAGACAACTGCAATGGAAGTAGCCGACAACAAATGAAGAAGCACCCTTTTTAAAAAGTGTAAAAAGGTGTTATCAGTTTCTTCGTAACTTAATGTGTCTGGGTTAAAAAGGTACTTCTTCTTCGCCATGTTTCAAGGCATTTTTATGCTTTTATCGGACAATCTTGTGCAAAAATAATAAAAATGACGTACTTTTGCGTTACTTTTCAGAATATTTAAAAAGAACAAAGACAACTAAGAACTAAGAACGAAAAACGATGAACTATAAACGAAGAACGATGAACGATGAACTAAAAACTGAACGAATCAAACCACGCGACCTCGGAACACGGAACACGGAACACGCGACCACGGACCCCGTTAACTTCCCTAACTTCCCTAACTTCTCTAACTTCTTATAACTTCTTATAACTTCAATAACTTCAATAACTTCCAAAACTACTAACATATCAATCCCCATCATGACCTCAAAAGAAATACGTCAATCATTTTTAGACTTTTTTGCATCCAAAGATCACAAAATCGTACCCTCTGCACCCATGGTTATCAAAGACGATCCGACCTTGATGTTTACCAATGCAGGTATGAACCAATTCAAAAACATCATTTTGGGCAATGACCCTATTCTATATCCACGTGTGGCCAATTCTCAAAAATGCTTGCGGGTAAGCGGCAAACACAATGATCTGGAAGAAGTGGGACATGACACCTATCACCACACCATGTTTGAAATGTTGGGCAATTGGTCTTTCGGTGACTATTTCAAAAAAGAAGCAATTGCATGGGCTTGGGAATATCTGACGGATGTTTTAAAATTAGATAAAGACAGACTTTACGTTTCGGTATTTGCCGGAGCACCTGATGAGGGCTTGGAACGCGACAATGAAGCTGCCAATTTTTGGTTGCAGTATGTTTCCGCAGACCGCATCATTGATGGCAGTAAAGCTGATAATTTCTGGGAAATGGGCGATACCGGTCCTT
Source organism: Bacteroidetes bacterium ADurb.Bin174 (assembly GCA_002070265.1). Classification (GTDB taxonomy): domain Bacteria; phylum Bacteroidota; class Bacteroidia; order Bacteroidales; family Paludibacteraceae; genus Paludibacter. The sequence goes on along the minus strand of MWCX01000023.1, from coordinate 42,349 downwards.
GTGGTCCCTGCTCCGAAATCCACATTGATTTGAGGAGCGATGCCGAGCGGGCAAAGATTGACGGGAAATCATTGATCAATCAAGACCATCCACAGGTTATTGAAATTTGGAACAATGTGTTCATGCAATACAACCGCAAAGCAGACGGTTCATTGGAAGAACTTCCCGCCAAAGTAATTGATACCGGCATGGGCTTCGAACGGTTGTGCATGGCTATGCAAGGCAAGCAGTCCAATTACGACACGGATATTTTTCTACCAATTATCAATGCCATCAGCAAATTGAGCGGTATTGCTTATGGCGCCAATGAGCAATCGGACATTGCGATGCGCGTGATTGCCGATCATTTGCGCACCATTGCTTTCTCCATTACAGATGGACAATTGCCTTCCAATGCTAAAGCCGGCTATGTGATTCGCCGCATTTTGCGTCGCGCCGTGCGTTATGCTTATACTTTCTTAAATCAACATCAAGCTTTTATGTATCAATTGATTGATGTACTGATTGAAGTGATGGGAGGCGCTTATCCGGAATTGATGGCACAAAAAACACTGATAGAAAAGGTTATCAAAGAAGAAGAAGATTCATTCTTAAGAACTTTGGAAACCGGCATCAAACTATTGGATAAAAACTTGCCTACCAATGGTGTGTTGAGTGGAAAAGTTGCTTTTACCCTTTATGATACCTATGGGTTTCCATTGGACTTGACTGAGTTGATTTTGCGCGAAAAGGGCATGCAAGTCAACCACGACGAATTTAACGCTGAAATGCAGCAACAAAAAGACAGAGCACGCAATGCCGCAGCGATTGAAGCCGGCGACTGGGTTGTTGTGCGTGAAGGCGACAGTCGGTTTGTGGGTTATGACTACAAAGAATTTGATACGGAAATCCTTCGTTATAGGAAAGTCAAACAAAAAAACAAAGAATATTACCAGTTGGTATTGTCGAACACCCCCTTTTATGCAGAAATGGGTGGACAAGTCGGTGATACGGGAATGCTGAAATCCGACAGCGAAACCATCACCATTCTTGACACCAAAAAAGAAAATAATCTTTCCGTACATATCACTGCTACGCTGCCCAAGGATGTAACCGAAGCATTTACAGCCGGCGTTAATTTGGAAAAACGTGCAGCCACAGAAAGTAATCACTCTGCAACCCACCTGTTGCACGAGGCTTTACGGGAAGTGTTGGGTACCCACGTAGAACAAAAAGGATCGTTTGTTAGTCCGGAAAGCTTACGTTTCGACTTTTCCCATTTCCAAAAAATGACCAAAGAAGAAATCCGGGCTGTGGAAAAAATTGCCAATCAAAAGATCAGAAAGAATTACCCCCTGGTAGAAACGAGGGAAATGCCTATTGCAGAGGCTCAGGCTATGGGTGCCATGGCATTGTTTGGCGAAAAATATGGTGAAACTGTGCGTGTGGTACAATTCGGCACCTCAGCCGAACTTTGCGGAGGAACACATGTTCAATCCACCGGTAATATAGGCATGGTCCGCATCATATCCGAAAACTCGATTGCAGCAGGTATTCGCCGTATTGAAGCCATTACCGGAAAAGCAGTAGAAAAACTATTGGATTCAGAGCAGGATATACTTGCAGAAGCCAAAGAGATTTTACACAACACACCTGATGTATTGAATGCCATCCGCCGACAGGCAGAGGAGAACGCTGCACTGAAAAAAGAAGTGGAAGCTTACCAACAAGAAAAAATCATGCAACTGCGGAAAGAATTGTTGGCTGACGCAGTTGAGGTAAACGGCATCAAAACCGTCCGCTATGAGGGCTCACTGACTGCCGACCAGGCAAAAACACTGGCTTTCCAAATCAGAAATCTACAAAACACCCAACTGTTTTTTGTAGCCGGTTGTGTGCATGATAACAAACCCTCACTCACGGTTTTATTGAGCGATGATCTGGTAGAAAAAGGATTGAATGCCGTGAGTATCGCCCGGGAAGCAGCCAAAGCAATTCAAGGCGGTGGCGGCGGTCAAGCTTTCTTCGCCTCAGCAGGAGGAAAAAATGCAGCCGGAATCAAACAAGCGGTGGAAAAAGCGGTGGGGATGGTGCATGATGTTTAAGACAGATGTATTCCGAAGTGCGAGTACGGGGTGCTGTGGCAGGAAAGAATAAAGAGGCGGTGTCTCATAAGTGCCCAACTGCTGCGTTGCTTTCGATATTCAGGCTCAGTCACATACTTCAGTATGCTCCTTCGCCCTCAATCTCAGCGCCTTGCATTTGAACACTTCTAAGACACCTTGCGGGTTTTTGGTTAAATATTTACTTTTGAGACAGCCCCTCTTTGCTTTTTGTTCTTTTTGTCTTTTATCTTTTAACTACCCTTTCCATTCTCACCATTTCCCCTGCTTCTACTCGCACCATGTAAATTCCGGCAGGCAAGTGGGCGAGGCTGATTTCGCTTATGTTTTCGCCGGTGGCTTGTGCTACGGCGGTGCCGTTTACATTATAAATACGGACGGCGGTAACTGCTTCATCTGCCTGTATATGCAGGATGTCTTGTACGGGGTTAGGATAGAGAGTTAAGGCATTAGCGTTAATCTTATCTATACCTGTACCCGCTCCTGTCGGCTCTATCTTTACCGTTTCCTTCACTATATTATCTGTGTTTTTATAGCATACAGCCTTTTGAGTAGCGTTGTACTCCGCATCCGCAGGCTGCGTAATAGCACAGCCGATAAGGTCTAATTGTTTAATTTCTGAGATTGAGCCTTTGGGACCGGTAGCCGATACCGTGGAGTTCTCAATGGTAAGTATGCTATTATATCCCAAAATACCATAACAGCCATTTGAACCGACAGCATTTAGTGTGCAATTTCTGATAGTAAGCTGACAATAGAAAGGTTCTAATGCTGCCACTACAAGGCCCGAAGTATTCGTGCTTATATTAAGTATATCGCTGCCACTACTACCTTGAATGGTAAAGTTATTATCTGCTATAACACCCAGCTTGTTTGTAGTAGTTATCGTATTGTTACCTTTAAGCTCAATTGTCAGATTTTCAATCCAGAAATTAACTCCCCATTTATCAGCTACTGCCGTAATGGTTGCATTATCAAGTGTAAGGGTATTGGAAACGGGGTCATAGCTCACATTACCTGTTACCGTACCATTGGCACTACCCACAGCGGCGGCTATATTATTTTTATTAAAAGAGTTTACCTGCACCTCGCAAACCCAAAGTTTGTAGGGAGTTGCCGGTACTATCTTTACTGTTCCCACAATGATATTGCCCGAAGTATCTCGCACGGCATAAAAATTATCCGCTCCTTTGCTAACAACTGCCCCCGCAGGTTCTGAAATCTCACAATCGTTAAGATTTATATCGGCAAAGTGGGTGATAGAGCCGTTGGGTCCGGTTAACGTTACGGTAGCGTTGTTGATGGTGAGCGTACCGCCGTCGTCGCCGGTAATACTTCGTCCGGTACTGGTGGCGTTTACCGTGCAGCCGTCAATGGTAAGCACTGAGCTACCGTATGCATAGATTGCCCAGCCTTGACCGGCGGAATGGCTTACATTGAGCTTGCCGCCACCCTTAATAGCGGCAGATTTTTCGAACCTTATTGTCGCCCATCCGTCGCTATTTACACTGTTGTTATCGCCTTGTACATCAATGTTCAGCCCTTCTATACCGGACTTGATGGCGTTTGCTCCATTTGGTATGGTGATATTGGCATTATTGAGCATAAGGGTTTTGTTGTCGGAATTGTATGTTACACTTCCGCTTATCGTGCAACCATTTGTACCACTTACAACGCTTAGATTGTCCTTATTGAGATCCGTTACCTGTCCGCCACAAATCCAAAGGTTATATTTAGCTATCCCTATCTTTACTGTGCCTTTAATGAGATTGCCGCCGGCATCAAGGACACTGCCATTGCTTATTATTGCATCGGCAGGCGAAGTAATAGAGCAATTGATTAAACTTATTCCTCCGGTAAAGCCATGAATAGAACCATTCGTACCTGTTGCCGTTACGGTTGCTTTGTTAATAACAAGGGAAGCACCGTATCCATAAAATCCACTAATACCGGTAGCATTTACCGTGCAATTTTTAATGGTAAGTGTGGCATAATTTACAAATATTGCTTTATTGGGTGCGTTTATGGTCAGTGTACCGCTGCCTTGTATAGTAGCGGGATTCTGCTGCAATTGAATTCCATCAATATTATCGGTAGTGGTTATGGTTATGGTATTATCACCGATAAGTTCTATGGTCAGACCATCAATATAGGATACAATGCCGTTAGAACTTGTACTAATAGTAGCGTTATTAAGTGTAAGGGTTTTGGTGCCTGGATTGTAAGTAACGGCAGTTCCGCTTACACCGGAAATAACTTTTAGGTTGTCCTTATTGGCATCCGTTACCTGCACGCCACAAATCGCAAGTTGGTAACTTGCCGCCTGCATATTGGCAGTACCGAGCAGCATCGCTACGAGGAGGGCGAGCATGAGTTTGAGATAATTTGTTTTTTTCATAATTATTATTGTTGTTATTAATATCACTCCCAGCCCACCACCCTAAATCCCCCACAAGGGTTAGGGGGACTTTTGAAAAGCCCCCTAAGGCGGTGTCTCATAAGTGCCCAACTGCTGTGTTACTGACAATGAAATTTGTGTTTACTTGTGTACTTCATGTAATTTGTGTCCTAATAATATTGCTCGCAAGGACATCAAAAATTATCTGCTGTGGGTTTTAGAATTTGAAGCGTACGCCAAGTGCAATACCGCTGTAAGAAGGATAAATAAGAGTACCTTCAGAATCAAAATCTATTCCAACACCAGGTCTGTAGTCAAGTGAAAGCAACAACGGGAAATTGATGTGTTGTTCCAAATCATACTCAATACCAATTAAACCGAAAGCACCCAAATTTAAATAACCGTCCCACACAAAACCAACTTGAGGACCTGCTCCGAGGTACCATTTTAATCCTGCAGGAGGTAGGTCAAACATCCATTCATAAGCACCACTCAAATAAGTTACTCTGTTAGTGGAACCAAGACCAAATTCTAATCTGTTGGCTCCCAAGGGATGTTGATAGCTAATTTCACCGGGCCAACCTAAACGCAAACCGATAGATCTCTGGGATTGTGCACTTGCTATGCTTGCTAATCCAATCACTAAAGCTAATGTGATAATTAATTTTCTCATACAATTCAATATTTAATTAATAAAATAAGAAGCGACAAAAGTATAAAAAAAATTCAATTCTGCCAATCATCATGCATTTTAATAAGTTCTATTAACTTATCAACAGCTTCTTTTTCATCAACACCCTTCTCTATCAATTCTTTCTTTTTGTACAAATGTACTTTTCCGCGTCCGGCACCAACATAACCATAATCTGCATCTGCCATTTCACCGGGACCATTCACTATGCAACCCATTATCGCGATTTTAAGTCCCTTCAGATGTGAAGTAGAAGCTTTGACACGCGCTATGGCAGCCTGCAAATCAAACAAAGTACGTCCGCAACCCGGACACGAAATATATTCAGTTTTGGAAACCCGCACACGCGATGCCTGTAAAATACCGAAAACAACAGCGTTCACCTGTTCAATCCCTATGGATTTGGGAGCGGTGGCTTCATCTACAGTCAGGAAAATGCCATCACCAAACCCATCTAAAAACATTACTCCTAAATCGGCTGCTGCATTGATTTGTAACTCCGACAATTGAGATACGGCATATTGCCGGCACAAAATAACCGGTGTGGTTATTCCATGATTCATCAAGGTATGGAAAAATGCCCGCATCTCTCCAACCGAATTTTGATGATTGGATTGCAATAAGACAACTACCTGTAAATCTGACTTTAACAAATTTAGAATGGCGTCGTTTAAGTCCGCATAGGTTAATTTCAAAAATTTCGCTTTTGATGCATCTTGTACTAATTTATCAACTGAAGAAAGGCTATAAACAGGATAAACAGCTCCGGTCCTACTCTTAACTGTTTCATTTTGAACCAAATAATCCGGTTCAATAGCAAAATTACCTTCTTTATTCACCAATACCACAGGAACTTGCCCACCCCCTATATTCAACACCGGATGGGTCTTTCTTCTTGTATATTCAAAAGGAGAAAAATCAGGATTAAGTTCAGCGGCAATGGTTGCATGATTCTTCTTTAGAAGCACATGATTCACCAATTGACGGGCTACAGGTATCTCTGCTTCCGGGTCTTCACTCAGTGAAACACGAATGGTATCACCTATGCCATCATGCAACAAAGCCCCGATGCCAACCGATGATTTGATGCGACCGTCTTCTCCGTCACCGGCTTCGGTAACGCCAAGATGCAAAGGATAATGCATGTTATGCTTATCCATTTCAGAGACCAACAAACGCGTTGCATGCATCATCAATAAGGTATTTGATGCCTTCATCGAAATCACCACATCTTTGAAATTTTCCGCTTCGCAGATGTGCAAAAACTCCATGCACGACTCCACCATCCCTCTTGGCGTATCGCCCCAGCGATTCATCATCCGTTCACTCAAAGAGCCATGATTGACGCCAATGCGGATGGCAGTGCCCTGCTCTTTGCATATATTCAATAATTCCGTGAATTTAAGCTTGATTTTCCGAAACTCTTCCTGATATTCTTCTTTCGTATAATCAGTAGTGCGCACTACCCTTCCAATGTAATTACCAGGATTGATGCGGACCTTCTCAACATACTGCGCCGCAATATTGGCAGCATCAGCCCGAAAATGTATATCAGCCACTAAAGGAACAGTGCAGCCCTGATTCAACAAAGCCTGTTTGATGTTTTTCAGATTTTGCGCTTCCTTCACCCCTTGCGCCGTAAAGCGAACAATTTCGGCGCCCGCTTCCACCATCCTGATACATTGTGCTACCGAACTCTCAGTATCATTGGTATCGGTATTGGCCATGGATTGCAACCTAATGGGATATTCACCGCCTAAGAAAACATGCCCTATACGCACTGTATGAGCTTGTCGTCTGTGATAATTAAATTGATCAATCATTTTTTGGAGTCTAACAAGGAACTGCAAACTTATATTTATTTTGTCAATATTGAAGATTTTGTTGAAAAGTTTTTATGTGGGTAGTGTTTAATGTTTATAGAAGTTAGGGAAGTTAGGGAAGTTAGGGAAGTTAGGAGTCCGATGTCTTTACTCTTTACTCTTTGTTCTTAGTTTGTCTTTATTCTTTTGTCTTTATTCTTTGTTCTTAGTTTATCGTTCTTCGTTCTTAGTTCAACAAATAAGTACTATCTTTGCACCGTTTTTTTAGAAAATATGATGCATTTTAAACCTAAGCTGTTTTCAGCTTTACGAAATTACTCCAAAGAACTATTTTACAAAGACTTAATGGCCGGCATTATTGTCGGGATTGTGGCTTTACCCTTAGCTATTGCGTTCGGGATAGCATCAGGAGTATCGCCTGAGAAAGGGCTTTTCACTGCTATTATTGCAGGTTTTATCATTTCATTTTTAGGAGGAAGCAAGGTTCAGATTGGCGGACCAACCGGTGCTTTTATCGTCATCGTTTACGGTATAGTGCAGGAATTCGGGGTTACAGGATTGACCATTGCGACCATTTTGGCAGGTGTTATGCTTATAGCCATGGGCTTGCTTAGGCTTGGTGCAATCATCAAATTTATTCCTTATCCCATTGTGGTCGGATTTACAAGCGGAATTGCCTTAACCATTTTTGCTACTCAGATAAAAGATTTATTTGGCATGACCATAGAGTCGATGCCGGCAGACTTCATCAGCAAATGGATTGTGTATGCCAAAAATATTCAATCAACCAATTTTGTAGCTTTAGCTATCGGTGTTTTTAGCATTATCATCATTATCTTCACGCCAAAATTTTCAAAGAAAATACCCGGTTCTCTGATTGCCATCATTGTGATGACAGCGATAGTTTACGTTTTGCGCGAATATTTCGGCTTTACTTCTATCGAAACTATTGGTGATCGATTCAGCATTGACCCCTCTTTACCCAAAGCCGATGCACCCAGAATTACTTTTGATATGGTGCAAACGCTGATACCGGCTGCTTTTACCATTGCCATGTTGGGTGCAATAGAGTCATTGCTGTCAGCTACGGTTGCTGATGGTGTTATTGGCGACAGGCATCATTCCAATACGGAATTGATAGCACAGGGAATTGCCAATGTGGTAACGCCTATCTTCGGAGGAATCCCCGCAACTGGTGCCATTGCCAGAACCATGACCAATATTAACAATGGCGGACGCACTCCGGTAGCAGGCATCATTCATTCTATCGTCTTGTTGTTGATTTTACTGTTCCTGGGTAATCTCACCAAACACATTCCCATGGCTTGCCTGGCAGGAGTACTCGTCATGGTTGCATACAATATGAGTGAATGGCGAACCTTCAGATCCTTGCTGAAAGGTCTGAAATCAGATATGTTGGTATTGGTTACAACCTTTTTATTGACAGTTATTTTTGATTTGACCATTGCCATTGAACTTGGTTTGGTGTTGGCGGTAGTATTGTTTGTCAAAAGAATGTCTGAAAGCTCTCAAATCAACATATTCCAAAACGAAGTGGAAGAAGCTGACTACGTCGAAGGCAATATTGAATCGGAGATGTTACAACTTCCCAAAGGAGTTGAGGTATATGAAATTGAAGGTCCGTTCTTTTTCGGATTGGCTAATAAATTCGAAGAGACGATGAAAAAAATCGGTAGCAGTCCGGATGTCAGAATTATCAGAATGCGGAAAGTGCCCTTTATCGACTCTACCGGATTGAATAATCTAAACAACCTCATCCGGATGTCGAAAAAAGACAAGACCGTGATTGTGTTGTCGGGCGTGAATGAACAAGTCCGCAACGCCATTAAAAAAGCCAAAATTGACGAGAGGATCGGAGATGAGAACATTTGCAACAACATCACCGAAGCATTAGCAAGAGCAGAAGAAATTATAGCGAAAAATAAAAAGCACTAAAAATTTGATTTATCAAATTCATTTAATTATTTTTGCCTGATATTTTCTTAAGATGACCAATCGATACGAAGAGCTAATCAGCAAGTTTGAGATAAAACTGCGAAAATTAATTGCGGAGTATCAGTCATTACAAGTTCAAAATAACAGTCTGAAAGCAGAATTAGCGCATAAAAATGAAAGCCTGATTGAAGCTCACGGTACTATACTTGAACTAAGAAAACAAAACGATCACCTGTTAATGGCTAATCAGATCAGTGGAAACAAAGAAGAACGTGCTGAAGCCAAAAAACAAATTGACAGGATGGTGCGGGAAATTGATCAATGTTTAGCTCTCTTGAACGAATAGAGCATATGAACGACGATATTTTTACCATACATGTTCAAATTGGAGGTTTTCCTATTGCATTAAGCATTCCCCGAAGAGACGAGGAAAAATACAGGAAAGCCGAAAAGATGGTTACCAAACTGACTGAAACGTATCATAACAGATACAATCAGCATGCTTACGAAGATATACTTAAACTCGTTGCATTCCAGTTGGCAGTAAAGGTTTCAGAATATGAACTGAAAGAAGACACAGCTCCTATCGCAGAAAGAATTAAAATGCTTGAAGAAGAGGTAGATGCTGTATTGAATCAGGAATAAGTTTATCGTACAATCAATTATTCCCGCGCATATCAACATGATTGCTTTCATGGTTGGTGTGCGTTTTTTTGTATCTGACATTAATAAAATAACTAAATATTAAAATATCACACATATGACTTTATATATAATCATCACCGGAATAGCCGGTTTGCTTCTTGGAAGCGGAGTGATATTGCTTATCAACTCTGCCCTTCAAAAGAAAAGAAAGAAAGATGCTTTAGCCGAAATAGAATTGCTTAAAAAAGACCAACTGATTGAGGTTAAGGAGAAATTCATCGCACTGAAGGCTGAACACGAACAACAAGTGCAACAGCGCAACGCCAAGATACAAGACAGAGAAGTGAAACTCCAGCAGCGCGAAATGCAGCTTAATCAAAAGCAAGGAGAAGTTCAACGTAAAATGAATTCAGTGGATGCACTGAAAGAATCGCAAGAACAACAACTTCAACTGCTTGAAAAAAGGAAAGTAGAACTTGATCAGCTTGTCCATCAGGCTCAAACGCAATTGGAAAATGTTTCAGGTTTATCTGCTGCGGAAGCTAAAGAACAATTGGTTGAATCCTTGAAAGATGAAGCCAAAACCAATGCGATGTCGTACATCAATGACATCATGGCTGAGGCAAAGATGACTGCTAACAAAGAGGCCAAAAGAGTGATCATCAACACCATTCAGAGAGTAGCCACCGAAACAGCCATTGAAAATTCAGTGACAGTATTTCACATTGAATCGGATGAAATTAAAGGTAGGATCATCGGCCGTGAAGGTCGCAACATCCGGGCTTTGGAAGCTGCTACCGGCGTAGAAATCATCGTTGATGACACACCCGAAGCCATCGTTCTTTCTGCTTTCGACCCTGTACGCAGAGAAATTGCCAGGTTATCACTGCATCAATTAGTAACTGACGGACGCATCCACCCTGCCCGTATCGAAGAGGTAGTCAACAAAGTACAAAAGCAAATAGAAGAAGAAATCGTTGAAGTAGGTAAACGAACTGCCATAGATTTAGGTATTCACGGTTTACACCCCGAACTGGTACGTTTGATAGGGAAAATGAAATATCGTTCTTCATACGGACAGAACCTCCTGCAACACTCGCGCGAAGTAGCCAATCTTTCTGCTACCATGGCTTCTGAATTAGGCTTAAACCCCAATACCGCCAAACGTGCCGGATTGTTACACGACATTGGCAAAGTGCCTGATGATGAACCGGAAGTACCACACGCAATCTTAGGTATGCACCTGGCTGAAAAATACAAAGAGAAACCGCAAGTTTGCAACGCAATCGGTGCACACCATGATGAAGTTGAGATGGAAAGTCTGATCGCACCCATCGTGCAAGTTTGTGATGCTATTTCGGGAGCACGACCCGGAGCAAGACGTGAAATTGTGGAAGCTTATATCAAGCGCCTTAAAGACCTTGAAAGCCTGGCAGCACAATATCCGGGCGTTGTTAAATCCTATGCCGTACAAGCCGGTAGAGAACTGCGCGTAATCGTTGGAGCTGATAAGCTGGATGATAAAGAAACCGAATTATTATCATTCGATATCGCCAAAAAAATCCAGGACGAAATGACCTATCCCGGTCAGGTGAAAATTACGGTAATTAGGGAAACGAGGGCGGTGAGTTACGCGAAATAAGCTAAGAACGAAAAACGAAGAACGAAGAACGAAGAGTGAAGAACGAAGAGTGAAGAACGATGAACTAAAAACGGAACTCGTGACCCCGGACCGCGGAACTCGCAACACGTTAACTTCTCTAACTTCTTTAACTTCCAAAAAAAACACTTGCACATTAATTTCTTTTCAATAACTTTGTGACATCAATTTAAGGTCATCTTACTTGACATCAACAACAACAATCAAACTACAACTTTACACAAAAAACAGCTATGAACACTTATTCAATCACAACGAAAGCAATCGCTTTATTATTAACGATTGCCATTTTATTTTCCGGTTGTGCCAGTACTACACTGATACAATCAATTCCGGGAGAAGCGAAAATTTACATTGACGGTCAGCCCGTGGGAAAAACGCCCTACTCTCACACCGACACAAAAATTGTGGGTAGCAAAACCACGGTGAAATTAGTAAAAGAAGGTTATGAAGATTTATATACTTCCTTTTCACGAACGGAACAAGCTGATGTAGGTGCCATCATCGGTGGTTTGTTTCTTTTGGTTCCCTTTTTATGGACGATGGAATATAATCCTACACACACCTATGAGATGGTACCGATTGCTGAACAAGAACAACCAGCTACCCCAGTCTCACAAACACAAGACGATCAATCATCTGTAAAATTCAACAAGCTTAAAGAGCTAAAACAACTGCTGGATGATAACATCATCACCCAGGAAGAATTTGAAAAAGAGAAAGCAAAAATATTAGAAGCGAAATAAGTTTTAAGATAGCAGTTAGGGATATTTGTTAAACTCATATTTAATACAAAAAACCAACTAAATCATTGTGATGTGAAATAGTTGGTTTTTTTGTTTCTTTTATTCCCTCATATTTGCAGTTAATGGCTCAAAATGAAGGTAATCAACTACTGAGGGCATGGCGGAAATATATGTTGGGGCTGTCTCAAAAGTAAATATTTAACCAAAAACCCGCAAGGTGTCTTAGAAGTGTTCAAATGCAAGGCACTGAGATTGAGGGCAAAGGAGCATACTGAAGTATGTGACTGAGACCGAATATCGAAAGTAACGCAGCAGTTGGGCGCTTATGAAACACCGTTTATGGAATCAATCCGAGTATCTTGCTCCTTGCAAGCATGCACGCACCGATAAGGCCGACTTTATCACCTAATTTGGAAAGTTTCAGAGCCGTATCCTTGCTTACCAAGTTTAAAGAGTATTTTTTCATGGCACTCTTAAGTGGTAACATTAAATAATCGCCGGCATTTGCTACAGTTCCGCCTATAACAACCAGTTCCGGATTCAGCAAATTTATCAGCCCCGCTATGTGTTTTCCGAGCGTGTTGCCCACATCCTCTATCAGCTCTATTGCCAATATATCCTCGTTTAGCGCAGCATGTATAATATCTTCTAAAACTATAGATTTGTTTTTTTCTATTTTCTTTGTCAATGACGACGAATAACCTTCCGCAATTTTTTCAAGAAATTTTTTATAAATGTAACTTCCTGAAGCCTCCGTTTCAAGGCAACCTTTCTTTCCACAGTGGCATATTACCTCATTTTCAAAGGCGGTCATATGCCCAAACTCACCTGAAAATCCCGATTTACCATAATATAGTTTCCCGTTGATTATAATCCCTGCTCCAAGCCCCCAACTCACATTGACGAACAGCACATTTTTTTCACCACTGACACATCCTTTCATGTATTCGCCATAAGCCATCGACCGCGAATCGTTGTCAATGGTGACATTTATTCCAAACCGCTCCTTAAAAACTTCCGTCAGCGGTCTTTCGTCAAAATAAAAGAAACTGTAGCTGTGCCCGGATTCAGTATTGACCCGCCCTGATATATTAATCCCAATACTTAATATTAACTCTCGTGGAACTGTTGTTTTTTCTAAAAAGTCGCTTATTATATTGCACAAGTTGTCGAAACTTTCGTGTGTATGATCCATCTGAAAAGGTATATTCATCTGCGAATCAACTAACTTTCCTTTAAAGTTAATCACACCTATATTGATGTGAAATTGTCGCATATCCACTCCGACAAAATATCCGGAATTTGCATTTAGCCCGTAGATACTCGGACGCCGTCCACCGCTGGTTTCCTGCTTACCTAATTCCAAAACAAAGCCATCATCCATCAGCTCTGCAACCAACTTGGTGACGGTAGGTACACTCAAACCCATTTCTCTACCTAAATCCGCCAATGTACACTCCCCGTTGTTGATATAACAGCAGATAATTTCTCTTTTCAGATAAGCATTTTTATAACCTGAATTTATCTCTTGTATAAATTTAAAAGTCATAATATTTTTATGGTTAAAAATAATTGCTAATATAAAAATTATGCAAGTTTAAAGGAAAAAATAGAAATATAAAAATTATACCTGTATATTTTAACAATTAAATTCCATTTTAGATGAATTTTGAAGCAAAAATATGTTTTCTAACATATTTGATAAAATATTTTATTAATTGTTTTGTCTATAATAAAATAGTTTTATATATTCGCATCATATTTTTTTAATAAACGCAATTTTTAAAAAATCAAACCAATAAAGAGTTTTATATGACGAAAACTGAAAACATACGCTACGTTGCTTTCCTATCTTTTATCGCTGCCTTAGGCGGGTTCTTGTTTGGTTATGACACCGCTGTAATTTCAGGAACTGTGACTAAAGTAACCTCCCAGTTTGGCCTCACGCCGCTTCAAAGTGGCTGGTATGTAGGCAGTGCTTTGGTCGGCTCTATAATGGGCGTTTCCATTAGTGGTGCTTTAAGCGATAAACTAGGTAGGAAACCCACGATGATGATATCAGCCGTTTTATTTTTTATTTCGGCTATCGGATGTGCGATAGCTCCTAATCTTGATATCTTAGTCATCAGTAGAATGATTGGCGGCGCCGGTATCGGTATTGTGTCGATTGTTTGTCCCGTTTACATATCGGAAATTTCCACCACCACCTACCGGGGCAGGATGGTATCGCTCTATCAGTTAGCCGTAACTATCGGTTTTTTGGGAGCGTATTTGATGAATTATTACCTGCTGAATCTATCTCACGTTTTCCAATCAAGTAATGAGTTGATGTTTAAAATATTCAGTACCGAAGTATGGCGTGCTATGCTCGGTGCCGCAGCCGTTCCGGCTCTTTTGTTTTTGACTGTTATCTTTTTAATTCCCGAAAGTCCGAGATGGCTGATTGTCCACTTGCGCGAACCGGAGGCAACCAAAACACTACATAATATTTATAAGGATAAGAAAAAAGTCCAATTCCAAATAAATGAAACAAAAGCAATGCTTCAAGGCAAAGAAAAATCCAATTGGAAAATTCTGCTTGAGCCCTGGATTCTCAGGGCAGTGCTTATCGGGGCGGCAATAGCTATGCTGGGACAGTTTATGGGAGTAAATGCCGTGCTGTATTACGGACCGACTATTTTTGAAAACAGCGGACTGTCAAGCGGAGACTCGCTGTTTTATCAATCACTTATAGGAGTGGTAAATGCTGCCACAACCGTTTTGGCCATGTTCTTTATTGATAAGATAGGTAGAAAAAAATTGGTTTACATCGGAGTTTCAGGAATGATACTGACATTAATCCTGATTGGTCTTTATTTCTTCAAAGGTCAGGAAATGGGACTTTCAAACTTATTCCTGCTCGTATGTTTCCTACTGTATATCTTTTTTACAGCCGGATCGATCAGTGCCGTTATCTTCGTGTTCTTATCGGAAATGTATCCGACGAAAGTACGGGGTCTGGCTATGAGTATTGCCGGACTCTCACTTTGGGTCGGTACGTTCCTCATCGGGCAGTTGACTCCCTGGATGCTTTCCACTTTGACTCCCGCAGGAACATTCTGGCTCTTTGCTGTAATGTGTGTGCCTTATATGCTGATTGTATGGAGGTTAATGCCCGAAACGGCAGGAAAATCATTGGAAGATATAGAACGTTTTTGGATGAAAGAAAATAAATAAAACAACTATGAATTGCAAAAAATTAGTATCGCAGTATCGCGATGAACTTTTGAACAATGTGGTTCCTTTCTGGTTAGAGAAATCACAGGATAAGGAATATGGTGGTTACTTCACCTGTCTTGACAGAGAAGGAAATGTATTTGACACCGACAAATTCATTTGGCTGCAAGGACGGCAAGTGTGGATGTTTTCCATGTTGTATAATAATGTGGAAAAACGGCAGGAGTGGTTAGATTGCGCCATTCAGGGAGCGGAATTCCTGAAAAAATACGGACACGACGGCAAGCTCAACTGGTATTTTTCACTGACACGAGAAGGAAAACCCTTGGTGGAACCTTACAACATCTTCTCCTACACGTTTGCCACAATGGCTTTCGGACAACTGAGCAAAGCCACAGGTAACAAGGAATATGCTGAAATTGCCCGGAAAACATTCGACATCGTACTCGCCAAGCGAGATAACCCAAAAGGAAAATGGAACAAAGCACATCCCGGAACACGCGATATAAAATCTTTTTCCTTGCCCATGATTTTGTGTAATCTTGCTTTGGAAATTGAACATTTGCTGGAACCCGAAGTGTTGCAAAAAACAATAGACGAGTGCCTGCACGAAGTGTTGGAAGTGTTTTATCGTCCCGAGTTGGGCGGCATTGTCATAGAAAACGTAAAGGCAGACGGCTCCCTGTCCGACACTTTCGATGGCCGTCTCATCAATCCCGGACATGCCATCGAAGCCATGTGGTTCATCATGGACTTGGGTGTGCGTCTCAATCGTCCCGAGCTTATCGAAAAAGCTGTAAAAATAACGCTCACGATGATAGAGTACGGCTGGGATAAAAAATACGGTGGTATCTTTTACTTTATGGATAGAAAAGATGCTCCGACCCAGCAACTTGAATGGGACCAAAAACTGTGGTGGGTGCATATTGAGACACTCATTTCGCTTATCAAAGGTTATCAACTGACAGGTTGCAAAGAATGTTTGGCTTGGTTTAAAAAAGTACATGACTATACCTGGAAGGGATTTAAGGATCCCAAATACCCCGAATGGTGGGGCTATCTCAACCGTCAAGGCGAGGTACTGCTCGACCTGAAAGGCGGGAAATGGAAAGGTTGCTTCCATGTGCCGAGAGGACTGTATCAGGTATGGAAAACGCTTGAAAAAATTGAATAGAAAACAAAACAACAAAAAAATAGAACAGAAAACAACAGAACAATTACAAGTCTAATACAAACATGGAAACGACAAAACTTTGGAGTTTATGTGTACTGCTAATCTCCTCACTCCTACTCTCTTGTGAGTCCAAGGAGTTTGGAGCTAATGAGTATGATCCGAATACTCCCATCACTGTATCTCAAATGCCGAAAGTGTTTTCATTTTCTCCTGTTGAAGGTAAAACCGGTGATACTATCACTATCAAGGGCATAAATTTCACCACTGCAGTAAGTGTTAGCTTTGGTGGAAAAATGTCCAAATCGTTTGAAATTATCAATGATTCTGTAATCCATGCAGTTATAGGATTTGGAGGCTCAGGAACTGTAAGTGTTACGAATCATAAAGGAACAAAATTTTTAGAAGGTTTTACCTATATTGTAGTGATTCCACCAACTCCTAATCCCAATTTAGCTTTAAATAAATCGGCAACTGCCTCCTCAGCAAGCTCCAATTCTGAAGCTTTGGCGATTGATGGTGACTTGGACACTCACTGGACGGCGTCAGAAGGTGACGATCATTGGTATAAGGTAGATTTGCAACGAGTTTATGAAATCAACAGAATCCACATAGTTTGGAAGGCTGCATATGCATCAGAGTTTGAATTGCAGGTATCTACCGATGATGTAAGTTTCACTACGGTTTATTCCACTACATCCGGTGAAGGAGGGACGGTTGACTACAAATTTGAAGATACCCCTGCAAGGTATGTTAAAATTTTACTTCACAAGAGAGGGACAACTTCAAATTACTCTTTTTCGGAATTTGAAGTTTATGCAGATCCTCCTCCGGTGAATCTTGCATTATTTAAAACAGGTTCTTCTTCAGGAGATTTTAATTCTCCAAGCCTGGCATTGGACGGAGATCCGAATACTCGTTGGTCAGCGACTGAAGGAGACAACCACTGGTATAAGGTTGATCTGGGAAGTGTTGTAAAAGTTGGCAGGATATATATCATGTGGGAAGGTGCTTATGCGTCAGAATATGCCATCGAATTATCAGTTGATGATGAAACCTATACCGAAGTCTTTTCGACTACAACCGGTACGGGAGGCAATGTGGATCACATATTTGAACAAACAGAAACAAGGTATATAAGGATACAATTGATAAAACGGGGAACACCTTGGAATATGTCTTTCTGGGAATTTCAAGTCTTCGAGGAATAGTTTTCATACACTAATAAATGCATCATGAGAAATCTGTCTTTAATCATAATCGTAGTTGTAATCTCGGCCATCTGTAATTCTTGCGGAGATTCATCAACAACACCACCCAAACCGGAAAATGGAAATGGAAACATAAATAATATGGATTTGGTGTACGATATTGTAAAAAAATCTCAGATTTCATATATAAAAAGCTTACAACTGCCAAGTGGTGCAATAACAGACAACACCCAATCAAACAGCAAGATATGCGGATATTTTGCCAATTTTGCCTGCATTGCATTATTGAAAAACCCGAGCACAGAAAATACAGATGTAGTAAAAAAATACATGCAATGGTATATGGGGAAATTAAATGGTGAAGTAAACACCATTCAAGGCGGCAGTGAAATTGTCGGTTCAATTTATGACTATTACGCTCCAAATGAAACTACTCAAGGTAATTATGACTCTGTGGATTCTTATGCTGCTACCTTTTTGATGCTGGCACAGGAGTTTGCCATGCTTTCTGCTGAAAACAAAAGCTGGCTAATGCAATATATTACTAAATTAAATTTAGTAGCAAAAGCATTGGAAACATGTTTGGATACTGAAGAAAATTCCATCCCCACAACATTCTCCAACGATGATGACGATTACCTTTCTATTGCATCTTATGTTTATCCCGCAAAATATTTAATGGACAATTCTGAAGTGAATAGAGGATTAAAATCAGCCAAGTGGTTGCATGATGAAGGACTATTAACTACGACATCCAACTACAATATGCTTGTTAATAAGAACACCAACTCGATTGAATCCGAATTTTGGCAAAGCACGATGTATAATTGGATAGACAATAAAGACAATGAAGACGTGCTAACTTCCAGTTGGGATAAGTTTTATGCTGATGCTACTTCTCAATTGTATCCGGCTATTTTTGAAGTGATTGACCCTTATTCAAGCAGAGCCAATAAACTATATACGGAATTCAATAAAAATTATCCCAATTGGTCACTCGGCATACTCCCTTCAAGTTCTCACGCATGGGCTATATTATCCTTTGCGGCAGCGAATATCAACGATAAAGCACGAGTGGAAGAGTATATGAAACATATTTATTCGTTTAATTCTGTCAACAAACAAAAAGATCATTGGTATTCATTTGAATCTGCTTTCGTCCTTCTGGCAATAGACAAAATAAAGAAATCAAGTTCTGCAACCCCGTATATACCATTAAATTAAAACAAGAAATTATAGATATACCATATTTAGTCAATATTTCCATACAGATGAGAAACAAAAAATCAAAAAATATTGAAAAAGCAATGATCTTGATCTTGATGATCATTACAATTGCCTTCCCTTCCTTTTCACAGAATAACCGACCTGTCAGCGGTACCGTAAGCGACGAAAACGGGGAAGCACTCATAGGTGTATCTGTACAAATAAAGGGTACGGGCGTAGGAGTAGCGACAGACATTAACGGACAGTTTAATCTGAATGTTGCGAATAGCGATATACTTGTGGTGAGCATGATTGGATTCGTTTCACAGGAAATTCCCGTAAACAATAAACAAAGAATTGATGTAACATTGCTGGAAAGTACAACTGAACTGCAAGATATAGTTGTAATTGGTTATGGAACAGTTGCCAAAAAGGATATCACAGGAGCTATTTCGGTAGTAAAGGGCGAAGAAATCAATAAAATGTCAATAAGCAGTGTTTCAAATGTGCTGCAAGGTAAAACCACCGGTGTAACTGTTTCCCAAAGCAGTGGAACCCCCGGTGCTCCCGCTGTTGTAAGGATTAGAGGAATTGGCTCTATCCATGGCTCCAATACTCCCTTGTATATAGTTGACGGGCTGCCTCAAAACGACATAGACTATTTAAATCCAAACGACATTGAATCAATCGCCATACATAAAGATGCTTCTGTAGCAGCCATTTATGGGTCCAGGGCTTCAAACGGGATAATCATCATTACGACCAAAACAGGCTCAGTAAATGAAACCGCAACGGTTCAATACGACAATTATCTCGGATTTCAATCGCCGTGGAAAAGACCTTATATGCTGAATGCCAGGGAATTTATCGAATATAAAAATCGGGCTGCCGATGCTGTGAATGCACCAAGATTACTGGAATTTTCTACGGATGAAAACATTGCTGCCGTGATGAATTTTGTGGAAAAAAACTCTGGTCCGAACGGAACTGACTGGTGGAATGAAATAACCAACAATCAGGCTTTTATACAAAATCACAACCTCAGCTTCAGTGCAGGGACAAAAAACCTGGGAATACACTCAAGCCTGGCCTATCTTGATCAGGATGGGATTATAAAAGGCTCTGAATATGAACGTCTTTCGTGGAGAAACAACCTGAATGTAAAACTGGGTTCAAAAGTATCATTGAAAACGAACATAGGAGTTATTTACGAGAAAAAACGGGTAATTGATGAAAACAACCCATATACCGGAACTATTTTTTCAGCTATGACAGCCGATCCGATTACCCCGGTTTACAGAAGTAATTTAGTAGAAGTACCCTCTTTTTTAAATCATATTTATAACGGATATGAACCTAATAATCTTTATTCCTTATACTCGGGGATACTGTATTCGAACAAACGCAATCCGGTGGCACAAATTGAGAGAATGCGACAGAGCAAATATGAAACTTACGGGGTGAAAGGAGGAGCAGATCTGGATATAAAAATATTCGATTTTTTGAAATTCAATTCAAGGATAGGAGTAGATGTTGTTCGCTCTACAACAGATGGGTTTCAACCAAAATATGTATTAAATTCATTTGATTACAGCTCTACAAATACAGTAATAAATTCATTGCACAGCAGCAATTACTTCATAAATGAAAATATTTTATCTTACGAACAAACATTCAATAAAATAAAATTGTCAGCCCTCGCCGGTTATTCCTTTGAAGTTACAAAGGTATCTTCCTTCAGTGCATCCGTACAAGGCATTATAAACAATGACCCTGAAATGAGGATTCTGAACAATGGAACTTTAAATCCGACCGTATCGGGTTATCCTTATTCCAATGCACTAAATTCCTATTTTGGAAGAATAGGATTTGATTACGACAGCAAGTATATAATTTCTGCAAATTTACGTCGGGACGGGTCTTCAAAATTTGCCAAACAATACAGATGGGGTACATTCCCTTCCATTTCGGGTGCCTGGCGCTTTTCTGCCGAAGAATTCCTGACTCAGGCAAGTTCGTGGCTAAGCGACGGAAAGTTAAGAATCAGCTATGGACACATCGGAAATCAAAATATTAGCGGCGGATCGTATATGGCAACCTATGGCAGCACCATATACGACCGATACATGTTTGGTGACGAAAATACCGCCCTGATAGCTGCCGGTCGCCAGTTTACCGGAAATCCCTTGCTGCAATGGGAAACCTCAAAACAGTTTGATGTTGGAGTAGATTTAATTTTGTTCGATGGAAAAATTGAATTTATAGGAGATTATTTCAACAAAACCCTGGATAATATGCTGATGATAGTACAACTTCCTACCACATTGGGTTATCCAAACTTCCCCTATGTGAATGTCGGCTCAATGGTGAATTACGGCTGGGAGTTCGGACTAACTTACAGAAAGAATCAGGGAGATTTTAAATATGATCTGATTGCAAATATATCAACTTACAAAAACAGGGTTATTTCACTAGGAAGCGGTGATGCAGTCTACGGTTCTGCCTATCTGGACAATGTACTTACCAAGACTGAAGTCGGAATGCCCGTGGGTTATTTTTACGGATACGTAACCAATGGTATTTTCCAAAACGAACAAGAGGTGGAGAACGGTCCGCAACGTGATGACTCCACACCCGGAGATGTAAGGTATAAAGATTTAAACAAAGATGATTTCATCAACTCCGACGACCGTACTTTTATCGGTTCTCCTTGGCCTGACTTTGTGTATGGTATCACTGCCAATATGTATTATCGAAATTTTGACTTGAGCATATTTCTTCAGGGGTCACAAGGAAATGAAGTTATGAACATTATGCTTTACGACACTGAATCAGGAAACGGCTATCTGAATGCAGCCAAGGGCTTTTTGGAAAGAGCATGGGATGGAGAAGGCTCTACTGACCGTTATCATAAAATCTCACAAGTACAGGGATTAAATAATAGTGTTTCTGATTATTTTGTAGAAGACGGTTCTTACTTACGAATCAAAAACATTCAGCTTGGTTATAATTTTTCTCCTGCCCTGACTAAGTTGGTAAAAATAAATCATTTGAGATTATATGTAAGTGCACAAAATTTATTTACTTTTACGAATTATTCCGGATTAGACCCTGAAATAGGGTCCACAGATGCAAAATTAGCCGGTATCGACCAGGGATTTTATCCTCAAGCAAGGGTGTTAACAGTGGGATTAAATATTAAATTTTAAAGCATCATGAAACAATTATATAAATCACTATTAATCCTGCCGGTTCTTTTATCATTAAATTCGTGCAGCGACGATTTTTTGAACAGACCTCCCATGGGTGTTTTTACTGAGGACAATTTCTTCCTTTCTCCGGATGCAGGATTTAATTCAGTTGTAAAGGTCTATCAGACTCTGAATGACTTCTACGGTTACGAAGCTCCTCGTGCCGAATTGGGCAATATGTCAACAGATGACAGTGAAAAAGGAGGTTCGGATGCCGGTGACAGACCCTGGGTTACCGATATCGGAGCGGGAAGAGCACTTTCCACCAATACTTCTTTAGCCAATTACTGGAGTACCCTATACCTTGGAATTGGTAATGCCAATATAGCCCTGGAACAAATCCCGATCAATCCTCTGGTTGATGCTTCCGGTTATCGGATTAGCGATGAAGTAAAGGCAAGATATATCGCTGAATTAAAATTTCTAAGGTCATTCTTCTATTTTGAATTGGTAAAAGTTTTCGGTGGAGTTCCTCTCCTTGACAAAACCCTGACCGTAAAAGACATTCCTTCATTGGCAAGAGCTACTGAGGAAGAATCTTTCTTGTTTATTATGAAAGATCTGGATGAGGCTGAAGCTGAAGTGAATTTACCTTCAAAATCTGCTTTACCTGCCAATGAATTAGGCCGGATTACAAAAGAAGCGGTTTGGGCTATGCAGGCTAAAGTTTATATGTTTTTTGCGAAGGATGATCCTGAGTTATTTGTCAAAGCCCGTGATGCGGCAAAAAAAGTGATTAACTCGGGAAACTATACCTTGGAACCGCGTTTTCAATCTTTATTTCTTACAAATGGCTACAAATCAAATGAATCTATCCTGGTTAACATACGTGGTGATGATCCCGGCTCATTTATCTACGGCTCATTTATTCCAATTTATACTTCTCCAAGAGGACCGACAGGAGCTTGGGGATTCGACCAACCGACTCAAAATTTAGTAGATGAATTTGAAGCCGGCGACCCAAGATTATTGTTTACGATCATAGAACCCGGAGATAAATTTTCAAGAAATCCCGGTGAAGAAAAATTAGATTTTTCATCATACCCTTCTACCGGATATCACAACAGGAAATCATATCTTCCTCCAAATCGCCGGGGATTATTGGGTTGGGGGGATGATGCGTGGTCTTATCATATCATCAGATACGCAGATATTCTGCTTTTATATGCCGAATCACTCATTCATACAAATGGAAGTGCGAAAGATATTGCAGACAACATCAATTTAGTAAGACGAAGAGCCAATAATTCAAGACAAGACGATGTAGAAGCAATTTCAAGGACAAGAATCATTCAGAACAAAAATCTTCCGGATGTACTGCAAACAGCCGACCTGACGGAGGCAGTCAGACACGAACGCAGGGTAGAACTGGCGATGGAATATAACCGTTTTTATGATTTAAAAAGATGGAATATTTATGTAGAAACAATGAATGAATATTCTGCTCTTCCGGGTTCTAACAATCGCGGGGCTGATTTTCAAAAAGGCAAAAATGAATACTTCCCTATTCCACAAGTTGAAATTGACAGATCGGGAGGGGTTATAAAACAAAATAAAGGATACAATTGATAATTTTTTAAAAACAAAAACGTGAAAAAAAATGCAATTTTATTTACAATTATTCTTTTTGGCATAGGAACTATCTTTGCCCAAGATCCGGATAAATATAGCGGAGGAAGTGGTTCATCATCAGATCCTTTTCAAATCGCTAATCTGGATGATTTGATTGAATTGTCAAACGCCGGAGCTGAATTCGGAGCTCATTTCTTGCAAACTGCAGACATTGATGCATCTGCTTCAGCTACACTTAACGGAGGAGCCGGATTTAAACCAATTGGGAAAATAGGAGAGTCCTTATTTTTCGGCACTTATGACGGCGGAGGATTTAGCATTTCTAATTTGACGATCAACAGACCTGCTGAAAACGAAGTAGGACTATTTGGTTATACCAACGGGGCTACTTTGAAAAATATTCATTTAAAAGCATCCAATATCAAAGGAGGTAGCTATGTTGGTGGAATCGTAGGCAATCTTTGGAATGGTGCAAATGTTTCCAATTCATCATTCGAGAATGGCACAGTGGAAGGTAATCAGAGAGTTGGAGGAATTGCAGGAAGTGTAACTGCTGAACCTGCAAATTTATTAACTACAAAAATCAGCACTTGTTTTTCAACAGGAGCCATCACAGGAGAAACCTTTGTTGGAGGAATTACCGGTTATAACACCGGATACATTTTTCAAAACTATTCAATGGCATCAGCATCCCCAACAAGCACTTTTGGAGGAATTGGCGGAGTAGTCGGACAAAATGGTAGTACCGGAACAATTTCAGAATGCTATGCAACAGGTGTAGTTACAGGTCCTTCCGGATATTCAGGAGGTGTGGTTGGATTTAATGAAGTCAACCCTCCAGGTACTTCAGTTACAAAATCTTATTGGGATACAGAAACAAGCGGTATCACTGCAAGTGCTGGAGGTGAAGGGAAAACCAGCGCAGAAATGAAACTTCAATCTACCTATGTAGATTGGGATTTTACCGGTACTTGGAAGTTTTTAGACGACCAAAATGATGGTTATCCGTTATTACAATGGCAAGCTGGCACAAACACTTCTATTGGAAATTTAAAAGCCCATCCGGAAATTACCCTCCATCCTGTCCGGGCAAATATTTATTCCATCAGTGTAAAAAATGCAACTTCTATGGAAATCTATTCTGTTTCGGGACAACTTGTAGGTATAAGAGAATTAAAAGAAGGCACGAATACTTTAGATTTGACCGGCTATATTAACGGGGTTTACATTGTAAATCTTCAGAATAAAGCTTTTAAATTGGTGAAAAATTAAAAAGGGCTTTCTCAAAACGATGTAACAGATTTAGAGAGGGAAGTTAAAGAAGTTACGAGTTACGAGTTACGAGTTACGAAGTCTGTGTTCTGTGTTCTCAATTAAACATTACATACCCTTACTGTCGGAATTACAAGTGGCGATTTGTAGAGTCCAAAATTACATCAGACTATTTCCTGTATAAGTTTCAAACTCATAATATCTTTACGGTTAATGGCTAATAAATAATATACAAGTTTAAGTTGCTTTCCTACCAGGTTATTTTACGATAAAATATTGATTAATCTATGATTTAACTTAAAACAACAGAAAATAAAAAAACAATTCTCTAACTTTTAAATTTTACAAAAAATGAAAAAAACAATCTTTACTTTTTATTTATTGATCTGCTCTATGGTGGTTATATACGGTCAGACGACCTACGTAGCAGATGGTGATGTGAGTGAATGGGTTACTACTCCCATTCAATCGGAACCCGGGGTTTACCCCTATTTTAAATTTGCAGAACAAAACGATGTGCTTTATTGGGCAATTTATGCTGCAGCAAATAAACCTTTCGCTGCGTCATTTGCTGACATATTCATTGACGCAGATTATTCAACTGCTACAGGATATATAGGAGCAACATATAGTCCTTGGACTAGCTCAGGGCTTGATTACCTACTCCAGGGGAATATGGTATATTATTTTTCAAATTCTAATCAGAATGAATGGGGATGGGCTCCTATAAATTATGGCGTACTTCGAACTGCTGTGCCTGATAGCACAATACTTGAATATAGCTCAGAAAAAAGCTGGTATATTCAATTTTCCCTGGGAACTACTTTGGGTATAGGATTGCAATTGTTCCCCAAGGCAGGGGAGAGATGCGATTTACCGGGTCCGGACAATGGATTTACTAATAAAAAAATTTATAAAGTTAAAAACAGAACGACATTGGATATAACGACAACATTAGGTTTAACTGATACAATCAAACTTAATTG
Organism: Bacteroidetes bacterium ADurb.Bin174; assembly: GCA_002070265.1. Taxonomy (GTDB): domain Bacteria; phylum Bacteroidota; class Bacteroidia; order Bacteroidales; family Paludibacteraceae; genus Paludibacter. The sequence continues at coordinate 16,443 of MWCX01000023.1, read as the reverse complement.
TACAAATGCCTTTTATAATCCCTATATGAATGACCCGGATACAGACGGCTTTTTGAATTTTCAGAACGGGACAGATCACACAGCCAATCCCAGCCACTGGGCCAGTTGGGCAATTAATTTGGCAACTCCACAAATATTTGATCTGAGAATGACTTATCAAAGCACAAATGCAGGTCAAATTTCGCTATCATTTGTTGATATGGCAACAAATGCGGTGGCAAAGACATTCCCTGCAATTGACTTTTCTACCAATGGTACAATGAGTGAAACAAAAGTGTTTCAAATTGATGCTTCAGATATCCCTGCCGGACGTTATATGGTTGTTTTGAAAAATTCGGCAACAAATTCAAACTTGAAAGTTCAGAACTTGAAATTGACAAAAGGTACCGGTGCTGTGAGTAAATGGGATAATGTTCCTATTCAATCGGAACCGGGGGTTTACCCTTATTTTAGATTGGCAGAAGAAAATAATACGCTTTTTTTGGCATTTTATGCTGAACAAGGTAAAAAATTCGTCCCTGCACAATATTGTTGGGTTGATGTGTTCTTTGACTCAGATCGTTTAAAAACTACAGGATATGTAGGAGACTATAATCATTGGCCTGCTGCAGGACTTGATTATCTAATCCAAGGGACGTCTCTACTTTATCATAGTGGTGGTTCTCCTACCACTTGGGATTGGATTAGTGCAGGATCCATAGTTCGAACTATGAATTCGGATAACACTACAACTGAATATAGTGTTGCAAAAAGCAATTTTAATCAAAATTCACTGGAAGCTACTTTTGGTGTTTCATTTCAACCTTATTATGAGAAATTGGATGATCCGGGGAATATAGAGGCGTTTAATTTTCCGGTTATAGACGCAGGATTTAGTGCTGATGCAAGAAATATTTTTAAGATTAAAAATAGAACAACATTGGATATAACGACAGCATTAGGTTCAACTGATACAATCAAACTTAATTGTACAAATGCCTTTTATAATCCCTATATGAATGATCCGGATACGGACGGCTTTTTGAATTTTCAGAACGGGATAGATTACACAGCCAATCCCAGACACTGGGCTAGTTGGGGAATTAATTTAACAACTCCCCAAATATTTGATTTGAGAATGACTTATACAAGCACAGCCGCAGGTCAAATTTCACTATCATTTGTTGATATGAAAACAAATCTAGTGGCAAAGACATTTTCTGCAATTAACTATTCTACCAATGTTGCAATGAGTGAAATTCAGATGTCTCAAATTGATGTTTCAGACATCCCTGCCGGACGTTATATGGTTGTTTTGAAAAATTCGGAAACAAATTCAGAATTGAAAGTTCAGAACTTAAAATTGACAAAAGCCACTTCGTCTCATTTAGACGAAGTACAACTTCAAAAGGATGTTATAATAAGCGTCCACAATAAACAATTAACCATAACATCCAAAAGTGATACAAAGATAAGCTTTAGCGTTTATACTATATCCGGGGCTTTAATTTCACAAATGGACAATACAAGTTCTGTCACGTTACATTTAGAAAGAGGTGCTTATATATTAAGCGTAAACAATGGTGGTAATGTATTTTCCAAGAAGATAATGGTATTGTAGTATTTTGTAGTAGTATTTATTTGTAGTTAAAAGGGGCTGTCTCATTTTTTTTGAGACAGCTTTTTTTTTCTGTTTTAAATGTGAAACTATTTATATGGGAAGTTAAAGAAGTTAGGGAAGTTAGGGAAGTTAACGGGTTCCGGGTTCCGGGGTCACGTGATCTGATTCGTTTATCGTTATTCGTTATTCGTTCTTTTATCTTTGTTCTTTTGTCTTTGTTCTTTGCTCTTTTTTAATTGAATTTTGAAATAAAAACATGTTCTACAACAATATTTATCAAAATATTTTATTAATTGCTTTGTTTATAATAAAATTATTTTTATACTTGCATGATGTTTAGAAAAACAAGTGGAGATTAATGCCGAAACGGCAGGAAAATCATCTGAGGGCATGGAGTAGAGCACTTTTGACTGGAAGAATAAAACACTTATGTGAATTCTAAAAAAGTTTGGCTATTTTGTGACGAGGTTTTAATAAACCCATAAAACTTTTATATGATAAGGAAATACTTTCTTGGGATAATGAAGACGTTATTGATGTGGTTTCTTTTATTCCATATTCAAACTTCAAATGCTCAATTTGTAGTTGATGGAGTTTTAGATGAATGGGAAAATACACCTATTTTATCTGAACCCGGCGAGTTCCCTTATATGAAAATCGCAGAAGACAACGATACTTTGTATTGGTTGTTTTCCACACGAGAAAATTTAGGGGATGTAATTCAAAATATAGGTGCTACGAAATATATAAATAATTGTGACTATGAATTTGGTGCGCTGACTCCTCATGTTGACGAATTTTCTACTAATGCAAGCTTAGATTTAACCATCGATAATCAAGTTAAGTTTCAAGGATTGGGTAGTTACAAACTAAATTATACATTTTCAGGATCAAATAAATATGGCGGTTATGAAAAGGTTTATATACGAAAAATATGGTACGATATGGATCGTTCGGACTTATCTTTTCATCCGCTCGGCATATCGTTATGGGTAAAAGGACAAACAGGAAATACAAATGCAATTACAGTTCGATTATTACAACAAAACGAAGAATTCACTTTGTCTCATTCAAACATACGAAACAATTTTTTCTACACAAACCAGTCAATTCTCAACAACGTGGGGTGGAAACAATTAATAATTCCTTATAGCTGGTTCAAAGATGAAAATAATTCAGCCGCAAAATTAGATTTAACAAGAGTAGCGGGAATTCAAATTGACATTACGAATACATCGAAGAGTTCGCAACAAGGGACTATCCATATAGATGCAATACAACAGCTAACTTCCTACAAGCCGAAACTTAATCACATTCCAATTTTCACAAGCATATTTGTTCAATTATACCCGGATCCGAATTTAAATACTAATTGGCAGTCTGACTTCACTGCTTACCGACAAGTAGGAATCGATACGGTAATCGTTCAATTTTCAGTTGACGGCGATAGATTCAACTATACAGGCTCAACCATAAGTTGGAAAAATTCAGATTATTTTGAATATGACATCATAAACAAAATGTTTACAGCCGCAGAGCAAACGGGCATGAAACTAATGTTGGGATTTGAACAAAGAGAATATCCTGACGACAAAGGTGATGTTTCAGCCTATAATTATATCAGTGGAAGAAATAAAGATATTTTAGATGATTTATACCGGCTTTTTTCAAATAGTCCGGCACTTGCCGGATGGTATATTCCCAATGAATTTCACGATGGCGAATGGAGTGGTTGGCTTAATCCGTCCGACAGAATTGTTCTTGCAAATTATCTTCAAGATGTAGCATCACACGCTAAATCTAAATCTAAAAAATTTCCTGTTGCAATTGCGCCTGCATTATGGCGTGGCAGACCGGTTGATATGACTTATTATTTCTATAAAAGTATCTTTGAAATAACAACTGATGTAGATATACTCTATTTGCAAGATTGTGGCGGAAGATGTCATATTGACCAGGATGATTTTGATGTTTACTTACCTCAATATTTTGAAGCGGTAAAAAAGGCTTGTGATGAAACCGGAATGATATTCGGGGTGGACATTGAATCATTCGAGGATTGTCTCCCCGAGAATAAACCCTATTCTCCACGTCCCTGGATAAAACTTAAAGATCAATTAGATTTTACCGGGTTGTTCACAAAGGCAATAACTCAATTCAGTTGGACAACCTTCAGACCGGGCGTTGGAGCTTTCGATGATTATAAGACATACCTTCAAAATAATAATTTATTAAGGCAATAGAGGTCACATGTATAGTCCGGAAATAAGATGAAAACAAAATTTTATATCATAATCGCTTTAGTTTTAACAATAACTTGGATTAATACAATTCAGGCCGAAAGCGTGAATAATATTATTGATAATAATCTTTACCGGACAAAGGCAAGCACGGATGCTAATCAGCAAATGTTCGATCCGGATGCATACCATTGGTTAGAAGTCTGGTTTGATAGTGATTTCAATCAATTGACCGGGATGACTTTATCACCTTGGGAAAGTGCGGGTTTTGATTATTTGATACAAGGCACCAGTTTGTACAATTATTCAGGACCTCCGGGAAGTGATCAATGGAATTGGAATTTACTCTGGCAGTATTATATCCCCCGAAGAATGTCTTCAGATAATTATTCTGTAGAATATTCAGCAGGCAAATATTTATTTACTGAAATACCTTTATTGAATAAATTCGGCATCTCTGTTAATCCTTACTATAAAGGAAATAATGGAACCGAAAAAGATTTTTTCCCAAAAAAGGACAATAATTTTTCATCAAGGAAAGGATACACGGTAAAACCAAGAACTGTTGTTGATATAGATTCTAATTTAACTTCCGAGTTAGTGTCAGGCAATGCATATTTTCACCCTTATATGAACAGTTCTAATATAGACAATTATCTTGATTTTCAAAGTGGGAACGATTATACATCAAATTCGACACTTTGGGCAAGTTGGGCAATTAATTTGATTAAACCCAGTATTTATAAGTTAAGGATGAATTACCAATGCAGCAGCAATGGAAGAATAACATTATCATTGATTGACATTAAAACAAATACAATCAGTAAAATTTTTATACCTACAGACTATAACACAAACATACTAATGTCTGAAAATGACCTTGGCACTTTAGATTTGACAACAATTCCGGCCGGAATGTACATGCTTAAATTAAAAGCTTCAAATACAAACTCTTTTTTAAAAATAAATAAAATTACTTTATCTGAGATTGAATCAAACATTACTTCAATTACTGAAGACCAAAGAAAAAGCGATAGTGATATGATTGATATCACAATTCATAAACAATCTCTAAAAATAGTATCAGAAGAACAGTATGATATTAAAATATTTTCGCTAAGCGGCTCAATGCTGCATAGTTATAAAAATTCTTCACAAATTCAAATCAATCTTGCAAGTGGTGTTTATTTAATAGAATTCAGAAAAGACGAATGTAGATTCGTAAAGAAAATAGTTATTTAATAAATTCTCTATAATTATCAACCTTTTAAAATTAGTCAAAATGAAAAAAGTAATTTTTACCTTTTATTTATTGATCTGCTCTATGGCTGTTATGTACGGTCAAACCTACGCAGCAGATGGTAATGTGAGTGAATGGGTGACTACTCCCATTCAATCGGAACCAGGGGTTTACCCTTATTTTAAATTTGCAGAACAAAACGATGTGCTTTATTGGGCAATGTATGCTGCAGCAGATAAACCTTTCGCTGCGACACTTGCTGATATATTCATTGACGCAGATTATTCAACTTCTACAGGATATTTAGGAGGAGACGGTTATTCGCCTTGGACTAGCTCAGGGCTTGATTACTTAATCCAAGGGTCAAGTATATTTTATTTTTCAAATTCTGATCAGCAGACATGGGGATGGACTGGTATAAATTACGGCGTAACTCGAACTGCTGTGCCTGATAGCACAATACTTGAATATAGTTCGGAAAAAAGCTGGTATAATCAAATTTCCCTGGGAACTACTTTGGGTATGGGATTGCAATTGTTCACCAAGACAGGGGGTAGAGATGATTTACCGGGTGCAGACACAGGATTTACTAATAAAAAAGTTTATAAAGTTAAAAATAGAACAACATTGGATATAACGACAGCATTAGGTTTAACTGATACAATCAAACTTAATTGTACAAATGCCTTTTATAATCCCTATATGAATGATCCGGATACAGACGGCTTTTTGAATTTTCAGTACGGAACAGATCCCACAGCCAATCCTAGACACTGGGCTAGTTGGGCAATTAATTTGGCAACTCCACAAATATTTGATTTGAGAATGACTTATCAAAGCACAGCCGCAGGTCAAATTTCGCTATCATTTGTTAATATGGCAACAAATGCGGTGGCAAAGACATTCTCTGAAATTGACTTTTCTACCAATGGTACAATGAGTGAAACAAAAGTATTTCAAATTGATGCTTCAGATATCCCTGCCGGACGTTATATGGTTGTTTTGAAAAATTCGGCAACAAGTTCAAACTTGAAAGTTCAGAACTTAAAATTGACTAAAGGTACCGGTGCTGTGAGTAAATGGGATAATGTTCCTATTCAATCGGAACCAGGGGTTTACCCTTATTTTAAATTTGCAGAACAAAATAATACGCTTTATTGGGCAATGTATGCTGCAACAAATAGACCTTTCGCTACGGGACTTGCTGATATATTCATTGACGCAGATTATTCAACTTCTACAGGATATTTAGGAGGAGACGGTTATTCGCCTTGGACTAGCTCAGGGCTTGATTACTTAATCCAAGGGTCAAGTATATTTTATTTTTCAAATCCTGATCAGCAGACATGGGGATGGACTCCAAAAGCATATTATGTCGTAACTCGAAAAGCTGATACTGATAGCATAAGAATTGAATATAGTATATCAAAAGACTATTTTGATCAAGTTACACTGGGAAGTACTTTGGGTATGGGATTGCAATTGTTCCCAAAGGCAGGGGGTAGAGATGATTTACCGGGTCCGGACGATGGATTTACTAATAAAAAAACTTATAAAGTTAAAAATAGAACGACATTAAATGTAGGGACATTAGGTTTAAATGATACAATCAAACTTAACCATACGAATGCCTTTTATAATCCCTATATGAATGATCCGGATGAAGACGGCTTTTTGAATTTTCAGTACGGAACAAATTACACAGCCAATCCCAGACACTGGGCTAGTTGGGGAATTAATTTAACTCCCCAAAAACTTGATTTGAGAATGACTTATACAAGTTCAGCCGCAGGTCAAATTTCGCTATCATTTGTTGATATGAAAACAAATCTAGTGGCAAAGACATTTTCTGCAATTAACTATTCTACCAATGTTGCAATGAGTGAAATTCAGATGTCTCAAATTGATGTTTCAGACATCCCTGCCGGATATTATATGGTTGTTGTGAAAAATTCGGCAACAGACTCAGAATTGAAAGTTCAAAACTTGAAATTTACAAAAGCTACTCCGACTCATTTGGACGAAGTGCAACCTCAAAAGGATGTTGCAATAAGTGTCAATAATAAACAATTAACCATAGAATCCAAAAGTGATTCAAAGATAAGCTTTAGCGTATATACTATGTCCGGAGCTTTAATTTCACAAATGGACAATACAAATTCTGCCACGTTACATTTAGAAAGAGGTGCTTATATATTAAGCGTAAACAATGGTGGTAATGTATTTTCCAAGAAGATAATGGTATTGTAGTGTTTGTAGTAGTATTTATTTGTAGTTAAAAGGGGCTGTCTCATTTTTTTTGAGACAGCTCTTTTTTTCTGTTTTAAGTTAGTAGTTAGTAGTTGGTAGGAAGTAGGAAGTTAAAGAAGTTAAAGAAGTTAAAGAAGTTAGGGAAGTTAACGGGTTCCGGGGTCGCGAGTTAAGTTTTTCGTTTTTAGTTCTTAGTTTTTAGTTCTTAGTTTTTAGTCGTATCTTTGCAGCCTGAATTACGTTCTTTTTAATACGGGGCTGTTTGGTTTTGACAGCAGGTAGAAGGGGTAAGTAAGCATGTCGAGCGGGGTGAAAACGGCTCGTTAATAACGGTTCACACACACAATAACTGGCGAATATAACTACGCTTTCGCTGCCTGATCGAAGTATAGTAGATTAACGGCTTAATCCCGATACAAGGTATTGGGACGAAACATCCTCCAAAGGCCGTCGCTCCGAGGCCGATGATCAGAGGGTGCAGCTAAATCGGGGATAGTGTTGATTAGCCTCGTAATCAGCATGAAATTAAAGAGGATAAGGCAGCAGTTGGTAGCTTCGGTCTTGCCGCTGCACGAAAACCCAAACGAAGATAAACATGTAGAAAGCTTATTCATTCCTTGTTTGGACGAGGGTTCGACTCCCTCCAGCTCCACGAAATACACTATTTTAAGCGACTACTATGTAGATGATGACGAAGAAAATCTAAACCAATGTGAAACGCTTTTGAAAAATGCAGGAGCAGAATGAAAATAGCGGCAGCCACTAACAATAAGCGTTACAAAGCATTGGGTTTAAGTGGTTAATTGAACATTCTACCTTGCATCAACTTTTATGGCGTATTGACAGTTTTGTGCTCCGAAATCTACCGCTATACACGTTCAAACCCCTACCAACATTATACTTCAATCGCTAAACTGCCCATATCTCAAAACCAAAATTCCTAAAACTTCGAGAATTTGAAAAGTTTTAGGAATTTTGTTTATCTTTGCCGAATGAAAATAATAGAACGTAAAAAATATTTAGAAACACTTAGTGTTCTTAAAGACAAGAATTTAATTAAAGTTGCCACAGGTGTTAGGCGATGTGGAAAATCAACTTTAATGACTCAATTTCAAGACTTGTTGCGTAAAGACAACGACAAGACTCCCATTTTGTCAATTAATTTAGATATGCCTGATTATAGGTTTTTAGCAGAGAAAAATTGGAAAGAAATCTATGATTACATCGTTAAGAATCTCAAAAAAAACACGACCAATTACGTGTTTATAGACGAAGTGCAAAATGTCCCCGAATTTGAGAAACTTTTAGAAGGTTTGTACGTTCACCCGGATATAGATTTGTACGTTACAGGTTCAAATGCATTTTTACTATCGAGCGAATTAGCTACTTTGCTAACAGGTAGAGCATATGAAATTAATGTGTTGCCTTTTTCTTTTACCGAATATTTAGAGTTTACAGGCAAAACCAATAACCCTGACCGAGCTTTTGCGGAATATATGCAAACAGGAGGTTTTCCCGAAGCTGTAAAACTCTCAGCCGAAGGAAATAGTTTTGCGAATGAATATCTGCAAATGGTTTTTAAAAACATATACAACAATGATATTTCAAAACGCTATACTATCTACGCTCAAGAATCTTACCAAGAGGTTGTTAATTTCCTAACAGACTCCATTGGGTCAACTGTTTCGGTAGGGAATATTGCCAAAGTTTTAACAGCCAACAAAAAGAAAATAGACAACAAAACAGTATCGAAGTACATCGATACATTGGTTGAAGCCTACTTGTTTTATAAAGTAAATCGCTACGACATCAGAGGGAAGCAGCATTTGGCAACGCAGGAAAAATATTATTTGGTTGACTTAGGTTTTCGCAATGCATTACTTGGAAAAGAATTAGCAAGTGATGCAGGACATTTGCTTGAAAATATAGTTTATCTTGAACTAAAGCGAAGAAACAACCAAGTTTGGATAGGTAAAACAAATAATTTAGAAGTTGATTTTGTTGTCCGCAACAACGAAGGTTATACGCAGTACATTCAAGTTGCACAAACAGCGCAAAGTGCAACAACATTGGAACGCGAGTTAGCACCATTTTACAGTATTTCCGACCATCATGAAAAAATATTGTTAACAATGGACTACGACACAGGAACATACGACGGAATAAAAAAAATAAACGCATTAGATTGGCTTACAAAGACGGAATAATTAAGAGGGAAAGACTAGCGATTTATTTAAAACTCAATAAAGACACAACTATTAATGTGTAGTAAACCATGAGTACAATAATAATACACCTATCGCTTATGGGCGATAAACACAATTTGTCCAAAGAATTGAAGAATATTTATCCGGGAATTGCTCCAATGCTCAAAGACACCATATTTGTCGATTTTTTAGGAAGGTACTTTCCCAAGTGTAGAAAAAATTTAGGGTTTAACTTATTTGCTTGAAACAATTTATCCTGACGACTTGCCTTTCCCTTATCATTTGGATGGAATGGCAGAAAAGTAATGCACTTCAAGCAGTTCTTGATGCGATCTTAGGTTTTTCTCAATGAATTTAACTATATCCAACCAATAAAATCTCTTCCAATTTCTATCTTTTAATCCGTAATAGAAATTAAAACTATTATTGAAAATAAAGGGACTCCCTCCAGCTCCACGAAAAAATCCTCTGACATCAATCAGAGGATTTTTTAATTCATATCACGGAATTTGGTTTCGGCCACCTAATAAAATACCACCTTATTCGGATTCAAGCCAACTTCTTCAATTTTAAATTTCAATTTACCTTCTTTGTCGAAGCAAAGCACATCGCCTAATACAGTGTAATTCTTAGCATCAGTTACATATACATCGCCATTGCTCCTATTGATATCTATGCCATAACCTGCCTGGATGACAGTGCCATCGGTAATGAAATTCTCTGAAACGATCCGTTCTGTTTTACAATCAAAGACCTTGAAAGTGTTGTCATAATTGTAAATGTAAGCCTTATCGTCGTGAATACTGAACTTACCTACCCGAACATCGTTAAAAGACTCGATCAATTCATCCGTTGCCGAACTGATGCGATGTAATTTACTGGGAATATCCCCATAATTACCCATTGTTGCAACATACACATCTCCCTCACTATCCGTCATCAATTTCCCCGGATTCACATCCACCGTGATTTTTTTAATCTCTGTGAAACTTTCCAAATCAACTACGGAAACAGTGTTGTCATACCCATCCGCATAATTCAACCCTCCGGAGTTCGAAACATACAATTTACCATTTGCCACGCAGAGTCCATCAGGATTAGTTCCGCAAGTAACATAACCTTCTATTTTTAAAGATGCGGTATCTATCTTGGCCACCGTACCATCATAAGAACAAACATAGGCTTTACCTTTATAAAAATCTATTCTGCGTGGCTGACGCGAAACTCTGTTTTCATCAACCATTGCAATTTGAGCAAGGGAAACTCCAGTTTTCACATTTACAACTTCTACAGTTGCCGAACCATTGACCACAACGTATAATTTTGAACCATAAACGCCCATATCGTTGGCTAATTCACCCAAAGCACGATTGTTGGCAGAGAAGAAAAAATCTTTAACAAGTGTTGCATCCGACAAGGTATAGTTAGCTAAAGTGCTGTTGTTGCCGTTCCAACTTCCTTCGGACAACACAAATAATGCAGTAGCTTCAGGTATGGGATCAGGCTTTTTCTCCGAATCGATATCTTCCGGTTCACAAGCCGTAAAAACCAATGCTAAGCTCACCAATACAAGGCTGAAAAAATACTTTTTTGTTTTCATAAAGAATAATTTTAAAGTTTATAATGTTTTAATTTATATTGTCGGTATCTCATAAATACCCAACTGCTGCGTTACTTTCGATATTCGGCTCAGTCACGTACTTCAATAACCTATTTTCATCATCACTCTAAACTCTCTCCCCGGCATCGGGAACCACTTCACCACTGCATAATTCTCATTTAAAATATTCAACGCCTCTAACTGTAAAGACAAGGTGCACTGTCGAATATTAAAAGCCCGTGAAGCAGATATACTATGATCGCTATAGCCAGGCAAACGATTGGCTGCATAGTTCTGGAATAAAGCATAACGTTTGCCCGACCACAACATAGCATAAGATATATTCACCCAGGGCATTTCCAATGCTATTTTGCCACTCCCTGAAATCCAGGGTGTATAAGGAATTTGATGACCATAAGTTCCGCTGTTGACATTGGTTACGTCTGTCGCAGACTGGTAGTTATAATTACCACCCAACACCAAGAGTATATCTCGCCAAAGTTGAACCGAAGCCTCAATAGCTAAATCCAATCCTTTGATATCCACTTCTCCCAAGTTCAGGGTAGTCCATTTAAACAAATTCTGGGTGGGCAAAACAACAATTTTATCTTTTACATAGTTTTGATATACATCCGCCGTGACACTCAAAAGAGGCAAGCAATCATTGATAGTCAGTGCATAAGTAGCTCCTAAATTGAACTGATTGGTGATTTCGGGTTTGAGATTGGCATTTCCTACCCTGGCATAATATAAATCATTGAAAGTGGGTAGGTGTATGCTGTTTTTATAAAACGCCCTGATGCGCAAATCAGCTTGTTCAAAAGGCTTATAAGTAGCACTGACAAAAGGTGACAGTCGTTTTTGATTTTTTGCACGGTCGGCATAACGGGTAGTTTCTTTGGTGATGGTTGAAAGCAAACTTGCCGTTGCCAGAAAATTTTCCGACTCATATTTGGATGCTAATACCGACAACCAAGTATATCTGACCGGTTGCGCAAAATTAGCAGTCAAAGAAGCACTTTCATATGCTGCAAACATATTATTGACAGAAAAATCCGATGAAAGTGCAAAAGATAATTGTCTAAAGGCTTTATATAGAAGAGAACCCGAAACATAATATTCATTTTGAGTAAATATATTCTCTTCTTTTCCACTAACACTTAACACCATGGTGTCCAAATAATGCACATACCCATGTTGATATTTGGCATTGAACTGCATGGATAATTGTTGGGAAAAATGATTTTCATAATGTGCTTGCGTGAAGAAAGTATAGTCATGCAGGCGTTGTGAAATAAATGCAGCATCATTGTACAAGATGATTGCACCGGGCAGACCTCGATCGGAGTCATAAAAATAAGTCTTGAGGTAAGCCGATTGTGTGTCCGAAAATTTAGCAAACAAAGCCGCTTCCCCTCTGATATTCCTAACATCGGAATTTTTACGAACAGCACGTTGCGCATTACTTCCTTCCTGATTGCCTTGAAGCAAAACATAAGGATAATTGCCTTGTACCGACAACCATTCTCCCCCATAGGAAAGAGAAAAAATGCGATTCAAACGATGTTGCAAAGCAAACGCAGGATTGATTAAACCGAAAGAACCTGCTTTGACAGAAGCCTGCAAATTCATGGGTTTGTGAATTTCAAAAGCAGGTGTTTTAGTACGAATATTAATTAATGAAGCAGAAGCAAACAATTGAGCCGACTGAAAGATATTATCGCTTTGACCGACATTCAGTGAAAGCATATCTACATTCTCCAAAGAAAACCGTCCTATATCAATTTGTCCGGTTTGATAGTCGGACACAGCAATTCCATCATAACTAACGGCGGTATGTACTGCACCCAAACTCCTTACCGACACTGTTTTTAATCCGCCTACCCCACCATAATCCTTGACGACCACACCGGAAAAGTGCTTCACGGCATCCGAGACCTGCAATACATTTAATTGCTCCAACTGCTTGGCAGAAAGTATTTGCAAAGGAGCAGCAGTCCTAACTTCTGCATGGCGATAGTTTTCTGTAATTGTAAACTCTTCAATATCATAAGTTTTCAGCGTATCCAATGTCATCTCATGAAAAAACCGGTCAGCAGGTTCATTTGCCAATACAACCTGCGGAGCAATCAAAACAGCTATTCCTATACAAAGAATAGCGACCGAAAATGAACGATAAGACAAAATACACATACTCATCTATTTGATGATTGGTTCGTCAAATAGCTTTTTAGAGTAGAAAAATAAATGTGCAACAATAAACAGACTGCCATAAATTTTTAAGCTTATCCCCGAAAGCCTTTGACAAAATTACGCATGGCAGGTCTTCTGACTTAAGCTTCATATTGAACGCCTTCCCGGTTTTAACTTTCAAAATTGAAAGACAATAATACACCAGTGGCAGAGTTCTGCTCAATATGCCGGCCTTTTTATAAGTTTCCTTCCGCATGGGAAAGTTTAAAAAGGCTATAGCTCTCACAGCAGCGGGTCTGTTCAGGATTTTCACCTGATTCCCTCTTCATCACTCAAGAAGAACTTCATGAGTGAAACCAATGCGACGACAAAGATAATATAAGTTTCTGTATTTTTATAATTGAAATAAAAATTGACCGCTACAATTATATAGTAAAGCAATCCACTCTCTATTAAACAATAGATTGTCAGCAGTCTAATAATAAATTAAATAAATTCAATCACACAGCACATACAAATCATCGCGCGGATTGATGAGCATGATGGGTAAATCTGTTTTTTTTATCAGGTGTAGTTCTTTGGGACCGAAAACAATATCATCTAATCCGTACTCTCTTGATGCGCTGATAATCAATAAGTCGTAATTATTTTTACGTGCATGGTGCAAGGCAAAACTGTCGATTTTGAAACTATCCTTGCGACCTATTTCTATGTGATAAGTAAGATCGAATTTGTCCAATATTGTTGAAATCTTGGCCACATTCCCGGCTGCTTTTGTTCCGTAATCCTTAGCCTGCAACAAAGTAATCTCTGAGTAACAAAATCTGCCAAAAGCTGCTGCAAATTGTGCTTTTTCTATCTCTTCAATTAAAAAATTAACGGGTACTAATACCTTCCGGGGATGCAAAACATCAAAGCCATCCTTGTATATCAAATACGGTACACGCAATTTACGACAGGCATACAGGTGTTTTTTAATAGTACGGACTTTATTGTCAGGTAGTTGTAAAAACAAAAATGAAACTTCTTTTGCTTCACACATTTCAGTCAAATCGTTTAATTGAAACGCTTGTACAGCCAAATAATCCGGGTGAATTCCCAACGTGTTTAATTGCTCTAAAACAGATGCTTTTTGTGTTTTTTCGTCTGATTGCGATGCACAGATTACAAATACCCCAAATGTTTTATTAAACTGTACAGATAAAGCACAAGCGCTTTGAATAAGTGATGCTGATGTTGTGATATTATGAATAAATGCAAGAACCATTATAACATTATTAATGAATAGCCTAAACGCGACTTTGTATCTCCAACATTCCTCTTCGTGTTTTGTCTTGATACAAAAAAACGAAGCAAAAAAAATCAAGACTGTGCCTGTTTCGTTCAAAACATTTACGCTCAAACACTGTAAGTTTTTACCAACTTAGATTTAGGGAAACTCTTACAGAGTTTTATTACCACCTTTTTCCATCTCTACTCCCCAGATAAATCTGGGGGTTATGCACGTGCTGGAGCTGTCTCAAAAGTAAATATTCAAGCAAAAACCATAAGGTGTCTTAGAAGTGTTCAAATGCAAGGCGCTGAGATTGAGGGCGAAGGAGCATACTGAAGTATGTGACTGAGCCCGAATATCGAAAGCAACGCAGCAGTTGGGCACTTATGAGACACCGCCATTATTTTAGTCGTTCAACAGTGGATTATCCCATAATCTTCCAATCTGCGAAAATCAGCGAGAAACTAAACCCGCTACCACGGAACCCGTACCACGCAACCACGGACCACGCAACCACGGACCACGGACCGCGGAACTCGCGACCACGTAAACTATTCCTGAAAATACACCCTCTTCACCCTCCTCGACACCGAAGTTAAAATCTCATAAGGAATGGTATCAAGTTTTTTTGCCAAGGCTGAGATACTAATATTTTCGCCAAAGATTTCCACTATATCGCCTTCGCTAACATCCAATCCGGTCACATCTACCGCCGTTAAATCCATTGAAATATTGCCTATCACCGGCGCATATTGTCCTTGTACGTAAACCTCCCCTATACCGTTGCTTAACTTCCTGTCATAGCCATCCGCATAACCTATGGAAAGAATGGCAATTAATTTGTCTGTCTCAACCTTGCCATTGCGACTATAGCCGACCGTTTCGCCGGATTTTACCTTTTTCAATTGCAGCACAATGGTTTTTAAAGCGCAGACTTGTTGCAAATGCACATCCGGCAAAGCTGAAATACCATAATGACCGATGCCCAATCTCACCATATCCAGTTGATATTCCGGGAAACGTTCTATTCCTGCTGAATTAAGTATGTGTCTGATGATGGGATGAGGAAAGGCTTTTGTAAACTGCTGGGTGCAAAAGGTAAAAACCTTCATTTGTTGATGGGTGAAATCATCCAATTGCTCATCATCTGCACCCGCCAAATGGGTAAAAATTGATTTCACCTTCACCTGGTTGTGTTGTTTTAAAAACTGAATCAGTTTACCTACATCTTCCGGTTCGAAACCCAGGCGATGCATACCCGCATCTATTTTGACATGAATGGGATAATCGGTTAGGCCCAACTTGCTAATGGCATTGACAAATGCTTTCAATAGATTAAAGCTGTAAATCTCAGGCTCTAAGTTATTTTCAAACAACACATCAAATGTACTTTTTTCGGGATTCATGACCACAATGGGAATATGAATACCCGATTGACGGAGTTCCGCTCCTTCATCTGCAACCGCGACAGCTAAATAATTTGCCCGATGGTGTTGCAAAGCCTTGGCAATCTCAACGGAACCACTTCCATATCCAAAGGCTTTAACCATGCACATAATTTTGGTTCCCTCGGATAATTTTGACCTGAAATAATTTAAATTTTCTATTAATGCATTGAGATTGACTTCCAACACGGTTTCGTGTGCAATTAACTCCAACCTGTGCGAAATTTTTTCAAATTCAAACTTTCTTGAGCCTTTCAACAAAATGGCTTCGTTTCTGAAGCTCAGCATCACAGCATTCTGCAACAATTCTTCAGTTGTAGTAAAGAAATGCGCATCAACACCGGCAAATAATCCGGCATGCTTTAAAATCTCCTCTCCTACTCCGATAAATCTGT
>MWCX01000022.1 GCA_002070265.1 Bacteroidetes bacterium ADurb.Bin174 | reverse complement strand
AAACATGGCAAGCATCAAAAAGAAATTTGGTGTGCATCTTTATCAATTGCGAAACGCTGCAGGAATGACGCAAGCCAAGCTAGCAGAAACCACAAATCTCAGCGTTGACTCGATAAGCAGGATAGAACGAGGAGAGCGTGCACCGTCTCTAGAATCAATAGAAAAAATAGCCAAAGCCCTAAAGGTACAAACATCAGAATTGTTTAATTTTGACGGTAACGATGAAATAACGGATTTGTCTGAAAACCCTTCTGAATCTTTGGAATTATGGAAACTGCTTAGAAACAAGCGAGCTAAGCAGATAAAGAAAATAACTGAAATTGCAAAAATTGTCCTTGATTGATCTGACCTTATCCCACCTCATTCATTAATATATTCTGAACCTCTTTATCTTCAATGCCTAAGTATCGCATCGTGATAGCCGGACTTGAATGATTGAAACGCTTACAGAGTATTTCAAAGCCAACGCCATAAACCGTCCTTTGAACGTATCCCCACGTCTTACGCAATGAATGAGCACCGTAGTTGCCTTTCAAATTAATCGTTCGTGTCCATTGCTTGACCATGTTGTTGACGCATTGAACCGTAATTGAACGCTTACCCTTGCGACTTGCGAATAAAGCATCCTGATCCATTGGCTTCAACGCTTCAAGATAAATCTGCAATGACTTGTGAATACTTTTATTCATAACCAGAATATTGCGCTTGCCTGTTTTGCCTTCTTTAATCACTAACGTATCACCAATCTTCATGCCCTTTACATCACCGATTTTCAATTTTAACAAGTCACCAGTCCGGAGTCCATTGTTTGTACCCATTACAAACAGAAGATGATTTCTAGGATTATCAGACAGCAATTTTGATATAGCCTGTATGTCCTTCATCCTCCTGATCGGGTCAACCGCAATCTTTGATCCCTGCTTTGGCTTGTTATAGTTTTCTCCCTTTTTCATAAACTGCATATCCTCCTTCGCGTTGAATTTTAACTTCTGTAGGAGGCAGGTCAGTTATTTAATATTCAAAATCAAGCGAGGTTTTGATTTATGACGATAAAGACGATGACGCGTTGAAATGATGCGGTTTGCATGCGATGAATGAATATTAAGTCTTATGTAAGAATTAAAGTTCATAACCTAGGGAAAACTCACGGTGACGTACCACCGCCAATCAAAAATTACATATCTGAAAAATGACAGTAAAATATTTTCCTTTTTTATTTCCTGTATAAAAGCTTTTTATCTTTTTAATCACAAAATAATAAACGGCTAATATGACGACTGTACCTCGATGAGTGACGGTGGTAGGAGGGCGTATTGTGAATTGAGCCTTCCAAATCCATGACAGCTCATTTTATACTTGATAGGGGATAGCTTGGCTTATATTTTATACTGCCTACGACAATTTTCACATGACAGGTACCATCGTCGTACGATCGCAATCACAGAAGGTAATAATTCATTAACTGGTTGCCCCTTAGAGGTACGGCACTTAATGAATTTTTAATATGAGCAAACCCTCTGACTAAATAATCCCTCAAATGCCGATGGATACTACTTTTGCAAAAGAGCGAAAAAATATTTTAAAAAAGTACTTGACCATAGGAACCATCCTATATGGTATAATGTTTTCAAAGCGTAATTGAACGCCATAATAATTATTTTTTACTTTTTGAAAAATAATTTTAAATAACGCAAAAACACGTGATAGAATATTTTCAAAGAGTAAATGAAATTTGGGCTGATTTGATTCCATCGCTAAATCAGTTGCAATTACTTGCTCCACAGATTTCATCGTTCTTTAAAAACTGAATGTTCATGATCCCGTTACCTAAGTTGGGGTTGTAAAAGTTGTGATTGTCGCTATATTTTTACCTTGGTGAAAACCAATCAAAAGCGAATTTCAGTTATCAGGATTAATCTTCACCAAATCCATCAAACTTACAATTTATTCATACTTGAGTTACTGACATTACTTGCAAAAAAAAGGAAATGTACAAATCTCTTACCAGAGATAGAATTAATTAATTGCCTTTACCTAGACGGGCAGTTATTAATTAAAAACTATTCATATAAAACGATGAGAAGCGTCTAATCGACGCCACATCGCATTATCAAAGTCAGACATGAGAAACTCAGAGATATAAAGAATATAAAGATATTCTTAAAGTGATAATTAATCCTTAAAATATATATCTCAATTATTAATTAACTGGTATCTCCCTATAGAAACAGTTATTAATTAATTATTATTAGATTTCAATTTCATAAATTAATTAATAATGAATAAATATGTTTATTAATAATATCAGTAAAGCGTCTGAATGTGCTGTCATGAAAAAATTTTATGTTTTTAAAAAATAGTAATTGCTAGGTATCAAACTTGATGTAGTATAATCTTTTTCAGTGAAGTCGCGAAACGTCTTTGATGTTGGTTATATGACTTCTGAGGTCGGCTCAGAACGCATATAACTCAATACCGGCTTTTTTGTATTTACATTGTGCATATGAGTTTCATTTGGTCAGGGAGTTGTTTTTCTCTGGCTTTTTTTTGTCTTTTTTGGGGCATGAAGCCGTCGTTACGCTTCATGAGCAATGTGCTGACTAGCTAGCAGCATGAACGTACGCTCACCGGAACCAACCACCGGTGGTAGTTAAGCGTAGCTCTTTGATAATTTAATATCGTAAAAATCAAGGGAAAGCTGTCTGGAATTGTCATGTGGCTTTATGATCGCTGCACTACGAATATTAACTTGGATACAATTTATGAACTTAAAAATATTTAAGGAGGTAATATATGTCAGCACAGATTCTTTATTGTATGAATGTTCCGCCAAGTGGATCGTCTGATAAGCACATGGAGGATTACTTAAACACATTGTTTGACCGATGTGAGCATGGCTTCATCGAAATTCGTCGACCAGTGTCCCAAGGTTTTTGGCACTCGGAATGGATATCACTTGATGACCAAACCCTTCCAATGTTTCCTAACGACGAAAATGTTTTTATAGGAGTGGCCACAAGAAAGAACAAATATGAGGGAGGTGGAAGAAACAACCTTTTTCAAATTCCAGCAGTGTGGCTGGATATTGACTTTAAATTCACGGAGGAGGTCAAAGCCAGAGAGCACATTAAGGAGTTTTCATTGAAGCCTTCGATGATCGTGCATTCTGGCAAAGGATTGCATTTGTATTGGCTTCTGGAAAACCCTGCTGAGCCTGAAGACATTCGGAAGATCGAGGAAGTGAATAAAAATCTAGCCAGACATTTTGAAGGAGACAAAAAAACTGCTGATGCGGCTCATGTGATGAGATTGCCGGGAACTTACAATCAAAAATATCATCCTGCTCCACTTGTTACAATAGAGTCATACACTACGGATAAGGTCTATCGCATTGAAGACTTCAACTTCCTACACTTACCTTCGCCCCCAACTCAAACCCAATCAGCAGCAACGGATAAAAATAATGAGAGCTATGTCGACTTACTCTACGGGGTGGAGAAAGGGAACCGACATGACGCATTAATCCGTTTAGCAAGTCTGTGCAAACGTATTGGAACAAGTAAAGACGAAACAAAAAAACTACTATTACATTGGAATCAGAATAATCCGGAACCAGAGGATGAAAAAGAATTGATCTATCAGATTGAAGATATTTATAGTCGCCACTCTCAAAGAGAAGAATACTCAGAGACAATACAAGATTACACTTCTGTCATTGAATCATCCGTCATGCACCTCCCTGCCTTTATGCACAAGACACTGCCCATTAGGCCATATATTATTAACCCTCTGCTAAAAAAGGGAGAGTTAATAATGATTTCAGCAGCGAGAGGAGTTGGGAAGACTTGGGTTGCTTTATCGCTTGGCTTTATGGCGACAAGACAATTGCGAATCAACAATTGGGAAACGGGCACACTAACGGCGACTTTGTACATCGATGGGGAAATATCGGAAGATGAAATGCAAGACAGAATATTAAAATTAAAGATAGGCCGTAAGGCTGAGCAGGTTCCATTTTATTTGCTGTCTTCTGATGAAATGCGAAGTAATGACAAGAGATCACCAAACTTAAACAATCCATCTTGGAGAAGCAGTATTTCAGAGTATCTTAAATCTCATCCAGATATTGGGTTAGTTATTCTTGATAACTTGTCAAGCCTAACGCCTGGACGCGACGAGAATAAGAAAAGGGACTGGGATGAAATAAATGGATGGTTGTTGGAACTTAGGTCGAAAGGGGTTGCTGTAATATTTCTTCATCACGAAGGTAAAGGCGGGGATCAGCGTGGAACAAGTGCTATCGAAGATAACATAAATTTCTCAATTAGGTTAAAGCGTCCGGAAGGGTATCGTAAGGAAGATGGCACAAAATTTGTTGTTGAATTTACAAAAAGCAGGCGACTCCATGGGGAGAATATAAAATCCTTTACTTTAAAACTTCAGGAAGAGGGAATGGTTTTAGATTGGAAAGTAATTGCAGATGAAGAACAAAATACAGAAGCTCAGATTATTAAGAGTCTTAAGGAAGGCATGAAGCAGAAGGATATTGCGAAAACACTTGGTGTTAGTGCTAGTTGGGTCTCACAGGTAGTGACAAAAGCTAAAGAGGAGGAAAGAATAAAAAGAATAGATGCTGTTTTAGGAGATGATGAAGAACAAATCAAAGATGCTTCAGAGGCTGAAGAAGTTGAAATAGGTGACGACGTAGAAGTAATAGAAGAATAAGAATTAATTAATAACTATTCATATAGGCATACAGTTATTAATTAATAATTTCTTAGAGGGGTGTTTTTACACCCCTCTTTTTTTATCAAGAAAGGAGGAATTATGTTGTTATTTTTATATAAAACAGTGAGGCCCAATTTTATTAAAGGTGGCTTTTGTATGAAGGGTTCCATTCAACAGCATAGTAAGTATAAATACTATTATGTGGCATGGCCTGATAATGGAAAAATTCAGACGGTCAGCAGGTACAGGGGCTTCCTGTGTCGTGATGGTGAAATTGCCGGCATGACCGGCAGGCAGATGGCTGAACGGCTTTTATCGTTGATGAGAGCCGATGTTGAGAATGGAACTTTCAGAATTGAAAAATGGAAAGGTGAAACACCTTCAGATATTATCCCGTATTTATGGAAATGGCTTGAAGAAGATGGAGGGTCATTGAGTCCGGCCACGCATAAGGATTATGAAAATTCAATTAAGAATCACCTTAAACCGTGGTTTGAAAAGAACCCATATCAAATACACGAATTGCAATATGACGTGCTGTGCAGGCTTTTAAACGATATAAACAGGACAGGCAAGGGTAAGAAAAATGTCATCTACTGCCTGAGACGTTGTCTGGTTCACGCGTTCAAGTCCAACAGGATTCCGGTAATGCCACTTTTCCCAGAGGAAAGAAAATATAACATTGTTGACCCGATTATCAGGTGGTTACCAGAGGAACGTCAGATTAAAGTAATAAGAGCTATACCTGAAATGCATCAGCCAATATTCTGGTGGTTGAAATATCATCTAAGGAGACCGTCGGAATCAATGGCATTGCATAAATGCGATTATGACAAGGAACAGAATGCTTTTATCATTAGAAGGACTTTTTCTGCAAAAGAACTCGTCCAGTATACGAAGACAAAGAAAATCCATGTGATTCCGTGTCACAGTGAATTCAAAAAGATCATGCAAAGGATGCCTGTGCATATCAATAGTCCATACTTCTTTGTTCATCCTCATGGAAAACTTGCAGGGAAGCATTATTCTTTGGCTTGCATGGAGGACATTTGGCATAAGGCATGTGCAAAGGCTGGGGAGGATATTGACATGTACTCTGGCTTAAAACACAGCTCTTGTAGCCAGTATATTAACGAAAAACACTATTCCATAGATCAGGTTCAGATGCTGACTGACCATGCACGTAGAGAGAGCGTTAAAAAGTATGCAGCACTGCAGCTTGATGAGAAACGAAGATTGATGGAAGGCTGGCAGGCCACGCCTTTGGACGAAGTAAAATAAGAAAACTTGGAGGTGATTTATGAAGAAAGCAGACTTGGTCAATGAGTTGGCAAAGTTTACCAGTACGAAAAAGGAATCGGTAATGGCGGTGGAGATTATGTTGAATTTGATAAAAAAGACATTAAAGAAAAGAGAGGAGGTTTTTCTTTCAGGTTTTGGAACTTTCAGTATTGTTAAACGAAAAGCAAGAAAAGGCAGAAATCCTAAAACTGGGGAAGCAATCAGGATACCGGCTAGGGTTCTACCGAAATTTAAGCCAGCAAGGGCGTTTAAAGAGGGGGTGAAGTAACGTTTTGCATCAGATTGATGGAAGGAAAGAGAGAATCATAAATTAAACGCCCGTATTACCCTTTACCGTGTCTGTTAATTTTACTCATTCACATGAAAGAGTTATTGTACTTGACCAACCTGCTTCTGGTGGGATCATTGATGTGTGAAGAGTTTGGTCAGCACCGCACTTCCACTCGGCTATATAGTTTTTAGCACATCCAAAATACGGATCACCTATAACGAATGTCTTTACTACATATTCACATTTTGTTTTGCCATTGCATTCGTTTGCCAAATGCTCTGTTTTATTTCCTTTAGAAACACCACAATTCTGCCCATAGGTTCCAGCAACGACTTTGATTTTGCCACCTGAACTTTTCACTGTATTTTTGTTGGCTTCAGTAATATTTCTGACTTTATCGTTTTTGGCTTTCAGATAATTTATATCCTCCCTGCACAATATATAATCTTGTACATTCGGATCATTTATAATTTGCCATAAAGCATCGTGAATAACATAGGCAACTGCAGCACCATGATCTTTTCCCGTCCAATCCTCCGCATGATAAAATTCTTCATAACCAATTTCAGGTATGCTTACATTTATCTCAATAGTTGCCCCCCTGCTCCATATACTATGTGATGCGTAAGCCATTTTCATTGAAATATCTATAAATTTATCATGATTGTTGCCATCTTCAACTCTACATTTTCTATATGCTTCTTTTAAATAATTGGCTGCAACGTTCATCAATTCTGAAGGAATTATGTAGAAGGTCTGGTTAGGGCTTTTAAATATTGTATAATTCTCCATTCTATTTTCAATGTTACGAATTCTAACACTTGGAGCTTGAACACATTTAGATTGAATTTTTAAATTAATTGGTTTTGTTCCGTAAGCGAAATAAGGCGAAGTTGTACGGAGATTATCATTAATTAGTGGGGTTACATCTTTATTAACCGCACATGATATAAATAATAAAGAAGCTATCAAAACCATTAGTCTCAATATACAAAAGCTAAATATCCTGTTTCCCATTCATCACCTTCCAGTGCTACATTGTACTTGGACAGAATGGATATTTGAAAAGGTAAACGTAAATTGATCTTTTGATTTTGTTTTGTTTGGTAAAATCCCCTTTTGTGTAATTGCCGCAAAACAATCCGGGAGTTTACTGATCATCCTTCCTATCTAACTGTCAAGTAAAGTCCGTCCTCTTACAACTAATTAAATGAGCAGTTTATTAAAGTTTTTCCAAAAGCTGCTGTTTCTTTTGTTGAAAGTCATCTTCGGTGATAATCCCATCCTTTCGTAAATCACGTAACTCTCGTAACTTTTTGCTTATTGAGTCGTTTTTAGCTATTGGCGCGTCGAGTGGCATTAAATCATTGCCTGAAACTGATGTTGCAATCATTTCTGATTCCATTACACCAGCGCGTCCAGTAGTATCATCAACTTGCTGCAAAAAACATCGCGCAATATTCATTCCCATTTTTACTTCCTGCCACACAAAATAGTTTTTCCCAGACTCCATAGTTAAAAGAAGATTGATAAGATTCTCCGCATGGGATTCAACATTATACTGACCAGGCGGGAGAGTTAGATAAAAATATGTTTTGGCAGCAGTTTGTCCTAATGTTTTACCATTTATAGCAACTGTCATCGGTATTGCTGAACCAAAAGATTCATTGCGATAAATATACAAGGACGCCTTGTCAGGGGTTGTTAAAAAGGCTTTTGCTTTTAAATCTCTATCCATAGGTGCCAGCGGAACTGAAGCACAACCAACAAGCAGTAAAATCAGAATACTCGAAAATATTGCAGCCAATCTTTTCATGCAAAAAACCCTCCGTGTATAAAAAATATGCATTTACATGGTACTCTGAGAAACATGGACAGCCACTACAATTTGCTTTTGTGAAAAACTGCTTTAAGAAGCTATTTTCTTGAAATCAGGATCCTCCAATATGGATAGCACCATCCCGTCAATCATTTCATATGCACGTTTTTCCAAAACAGCCACGTCATTGGTCGGGGCACCATGCGATTTTACAGAATAAGTGTGCTTGTACAAACGTTTACCCATCTTTGTGAAAAGAACATCGAAAACGATCTCTCTGTCGGATACTGAACGTAATATGAGGGTCATCTCAGCGTCGTATATTGGATCACCGGGTGTAATAACGATCCCTGCCCGTTCAAAACCTTTCTGCAGAGCATACCAGAAGAAAGAAACTACGGGTTGATTGATGGTTGCCGATGAAGTGTAAAACAACTGATATCCAACTGTCCTGTCCGGACTGTAATACGCCAGATTCGGTGTGCCTGACTTATCGATAATGGAAGCTAGTAGAATGACTTTGCCCTTATAGTTTGTGTAATTTTCATGATTTATGTTTGGACTGTATCGTTCCCTGCTAAGACTAACAATCGTACTTGCCGACGGGGCGCATCCGATAAGGATCATACACAAAAGAAAAGACGCGACAAAACAGACAAACCGTTTTTGTTTCATGATGCCTCCTAAATAGCGTTATGACGTTGTTTAAATAAATATGGTGTTGAAAACTTTGGAAACTTTCTTCCTTATTTTCTGATTTGTCAATAAAAAATCATTGAGATCAATAAGATCGTTATTATTGACCGGCAAGAGCTTTGTAAAATCCAACATCCCCCTACTCTTTAAGCTTGCCGTAGTAATGATTGCCCTTATCATCGTAAAGCTCAATCTTTCCACCATCCTTAATCTTCCCATAATAGTAGCGATTTTGATGGTCGTAGAGATCGATTTTACCATTGTCCTTCAGTTTCCCGTACCAATAGTTATTTTGTGGATCGTAGATGTCGATTTTTCCACCATCCTTGAGTTTGCCGTAGTAATAGTGGCCATCGTTGTCGTAAAGTTCAATCTTTGCCATAAGAGTCCCTCCCGAGATTTCAATAGATTACGGATGCGGAAATCATACACCCTAAAAATGTTCATGCTTAAACGTATAAATCATCGGGTTTAAAATGATCAAATACCGTCTATTAATTCTTTTCTTTTTTTCTGGTACTCTTTTTTGGTTATCAGCCCTTTCTTTTGCAATTTTTTTAAAGATTCAAGTCTCTCCTCAATTGTCTGTGTTGTTTGAATAACTGTTTCTTCTTTCGAGGGTGTTTCATTGGTGATAGCTACCTGGCTGTCACAGGTTTGCTTAATGCAATCGTCAATTGTCACTCCTTGTTTAAGCTGACCCTTTTGTTCAAGTCTCTTACAGGCTAATTCACATTGTGAATCATTGACATTGGGTTCGATGGCGTTTTGTGAAGCTGGAATTGTGCGAAGCTCGTTTTGATTAAGTTCCTCTGTACCTTTTGTAGTAGAGGTTTCACTTGCTTCAGCCTTGGATGCAATTTTACCTGTGGTCTCTGAAGAATCTGTTGTTTGTGTTTGCAAATACTGTGGTGTTTGTATCATATTGGGATTAGCAATTTGCGTCTCATTAGTAATTTTTTCTCGATAATAACCTCTTGCTTTCATGCAGTTATTAAATTCAAGAGCTTGGGTTAATCCCTGTGTGACTCCTTCAAGTACGCCAGCAACCAACGCCTGATTTGCGTTAGCATATTGTTGCCGTTTGAATGCCTGCGATCTTGATGATGCTATTTCCTGCGCGAACATGTCGCATTCTGCACGGTCACGGTTAAGTTGAGACTCATCATTGTGATATTGATTTTTCCATTTGTGCGTGGGTGTACATCCTATGAAACAAAACATTAGAATGAATGGCAGGAGAATTAAGAATTTTTTTTTGTTTGTGAACGTGAATGGTTTATTTAACCTCATGAAGCAGAAAAGAGTACGTTTATGTGTAAACATTGAATCCTCCTCGTTTTTTGATTAAAAGAGGTAGGCGCAACTTTTCTAACTTGCATCTTGTGATTATAAAAAGTTAGCTAACACTACTCCCACGATTTCAATTTGTCAATAAAAAATAGGAATTAATTTCATGTAGGAATGTATATGAAGCGAGAGATGCTAACGTCGGAAGGTTAAAGAAAGTTAAAGGCAGGTTAAAGAATTTTATTCGATAAAAATCGAGTTTTGCTAATAAATTGGCGGAAGTGCATGGGAATCGAACCCACCTGGGACGGTTCTAGCGCCCCACACCGGATTTGAAGTCCGGGAGGC
>MWCX01000021.1 GCA_002070265.1 Bacteroidetes bacterium ADurb.Bin174 | reverse complement strand
AATATTTCAAAGAACTCATTTAACTTATTAACTCCTATATCTGTTTAAATGTCAAATGGCGCAAATATAGGGGGATCTGGGGAAATTAATAAGTTAATGGATTATTTGATTTCAAAGTTAGTAATTTTTTCTTTGGTGTAGGATGAAAATCCAAAAATAGGTGTTATTCATGTAAACCCCACTTCATTTTTTTGTCTTGATACAAAAAAACGAAGCAAAAAAATCAAGACTGTGCCTGCTTCCCTCAAAAAGCTTGCGCTCAATTGACTAAATCGTTCAAACTCGCAACCCCGCGACCCCGCACCACGGACCTCACTACCTCGGAACCCGTACCGCGGGCCTCGCAATCTGTGTAAATCAGCCAAGTAATAATCCATCTCACTGATTTTCAGTCTATTAGAGTAATTATAAGTTTCTAAAATAGAAAAACTCTATTTTAATCTTATTTCCACATTTTATGCGTGATGTTTTGGCAGTTTCCATGATTGATTTTAAATAATCTTTGATTGGTGGTTTTTTCATTCAATCCGCCAAGTGACTGAATATATTCCCCCAATTTGATAAAGTCAAAATGCTGTATAAGCAATATGTCTTGCAGATTATTATATCCTGAATACCACGCGGTTTTAATTTTATTATTCCACTTCTCCCGAATAAAAGCAGCCAGTTGGCATACTTTCTCAGGTGTGGCATCACCTCCCATGAAGCAGATGCAAGTGATCGATTTTTCATATTTGCGTATCAAAGTAGAAAGGGCTGTTTCGGTAAGTTCTTTCCCAATATCGTTTCGCAGTTGCGGACTGTGGCATCCTGCACAGCGGTGCGGGCAATTGGATAAATTGATTGCCAGTGTTACTTCGTCAGGGATTTCCTGAAAAACAATATCGTAATCTACGTATTTCAGCATAATATACTCTCTTTTTCAACTTCGTAATCATGCTTTAAATTTCCATAAAAGCGTTTTCCGGCTTCAACTTGCCGTGGTACGGAAAAATTACTGATGCGTTTCATATAGCCGATAATCCGTGTCAGATAGTCCACGTTATGCGACCCACATTTAGGACATTTTTTCAGATAACGTTTATCAATATGCCCACAATCGTTGCATACGGTGTTGGGAATGTTAAAGGTAAAATAATTACATCCTTCACGAGCAGCTACACGTAAGAGTTGGCGATACTGAGTTTTGGAAAGATGTTCTTCCAAATTCAGATGCAAGGCAGAACCGCCTGTGAGATGCTCAATGTATCGTATGCCGTGCAGTCGGAATTTGTCCATCACGTTTAAGGAACTATCTTCCACTCGATAGAAGTAGCTGTTATAACAATCTCTCGGTACCTCGTAACCGTCTTCTTTGTCCCATTTGGCATGTTTTACACCTACATTTTCTGCAGGTATCATTTCACAGTTAAACATTAACTCATTGGAACGGTATTTTTTGTTGTACTTTTCAATCAAACCCAATATTTCTTGCACAAAATGCATGTATTTCGGATTGTCATTAATTTCAATTCCCATAAATTCAGCAGCTTCCACTAACCCATTAACACCAATGGTTAAATATTGGCGACTGAGGTTGATATAACCGGCATCAAATAAAGGTAACATACCCTTTTCCTGAAATATCTTTAAGTTTTCATTGTAAGCTATTTGTACTTTATGCATCAAATCTACAACCTCTTCCAAAAAACTCAAATAGGGTTTGTCATTTCTTACGGCAAACTGCACACATCGGTTCAAATTGATGGTCAGCACGCTTTTGGAGCCTGTGGAAACACCGCCTGCTCCCAAGGTATAACTAAAGCCATTATCCTGAATTTCGTTCCGAAGGCGGCAGCAAGAACTTAAACTGTCCGCGTTATCACTCATGTAGGTGAAAAATGAATGTCCTTCGGCGTACATTTCGGCAGTAAAGTTGGCATATTCGGCATCAATCATATCGCCGTCTTTAGAAAGCAGCGCCATGGTTTCTACCGGAAATGTAAGTACCGTCTTAGTGCGTTCCGCATTGAACCACTTCATAAATCGCTTTTGAAGCCAGCTAAGGGATTCCCAAACGGGTCGGGTGCCGTCGGGGAATACAAATTCGCCAAACAGGCTTTCAAAGTATGGGCGATCGTAATAGGCTATGTTCCAGAAAACAGCTTGAAAATTTCTTGCGCCTGTGGGTTGATTGATGGAATAGACGATTTGTTCAAAATGGTCACAAATCATTTTATCAAGTGTGCGTTTTCTCAAAGAGAGATCCACCGTTTTTTCAGGATTTAGGTAGTAATCATCTCCATACTCCTTGCGGATAAAGTAGTCCATATACATTAAAAATTCGGGCGTGGCACAAGCTCCGCTCAGCATGCTCGATACAATGAACACCATATTGATAAATCCGCCGCAAAATGATTTCAGATTGGTGGGCGGTGTAGAGTTTCCGCCAACGCATGTAGTCCCGTTGAGTAGCCAAGGATACATGGTGATACTTGCACAATAATTGGCGAGGCTTGTTTCGTCATTTTTATAGATAAAATGTTCGTTTAGCAAGGCGATGTATTTGTCGGCAAGCTCTTTTCCATATAGTTCTTTAATTCTGTCAGTCAGCATTTTACGGTTAAGATTGATGAAATTCTTTTTGGGCAGTTCGCCAATTAGCGTAGCGATGTTTTTCTTTTCTACATTGGCATTGGCGTCGAACTTGCTTCCTGTGGCGGCGTTTTGTGCTTCGCAATAATCCATCAGGAAAGTCATTTTATCCCGAATTTCACGAGTTTCGGTGTGTTTTTGACGATAGAGCATAAAAGATTTGGCTACGGCGAAATATTTTTCCGCCATCAACGCCACTTCCACCTGATTTTGAATTTCTTCCACCGTCATCCCGCTGTGAATTTGCAGACGTGCAAGGATATTTACCATGTTCTCGTCGGTAGCAAAACTACCCACGGAAATAAAAGCTTTGCGAATGGCATTTTTTATTTTGTCAATAGAAAAAGGTACATGTTTGCCATCTCTTTTCACGATATAAAATTCTCTGTTGCTCATTTCTTAGACTATTTAGGTGAGATTATACAATAAGATTATTTTATTTTAAAACACAAACACTACACTTCTTCCTGAGCTGTGTCGGTGTATTAAGTTAGTCTAAAAATATAGAGCTTAATGTCAGATGATATTTAAGTATATTCCGGACTGCCTTTTTACCCGAAAGACATCAAAAAGTGTGTTGCGTGCAATTTGGCAGGTCTTCTGACTTATGCCCATCAATCTGCAAACCTTCCCAGCCCCTCCTAACTTCCCCAAGGGGAGGAATATGGGCCAGTGGTATTTGGAGTTTTTTGCAGACTTTCCTCATTCCCCTCCTTTGGAGGAGATAGGGGAGGCACTTACAGCTACGGGTATAGCTTAGGATTTACACCTAATTCCCTTTTTCATCTTTATCCGAAAGAAAATTCGGACAAGAACCAAAATGCTCCACAAAGGTAAATTATTTTTAATGCTAAAACAAAATAGTTTTCAAAAATAGTTATTAACAATCTATTTGTTTCTTTTATTTTGCAGATTGACAAGATTTTAGAATTTTAAAAAGAAAACTTTATTATAGAAAGTGAGAGAAAAGTTTTCAAAATTATAAATGTGGAGTATTGCTTCAAATTTCACTTCATTTTTCGGCTCACCGGACGAGGTCCGGTCGCATCATTCATCATCTCCAAAGCAACATCAGAACCTCATAACTCGCGAACTCGGACCCCGCACCCCGCACCCCGGACCTCGTACCCCGTACCGCGGACCCCGCAACGAATAGAGACCTGATTGTCTTTTTCTATTCCAAATGAATGAAATCGCTTATTTCCTTATAACTGTCAAAAACTTTATCGGCTCCGGCTTCCAGCAAGGGTTTGCGTGGTAGTGAGGTGGTAAGTCCGAAAACGATGCATCCGGCTGATTTTCCGGCTTTTATTCCGTTTGCCGAATCTTCGATGATAAGTGTAGTTTCTTTTTCTCCGCCCGTACGCTCCAGGGCCAGCAGATAAGGTTCAGGATGCGGTTTGTGTCTGGTGGTGTCCTCTTCACAAACTACAATATCAATGTAATTTTGGAAAGGGAAAATTTCAGACACCATTTTTAGTGTTTCTCCGGAAGAGGATGTTACAATGGCACGTGGGATGTTTTTTTGAATAACGATATCTATGAAATCAAGAAAACCGTCAATGGGTTGAAGTTCACGAACTATTTTGTCAAAAATCTTGTTTTTCTGCTTCAGCAAATAGTCCAATTCATAACTACTGTTCAGATTATCAATAACATATTGGTAAAACAGCGAATCGTTTTTGCCTACAAAATCATTTAGCAAATCATTGGGATAGCTGATGCCGTGATTGTGCAAAACTTCTCCCAATGCCTTCAAGTGCAACCTTTCGGAATCTACTACTACGCCATCAAAATCGAAGAGAATGGTTTTTATTATCATGTAAGTTCAAATAGTATAATGCAACACGAAGTAAAAAGAGATAGAAGGGTGTATCCATCTATCTCTCAGGGCAAAAATACTTTTATATTGCAATATGAAAAAGAAAAATCATTTAACACCGGAACAAAGGTACACAATTTTCGTGTTACTTAAATAAAGCTGGCGGTGTCTTATAAGCGCCCAACTGCTGCGTTACTTTCAATATTCGGGCTCAACCACCGACGGCAGACACGAGGTCTGCCCCTACTGCCCTCAATCTTAGCGCCTTGCATTTGAACACTTCTAAGACACCTTGCGGGTTTTTTAAATATTTACTTTTGAGACAGCCTCACGCAACAGTTTTGAAAAACGAATGAAAAACAGGATTTTCGATTGCTGAAAAAAATATATTTCGCATCTTTGTGAAACATGTTGCAATTGATACTTGCATCTATGCTGAAATTTGTATCCGAAAAAAACTTTTATAATTTTTAAAATAAACAGAACAATGAAACATTCAAAAACACTTTTTTGCATTTTCGTACTTTCTTTCGTGCTGATTTCCTGTGGTCAGAAACAACAAAGTAGCTCAAGCGAGTCGTCTGAAGCCATGCAAGTGGACGAACTGCTGAGCAATGCCGAAGCACTTGTGGGCAAAACCGTCATCGTGGACGGTGTTTGTACGCATGTTTGCCAACACGGCGGGAGAAAGCTTTTTTTGATGGGCAGCGACGACACCCAAACCATCCGCATAGAGGCAAGTGATGAGATCGGCAGTTTCGATCAAGAAGCCGTGAACTGCATGGTGGAAGTCAAAGGTACCTTGGTGGAAGAACGCATTGATGAGGCTTACCTGATGGATTGGGAAACGAAATTGGCTGCACAAACGGCTGAGAAGCACGGAGATGGAGAGGCTGGATGCGCCACTGAACAAAAAGCCCAAAAAGAAACACCGGCTAACACGGAACAGGAGCGTATTGACAATTTCCGCAAACGCATAGCTGAACGCAATGAAAAGGAAGGGAAAAACTACCTTTCATTTTATTTTATAGAAGCTGAGTCGTATAAAATAATGTAGCGGAAGGCAAACCGAATACATTAACTTTTGGCCAAAATTTACATCATGACTAAAAAACGTTTTACGGGAGCACGTTTGCGAAAATGGTTTCGTGTTATTCATTGTGACTTGTCCTTTTTCTTTTCAGGTCTCATCATCATTTACGCCGTGTCGGGCATTATGCTCAATCATCGCGATAGCATCAATCCGAACTATACGGTCAAACTACATCAATTGCAGGTGGATGGGACATTTCCTATGGAGAAGGAAGATGTTTCCAAATCGATGGTGATTGATATGCTGAAACCCATCAAAGAGGATAAAAACTACACGAAACATTATTTTCCTGAAAACGACAAGCTGAAAGTTTTTCTGAAAGGAGGTTCTTCCCTGGAAGTTGACATGCAGAGCGGAAAAGCACTTTACGAGTCACTGAAAAAACGTCCCATCATCAGTCAGTTTAACCGGTTGCACTATAATCCGGGAAAATGGTGGACTTTGTTTTCGGACATTTTTGCCATTTCGCTCATTGTCATCACCATTACCGGAATATTTATCATCAAAGGTAAAGAAGGCATTCTGGGACGAGGCGGCATCGAATTGCTGGCAGGGATCGTTGTGGTGATTTTGTTTATGCTGTTGTTGTGAGTTTGTGAGGTGCGGGGTCCGAGTTCCGTGGTCGCGGGGTACGGGGTGCGAGGTACGTGTTCCGTGGTAGCGAGTTCTGTGGTGGCGGGTTAGGTTTTCGCGGATTAACGCAGCAGTTGGGCGCTTATAAGACACCGTAGAGTTTGGACGATTTAGTTATTCGAGCGCTAATTTTTCGAGTGAAGCAGGCGTAGTCTTGATTTTTTTTTGCTTCGTTTTTTTGTATCAAGACAAAAAAATGAAGAGATAAGTAAATTAAGCAGAAAACACAATTATGAGCAAAAAAAATAAAGCAACATGGGGTCACCACCACACCCATACAGAAAACCTGCGAGGAAAAAAGCTGTTATGGGTTACACTGCTCAATTTTTCCATAAGCTTGGTACAAGTAGCAGGTGGAATTATCTCCAACAGCCTTTCCCTTATTTCGGATGCGATACACAATTTGGGTGACACATCCGCTATTTTTATTGCTTTTTTGGCCGGAAAACATGCGGCTAAGAAACCTGATGCTCAAAAGACTTTCGGTTACAAACGCGCAGAGATTTTAGCGGCTCTTTTTAATGGGGTGGTGCTGATAGCCATCTGTATTTTTCTTTTTGTGGAAGCCTATAAACGCTTTGTAGATCCGCAACCTATCAAGGGCAGAATCATGCTTACAGTAGCCATTTTCGGACTGTTGGCTAATTTGATTTCAGTCTTGGTATTGCAAAAAGACAAATCGCACAACCTGAACATACGTGCCGCGTACCTGCACCTGTTAGGTGATACGCTTTCGTCGGTAGCGGTTATTGCAGGAGGTATAGCCATTCTCTTTTGGCAAGTTTACTGGCTCGACCCGCTCGTAACGGTTGCCGTGGGAGTTTACATCATCTACCACACCTGGGGCGTGGTACGCCAAACGGTAGATATCCTGATGCAGGCAACACCCCGCCATATCGACCTTCAAAAAATCCAACAAAGCGTGGAGACCTTACCGCAAGTTGAAAATATCCACCACCTGCATGTGTGGCAAATGGATGACGAACAAATTCACCTGGAAGCCCATCTCAATATCTCCCATAACGTCCCCCTTAGCGATGCCCAAGCCGTCCGCCACAAGGTGGAAACCTTATTGAAAAATAAATTTGGTATCAGCCACATCACCCTACAAATTGAGTATAAGGGGTGTGAGAATAATGATGAGTTGATAAGTAGGGGAGGTGAGATAACGTAGTGGGGAGATGTGTTTATTTTATTGATTTGCTGAGGTGTATAGGAAATATATGTTGATAACATTACGTAAGTATTATTGGTTTTATACTTAGAAATGTTGTAAATTTGGTGGGTGAAATTGGATGTTGGGTGCGAGTGGGGGTTAATTATGAAGATTTATCGAAAGGGATTCATAAAACAGAAAAATATCTCATCCGTTTTCTATTGAATTTATTACTGAAAGAAAATCACCCGCTCAAAAACCGTGAAATGCACATTCATTACATTGATACCGTAAATGACACTGTAAAATTAAAAAATGACACTGTAAATGACACTGTATTTGATTTGATAAAGAAAAACAACCATATAACGGCAGTAGAAATCAGTAAAAAGTTGAAAATAAGTTTAAGCACCTCTAAGCGGAGAATAAAAGCACTAAAAGAACAGGGAAAAATAAAACGTATTGGAAGTGACAAAACGGGTTATTGGAAAGCGATTGAATAATGTATGTTATCGGTAGTCAGCACAAAGAAAAGAGAGGTAATGAAAATGTAGTGTGATAATCAAATGCTGATGCAGGCAACACTCCGCCACATCGACCTTCAAAAAATCCAACAAAGCGTAGAGACTTTATTGAAAACCAAATTCGGCATCAGCCACATTACCCTGCAAATTGAGTATAAGGGGTGCGAGGATAATGATGAGTTGATAAGTGGTGGGGGTGAGACAACGTAGTAGGGGGAATGTGTTTATTTTGTTGAATTTGCTGACGTGTATAGAAAATAATATTGTTGATAACGTTATGTAAATATTATTGGTTTTATATTTAGGAATGTTGTAAATTTGGTGAGTGAAATTAGGTGTTGGCTGTAATTCTAAAAAAATAAACTAAAAATTTTAATAATATGAAATGCCCACATTGTTTAGTAGAAATAAATCCAAACTTCTCTGAAACATTCTTATATGGAGATAAAGAAAGTTTTTGGTCTATTTTTACAATGAATTGTCCAAATTCTAATTGTGGTAAAATGATTATTGATCTGGCTTCTGGAGAACCTTACCGAGATACCCGAAATCAACCATGGAATGGTTTGAAGTCGATTAAGTTTAGACAAACGATTAGGCCTTTTGCATCAGGTAGATCTCCTGTTCCACCTGAAGTTGATGAATTGTTTGCAAAGGATTATAATGAAGCTTGCTTGATTTTAACTTTTAGTCCTAAAGCAAGTGCTGCACTGAGTAGGAGATGTTTACAAAATGTATTAAGAGAGAAAGCAGGTGTAAAAAAGAGCGATTTATCCAATGAAATACAACAAATAATTGACAGCAAATTATTGCCTTCGTATTTATCTAAAAGCATTGATGCTATTAGAAATATTGGAAATTTTGCAGCCCATCCATTAAAAAGCACATCGACTGGAGAAATTATTGATGTTGAGATTGGTGAAGCTGAATGGTTACTAGATGTCTTAGAAGCTTTATTCGATTTTTACTTTGTACAACCATCAATTTTGAAAACGAAAAGAGATGCATTAGATAAAAAATTGGCAGATATTGGGAAACCACCAATGAAATAAAGGGCTACCGCTAACAGTGCGTATATTTTATCAGGAGTTTAATCGTTGATTTTAAGGTAATTGCAGCAAATCAGCTTCTTGATGTAGGATAATGAATTGCCTCGAAATTTGTCACTGCGCCAAAAGCACCAGACTGTTATGTTTAATACGGAACTTGATTTTGAATTTAGAAAATTATTATCTTTGCAAAGAAATTAAAATCTAATTATTATGGCCAAAGAAGAAAAAAAAGTAAAAAAGACTGAGGAAAAAGACTTTAAAAAGGAATACTCAGAAATTTTCTCAATTCTTGGTATAAATGCTGAAAATATTAGGCATGAATGGAATAAGGAAGGTGATATTATTAAAGAATTTAATCTCTATGAAGATCATCCTACACCAATATTAACACCGAATACTCATTCATTAAATTACTAACATGCCTAATTGGAAAGAAGTATTAGAAGAAGTTGCAAGGGTTAACAGGCAAGGCAATCAAGCACTTGATGTTGTAAGGAGAAAATATTTAAAAAATATTTTTCAATACACCAAGCGAAATGTGATTGCATATTATTCAGGTTGGCTCCAACGACCTAATTCCCCTGATGTTATTGTTAATGATAAGGATATTTCTGGTTTTATGTTAAACATTCATAAAATGGACAGAAAAAAAGGATTAGACTTAATTTTGCATACACCTGGTGGTAGTCTTGAAGCAGCTGAAGCACTCGTCACATATTTGAAATCCATGTTTGGCAAGGATATCCGTGCTATCGTACCTCAACTTTCAATGTCAGCGGGGACAATGATTGCTTTTTCATGTAAACAGATTGTGTTAGGAAAACATTCAAGTTTGGGCCCTATTGATCCTCAAATGGGGAATGTACCGTGTCAAGCAGTTATCGCTGAATTTGAAAGGGCAAGGAAAGAGATAATAAGCGACCCTAAAAATGCAGCCTTGTGGCAATTTATTATTTCAAAGTATCATCCTACATTGTTAAGTTCATGCAAACATGCAATAGATATGTCAGTTTAGCTTGTAGAAGACTGGCTTAACGATAATATGTTTGAGAATGAAAATGATAAAACAAAAAAAGTAATTGAGCACTTTTCAAGTCATGATAATTCAAAAACTCATGCAAGACATATATCCCTTGCTACATGCAAAGACATGGGATTAAAAATTATTGAATTAGAATCAGATAATAAATTGCAAGATTTAGTATTAACGACACATCATGCATTTATGCATACCTTTTCCAATTCAGGCGCTCTGAAAATTATTGAAAATCAGAACGGTGTAGCATATATTGAGCATTTACCATTAAAGACAACAAACTAAGCCTCATTTAACTCATAACAGGTGGTATATTTTATTACCGAAATAGTTCTGAAATCAAAGTCTGTGGCTCGTTTCGAATTTCATTGTGCTTTGATAGTGTTGTGCTCTGAATTCAGAAGCAAAAATATATTGCCGAATCGTTAATTAACATTTTGTGAACACGCCATCGCAAGAAGATATATTAAAAGCAATTAATGATTCAGGGTTCTTGTTTGAACAAGAAATTGGGTTTATAATTGAAAAGTTTGAGTATCATATTCAAACTAATTCTGCATTTAAAGATTTAGAAGAAGAAAAATCCCGAGAATTAGATGTTACAGGTTATAAAAGATTTTATTATGATGAAGAATCTAAAATATCCATTGGAATTAGATTGTTATGTGAATGTAAAAACAATAAAAATCCTTTCGTCTTTATAACTAGAAACAAAGGTAAGATTGACGACTCTTATAGTCCACCAAATTTTCTTTTTCCAAAGGATGAGTATTTGATTCCTGTAGAGAATAAGCAAAATAGTTTCCATGTAAAAAACGGGTTTTTCTATTACAAAATAAATGAGATTTACCCCTATTCGATAAGTGATAAAAAGGCTGTTCAATTCTGTAAGCTTGTACAAAAAAATAAAAAATGGAACGCATTTCACGATGGAATTTATGACTCTATAATGTTACCTTTAAGTAAAAGTTTGGAATATTATAAGAATAAGGATAAGAGTATAAGAAATGAAACTTGGAAAAACTATATAATCTATTTTCCAATTGTCGTTCTAAATTCAAAAATCTTCTCAATTGATTCACATATAGATAAGACCAAAGTTAATGAAGTTGGCTATATTTCTTTCACAAGAGAAATAGATTCTAAAAAGCAGAACAACAAATATTTAATTGATTTTATTTCAAGGGATCATCTTGAAGATTATCTTTCAAAGTATGTAAATAAATTTGCTGAAAATTTCAAAGACTACGTCTTGAAAGAAACGTCACCCGACATAGTATTGGAGTAATGAGAATTAAGTGGAAAATCAAAAGTTTGAGCTTTTTATCCATCACTATCGCTAATACTCAACCTTTCCCTGCAAGCATAACGGCAGTACATACTGATATCATTCATAAACTCAGCACAAAAAATGGGTTAAAAAGGCCCATGCAATAATTCAAAATTTTTCTTGCGCAACCGTGCTAAATTGTTACCTTTGACCCTCAATTAAAAATCATAGAATAAGAAACTATAAATGGCGAAAAAAAGCGGAAGTCTCACGCAGACAAAAGGACTATCAAATCAACATAACAATCTGTTCGAACAAATTAAACGAAAAGATGAAAATGGTAATGAATATTGGACGGCCCGAACTCTTGCAAAAGCCCTAGATTACACTGATTTTCGTAACTTTTTATCGGTAATTGAAAAAGCCAAAGAAGCATGTATAAATAGTAAACAGCGAGTCGAAAACCATATCGTTGAGTTCAACGAAATGGTTCCCATTGGTTCAGGTGCCGAAAGACTAACGCAAAGCTACAAACTCTCTCGTTATGCATGTTATCTCATTGTTCAAAATGCCGATCCTGATAAGGAAGTTGTTGCTTTGGGGCAAACTTATTTTGCTGTGCAAACCCGTCTACAGGAAATTCGTCAAATGGACGAGTATAACCGCCTGAGTACCGAAGATGAGAAACGTTTGTTTTTGCGCAACGAAATGGCAAAACACAATATCCAGCTTGCAGCCGCGGCTAAAGATGTAGGAGTAGTGGAACCAATTGATTATGCTATATTCCAAAACCATTCAGGAACTAGGTGGAATCATGCCTGAAAACCTGCCAACGGCTGATAGCATTAAAAAGCTAGAGAAAGGTAAGCAGCCAAAGCAATTGAATCAGGAAAAGAAGAATCTGAAATAACGGTTACCAGTTAGCAACGTGGCAATCCGTTGGTGACAGTTAAAAATAACACAACAAAAATTCACAGCATTTAAAATTAAACGATATGAAAAAAATCAAAATTGGATTATTATTAGGCATGGTTGCCGGAGTTATTGATGTAATTCCAATGATTATGCAAAACCTGACATGGGATGCAAATATATCTGCATTTGCCATGTGGATAGTTGTTGGATTTCTAATTGCAACAATTGATTTAAACATCAATTCGATCATCAAAGGTGTTTTGATCGCTTTCTTGGTTTTATTACCAACTGCAATTTTGATTGGTTGGAAAGAGCCTGTTTCACTGATACCAATAATAATAATGACAACAATTTTAGGGGGACTACTTGGCTTTTCAATTAATAAAACTTTGACTAAAAAGTAGAAAACTTGCAATCACCAACGTTTCATACCGTCGACCGTCGGTAAACGTAAAAGAGGATTCAGCCATTTTTGAACAATTACAAATGACTATTTCAACAGAACTAATATTGCTTGTCGGTTCAGCCTTGTTTTTTATCAGTATGCTGGTAGGGCAGGCGGGACACCGTTTTGGGGTGCCTATTTTATTGCTTTTTCTTATAGTGGGTATGATATTCGGTGCCGATGGCTTCGGGCTTAAATTTGAAAATATACAAATGGCACAGGCCATAGGTTCGGTTTGTTTGGCCATTATTCTGTTTTCGGGTGGGCTGGATACCCGGTTTTCGGCAATAAGACCCGTTATCGGTCCCGGAGTAGTACTTGCCACTGTGGGAGTATTGTTGACGGCTGTTTTTACAGGACTGTTCACGTATTGGATAACCGATAGTTTTTTCCCTGCGCTGGGATTGGGTTTTCTTTCGTGCATGCTCCTTGCTTCAACGGTTTCGTCAACAGATTCGGCTTCCGTTTTCGCAATTTTGCGTTTGAGAGGCTTGACTTTGAAAAACAACCTGCGTCCGATGCTTGAACTGGAAAGTGGTAGTAATGACCCGATGGCTTATTTGCTAACGGTTATGTTTATCGATATCATTCAGTACGGTGAAAATCCTGATTACTTGATGGTGGGACTAAGTGTGTTGATTCAGTTGGTCGTGGGTGCCGTATTGGGTTATCTGTTAGGGCGTTTGGCAGTAAAAATCATCAACAAAGTAAAAATGGATAACGATTCGTTTTATCCAATTATGCTGCTTGTTTTCGGGGTGTTTATTTTTGCTGCTACCTATTTTTTAAAAGGAAACGGTTACTTGGCAGTTTACATCGCCGGCTTGGTAATCGGAAACTCCCGGTTCGTGCACAAACGTTCTTCCATGAGGTTTAT
This sequence comes from Bacteroidetes bacterium ADurb.Bin174, assembly GCA_002070265.1. Taxonomy (GTDB): domain Bacteria; phylum Bacteroidota; class Bacteroidia; order Bacteroidales; family Paludibacteraceae; genus Paludibacter. The sequence goes on along the minus strand of MWCX01000021.1, from coordinate 23,924 downwards.
GGATGGATTCGCGTGGATGAGTCAGATATTGCTGTTCCTTACGCTCGGTTTGTTGGTTAATCCGAGTGAATTGATTGAGGTAATTGTCCCTGCGCTTCTCATCTCTTTCTTTATGATTGTGTTTGCGCGTCCCATCACGGTTTTCTTATGTCTCGCTCCTTTCCGGAAAGTGGGATTTAAAGACAAACTGTATGTGTCGTGGGTGGGATTGCGAGGTGCAGTTCCCATTATTTTCGCCATTTTACCCCTGGCTGCCGGAGTCCCCGGTTCGCGATTAATATTCAACATCGTGTTTGTGCTTACCCTTGTTTCATTGTTGATGCAGGGAGCTACTTTACCTGCTGTGGCACGTATGTTTGGATTGGCTAAAAAATCGGAGCAATACAAACCTTTACAGGATTTTGACGTGGACTTTTCGGAAGAAATAAAATCGGTCATGACGGAGATTTTGATTGCCGAAGAAACCTTGAGTTACGGTAAAAACCTGATGGAGATGCCTTTACCCGATAATACTTTAGCCGTTATGGTAAAGCGAGGTGACAACTACTTTATTCCGACAGGGCAAACCGAATTGCACGTTAACGATATATTGCTGGTAATTTCTGATGATGAGGAGGCGTTGAAAGAGACTTATTCAAACATCGGAATTTCGGATTTTACATACCGTAAAAATCAATAAAACGAAAATGTACAAAACAACATAGTACATGCGGAGTTCAGAGGTTGTTAAAAGTTCGTGGCATGTAATTCCGCACGATACTGCACGCCGTTAGCAAACATAAAAATATTGAAAATATGAGTACTGAAACAATAAAAATGGCAGAAAGATATGATAGAAGAAAAATTAGTGATAAAGTTAAAAAGGCAATGTCTAATTTTTATTTCAATCATTTTGTTCAATCTGAAAGAGAGCTTAAATACACCGAAATTATTTACAAAAAATTCAAATTAATTGATAATATAAAAATGTTAGAAATTGGTGCCGGTACTGGTGGAAACATATATTTTTTTAAAAAGCTTGGTTTAAAATGGGAGAATATTTATGCAAATGAATTATTACCGGATAGATTTGAAATTTTAAAAACGACATTTCCCAATATTAATCTTTATGAAGGAGATGCTTGTGAAATAGAACAAGATGCAAAAGAATTGTTTGATATTGTTTTTCAATCAACTGTCTTTACTTCAATTTTAGATACAAAATTCAAAGAATTATTAGCAAAAAAAATGTGGACATTATTAAAGCCTAGTGGTATTGTATTGTGGTATGATTTTGCATTTGATAATCCTTCGAATAAAGATGTTAAAGGTATTAAAAAGAAAGAAATAAAGAGCTTGTTTAAAGAAGCGAAAAGTATCAAATTTTATAAAACCACATTAGCACCACCAATTGGTAGGGAAATAAAAAAATCTTATCCTTTTGTAAATATATTCCCATTTCTAAGAACACATTTAATTGCAGTAATTGAAAAATAGATTAGTATTTTGCTAACATACAATACGCGAAAAACATGCGTAGAATTGTTGTTGAAAATGATATTGGTTTTATATTTACGAATGTTGTAAATTTGATTCGTGAATCAGATGTTGGCTATCATATCAAAAAACTGACAGTACAAGACAAAAAATAATATTAAGCAAGTATCAGATATACGAAAAAATTCAGAATCAGGGCAATAGGGGGGAAAGTAACTAAATCCAAACCAAAAGAGTAAATAAGTGGGGAGTCCACAAGAAAAAAGACTACAATCATCATATTAAATTCAAAAATTTAGAAAAAGAATGAAACAAATCCTCATTATGATTTTGATTTGCATTTCGGCAAATCTTTTTTCTCAAGTAGAACAAGTTAGTGAATACGCTGAAAAGAGAAGTAGTATTACAATTGGAATATTGCAAGGAGGAGGTTCCATGGTTGGTGCTGATGTGGAATTTTTGCTTACCGACCGATTTGGACTTCAGATTGGAGCGGGTTATGTTGGATTTGGAGGCGGATTAAATTATCATTTTAAACCATCAATCAGAAGTTCATTTATTTCATTACAGTATTGGAATCAAGGGATTGGTGATTCTTTTAGTCAAAATGTAATCGGGCCAAATTTTGTTTATAGAGGTAAGAAATGGTTTACGGCTCAGATTGGATTGGGTGTCCCCTTAAAGAAAGGACCGGCATTGCCTGATGATTATAAACTACCTTCTGTTATGTTAATGTATTCGATTGGCGGATATATACCTTTTTAAATAAATCATTTGAATATGAGAAAAATAGCAATAAACATGAAACATATTGAAATGATAAAGAAATTATTGATTCTAATTTTGATTTTGATTTCAGCAAATTCATTTGCAAGAATTGGTGATAATGATAATTATTGGATTATATCACAACACGATTATAACGAGAGAATTTTCAATGGTAAAGATGTTTTGTTCAGGAGATATCTTGTTGTTCCGTACATTGATAGGAAGTATAAAGACATTTTGGAGACTAAAAATGAAGAAGCTTTATTGGCAAAGTTTTCATTTATGCTTGATAGAAATAAAGTTTCCCGGATAGATAAGTACATTAACAATTGTGACAATTCTTTGGATATTAACAATCTTATAAAAGGGTTGTATTTTTTCTCTAAAAAACAATATGATCAAGCGATTGCTCATTTGGAGCAATTAGAAAATAAAGAGTATAGTTTTTTACAACTGTTGATAATAGCTGACTGCAAATACGAGTTGCTTCAGGATAAAAAGAATTACAAAACAATCATTGGAGCATATCAGGTCGCATTAGATTGTACTGATAATGAGCAAAATAAAGCAGTAATAAATAACCGGATTAAATATATAAAATACCATTAAGCACAATGAAGAATACCATTGAACTGATTGTTGATGATTTGAATGTATATTTTAGTAAACAGGATTAAACAGCAACAAACTTTGTAAATTATTTAAACCTATACTCTTCTCAAACACAGATAAAAACAAATAGAAAACACAGAAGAATGTCATAGATTTTATATTGACAAATGTTGTATATTTGTTTCGCAAAACAGATGTTGTGTGCAATAATGCCCGATGCATAACCCTGCATGTAAAACAATATGAATCTAAGGAAAATTTTGATTTGGACTTTGAGGTTGATTTTATTGATAACTCTTTATTTTCCCATTTGGATTTTAGGGGCAATGGTTGTTGGAGACTTGATGCCGCAGGTGCCTTCAGAGCCCGGTTTACTAAATGAGGGAGTCGGCATGGTTATTTTGGGCATAATCAATACGGTTTTAATAGTTGGATTGATCGTTACTTCACGATGGAATGGGTGGCGACTGGCATTATCTTTAGCGTTCGCTTATTATGGGGCATTTACATTTATTACTCAAATTGAAACCTGGCATTTTCTTACTGAAATAACGGTATCGCCCGGGTTGCTTCCTCGTTTGTTTATCATGGGCTTGTCAATACCAATCGTTTATATCCCTCTTGCCATCCTTATATGCCAAAAATGGAAGAAAAAAGATATTGCCACCAACAATTACTATATGGTTTTACCTTTTAAGCAACTTCTTTTAAAGTTTGGTGTCATTGCTGTTATTTATCTGATAATCTATTGGTTGGCAGGATACTATATCGCATGGCAAAATCCCGAATTGAGAGCATTTTACGGCAATCCCGGCGAAATAGAACCTTTCTTTGCCCACACGCTTGCTACAATATGCAAAACACCGGGTCTGATTTTGTTGCAATTAGCCAGAGGTATCCTATATGCGATAATAGCGATGCCGATAATTCTTGGTTCCAATGTTAAACCGTGGATAACCGGATTGTTAGTAGGATTTCTTTTTGCGATACCACATTTAGGGCATATTTTGCCTAATCCGTTGATGCCCATAGCCAGTGTGAGACTCAGTCACATGATTGAAACAGCCACTTCTACCTTCGTGTTTGGATTAATTGTCGTGTGGTTGCTGCACCGCAGGCACAGCAATTTGAAAGATTTGTTTTCTAAAAAGATATAAATATCACAATTTCAATAAGTGGGTGATAATTTTTCACAGCCACAGCACAAATTCCTTATCAGTTAACCACCCCCTCAGCCTTACTAAATCATAAATTACCTAAACTGTTTCAAAAAACTATGACCAATAAATTCCAAAATAAATATCGCATACCATCCACCCGATTGCAAAATTGGGATTATTGTTGGGCAGGGGCGTATTTTATTACCATCTGCACCAAAAACCGCGAACATTATTTTGGTGAAATTGAAAACGGGGAAATGCGATTGTCGGAAATTGGACATATTGCGGAACAGGAATGGATAAAAACATTCGACATGCGACCCGATATGAATATACAAATGGGTGAATTTGTGGTAATGCCCAATCATTTTCATGCCATTATTATTATCGGGGAAAATGAATATAATCAACGTGATGATGATGGTGATGATCATCGTTGTTGTAGAGACGCAATGCATTGCGTCTCTACGTCGTCGCAACCGCACAACAATCCCAAACCGCATTACATTCCCATGGCAACAACGGAAACGCCCATGACAACAACAACCACGCCCCCACAAACGCAATGCGTTTCCACCAAACAACCACACGAAATCAATGCCCCCAAAAACCGTTTTGGTCCACAATCAAAAAATTTGGCATCCATCATTCGAGGTTTCAAAATTGGTGTAACCACCCATGCACGGAAAATCAATTCCGAATTCGCATGGCAACGCCTATATCACGACCATATTATTCGTGACGAACAATCATTTAAACGAATACAAACCTATATATACGAAAATCCGGCAAAATGGGTTGACGATATATTTTATAATTTCTAATTTTTAAATCGTAACTTTGCATTTCACAAGGGACAACCAACACAACAATTATAATGAAAAACTGGATAAATGGGATTCCACACGAAATTGCTTTTTGGGAAGGAGTCTATTCCAATAAAAGGCGTATTGAAAGTTTGTTTAAATGGTCTAAGTATAATAAGGAAATAGAACTTCTTAACTTCGATGTCAAAAACTTTCTTTCTCAAAAAGAAAATCCAATAATAGTTGATGCCGGTTGTGGAATGAGTTTCTCCAATGGAGATAAACTGGACGGCAAGCAATTGAATGTATGCTATATTGACCCTCTTGCACCGTTTTTCAATAAAATTATCGAAAAGAAGAAGCTTGAATTACCCAAAATAACATTTGGATTTATAGAATACCTTTCGGCTTTTGTTCCGAATAAAGTTTCCTTGATAATAGTACAAAATGCTCTTGATCACTCTAAAAATCCACTTAAAGGAATTTTAGAGTGTATTGAGAGTCTTGAAATCGGAGGAGTTTTATACCTGCGACACTTTCGAAATGAAGCTGAAACTGAAAATTATCGAGGTTTTCATCAATATAATATTGCTGTCGAAAACGATAATATGATAATTTGGAACAAAGAAATGAAAACCAATATCAATTCTTTTTTAAAAGATTTTGCGACCATAAAAACCAGCACTTACGGAAATGAAGTTATCGCAGTTATTACAAAAAAACAGGAACTTCCGAATGGACTTATTGATTGCAAAAAAGATATTGCGGATTTATCTAATCAATATATTGAACTGATACAAAACTTTAATAAAGTCTCTTATTCGTTTTTGTATCATTGGAATTTTTTCAAATTGCGAACTATGCATTTGTTTGCACAACTTTTTAGTTGGAAAACAAGACAGAGAATAAAAGGAATAATTAAAAAAATAAAATTTAAATAAACTATGTACATCAACACAAAAATAGCCGGTGAGATTTACTACGTGGGCGTTAACGACCGTATCAAAGAAAAGTTCGAAAATATGTTGCCGTTGCCTTATGGTGTTTCGTACAACTCATATCTGATTGCTGACGAGAAAGTTGCACTGATTGATACTGTCGAAGCATCCCATGGCGATATTTTCATTCAAAAAATTCAGTCTCAACTTCAGGGGAGAAACATTGACTATTTGATTATCAACCATATGGAACCCGATCATTCCGGTTCAATTACTCAGCTTCGGAAGTATTACCCGAATGTTACCATTGTGGGCAATAAAAGAACGCTGGAAATGGTGGAGGGGTATTACGGAATTGACGACAATACCATGGAAATCAAGGATGGTGACCAACTTTCGCTGGGACACCACCAACTCACTTTTTACCTCACACCGATGGTGCATTGGCCTGAAACAATGATGACTTACGATAAAACCGAAAAAGTCTTGTTCTCCGGTGATGCTTTTGGGTGTTTTGGTACACTTGATGGCGGAGTGCTGGACACGGAAATAAACCTGGATAAATATTGGGATGAAATGTACCGTTATTATGCCAATATTGTAGGAAAATATGGTTCACCCGTGCAAAAAGCCTTGCAAAAACTCGCATCGCTTGAAATTCAATATATCTGTACCACGCACGGTCCGGTTTGGCATGGAAATATTTCAAAAGTTGTGGATATTTATGACCGGCTGAGCCGATACGAAGGTTGTGAAGGTGTCGTGATCGTATATGCCAGTATGTACGGTAATACGGAGCAGATGGCAGAAGCTGTGGCACAAGGATTAGTCCGCAACGGTATTAAAGACGTAGTGATGCACAATGTTGCCAAGTCAGATGCATCGGTCATTTTGAGTGATATTTTTAAGTACAAAGGACTTGTGATAGGTGGTCCGACCTACTCCAACGAATTGCATCCGGATATTCATTCACTTTTAACTAAAATTGAACTGCGGCAAGTAAAAAACCGGGACTTTGGATTTTTCGGTTCATTCTCATGGGCAGGAGTTTCCGGTAAAAAGTTGGCTGAATTTGGTGAAAACATGAAGTGGTGCATGGTTGACGACAGGGTAGAGGAAAAAATGGCACTCAAAAAAGACAACTACCTGAAATGCCTGGATTTAGGAAAAAACCTGGCCGAATTGCTTCGTACACCTGACACTAAGGATGAGAATAGTGATTGATTTAGTTTTTGAATATTGCATCAAATCTTCACAAAAATTTAACACCTTTTCTTTCACATTTATCAGCGAGATGAATATTTTTGTATCGGTCTGAATTTTAGATGTGTGAAAACAAAATCAGTTTTATTGGTATTCTCGTCGATTGTGGTTTTTTACATCGGTTGGGGAGTTTCTCAACTGATAAGTATCAAAACGCAGCACTCGCTACCATCAAGCCTGTTGTTTTCTATTATTTTTACAGGACTAATCGGGTGTTTTATTCCAATATATTTCAAGAATAAATTTCGTTGGTGCTACAATAAACCAGGTTCAAACAGAGCAGTAGGTTATCTTTTCCTGGTTTTAGCCGTTCTGTTTTCAACAGTATTATCAGGAGCTTTTATTAAAGTCATTGAACTGAAATATTCTTGGAGCTTAATGCTGAAATATATACTGCTGTTTTTCCCCATGTCATTGGGAATAGGTTTATTTGCGTTTTTGTTGATTCCGAACACGATACAGGGTTGGGAGAAGAACAAAATGAAAAGTGTGTTGCTAATTTTTGCAATAGGCGCTTTTTTCTTTCTCTCATTTTATGTTGATTCGCTGTTTCAAGATATAGAACTGGCTGCTACCATGGGGTTTATCGGATTGTTGCTGGGGTTGGGGTATATCTTTCTTAGAAACTTTTGGGTTGTGTACTCAGCACTTTTTATAATTATATTAGTGAACACATTGGCTGACAATAAGTACGATGAGTATAATTATTGGGTTGTGATTATCAATACTTTACTCTCTTTAACAATACTCACGTTTGACTTTATAAAGGATAGAAAAATCAAAAATTAAAACCTATCAAAAGAATCAAAAATGAAAGACAATAGCAATTCAGTTACAATTTTTAATGCTCGAATTATCGGGACTTTCTTTTTATTAGCTTTTTTAGCCTATGGATTTGGAAGACCCTTTTTCGAAAGCACAAATAATCCCGTAAAATATTTAGGTGCATTCTTAATAATCGCCAACTCGGTAATGGTTCTGTTTATTGGGATTTTATTGAGGAAAACATTGAAACTGTATAATCCATTAGTTGGCAATATTTATCTTTTTACAAGATTATTTGAAGCCTTAGCTCTCCTAACAATATTTCTAAACGGAAGTGTATCAGATGATTTGGGATATTTTCTTGCGATGCTGGTGTTAGGAATTGGCAGCATTCCCATGTGTTTGACATTACTTAAATACAAAATCACACCATCCTGGTTGGCAATTTGGGGGGCGATAGGCTATGCTGTTTTTGCTTTTGGCTTTCTGATGGAATTGTTTGGGAAAGAGTGGAGTATGTATCTTCTCGGTCTCGGCGGACTTTGGGAGGTGACATTTGGGATTTGGTTGATTGTTCGGGGAAGTAAAAACAACAACTTGTTAACAGATGCTTAATTTTTGAAGAAAGGCAATCATAAAATTGAAAAATTATGAAAAACAGAAAAATGAAAGATTTAAAAACAGGAATTACACTTATAGTATTGGGCAATGTACTATATGTGTCAAAAGATTTTTTTTGTAATATAACGCCAAGTGACCTTGGTGATTTTATACTGGGTCTGTCATTAGGTCTTGGAGTTGGAATTAACGTAATTGGGATAATACTTGTCTTTGTTTACATAATAAGAAAAGAGAAAAAATACAGACAGCAGTAACATTTTAAAGTGAAAGTAATATAAACGAATATTTTACTTTTCGTCAACTGTGAATAGTCTCTTTATTGCGGAGCAAATTAAAGCCGGCATGGAGGGATGAAAGCATTTGCTCCATACTTTGCCGATTAGCTCTGATAACGAAATAATACTTTGAAATATGACAATTATAAAACTTATTAAACAGGAGGAATATAAAAATGAAAAACAATGAAAGATTTATTTGGGGAATATTATTAACAGCGATAGTATTTCTAATATCATCATTTGTTAGTAGAAAACTACAAATTAACATTGAATTTATTCCTAAATCCTTTTGGGGTGACACGCTTATACTGATACTTTCAATTGCTTTGATTTGTGGTCTCAAAAAGCATGTGAACTATAAAATTTCAGTGCCAAAGTTCAAAAAGACACTAAAACCAATGCTGTTTGGTTTTTTGGCAGCAGTAATAGTCAATGTTTTTATGACTATTATAGGAAATATCTTTGGAATCAAAGCTGAATCGCATTATGCCTTTGATGTAATGTCGCCGTTGCAGTTTTTTCTTTTCATATTTATCTACGCAAGTGTAGTAGAAGAAGTTTTGTTTCGCGGATTTCTTCAAAATATATTAAAGCCGTTGAAAGACAAAGGAATAAAAATCTTTAAAAGGCATGTTAGTTTGCCTGTAATTATTGGAGCATTAGCGTTTAGCTTAGTGCATTTAAACTTGATAACAACAGGTGCGGGTGCTTTCTTCTTGGCTAGAACCCTTATTGCGACATTTACACTTGGATTGATTGCCGGTTATTATCAGGAGAAATATGATAACAATGCGTATGCAATTCTTACCCACATGGCAGGTAATTTCATGGGATTAATGGCGTCATTATTAACGAGTTTAACTTAAACACAACAAACTAAATTTGGAATGAAAAGAATACTATCAGTATTATCAGTGTTGCTAATTTTTACAAATTGCACCGATATGAAAAGCGTTTTTATAAAAGATAAATCCGAATTTATTGAAAGGAATAAGGGTCATAAGATTGAAGTATTTACCGAAGATTTAATAAAAAACCTACCCGAACCTTTAAAAAAGTATCTTCGAGTTTGTGGTTATATAAACACTCCTATCCCCGTAAATGCTAATGTGTATTGGACCGAAAGTTGGTTAAAAATGTCGCCGGATAAGGATTGGATAAAACTTCACACCATGCAATTCAATTCCGTGAAGCCGATAGGAAGGACAGCCTACATGAAAATTTCCGGTATGCCGGTGGCAGCAAGAGATCTATATTGGGATGGTTATGGAGAAATGAACGTAAAGCTACTGAATTTGATAAAAGTAGCTTATGATAACAGTAAAGAAGTTGCACAGTCGGCGCTTATATCAACTTTTTGCGAATTTACGTTTATTTCGGGTTACTTGCTATCAGATAATGTAAAATGGGAACAGATAGATGATTGTTCAGTTCGGGGAACACTCACAGATAACGGAATTGAAGTTTCAGGGATGTTTTACTTTAACGAAGAAGGACTGTTTACACATTTCGAAACATCCGACCGATATTTTACAGTCGGCAAAAACAGCTATAAAAAAGTAAAGTTTTCAGTTGTTGTAGATAGCTATAAATCGCAGGACAAATTAAAAATTGCCGAAAAAGTGAAAGTGATCTGGCATCTGCCGGAAGGCAATTATGAATATTTTAGGGGAACTGTCGATAAAATAAGGTTTAATGTTTAAAACGAACAATTCATCATTAAAAAATCAAACAATCATGTTAAAATTAAAAGATATTTTACTGCTTTTATTGATAGTGGTTTTAACCGCTTCATTTCTTTTTGTAGGTAAATGGACAAGCGGAATTGTTATTTTCGACAATCTGTCGCCATTAACCAATCACCAAATTGTGTATCAAGGTATTACTCTTTTAATCGCCCTTCTTCTCTTGCTTGTTTTATGGGGATTTAAAAGGGAAGAGTTTAAAACTTATTTTAGAAAAGGGAATATCTCTGCCAAAATAACTCCTGAACCTTGGGTTGGAATAAAGCCGAAAGGCAATCAAACTTGGTTATCTTTTGGGTTGAGTATCGGAATAACTATCTCTGTCGTTACGGCAATAATTATTTATTTTCAGTTGTTAAATGGAAAAGCAATTGACCTTAGCAATATACTACCTATTTTGCTTTTTAGTCTTATTTTCTCGTTGACCAATTCATTTATAGAAGAAAGCGTTACAAGATTAAGCGTAGTAGTCGTACTGAAAGGTAAGCTAAAAGATAGAATAATCCCTTTTATTTCTGCTCTGATATTCGGTACAGTCCATTATTGGGGCAATCCGGGCGGTATTCCGGGCGTATTGGCAGCCGGATTTTTGGGATGGTTTTTAGCGAAATCAATTCTCGAAACTAAAGGATTTTTTTGGGCGTGGGTGATACATTTTGCGCAAGATGTGATTATCTTTACGGCACGTTTCTTAGCGGAATTGATCAATCAACCATAACAATAAAATACAATGTCATTACAAGAAGTCCTTGAATTTCGCCGTTCTGTTCGCTATTTCGATGAAGCGAAAGAACTGGACACTGAAAAGGTAAAGCGCTGTATCGAACTGGCAACGCTTGCACCTAATAGTTCCAATATGCAATTGTGGGAATTTTATCACATTACCGACCCTGAGATGATGAAAAAAATATCCCATGCCTGTCTGGATCAAAAAGCAACAGAAACAGCTAAACAAATTGTAGTTTTCGTAACTCGCCGTGATTTGCACCGCAAACATTCAAAGGCTGTTTTGGAATTTGAAAAAGGGAATATTGCCCGTAATAGTCCACCGGAAAAACAAGAAAAACGATGGAAAAATCAGCGGGCTTACTACACCTGCTTGATGCCATTTATTTACAGTCGCTTTTTTGGATTACTTGGAATTTTCAGGAAGATTCTCTCAATGTGTATCAGTCTTTTCCGTCCCATGGTAACCTCAATTTCGGAAAGTGATATGCGTGTAGTTGTACATAAAACCTGCGGTTTGGCAGCACAAACCTTTATGATTGCCATGGCAGAGATCGGTTATGACACATGTCCATTGGAAGGTTTTGACAGCCGCAGGGTTAAAAAATTGCTCAAACTGCCTTGCAGTGCCGAAATCAATATGGTTATTCCCTGCGGAATCAGAAAAGGAATGCGTGGAATTCGGGGAGAACGGTTTAGAGTGCCGTTTGAGGAGGTGTACAAGGCGGTGTCTCATAAGTGACCACTGCTGCGTTACTTTCGATGGTTGCTCAGTGCCTTGCATTTGGATACTTCTAAGACACCTTACTGTTTCTAATTGAATAATTGTTTTGAGACAGCCCCAGTAATAACCTAAATATTAAAATATAATCTTCATAAAAAATTAACACCTTTTTTTCGTGCCTAAGTGTGATATGGGTGTTTTTGTGTCAAACGTAAATTATACGTTGGCAGCGTAAGAAACGACAGTTGAGGAATTTAAGGACAATTAAACATGCAGACATTCATACACTGCTTTTTACATTTGGTATTTCCATTTTTTATCGCATATGGATTTTTTAGAAATGATTGGAAGAAAGTCTATTTGATACTTATTGCCACCATGTTGGTTGATTTAGACCATTTAGTTGCAAATCCAATATTTCAGATAGACAGGTGCAGCATAAATTTTCACCCTTTGCATACTTATTATGCGATGATAGCTTATGTGGTATTGCTTTTTTTTCGTAAACCTTTTAACATCATTGGGATAGGCCTTTTATTTCATATGCTGACGGATTTTATAGATTGTATGATGATGTATGCTCATTGTAAAGATTGCTATTTAGACGCACCGGCAATAGAGCTTTTAAAAACGACATCAAAAATATTGGGAATATAAAAAAGCAAATTATAACATTAGAATAATTCATTAACGAATAGATAACAGATAAGAGAAAGCCAACTGCCAGTGTTGTATATACAAAATAGCGAGATAGTAGTAAATTCAAGGGTACCGGATGAAATTTACAATTTACAGGCGTTTTAGAACTCCTCAAAAGGTATCAACAACTGAGGGTCAAGCATAGTGTTGGAAATAATGTCGGCAGTAGGGTTACTTACTGAAAAGCCGATTAACCGAACACCGTGGTTCTCCAAATTTACCGTTTCCAAAAGTTTTGTTCCCAATTCAATAAATTCCTTAGCTGATGTAAAACAAGTTTCTGCAGTTTGACTTCGGGTAACTAGCTTGAAATCACCTCGTTTTATTTTCAGTGTAAATGTATGTCCTTGAAAGTGAGCTTTCTCAATACGTTTTTCCAGTTCGTTAGCCAATTCATCAAAGCGAGCGATAATCTGCTCTTTTTCCATAATATCCTCGCCAAAAGTTTGCTCACATCCTACAGACAAGCGTTTCCTATCAGTTTCTACTTCCCGGTGGTCATTGCCCTGTGCAAATTCCGCAAAAAGACTTCCGATTTTCCCGAAATTCTTAATTAAAAAGCCTTCTGACTTTTCCTGCAAATCTTTCCCCGTATGGATACCTAACTCGTGCATTCGCCTCGCCGTAACTTGTCCTACGCCCCAAAAATCCTCTATCGGTAAGTTCTCAATTACTCTTAGGGCTCTTTTGGGATGTATAACGGTCAAACCATCAGGTTTCTGCATATCGGAAGCTATTTTAGCTAAAAATTTATTGTACGAAACTCCGGCAGAAGCTGTGAGATTAAGTTGTGATTTTATTTTTGTCTTGATTTCTTTAGCAATATCTTGTGCGAGAAGAATACCGGGTTTATTTTCAGTAACATCTAAAAAAGCCTCGTCGAGCGAAAGCGGTTCAATCAGGTCGGTATATTCGCTGAAAATGTTATGAATTTCTCTTGATTCTGATTTATAAACATCAAACCGAAGTGGTACAAAGATCAAGTGCGGACAAAGTTGCAAGGCTCTTTTTGAAGGCATAGCGGAGTGAATGCCAAATTTACGGGCTTCATAGCTTGCCGCCGCAATGACCCCGCGAGGATGTGAACTACCCACTACAAGTGGTTTGCCTCGCCACTCAGGGTGGTCGCGTTGCTCCACAGATGCATAAAAAGCATCCATGTCCACATGGATTATTTTGCGATATTTCGGCGTGCTTTGCATGTAGGCAAACAGTGTAACCCTAAACTAATTTTTCGACAAAATTTTCAATCAACTGATTTATAATCTCAACTTATCCGACTTTTGCTGCCCTCCCTTAAAGCTAAGACTCGTATCTTCTCTTTCGGTAAGAAAGTACACCCAATATACCGATAGCTACAAAGGCAAGGACGATGTAGATAAACACGGCGGAAACGCCGTCCGTTACTCCGTACGAATGCATGCCGCTCAGCAGGTAGTTGACGCCGAAAAAGGTCATCAAAACGGAGGCAAATGCCAATACCGAGAGTAGGTTGAAAAGCCACAAATTATCCCGCTTTTTCACCAGGTGGATATGCGTTACAATACTATAAACTATCATGGTTATCAGCGCCCAGGTCTCTTTCGGGTCCCAGCCCCAGTAGCGTCCCCACGACTCATTGGCCCAGATAGCCCCGAGAAAGGTACCGATGCTCATCAGCGCGAGACCCACAAGCAAAGCCATATTGTTTGTGATGCTCAACTCTTTCATCCGGAAGCGAATTAATTCGCTCTTTTTTGCAAAGGCTGTCAACGACAGATTCACAATGCCCAATAAAAAGCCAATACCGAAAAACCCGTATGCTGCCACGATAATCGCTACGTGAAACATAAGCCAGGGTGACTTCAACACAGGTACCAGGGTACCAATTTGCGGGTCCATCCAGTTCAGTCCTGAAACAAATAGAATGATCCCGCCGAAAAGCGTTGCCAATGCCATGGTGATGGTGCTTTTCCTGCCAAAAATAATCCCCGCCAAAACGGTTGCCCAAGCCACATACACCATTGTTTCGTAGGAGTTGCTCCAGGGAGCATAACCGCCTATGTACCAGCGCATCCCCATGCCAAAAGCGTGAACTAAGAAGGCACACAGAATAACGATGGATAAAATTTTTATGGTTACATCTGCCCATTTCCGTTTTTTGAGTAACTGCATAAAAGCCAAAACCAGTAGCAAGCCGCCCAGGATAAAGTAGGACAACTTACATCTATCGAAAATTCGCAGTTGATTGTAGCTGATTTCAGTCTTTACCTTTCCGCTATTGATATGCGCTCCGATGTCGTTTTTTAACTGAATTTTTTTTATTTCGGTAAGTAATTGGTCAGGCTTACTCCAATCTCCGCTTTGCAGTGAGTTGCTTACTTCGACAAGGTAGTTTCTGAAAGAATCCGTGACAAATAAAGAATCCTCTTTTGGGAAGAT
Source organism: Bacteroidetes bacterium ADurb.Bin174 (assembly GCA_002070265.1). GTDB lineage: Bacteria > Bacteroidota > Bacteroidia > Bacteroidales > Paludibacteraceae > Paludibacter. Next base: position 8,922 of record MWCX01000021.1, on the reverse strand, counting down.
AGACGGATTAACATTCGGCGGATACCAGGTATGTGTGTCATCATTTGGGTCAGGGTAAATTCGCAATAAGCTGTAATCCAATAGTTGAAAGACAATGTTCACCCTTTCATCAAGTTTCATCATATTTTTATCAGTTGCCGAACGCTCCGCAGGTGATTTTCCGTAAATTATTTGCATCTGATGCAGCAATTTATAATGGCCGTTTTTGTCGAAAAACTGTACGTAAGAGGCGTAGTCTTTGGGCAAACCATAAAGTGATGAAATCTCGCTGTTATCTATGGCGATAAACGGTTCATGAATCCATATGCGTGGTTCTGCAAGGAAGCTGAGTAAAAACTGCTCAGGATAGAACTGCCCCATCTTTCGCTCTTTGTACACTTTGCGCACTATTTCGGATGAAAGGGTGTGCACCGGCATAATCCTCCCGCCTGATTGCACGGGCAATGCTGCAAATTGGGCGGCATGTTCCGGTGGAATCATGGCGCTTTGCCGGTTTTCTGTAGTCTGTGCCTGTAAAGCAGTTGTTCCAATCAACAATATCAAAACGAGGGCAAGATGTTTACTCTCCTCTCGTAAACTTTTAAGTTGACGGACTAACCGGCGAAAACGGGAGTTTTTCGTGAAAAATACCAGTACAAATCCGCAGAAAAGTAAAAAGTAACCGGAATAGGTTATGGTTCTGCCCGCCACGTCTTGGTTTACGGAGAGAATGGTTCCAAGCTCATCTTGGTCGTACGAGGCCTGGAAAAACCGATAGCCTTTTACGTCTAATACATTATTCATAAATATTTTGGCCTCTTGCATTTTGCCGTCAACATGTACTAGCAGGTCGCTTTCATACGACGAAGGACTTGCCGAGCCGGGATAGCGATTTAGTCGAAAGTCGGTCAGTTCCAATACAAATGGTAACTTTTCAACGCTAACACCATCTGAAGTGCGGACAATCATTTCATCGGTTCTGTTTCCTTCGCGAATGTGTACAGTGCCTTCTTTTCCAAAAAGAAAAGTTGTCAACGCCCCGCCCAAAATCACAACAAAAGCCAAATGCACAGTTAAAAGTGCCCATCGTTTCTGTTTTACATAACCGTACCTGTTCCAGGCGGCAAAAAAATTAAGTACCAACAAAAACTGCAACAGGAAAAAAGCGGGCGAATAATAGACCCATTTTTTAGCAATTTCGGTTCCATGATCTTTTTCGACAAATGTTGCAATGGCCATTGCAACTGCGTAAATCAGCAGCAGGGTGATGGTTGTTTTGTATGAGGAGAGGTAGCGTTTTGTTTTTTCCATAAATATTTTTCTTAATCTATGTTTTTTGCTTCAAATTTCTCTTCATTTTTTTGTCTTGATACAAAAAAACGAAGCAAAAAAAAATCAAGACTACGCCCGCTTCGCTCGAAAAATTGGCTTTTTTAACTTCGTAGAAGTTTCCCGTGCATAACCCCCAATTTTAATTGGGGGCAGCTGAACCCACGATCACTCAAACGCTGTAGGCGTTTAACAATTTAAAGTTTAGGGAAACTCTTACAGAGTTTTATTACCCTTTTTTATTTCTACATTCCCCGGATGAATCCGGGGGTTATTCACGTGTTTGTCCTACGGACAATTTTTAGACGGTCAACAGTGAATTATCCCCAAATTCCACAATCTGCGTCAATCTGCGATTCCACATCTGCGTCAATTTGCGAGAAATTAATTCCCCAATCTGCGAGAAGCCAATCCTGTGACTCCGGAACTCGTGAACACGTATCCCGCACCCCGGAACTCTCCATCAACGCTTTAAAGAGAGTACCGAGATGCGATAAATAAAGCCGGCTGAAATTCTAAAACTGTTATCCGGAGCTGTAATTTGTGCTACAGCAGGATCGCGATAATTTTTAAAAGTTGCGATTAAAAACAGATGTAAATTATCATCTTTCATCGGATAAAACTCGATACCGCCCTGGTAATTCCACGAAGTCAGACAATTACCCTTGTCCAGGAAAATGCTTGATTTGTAAGTTGAAAAATTATTGTAAAAATATTTCAAAAGAATATTCCACCTGGGCTGGATTCGGTAATTCAATTCCCCTAACAAAGAAAAATAGTTCACATTTTCCACTACATTTTCTGGACTGATTGTCAAATTTCTGATCCCGCCCAGATAATCAATTTCGGAATGTTGAAAGAAGGCATCAATGTAAATGTTGAAAGGGCCTGATTGCCACATTTGTCCACCACTTACCATAACCAGCGTTTTACCCTTTGCAGGTGAAGTGATATTCGCTGCATACCGAAGTTGAAGAGCATTATCCAAATAGTTGCTGTTCCAGCCAAGCGAGTAGTACAGAGGGAGGGTAGGTGGTTCAAGTTGCAAACCTACCTGCAGAGTGCCGATAGCTTCCCGCCATGTTCCCATACGATTATTAAGTATTTGGAAAGAAAATTCCTGGTTTTGTACGGGAGTAAATGCTACCTGCATTCCGGTTAAATAACATGTAATATAATTTGATATTCCGCTGTAGTCATACACATCCACAGGATATTTGTTGTATTCAAAACCGCCAATTAAGAGGGCCTGCTTGCCGGCAGTCATCGAAAATTGGTTGTTGAACGTATATTTTAAATAAGCATAATCAATTGTGGAGGGCAAATTTTCCTTTGTAAAAATGGGTGAAACCTTGTTCAATCGCTGTAAGTACCTATAAGAGAGCTTTGGCGTAACCTGTCCCGCGATGTTAACTATTATGTGGTCGAATTTAAATCCACCACTTTCAAATTTCATCGGTGTTCCGTTAAATTGAGCGTGATAGGCAGGGCGTAAATGCAGTGAGAGATCAACCGATTTAGGTATGTCTTCATCGGCTGATTGTGCGAATAGCGACGAGCCACTTAAACAACCCCAAAAACAGGTGAAAATAAATGCAATAGTAAGAACGTAATTTTTTTTCATGGCGTTTTTGATTTTTAGCTTATGTAAAAGAGGCGAATTTATTGCAAATATTCAGTATTATCAATACTTCACGAGAAAAACCCGGTTACAAATTAAGTGTTTTTTTGTGATATAATTTGTATAGTTGAAACAAAACACACGACAAAGTGTTGCAGAACGCAGACCGACCTTGCCTGGTGAGCCAAAAAACAAGTAAGATTGACGTTAAAAATCGTTCATGTTTGAGCAACGAAGTTGCGAGTTTGAACGATTTAGTCAATCGAGCGCTAGTTTTTTGAGCGAAGCAGGCACAGTCTTGATTTTTTTTTGCTTCGTTTTTTTGTATCAAGACAAAAAAATGAAGTGGGGTTTGGGGTAAAGCCCCAAGTTCAATAAACTAAATAGCCACAAAACATTCAGTTATCATCAACAATTATAAGCTGAAACTTATGTTGAGATGTTTATCACTTCTGACATAGGAAGTAGTTACATCATAAGAGATAGACTGTTGACCGGCTTCAGCAGAAATAAGTTGTGAAGACATGGGATAAAGCGTTATTTTTTTGGTGCCTTTCCCTGATGTAAGCTCTAATTCAAAATACAAATCACTATTATTTTGAATTTCATAAAAGTTTGTCTTTGTCCCATTTTGATTTTCCTGGCTAAAATGGCTCGGTAACAATTTTACACAAGCATTGACCAGGTTTTTAACATGCTCTTCTTTTCCTACCAAATATTTACTTGCCCAAGCAACGGTTCTTCCGGCTTTTAAAGCTTCGCGAACAGATTCCGGTGTCCTCTCTTTCACCATAACAAGAGTCATGGTGCGATGAACATACTCTTCACTCAGATCATAACCACGTCCGATGAGATTGTGAGCATCGGTATTGCCCAATACTGTTAATCCCTTATCTATACACCAGTCAAGAGCTTTCATATGGAATCCGAATCCGTTAATGACTTCAATTCCGTGTAATGCATTTTTTTTGTACAACTCTTCTACGAAAGGTATCCATTCATATGAGCCTTTAACATTAGGTTTCCAGCCGGGGTGATTCCAGAAAATAAAAGCATCTTGTTCAAAAGCTTTCATTATTGCTTCCAAATCTTTTTCGTTGGCATTGTCTTTTATAAGAGATGAAGCATCTTCTATGAAAATAGCGTTGAAATGTCCGGGAGGTGTTTGCCGCGAAATTTCTGCTCCCCTTATCAAGATGATGTTGTTCTTTTTAGAAAGCTCTTCAATGAGTTCATATGAAGCATTGCGATCTATTTTGATGAAATCCTCGTGGCGCTGGCGTTCAGCATGATCTGTTACAGCCATTGCATCCAGTCCTCCTTCCCACGCTTCTTGAACACGAATGGTAGGCCATACCTGTCCATCGGAAAATACAGTATGTGTGTGAAAATCGCATTTTAATACCTGGTAACCATTTACTTCAGGAATATTGATTATTTCTCTGTAAATAGGGTTACGCTGTTCGTTAAAACGCATCACTCCATTGCTGATTTCCTGAGCTTGAAGCAGGAAAGCAAAACTAACAAGTGATGATAGAATTAATAATTTTGTTTTCATACGTACGTTTATAATTTATTAAATCTGTTCATGTTCGTTTTATTAAATTCATTATATTTTTTATAAACTGAAACTTATGTTGAGAAATTTATTACTTCTGACATAAGCATTGGTTACATCATAAGAAATGGACTGTTGACCGGCTTCAGCAGAAATAAGTTGTGAAGACATGGGATAAAGTGTTATTTTTTGGGTGCCTTTTCCTGATGTAAGCTCTAATTCAAAATACAAATCACTATTATTTTGAATTTCGTAAAAGTTTGTCTTTGTTCCATTTTGATTTTCCTGGGTAAAATGGCTTGGTAACAATTTTATACAAGCATTAACCAGGTTTTTAACATTTTCTTCTTTCCCTGCCAGATATTTACTCGCCCAGGCAACGGTTCTTCCGGCTTTTAATGCTTCGCGAATAGATTCCGGTGTTCTCTCTTTCGCCATAACAAGAGTCATGGTGCGATGAACATATTCCTTGCTCCGATCATAATCATGTGCGATGAGGTTGTGAATATCGGTACTACCCATTACTGTCAATCCCTTATCTACACACCAGTCAAGAGCTTTCATATGGAATCCGAATCCGTTGATAACTTCAATTCCGTGCAATGCATTTTTTTTGTACAACTCTTCTATGAAAGGAAGCCATTCATACGAACCTTCAATATTGGGTCGCCAGCCGGGGTGATTCCAGAAAATAAAAGCATCTTGCTCAAAAGCCTTCATTACTGCTTCCCAGTCTTTTTCGTTGGCATTATCTTCTATAAAAGATGAAGCATCTTTTATGAAAATGGCATTAAAATGTCCGGGAGGTGTTTGTCGCGTAATTTCTGACCCCTTTATCAAGATAACGTTATTTTTTTTAGAAAGTTCTTCAATGAGTTCATGTGAACGATTATGATTTACTTCGACAAATTTTTTATGGGGATGGTATTCAATGTGATCTGTTATAGCCGTTGCATCCAGTCCTTCTTCCCACACTTCTTGAGCACGAATGGTAGGCCATACCTGTCCATCGGAAAATACAGTATGCGTATGAAAATCGCATTTCAATACCTGGTAACCATTTACTTCGGGAATATTGATTATTTCTCTGTAAATAGGTTTACGCAGTTCATTAAAACGCATTACTCCATTGCTGATTTCCTGAGCTTGAGCCAGAAAAGCAAAACCAACAAATGATGATAGAATTAATAATTTTGTTTTCATGTTATAATTTGTTTTTAAGTTGTTGTATGGAACACTCAATGATTTATTTTAATCATTCGCATGGGCGAAATAATTGATTCAATCAGTTCATGTTCACTTCATTAAATCCATTATGTTTTTTTATAGAATCTGTTTTGTTCCTTGATTATTTTTTTTGCAAGAAAAGACTTTATTGTTACACTTTAATGACGATTGCATGAAGTCAATGTTAAGTCATAAAATAACATAAAGCCTTGAATTTGCATTTTTTATATCAGTCAATTATAATTTATGGTAAAAAATCCAATCACAAATTAAATGTTTTTTGTGATATAATTTGTAAAATTAAAACAAAATTATGATATTGCACAATCATTTTAAAAAAGAATGCTTTATGTCTAAACAGAAGGGAAACACAAACAAAAGAAAAATAACCAATTTATTATTGATGCTCGTTATCTTGTTTGCCGCCGGATGGATGGTGAACTACTACGTTGGCATTATAGGTGATTCACACGGGAAAAGCGGACTTTTCGCACAGCAAGTATCAGAATTTGAGCATCCCGATATTTTATATATTTCTGCCAATGAACCGTTTCCGGCTGAAGGAAAGTATTGTCTCGCCTGCCATCAGGGCATTGAACCTGCTCGTCCCATCGGCTCAAAGATGATGCAGCAGATACTTGAAAAAGGTGCATCCCTTGGTGACCCTAACGGTTGTGTCATCTGTCACGGAGGTACACCTGCCGAACTGCACAATAAAGACAGGGCACATAGCGGAGTACCTAAAGGTAGTCTGCTAAAAGCTTTTACGCCTGTTCCTGCTGCCTTACAGGTAAATAATAATACTTGCGGACAGTGTCACGAAGATCATGTCTATAATGTTCGTCTATCTATGATGAACAGCGATGCAGGTAAGATGAAGGCGATAGCGTGGAGTTTCGGCATTGGTACTGAAAATTACGACCACGTTCATGCCAACAGTACGCTTGTTGATACCGACGGAGAAATTCCCCGATTCGGCACCCGGCAATATATCAATTATATGCAAGAGATGGCAGCTACTTTCCCCGGACAATTTCCTTCCGAACTGAAAGAGATTCCCGCCGTTTCTGCCGAAGACATAAAGACAAATCCGGAACTTGCTGCCTTTACCTATTTGCGTAATTGCAATGCTTGTCACCTGAACAACAAAGGAAATCAGGGTAGAGGGCATTACAGAGGAATGGGCTGTGCCGCTTGCCATAGCGTTTACAGCAATGAGGGCTTTTACGAGGGTGGCGACCCCGAAATTCCGAAAGATAAACCCGGACATCTGATGGTGCATGCCATGCAGGGAACGAGAAAGTCGAGTGTCCGCTTTAATAATCATGAATTGAGCGGTGTACAGGTTTCTACTTGTGCCGCCTGCCATGCTGCCGGACGCAGGATTGGACATGCCTATCAGGGACTGATGGCATTGGATGATTCGTACAATCGCGGACCTTTTGACGAAAAAGGATTCCCGCAAAAGCCCAATGCCGGTTATGTGTTTAAGTATATGCAGGCCGATGTCCACCGGCAAATAGAGAAAGATGGAAAGACAGTTACCGGGCTGCTGTGTCAGGACTGTCATACAACCAACTCTATGCACGGCAGCGGAAATATTGATGTTGCTTCTTTGGGTGCGATAGAAATTGAATGTGCCGATTGTCATGGAACACCTACACATTATCCGTGGGAGTTGCCATTGGGCTATGGTGATGAGTTCGGTAAAACGCTTGACATGAAGCTCGCCCGTGGTGTAGCTGATGAACCGCTTGAGGTTACCAAAGAATTTGGTATCACTTATCCTAAGGAGGATGGCTACCTGCTTTCGGCACGGGGAAATCCTCTGGGCAATGTGGTAAGGCGGGGCAACCGTGTCATTGTACATTCTGATGGTAGCAACAATGAATTTGAATTAATCACGCTAAAAGAAATAGCGAAGGAAAAGAGTTGGAAAAATCCGATAGATGCCAAAGTGGCGATGGTTTCCACCAAGCACGTAGAAAAAATGGAGTGCTATGCCTGTCACTCTACCTGGATGCCGCAATACTACGGATATAAATATGTGATTGATTATTCCAAATCATCTACCGATTGGCTTCGTTCGCCGCAACTTTACGGTGCAGATGGCACAACTGCCGATTATCACAAGAAATTTGCAAAGCAACCCGGTGCACCGACTTACGGCGACTACAGAATGCACCTTTGGGCATCAATGGTGAGGGAAGGGTTTCGCCCCTGGTCGGCGTGATTCAAACGGTCAGTACCGTGATTGACAAGGATGGAAAGACGGTGGTATGGAACCGTGTAGCCCAGACAAAAGCGGGTTATAATGCCATCGAGTTGACGCCAGTCAACCCGCACACCACTTCTTTGAAATCCAGAGAGTGTGTGGACTGTCACGGTAACCCTGTTGCAGCGGGATACGGTATCGATGGTGGAATCTACGATGCAACGCCGGGCGCACCCCGTTATGCTGATGTGATTGATGCCGAAGGGAATAATGTGAGCCGGTATACTCAGGCGCAAATTGCTGCTATCAGAGAATTGCACGGTGATTTTATGAGGCTGCTCACCCTTGATGGAAAGCAAGTTCAAACCATTGACACGCACTGGCCTACTTCCATGCCGCTTACCCAGGCACAACGTGATTTGCTGACTCGTAAAAATACTTGTGTTGCCTGTCACCGGGATATACCAAAAGGCACCATCCCCAACCGCATGTTGACCAAAATTGCACAAATTACCAAATTGTCTTTTGCTACCTCCGAGGAGCACAGCAAAATCGTACACAGCAATAACCTGATGATTGCGTGGATCAAGGCATTGGGTGTTGTGGCACTTATCGTATTAGCCGGATTAATTGTGTGGGGTGTTATTGAGCGGAAAAAAGTAGCTAGCTTCTGGAAAAGATTTGGCGGTGTCTCATAAGCGCCCAACTGCTGCGTTACTTTCGATATTTGGGCTCAGTCACATACTTCAGTATGCTCCTTTGCCCTCAATCTCAGTGCCTTGCATTTAGACGCTTCTAAGACACCTTACGGTTTTTACTTGAATATTTACTTTTGAAACAGCCCCGTGGTGTTTCGGTGTTCAGCGATCGACCTTGACCGATGAGCCGAAAAATAAGTGAGAACAGCGTTAAAAATCGTCCTTGTTTGAGCAACGAAGTTGCGAGTTTGGACGATTTAGCTGTTCGAGCGCTAATTTTTCGAGCGAAGCGGGC
>MWCX01000020.1 GCA_002070265.1 Bacteroidetes bacterium ADurb.Bin174 | reverse complement strand
GACAAGCATAGGGGTACGCATTACTCCGGTTAACGGACAGCCTGTTCATAGCAGTCATTTATTTGAAATGCACGCAACAAGTGCTGAAACCAACGTAGCAAGTATTTCTTCCTATCTCGGACTACCTGTGAAAGTGCTTACTACTTTTGTGAAAGACAGTCCAATCGCACAGTTTATCAAAGCAGACCTTCGCCGTCGGAATATGGATTATGAAGGACCTGAAGTACCGCAGGGCGGACCTTGGGGCTACCGTCATCAATTCAACATTGCCGACAGCGGTTACGGACTTCGCGGTCCCCGTGTTCAGAATGACCGTACCGGAGAGGTTGGCCGCACACTGAATGTCAAGGATTTTGACATGGAGCGGATTTTCAAAAAAGAAGGAGTTCAGATCGTTCACCTATCCGGTCTTATCGCTGCATTGTCACCCGAAACAAGCGAATTTTGTGTAGAGTTGGCCCGCTATGCCAAGAAAAACGGAACACTTATTTCGTTTGACTTGAACCATCGTGCTACTTTTTGGAAAGGTCGTGAAGAAGAATTGCACAAAGCCTTTCATGAAATTGCTTCTTTGACGGATATTTTAATCGGAAACGAAGAGGACTATCAACTTTGCCTGGGTATAAAAGGACCGAAAGCGGGAGGCGAAAACATTGAAGACACGATGGATGCCTTCAAGGGAATGATCAAGAATGCGAAAAAGACCTATCCGAATGTTTCGGTTTTCGCCAATACGCTTCGTGAAGTATTGAGCGTAAACGAACACCTTTGGGGCGGTATTGTGTATGAAAACGACACATTCCATGTGGAGAATTTACGTAAAATCGTTGTATTAGACCGCATCGGCGGTGGCGACGGATTTGTGGGAGGACTGTTATACAGCATCCTTAAAGGTTGGGAACCCTCTAAATGGGTGCAATTTGCATGGGCAAGCGGTGCCCTGGCAACCACATTCCTGACGGACTACGCGCAACCTGCCGATGAAGAAATGATTTGGAGCATTTGGAAAGGAAATGCAAGGGTAAGGAGATAGGGACGACCCTCGTTGGGGCAACCCTCGTGGTTGCCCGTTGGTTGGTAAGGGCGGCCACAAGGTCCGCTCTTACTTTAATCGGCATACTGACGATAGGCCTTATTAAACCAATCAATGGCTGTTTTCTTCATTTCAGCAGTTAATTCCGGATTGCTTGTAGCTACATTTTGTTTTTCAGCACGGTCTTTTACGATATTATAAAGTTCTGTTTCACTACCATCAGGATTTGTCAGCAATTTCCAGTCTCCTTTGCGAACAGCAATTTGGGGACTACGGAGAGCTTTGTTTTTATTGTTAATGGTAGAAGAATTTACACCAAACTCCCAGAAAACAGGTTTCTTACGTTCCACATTGTTTTTTCCCAGTAATACAGCAGAGCGATCTTCGCCATCGAGTTCATACCCGTACGGCAATTCCGTTCCGGTAATACTGCACAAGGTAGGCAACAAATCAACGGATGCCATTACAGCACTTTCATTTACCTGATTTGGAGCTATTTTCGCCGGCCAGCGCACAATAAACGGCATGCGGATACCACCTTCGTACAAAGTCCCTTTTTTACCACGTAAACCTTTCGTGCGCGCCACACCGTAATCAGGATTAGGACCGTTGTCACTGGTAAATATCACCAGGGTATTTTCGTCCACACCCAATTCTTTCAACCCCTTCATCAGTCTCCCGATTTGAATATCATAATCTCTCAGCACCAGTTTAAAGGCTTCCGGCTTTTCCCAATCACCCTGTTCTGTTTCCATGTCATCAGGATTGGGAACAAAAGGAGTATGTACATCATCGGGCCATAAATTTACAAAAACAGGTTTTCCCTGGTTGCGTTTAAAAAAGTCAAGAGTCTTATCCACAAAATAGGCGGTTCTGTTCCAACGTTTCACCTCATCCGAATCAGCCCAGATCCAATTGGTTGAAGTTAACTTTGGGTCCGGATCAGGGCTTTCCCAGGTGGATTTATATTCATCAAAGCCATAATTATAAATAGACGGAGCATTGTCCACATCACGACCGCCACCCATGTGCCATTTCCCAAAATGGGCTGTAACATAACCGTTTTGCTTCAGACTTCTGGCCATTGATGGTGCTTTATCTGACAAATAATCATTCTGAAAATTCTTCTTATTACCGGCTTTTGATTGTAAAAAGGAACGAATACCCCATCGGGTCGGATACATACCGGTTGTAAGTCCAACCCGTGACGGAGAACTAATCGGCGCAACCGTGTAGTATTGTGTAAAACGGATTCCTTCCTTTGCTAACTGATCTATGTTTTTCGTTTCAACAAAATCACCACCGTAACACGACACATCGGCATAAGCCATATCATCCGTATAAATAATGATTATATTAGGTTTTTCAGTGGCAGATAAAGCCACACTGCTGCCAACAAGCAGGGGTAAAATTATTTTACTTTGCATGATTATTTATTTATTGAATGTTTGAATAATTGCCTTGTTAATAGATAACAATCATATTCCTCAATGAGGTAATTATGTTCATTATCATACTTTTTTATAAAAAATCAAATCTTGATAAATTTGCTGTAATACTTTTTATTCCCCGACTCCAGCATTATAAAATAAACACCCGGTACAAGCATGTGAACATCAATTTTCGAAGCTTGTTTTTCAGCTGCAATTACCGAACAAGCACTTCCAAACAACAAAGGTAACAGCAGAGATTTATTCATTGTTTTACTGTATCTTTTATAGTTTATATATATATATTTCGTGATACAAAATTCTTTGCTGAGTAAACGGACAACATATGTTCCGCCGGCCAATGGGGATAAATTAACAAGCGAGGGACTACCAACTATTCTTCTGTTACTTTCCACTCTTTCGGTGGTTTAAACCCATCACGACCTACTCCATAATCCGGCAACGGACGCGATGGCTCAATAGCATCGTATGGTTTGATGTATTCTTTAAGTTCTGCTGCCTTTTCTTTGTGCAAAGAAATCAGGTTGTTCCTTTCAAATGGATCTTCATCTATTTTGAAAAGCATGTCAGATTCCATTTTCATATTCTCATTATGGCCTTTTTCAATGAATTTCCATTCATTTGAAACAACTGCACCCATACCCAAGTAAAAATTCCGGTCAATCGTTTCGGTTTTACCGCTTAATACCGGCAGCATGCTTAATCCGTCGAATTCTGCTTTCGATTGGATGTTCAGTATATCTAATAGGGTAGGCATTACATCCACAAATCCGGTCACCTGATTGATTGTTCTGCCGCCCTTTAACTGTGCGGGCCAACTAAGCAAAGCGGGAGCACGCACACCACCTTCAAATTCCAGGAACTTCCGACCCCTCAGTTCCCCGCTGGAACCGACATCCGCACCATTATCACTAAAAAAGAGAAATATTGTGTTATCAAACTCTTCTGTTTCTTTCAATGCCTTGATTATTTCACCAATTCCTCTGTCCATGCAAGTAACCATAGCTGCAAAAGTCTGTTGTTGGTTATTTCCCCTACCGGTTTTATCACCTTTACCAAATCTTGGTTTTGAAGGATCAAAACCATATAGTTTCAAATCTTCATCTTTAGCCTGTAGAGGCGTATGAGGAGCATTGAAAGCTACATAAATAAAAAAAGGATTATCTTCTTTGGAGTATTCTTTAATACAATTGACTGCGTGATTCGCAATTAAATCAGTACTGTAACCTTTATCTTTTGAACTTTCCCAGTCATTGTGCCAATCAAGCTCACCTTCCCGCTCCAATGAGAAATAATCAATGGCACCATTCAGGTGACCGTAAAAATGGGAAAAACCTTTGTTCAGGGGATAATATTTTTTCCGAGAATGCCCCAGATGCCATTTCCCAATGATCGCACGGTGTTTATAGTCTGCTTTTTCAAGCTCCTGAGGCAGAAAAATCTCTTCCGGTTCAATACCGTAATCACGCCAGGGTGGTATTACCACATGACGAACACCCATTCGATTTGGATACCTGCCGGTAAGTAAGCCGGCTCTTGTCGGGCTTGATATCGGGGCTACGTAAAATCTGTTCAATTGAATAGCTGATTCAGCCAATAAATCCAGATTGGGTGTTTTAATATCACTACCGTGAAAACCCACATCTCCCCAACCAAGGTCATCGGCCAGCACTATTACAATATTGGGGTTTTCGTTTTGCCCGGTTGAACTATTGGCACAGGCTGATGATGCCATGGAGATCCCTGATGTTACCAACGCAAAACTCCATGCTCCGCTAAAAAAAGTATTCGAATTCATTTTTGGTTATTTAATTGATTTAAAAATCCCGATTGGCAACTCATTATTTTTGAAAAAACGATGCTGTATTACCCGGCGACAACATGGTCCACAAAGAAGCAACTACCCATCCCGGACCGAAAAGCCTGTTGTAATAACCTTTTCCATTAACACCATAGTCCCAGTTTGTATGTTGCACCACTTCAGGGTAATAACCCTGTTTCGCAATTCCACAAAGTCGTCCTTCTACCGGTAACAACTGATCTTGCATGCTACTTGCTATCACTTTCCCAAATGCTTCGAGGCGTTTATCACCATTTTTGTCCGACAACCATTTCAGTACATCAATAAACTCAAACACATATACATCAATGTGATTATTCTCTGCCGAAACGTTCCCCCACCCTCTCGATTTCAATCCAAGATCACCGAGCATTTGTCCTTTGGCAAAAGGAACATCCCATGTATAATAATAACTCAAAGAAAAATAAACACTTTTAGAAGCATTATCAATGTATTCCTGCTTGCCTGTTGCAAGCCACAAATAATAATATGCCGTAGTTACATAAATTGAAGCCTCTTTATCTTCACAGCGTGCATCCAATGTAGATGAAAAATAAACACCCTTATCTACACTTTCTTTTTTCATATATAAAGCTGTTTTTTCAGCTATTTTGAGATATTCCGGTTCATCGAAATATTTATATGCCATTGTCAACGGCAATATTGCACAAGAACTACTACCACCGGTATCGTCAAGAACTTTCATATTATCATCAAATTTCCGGGGAAAGCTGTTGTCATCCCGTTGCAATATGATGATTTTTTGCAGTAATGACTGTATTCTCTCCTCCCATTCCGGATGACTTCTTCCCCGGGATTTCTCATAATCAAGAAAATAAAATAATGACATCAACCCTTCGCTTTGTCTGCGAATACTCAGTTCTTCCCATTCAAAATTTCTTAAAAAATCTACCTTTTCCCGAATAAAGCCATTCCTGGTAAAACCATTTGCCAAATAACTGTCATAAATTGCATAAGCATCCTTTATCAATTGCTCATCTCCTGTCTGTTCCCCGTATTGAAGAGCATATAATGCATTGAGCAACACCCTTCCGATAAATCCGACTTCAATAATACCTCTTTTTTCACATTCATCAATATGAACATGTACACCTGAATAGCCTTTTAGCGGATATTCATCAGTAAAGCTCTGACGATAATAGTCGGACAAATATTGCTTCACTTCATCAACTGTATATGCAGGCGTAACTAATTCGGGTTTATAACTATCATATACATATTGCCACATTTGCCGTATGAAATCGCTATATGAAGGAGCTTCCCCCTTTATAAGCTCGTATTTCAACACAACCTTTTCTCCTTTTTTGAGGTGTTTAAATACAGTTATCGGGTTTGTCAATTGTAATTTCCGGGTGTATGCCTTAGGATATTCTGTCACCGGGTATGAAACTGCCAGAAAAGCATCTTTCCCCCCATTACCAAAGCCCACGCTACCCAAATCGCTTTCACCATACGTAATAACATCACCATTGTTGTATGGCAACAAGCAGTCATTTTTTATTTCATTGGTGTGTCTTAACGCATAATAATGCTGATTAAGCGGATTATAAGCCGACACCATAGGAGTACTCAACCTGTCTTCGCGAAACATCCATTCATCAGAAACTTTCATGGAAGGAGCGCCCTCAGAGACTTGCAAATTTCGTTTATACCACAGTCCCGGCAACAAAAAGTCAAGTGCATCATGGGGCATGTTTTCCAACTGAAAATTCAGGTTAACATGAAAATTCACATCGTTTTTTGCTTTTACATATAAGGTATATATCAATTTACCTTCACCAGCTATTTGACTTTTCAAATTTAGCTTTATGTCTTTATTATTGATATCCGAAAGGTTCTGATTGTCTTTCATATCTATCTGCTGTACCTCAGCGGGATTGCCGGCTGTTTTGGTTTTAAGCGTGATGACCGGCAATAAAGAGACCTCTTCGCCAGGAGCAGAATTATAGGATGTACATGATGACATCAGTAATATAAAAATGGCTGAAATATACAAAAGTTGTTTCATGGGGAAATATGATTTATTATGACTGATTAAATGATATGGCGAAGATAAATGAACATATCAAACCGAATTATCACACATGTTCGCAATACTGATAAAACTGTTCAAAATACAGCAATATGAGATGCATGTGCATCATTCTTTCTTCAAATACTCTCTCGGAGAGACGCCATATACTTTTTTAAAGCATCGGGAAAAATAACTTGGAGAAGAAAAACCTGTAATATATGAAACTTCAGAGATATTGTTACCTTCCTGCAACAACCGAAGTCCTTCTTTCAGTTTGACTTTATTGACGTATTCAGTTGCTGACATGCCCACCAAACCCTTTAATTTTGTATGAAGTAAAGTTCTGCTGATACCCAGATCTTTAGTTAGGTTTATAATGGAATAATTTTCTTCCGACAAATGATTCATAATATGCTCATTGATGTTTTCAAGCAATTTCTTATCCCTCGAATTTATTGCCGCTGAATCAAACACGGAGTCGGTATTTTCCCTGAAATAGTTGCGTTGATTTTCTTGTGTTGTCAGGATATTTTTCACTTGTTGAACTAACACTGCCGCATTGAATGGTTTTTTGATATAAAAATCAGCCCCGTACTCATAACCTTCAGCAACATTCTCATCTTCCGCTTTAGCCGTAAGCATAATGAAAGGAATGTGACAAGTTTCAATAGAGGTTTTCATTATCCTGCACAACTCCAGTCCGTCCATTTCCGGCATCATTAAATCACTGATGATTAAATCCGGCATGGTTTCCAATGCTGCTGCAAAAGCTTCCTTCCCATTGGTACAAAGATTAATTTGATAATCATCTCTAAAAATGTCGCCAATAAACTGAAGCATATCCTGATTGTCTTCCACTATAAGCAGGGAAGGCTTTCCCGCCGATTTAACCTGATCGTCAGTCGACTGTTTTACATCCGGATTGATCAATTCATCTTCAAGTACATCAGGAACAAGATATTGATAACTCACTATTTGCTCATTATCAAATTTACTTTCAGATATTTCATGTTCGAGGTATGATTTTCTATCCACATTCAATACAACTGAAAATTTACTTCCTTTACCTATTTCGCTTTTTACATTAATCCGACCTTTATGGGAAGCGACCAACTGTTTAACCAAGTTCAATCCGATTCCGAATCCGCTGCTTTTATCATAATCGCTTATTTGGTAATATTTTTCAAATATCTTATTCAGATTCTTTTCCGGTATTCCACGACCCGTATCTTCCACCTCTATCCTCAACATTTTCATCCCATTTTCAAGGAAATATCCTGCCGAAAGTTTTACTTCTCCTTGAGGTTCTGTATATTTAAATGCATTAGACAATAAATTATAAACGATTTTTTCCACTTTGACCGAGTCGAAATACACCGGATATTTAGTCACAGTGATGTCCATGGTATAATGAATTTTCTTTAATTCAGCCCATGACCTGAAACCACTCCCCAATTCCAGTATAAATCTCAAAGCAAATCCTTCATGAACAGTTATTTTTTCCTCTTCGGTTTCAATTTTCCCCAATGAAATCAATTCCTCAATCAGGTGTTTCATACGCTCCGCATTGCGTTTGATCATCCGCAATTTTTCTTCGAGATCAGGTGACAGGTTGAATTGTGTCAGTAAATTCTGAACAGGCGAAATAATTAGTGTAAGCGGTGTATTCAGTTCATGTGACACATTGGTAAAGAAATTGAGTTTCAGGCGGTTTATCTCTTTGATACGTTCCTTTTCGTTCTTTTCCCTCAGGATATTACGTTCTTCCTTCCGTTTTTTGTTCATGTACCGGTTGTAATAAAATATCACCGCTAAAAGTAAAAGTGCATAAATTATATAGGCCAGATTTGTTCTCCAAAACGGAGGCAACACCTTAATCCTGATTGATTTCACATCGGTGTTCGCCCAACTGATATTGTCGGCCACTTTCAGCATAAATGTATATTCTCCGGGAGACAAATTGGAAAAAGAAACCTGTCTTTGTGTTCCCATATTAATCCAGTCCTGATCTGAATTTGTCATTTTTATATCAAATGACAGGTTCTTCGAATAAAACAAAGTCGGCAAGGAAAATTCGAAAGAAATAAACTTGGCCTGTTCACTGGTGAGCACTATCTCTTCAACTTCATTGATAGCCTTTTTGATTGGAGAGTTCGGAGCATCAGGCACAACACTTTTTCCCATGATTTTAAAGTCAGTTATATCAATTTCCGCACGTGAATGTGGCATCACCAGGGTCTGTGGATCAAAACTGATCAAGCCATCTATTGTACCAAAATAAAGTCTTCCGTCTTTGTCCTTATAAGCTGAATTGTAATTGAACTGATTATTAGGCAGTCCCTCCTGAACAGTAAAGTTACTAAACACATTTTGAGTCAGATCATATTTACTTAATCCATTATTGGTTGTAATCCACAGGTTGTTTTCATTGTCCTGAATAAGTGAAAAAACAGTATTGGACGGAAGTCCTTCGGACTTTCTAAAAACGGAAATAGAATCTGTTTTCACATTCAACAAATTCAACCCGCCATTATGGGTGGCAATCCATATATTATTTTCATGATCTTCATAAAGGTAATTGATAAATAAATCCGATATGGAATTACGCCCTCCGGGCCGGTAATTTTGTAGGTTATTCATCTCTTTATTGTACTTGAATGCACCAAAATTTCTGGATCCTAACCATATATCTCCCCGACTGTCTTCCAGCAACACATTCACTGTCTCGCTAAAAAAGATGTCCGGTTTAAATTGTTTAAACTCTTTTGTACTTTTATTGTATGTCAACACACCATTACTCGTAGCAATCCAGAAAAGACCGCTTTTGTCCTGTAAAATGGCGAAAACATTATCGACATTAAAAGCCGGATATTTTTCCCTGTTGTACAGGGTAAAACTTTGTGTTGACTTTGCGAGTTTATTTAAACCACCTAAGAAAGTACCTATCCACAAATCTCCATCCCTATCCAGCATAACTGAGTGCACATTATTATAGGACAGACTATTTTGACCCTGTATATGTTTATACACTTTAAACGAATCATTTTTTCTGTCAAAATAATTTAATCCTCCATCTTCGGTTGCAATCCACAAATTATCCTGCTTGTCACCTATAATCTGACGAACAGCCTTTCCACTAATAGACTGTTTCGAATCACCTGACTCATAAATATTAAACTGTTGATAAATTTTCATCGAAAGATTAACTCCGCCAAAATAGGTCCCCACCAGCATATTTTTATAATCATCGAAATAAATTGAGTGAATGGCATTGTCATTTAAAGCGTTTTTATCCGATGGGTTATAAAAATAAATCTGCATTTTTTTTGTTTTGGGATTATAGATGTTTAATCCCCTTTCCGTACCAATCCACAAACGACCAAAGTCATCTTCTGTCATACAGTGTACGTAATCGTTACTTAAACCCTTAACCTGTATGAACCTGCCGGTTTGCTCATCAAAATAACAAACTCCTTTATTTCCTGTACCTACCCACAACCGTTTACCGGAATCAACATACAGGTGAAATATATTGTCTGAAATAAGGGCATCCGGGTTTGCTGAATTACTTTTATAGTAACTGACAGTATTGCTTTCGAGGTTTATCTGAAAAAGTCCGCTCGTTGTTCCCACCCACAATCTCCCGGCATCATCGAGCACCAGACTCGTACAAAAATTATTAATTTCAAAATTATTTACACTCTTGAAAGACACAAAATCACGGCTAACAGGATCAAACACTTTCAATCCTATTGTAGATGCTGCGAATATTGTCCCTTCTTTTGTTTCTATAATATCCCTGATAATCAATTTCCGATTGATTGTATGAAAATTATTATTGGCCCTATCAAATATTGCTATTCCGGTAATCGTAGATACCCACAAGTTATTTTTACTGTCCTGATACGTACAATGCACCAGGTTACCGGGAAGAGAAGTAGTATCATTAAACAAATGTTCGTATTTCACTATGGTCTGGCCATCATAACGACACAATCCTGCTTTTGTTCCAAACCAGTAATATCCTTTATAATCCTGCATAATGGAAAAAACGGTATTACTGGGTAAACCGTCTCTATTGGTAATATGTGAAAAACGTATTTTACCGGTTGCTCCTTCAGCAATCAGGCTACTGAAAAAAAACATTAAAATAAAACCAAACCACCTGTTCATATTCCTGATATCTGTAAAATTATTTTCTGAAAACTTATGTACCTCAGAATCCTGTTTTCAAACCCGTGTTAAACACAATATCCGTAACATAACAAATGCCTTTAACATCAGGCTATTAGCATTAAATCACCGGTTAATTCTCATTTTGTCAACAAGTGAATTGTTTCTAATTATTCATGTTCGTTTCATAACAAACCACACAAAGATAAAGAATTATCTCAATGCACGTCTTCAATCATGTTAAGTTTTATGGCACTATTGTTCATTATTGATTGTTTTAAGAACAATAGTGAACGAAAAAACTGAATAATAATCTTAGCTTTGTCGCATTAAATGCGACAAAACACAATCATTAACAAACATTTTTTACATAGCCATGAAAGTATTAAAAAACAATTTGATTCTATCGCTTGCTGTAAGCGGTGTAGCTCCAGTGTTATTATCTTCCTGTGCAACAGAACCACAAAAGCCGAATGTAGTTTTCATATTGATTGATGACCTGGGTTACTCCGAATTAGGATGTTACGGGAGCTCCTACAATGAAACTCCGAATATTGACAAACTGGCTGAAAATGGTATACGTTTTACGAACGCATACGCAGCCCAGACGGTAAGTTCACCCACCCGTGCTGCCCTGATGACAGGACTGTATCCTCCCCGTACCGGCATCATAGATTACCTGCGTCCGGATGACATCAAGCATTTGAACGAAGATTACACAACCCTGGCTGAAGTCTTTAAAATCAGGGGATACCATA
Organism: Bacteroidetes bacterium ADurb.Bin174; assembly: GCA_002070265.1. GTDB lineage: Bacteria > Bacteroidota > Bacteroidia > Bacteroidales > Paludibacteraceae > Paludibacter. Next base: position 179,956 of record MWCX01000020.1, on the reverse strand, counting down.
CCGGCATTATAGGCAAATGGCATCAAACAGGTTATACAAGAGCAGGTGCTCCTTACGAATCATCACCCGACAAACATGGATTTGATGAAGTCATCATTTCAGAAAACGAAGGAATTGGAAACGGGACATACTTCCATCCTTATCATTTCAATAAAGATGTAAAAAAGATATTGGAAGGGGAAAAAGAATTCCTGGTTGACCGTTTGAATGAAGAAGCTATACAGTTTATTGACAGACAAGAAAAAGATCAGCCATTCTTTTTATATCTGAGTCATTATGCGGTACACACACAGGTACACGGTAAACCGGAAGATGTTGACTATTTCCGTAACAAACCGGGGGCAGGCGTAGGTGCACCCTCACGGAACAATCCGGAAAACGACCCGTATAAAAAATGGCCGGCCGATTACCGCGCAAACAAGAACAATCCTCATCTTGCAGCTCAGCTCAGGAATATTGACGAAGGTGTCGGTGCCATCGTACGTAAACTTGAAGAAAAAGGACTGCTGGATAATACGCTGATAATTTTCACCAGTGATAACGGTGGCGAAACCAATGTTACAGACAACGCTCCTTTACGCGATGGAAAAAGTTCTCAGTATGAAGGAGGTATCAGAATTTCAAAAATCGTTTATTTCCCGGCCATGATTCCTCAGGGAAAAGTAATTGACGAACCTGTTGTCACTTACGATTACCTGCCTACTTTCTGCGATTTATTGAAAGTAAGTAAAAAAGAACTGTTTCAGAATCCTGATGGTGTCTCGCTGTGGTCACTCTGGACCGGCAAAAGTGATTCTCTGAAAGAAAGAGCGCTTTACTGGCATTATCCGCTGGAAGAGCCTCATTTCCTGGGTGGTCGTTCATCTGCAGCCGTTCGTAAAGGTGATTGGAAACTAATTCAATTCTACGATTCCGGTGAACTTGAGCTATATAATCTAAAGGAAGATATCGGTGAGTCAAATAACTTGGTTTTACAATACCCTGATATTGCAAAAGATCTCATAGCAAGACTGAATGCCTGGCGAGAAGATGTAGGTGCTGTTGTACCGGAAATTCAAGATTAAAACCTTATAACCACATTAATTTCACTTAAAAATGAAGCTTCAATCATTATTACCGGGATTGGCAGGTTCTTGAGTTGCAAGGTACCGGAAAAAATAATTATATAAAATCAATTAGGTACAGAAAAAACAGCAATAACAGAATAAAGAGATGAAGCCATTACATAAACTAATTTGCAGCCTGATTATTTTATTTTTCATACAAGGAAAAATTAGCCCTCAAAATCAGGAAGACCTAAACACCATCAAAACAAGGTTGTTTAATTCGGTGATGAGTCAGGCAGCTTACAATCTTGCCAATCAAAATGTTGATGGCACCTTTGTCAACGTTACCTATCCGGCAAGTTATCCTACAGATTTTACCGGAGGACCCCGACCGCACCTGACTGAGATGTACGTGATTGCCGTTGCGTATCACACCCGGGGAGAACAATACAAAAGTCCGGATTTGCTCGAAGCTTATGTAAAAGCCTGGAACTGGTGGCACACAACCAACCCCACCGATGCTAACTGGTGGTACCGCTCCATTGGATTTCCCAATTCGCTGATCAGTTCTTACCTATTAATGGCCGATGAATTAAAAACTCATTATCCGGAAGCTTTCACTACTGCAACAAACTATTTATTGGCGGAGTGGACTCCTCAATTCTATGCCGAAGCACTGGTTAGTCCTGATGGCGCCAACACGAGTGATGTAACCTACTACACCTTTGCAGCTTCGGTAACTGCCAAGGTGGATTCCATCATAACACAAACAGCCGAAGTGCTGACTAATCTCATTGAAATACAAACCACCCCTAAGGGAGAAGGTATTCACCCTGATTACAGTTTCAGTGCCCATACAGGTACCGCCCGACAATTGTACCTGGGCAACTACGGAAAAGAATACATGGGTGGCATCATCCGGTTCATGCTCATGACCGATGACACCTATTTGGAAGTACCCCCGGAAAAAGTAACGATTTTCGAAAATCTTTTTTTGGAAGGTGCCAGTTGGGTAGCTTACCGCGGTATTTTCGATCATCATCAACATGGCAGACGTGTAATGCCTACCGATGGGTATGTAAAAACACTCAATTGCTTGAACAGTCTGATTCAACTCAACACCCCTCAAAAAGAAAAATTACAGGAACTTTCCAACTGGATGTCGCGCAGTTTTGAAGACAGTGAAAACAATGTACAACAAGGCAATCGCATGTATTGGAGGCACGATTACATGGTACACAAAGGTAAGAATTACTTCACCAGCAACCGCATGTCTTCTACCCGTGTGTTGTGCAGCGAAAGCGCCAATGGAGAAGGATTGAGTAATTATTATACCGGTTCAGGAATTAATTACATTTACATCACCGGACAGGAATACCTGGAATTTTGGGATGATATGAATTGGCGCAGATTGCCCGGACTGACTGCACCCCAAAAAGAAACTACAGTTACTTTACCTACCGTTCCGCCAACCAGTCAGCGCGGACTCAACGGTGACAGTTATGCCGGCGGCACAACGGACGGAGAAACTGGTGTTACAGGATTTAAATACAACAAAGTGCATAAGACTGAGGTGAATGTAACCGCAACCAAAGGGAACTTCTACTTTAAAGATTATTTTGTTGTGCTTGGAAATAGTGTAAAGGCAGGCAGAAATGAAGGGGTACCTTTTACCACTACCGTCAACCAGGTTAAGTTTAAAGATAATTTCAAAATCGACAATGCCGGTATTGAAACCAATTTAACAGTTGGACAAACCCTGGCTCCAACAACTTCCGACCGGGCTTACCTGAACAATATCGGTTATCAGTTTATTAAAAACACCAATCTGAATTTCGAAGTTAAAACAATAGGTTCATCCAACATTGCCTGGCTGGCATTCAATCATGGTAATATCCCCAATAACGACACTTATGCCTATGCAGTTTATCCCAATATCACTGAAGAAGAGTTTAACACGAAACTGAATGAGAAAAGATTTGAAGTGGTATCCAATACTGCATCCAATTTATGTGTGATTGACACCATAGACAATATCGCGCAAATTGCGTTTATACTTCAGGGGACATTAAATCTGCCCAAGCTCGTTAGTTCAGTTACCGTCAATGTTCCACTCATGGTACAATTAAAACAACAGGAAGACACCATTTTTATGAACGTAGCCAATCCATATTGCGAAACTCGTAATATTGCACAGGCCTATGTTACATTGGGCGGACTATTCGAAGGAGACGGTGCTGACATGGATGTTGAAAATAACAAGACACAAATTTTAATTCCAATGCGCACCAATGAGTTTCAGGGCAGCACGGTAAATGTTAAACTGACGAAAAAAATCACATCAGGAATAAAGGAGATTAACGCTGATTTAAATGCTTTGTCAGTTACCCCAAGTTTATTAAATGCCGGTGATATATTGAGAGTTAATCAAAAAAACCGGACAAATGACGAATATCAATATCAAATCTATCAAATGGATGGAAGCATCGTCAAACAAGAGACAAGGATGCGAAATTCAGAATCTTCTTTCAATATAAGCACTATAGGACTAAACAAAGGAATGTATCTGATCAGGATGAATGGTCAATCAGCAAAATTTATCCTCAAATGAGCAAATAAAGAAACATGATTTGTTTTTTATAGAATTAACAAGCTATCATGTATAAACAAAAGTGCATATAATCTTAACATAATTGAACAATAGTTATTATATAAGCATATAACTTTGTTGAGAATTAACATCAGGGATATAAATCTGATATTCAAATGCGTAAAGCCACAGTCCATATTCTGATAGTACTGTTTATTTCTCTTACAACACATCTAATTGTTGCTCAGACAAATAACAATTTCAACATAACGGAAGAAAGCGTTACTGTTAATAATACGCTTCGTGTCATGTGCTACAACATACACCACTGTGATCCACCCTACAACATCGGCGAAGACATCGAAATTGATACGACAATTGGTGTGATTGCCAAACAAAAACCTGATATAGTTGCTTTACAGGAAGTAGATGTATATACCAGACGTTCCGGCAGCAATATTCACCAGGCTAAGGTAATTGCAGAAAGGTTGGGTATGTACTATTTCTTTGCTCCTGCGATTGATTATCAGGGAGGCAAGTATGGAATTGCTATTTTATCTAAATTCCCTCTGTCAGAAAACAAATTAACTGAATTACCCAGACCTGACACAAGTGGTGAAAAACGTGTGTTGGCAACCAGTAAAATTGACCTGCCCGATGGAACTGCCATTCGTTTTGGATGTACCCATTTAGATACTAAACCAGAAAACAGACAAGCTCAGATTGACAAAGTGAATGAACTCGCTTTGCTTGAAACATTACCATACATTATCGCAGGTGATTTCAATGCCGTTGAAGGTTCGGTAGTAATAAACCGGCTTGATCGGTTTTTCACACGAACCTGCACCAATTGTCCCAAAACTTCACCGGCAAGAAATCCTCAAAATACCATTGATCACATTGCGTACAGGGATACACAAAACAAATTTAGCGTTACAAACCATAAGGCTGTAAATGAAACCTATGCTTCAGACCACAGACCTATTGTGGCGGATTTCAACCATATTGGTGAAACTTCAGCTATTGTTACACCGCGATCTGAAATATTCAAATTAACGGGAAGAACATTGCAAGTGGAGGTGCCAACAAAAATTAAAATATTCAATCTCGTGGGTATCAAGGTATTTGAAGCCAAGGTTGAAAATCAAATCAGCATACCCATGTCAATTGGGAACGGTATATTTCTGTTGCAGATTTCTGATATGACTCACAAGATTTTATTAAGTCATTGATATTCTGTACTAAAATTGACAAACTTTGTTAACCGACAACCGGCGATAACAAAAACAAACAAATAATTATTCTGAACAAAAATACATGAATACAGAACATTTGTACACATCTATAAATGTTTTCCTGAATATATTTGTAAAAAATAATTTAACTAACTGTAAATACCCATGAACTACAGCAAAATCACGTATTTAGAAATTAGTGCCGGATTAGTGCTGTCACCATACTCCGGCAAACCAAAACAAAGCACCGGTTCAGAGAAGAAGAGCACGTGCAACCCAACAACTTTAAACAATTAAATTCTTAAACATAAAAACAACAAATTGAAATGAAAAAAGTAATGCTTACCGCGCTGGCGATTATCACACTTGCCACACAGGCTACTGCCTGGGCTCCGCAAGGAGATAAAATCAAAACTCCATGGGCAGATAAAATCACACCAGAAAATGCATGGAGAGAATATCCACGTCCACAGTTAAAGAGAGCCGAATGGACCAACCTGAACGGTTTGTGGCAATATGCCGTAACCAATATGACAACAGAAAAAAAACAGGTGAAATTTGAAGGTGAAATACTCGTGCCATTTGCCATTGAGTCTTCATTATCGGGTGTTGCACGCTCGTTTTCACCAGAAGACAAACTGTGGTATCGCCGGGAATTCCAGGTGACCGATCAATCAAAAAACAAGGTGACCATCCTACATTTTGGTGCAGTCGATTATGAATGTAATGTTTGGGTAAACAACAAACTGGTTGGCAGTCACAAAGGCGGGAACAACCCCTTCTCTTTCGACATCACCAAATACCTCAACAAAAAAGGTCCACAGGTAGTCGAACTAAGCGTGGTTGATCCAACCGACACCGAATCCATTACCCGTGGTAAACAACAACTCAATCAACAGGGCATCTGGTACACACCGGTATCCGGCATTTGGCAAACCGTTTGGCTTGAAACGGTAAACAAAACACATATCCGCAGTGTACTCCCGCAGTCCGACATCAAACAAAACATCATCAACCTGAGTTTCGACATAGCCAATTCAACCGGAAAAGAAACAGTAGAAATCAAGGTGTTGGATAATGGAAAAACAATTGCAACCGTTACGCAACAAATTGCCATGCAAATCCCGGTAGCACTGTCCAACATCGTTCACTGGTCGCCGGAATCTCCGAAACTCTATCAGTTGGAAATCGCTTTAAAACAACAAAACAAGGTAGTTGACCAGGTGCAAAGCTATTTCGCCATGCGTGAAATTTCCACAGTTACAGATGAAAAAGGCTTCCGCCGTGTTGGTTTGAATGGTAAGCCTATTTTCCAATGGGGAACACTCGATCAGGGCTGGTGGCCCGATGGTTTACTAACTCCTCCTTCAGCAGAAGCCATGGCGTGGGACATGATTCAACTGAAAGCCATGGGATTCAACACCATCCGCAAGCATATCAAGGTAGAACCGGCTTTGTATTATTACTATGCCGATTCATTGGGACTGATGTTGTGGCAGGATATGCCCTCAGGTTTTGCTACAGGACGTAGAAGCGTTGAACACATTGCTGCTACGGCAGAGAAAGATTGGGATGCACCGGCAGAAGTGGCAAATCAGTATAGAAAAGAAATGAATGAAATGATCGACCGGTTACGCTTCTTCCCCAGCATTACCACCTGGGTAACATTCAACGAAGGGTGGGGACAACATAACACCAAAGAAGTAGTGGCATGGGCTAAACAGAAAGACCCGACACGGCTGATCAATGGCGTAAGCGGCTGGACAGAAAGGTTTGTGGGTGATATGTACGACATACACAACTATCCGGCAACTTCCATGATTCTACCGGAGCATTGCAGCAACCGCATCTCGGTGTTGGGTGAGTTCGGTGGATTGGGATTGCCGGTGCAAGGACATCAATGGAACCCGAACATGCGCAACTGGGGATACAAAAATATGGATGGTAGCATGGACTTCGTGAACGACTATGCCCGTCTGATTTACGACCTCGAAACCCTGATCGCACAGGGACTCAGCGCTGCCATTTACACCCAGACAACTGATGTGGAAGGTGAAGTAAACGGCTTTATTACCTACGATCGTAAAGTCATCAAAATGCCACCTACTTTTATGCATATCCTGCACAGCAAGTTGTACAATGTGATATCGGCAACCGGTACAACACTGATAGCCGACGGGCAATATGGTAAAAAATTTGAACGTGAAATTGAACTGAATGGCGTTAACAAAACGATACAGTCACCTTTTGAAATCAAGGGAAATGCTACCGTGAAAGCTGCACATAAATTTAATGCCGGCAAAACATTTAAAAACTTATCGTTGTGGCTGAATGTGAGTGATTATGTAAAAGTAAAACTCAACGGAGTAACCGTACTTGACCAACCCATTCGTTCTACCCGTCATTACAACCAGTATAACATCAGCAACTTTGCTTCATACCTTCAAAGAGGTGAAAATGTACTTGAAATTGAAGTGACACAAAAAGAAAACAGCAGAAATATGAAGTTTGATTTCGGATTAATTGGTTTTTAAATTAATCATCCCCTATATTCTAAGTTTGGTGTTGAAACAAAAACACCACCTTAGAATAAACGAAAAACAAGTTCAAAATCAACAACAGTAAATAACGAAAGGAGGTTGTCTCAAAATGAAAAACAAATACTTTAAACATCTCGGTTTTCTTTTATTCTCACTTTTTACAAGCACTTTAGTTTTTTCAAATCCGACAGTACTGCTTGACGTGGATTTTACCCGTGACTCTGCCGAATGGAAAGCAAAATTCCCAACTCCTGCCTGGAACACGAGCTACACGGTTTATCATACTGAAGTCACCGAACTTCAAGTTGATGGATTCAAATTCAATGGCGCCTTTGGAAAATTCAATGCAGGAACCAACACCATGGCACAACCAATGTACATCGAGAACATGACAAATATTCGCCGATGGGCTTTTCGCATCGGAACCGATGGCACATCGTATTTGGAATTGCCTGAATTGAACAGTGTGGGTAGATTCACAATATTCTGTAAAAACGCAAATGCCAGCAATGAGGTGGCTATGAATATTCAACGGTTTGTTGACAATGACTGGCAAACCATTAAAACAGTCTATCTTCCACCCCATCACAGCCAGAATTTTGAAATTCAGAAAGAAGAATTTCTGAATATCAACGAACCGGTTAAGTTAAGATTAACAGGGTCAAACCGCAATATCCATGTGTATGAAATCAGGGCACATGCTTATCACCCCGATTATCCTAAAGAAAAACCATTGCGTATAATCCTGATACCGGATGCGCAAACTTATGCCAACCAGGCACACTTGACCCATATTTACGGAAATATCACTGCCTGGGTCAACAGCATAGCCGACGAAGTGAAATTTGTAATACAACAAGGAGATATTACCCAGTTAAACAATGCCGCACAATGGTCAATTGCAGCCGGTGCTTATAATTTGCTTGAAGGACGTAATATTCCTTTTACATTTTGTGCCGGAAATCATGATATGGGACGACACGGTGATTCGAGGATTACCACTAACATGAATACATTTCTACCACACTCCCGTTATAGCCGGTATGAGTATTTTGGAGGAACTTTCGAGCCGGGAACGGTTGACAATACCTGGCATACTTTTTCAAAAGGTGATTATAAATTTTTGATTCTTTCGCTTGAATATCTGCCCCGCAACAAGGTAGTAGACTGGGCAAAAACAGTTATTGCAGCACATCCGAAACACAATGTGATCATCAACACACATTCATACCTCGGCGCAGGCGATAACCTGAACACGGGCATTCCGCAGGAAGGGCTGAAAGCTACCGGAGACGAAGCTCCCAACGATGGCAAAAACCTATGGGAAAAGTTGGTACAACAATATGCCAATGTGCGGTTTGTCTTTTCCGGTCACGTGCTGGGCGATGGCGCAGGTAAGCTGGTGAGTAACGGAGTAAACGGAAACAAAGTTTATCAGTTCATTGCCAATTATCAGGGAGGAGTTGATGGCACTCAGGATGAAAGAAACGGTATGATCCGAATATTTGATATTGAGCCCGAACACAGAAGATTCACCATCCGCACCTATTCACCCTATCAAAAAAGGTTTAACACCAAGACAGATCACGTTTATTATTATACCGACGTAGATTTCATAAAGGATGGTCCTGCTCAACAACCCATTGCAGAACCAACCGATGTCCTTTCAGAAGAAATTTCAACACAAGCCTGGGAAGATGAAATTAAGAGGTTGAATCCTGCTTATGAGACTCCTGCTGTTGGGGGAAGTAATGCCTTTACCAACCTGAATAGCACTGAATTGTATTTCAATAAATATAAACTTTCCGGTGCAATAGAATCTTTGGCTGTTTTACCCTGTGCTTCCACTGATAACATCCAGCATAGTCATGATGGGGTAGCCGTTGCTTTTCGTTTTACCAACAACGCCGGCGGAATCTTTGAATTACCTGAAGTTCCCAAAGCCGGCTTACTTACCATCCATGTGAAAAACGGTAACGGTGAAAATGCAACCATGCTTGCCCTGGAAAAATATGAAGAAGGCACCTGGAAATTCATCACCTCACTTGAGCTCCTGCCCAGTAATGCACTTCGCACCTCGCGTGATGAAATCATTACCTATCCGGTTAACATCAACCATCCGGTAAAACTGCGTCTGCGCAATATAGGTACCCGCTACATCAATCTTTACCGGATTAGTTTGGGTGCTGACCCGGCCCCTGAGAACCCCAGGGAAAGTTTTATGTTCAGTGAAGATTTCTCAGGTTTTTCAAGCTCAACTTTGGTCAATAATGACGATGTATTGATCATCACCCCGCAAATATTGCAATCAACATTACCCGGCTGGGAAGCCAACAACACCCTGATTCAAATAGCCGGAAGTAACAAGCGTCTGTGCATTGGTTCGGAAAGTGCCGACACCGCCTATATCAAATTACCTGAAATGGATTTATCCCAACCCTTTCACATCTGTTTTGGTTTCCGGAACCGGAGAGGTGACAATCCCATTGATATCATGAATATATACCTGGATGATGATTTACTGATTTGGCAGGGGTTTAATGAACAATACACTTTCTCAGGATATGAAACCGATGCTTTTGTGGGGACAGCCAACAGCCGCATTACCATGACGGTTCCTAAAATGGCCAACAGTGCCATGATGGTCGACGACATCGTAATATACCGTTCTTTAAAACCAGCCATCACGATACCTTTCAAGGGAGATCTTGATTTTGGCAAAGTAGCCGGCACAACCTCTAAAACTATCGACATCCCATTGAAAGGGTATAACCTGCACAGCGATATCAAATTAAGTTTAAAAAACGGGCAACATTTTTCAATCACCACCGGCAACACGGTTTCACAAGCCAATGCTACTGCAGGCACTAATGTAACTGTACAATTTACCGCACCGGAATCATTTGGCATACTGACCGACACCCTGATCATCAACGGATTTAACATCACACCCAGAATCATGACCCTGAAGGCTGTAAATGAAAATTACAGTAACTTGCAGGCAAATGTAAAAAAAGGAATCATCAGTATCAATAATAATGAAATCACTTTAAATGGTTTTTCAAACCATCATCTCAGGGTTTTTGACACAACCGGTATCATGGTCGCAGCAATCAATGATACCGGTGACACTGAAACAGTTCATGTAAAAGAAAGAGGAACCTATATCATGCAATTAAAAGATGGGGAAAAAAGCCTGACGCAAAAAGTAATAATTCAATAAGAATCCAGCTTCGGATTGCCTGTTCCATGAAGAATACCGGCAACTGGAGTTCCATAACATTAATCTAAATTAAATAAAGCCATATGAACAAACAAGTTATTTTATGCAGCCTCGGCACTTGCCTTACCCTGGCATCAACCCAGGCTAACGAGTTAAAACAACAGGAAGAAAAGCCCAATGTGCTTTTCATTATCATGGACGACATGTGCGACTGGCTGGGTTATCTGGGAGGAAATAACCAGATAATTTCACCAAATCTGGATACACTGGCACAACGTGCCATTAACTTTTCCAATGCATATACGGCTGTTCCCTTATCGAATCCTTCCAGATCAGCTTTTCTAACCGGTATACAACCTTTTGTTACAGGTGTATATACCAACAACCACGCATTGGAACATCATCCTGTTGCCAACAACTGTATATTCATGCCGCAGCATTTTAAAAACAACGGCTATACAACCCTGGCTGCCGGTAAAATATTTCATACAAAACCATCTGCTACTGTGATGAGTAATATGTGGGATGACATGACTTTTATTGATGGGGGTTATGGTCCCTGGATCGATAACAATGTATTACCCGATAACCTCAAACATCAGTGGCGGAATTTTGAAGCCAAAACCGGACCCGAGACAGATTTTGCGGATGTAAGAAACTCACAAAAAATCATTGATTTCCTGCAGTTACAACACAGCAAACCATTTTTTGCAGCGATGGGCTTTTACCGTCCGCACAACCCCTACACGGCTCCCAAGAAGTATTTCGACATGTACAATTTGGAAGAAATTCAACGACCGAATTTCCCTGTTGATGACCTGGATGATATTCCGGCTTATGCCCTCAATAATTTTCTGAATTTGCGTGATTATACCAAATTGTTGAGCGAATCAGGCAATTATTACGAGCAAATGTTACGGGCATATATGGCATGTGTCACTTTCGCCGACGATCGCATCGGGATGATCCTTAATGCATTGGATAATTCAGCTTATGCCAACAACACCTGGATTGTATTGATTGGCGACAATGGTTTTCATCACGGAGAAAAAGAACACTGGACCAAAACCACGCTTTGGCGCGAAGCCAATCATGTGCCTTTTCTGATTGTTCCTCCAAAAGGAAACACGACATACACGGCCGGAGAATGCAAAGCTCCGGTGAGTCTGATTGACATTTATCCAACCCTGATAGATATTTGTGGCCTGACTTCGATTGAAAATCAGTTACAGGGAAATAACCTGAAACCACTGATGGAAAATAAGACTGCTGAGTGGAACAAACCATCAATTTCAACTTTCTTACCCGGCAATTTCACAGTGCATTACAACAACTGGAATCTGTTGAGATATGCCAATGGTGACTACGAATTATACAACATCAACGAAGATGAAGGTGAACATACAAATTTAGCCCTGTTACCTGAATACCGATACATGGTTGATTCACTGGCACAGTATTTACCAACCGATTGGGTTACCGGTCCGCCGGAAGTATCGGTAACATCCATATCCGAAGATTTCTCATCTGAGGCCTGGGCTGCAGAATTAAAACGCATTGATCCAAATTACGTAGAACCTGCTATCGGAAAAGCTTATACCAACATCAACAACACGATCCGTTATTTCGATAAATACCTGATGAACGGAGGTATCGTAGCCAGGGCCGGTACACCTAACTGTGCAATCCCGGAAATCACACACGGTAATGAAACCCGGGCAATTGCCTTTCGTTTTGCCAATACCGGAAATAAAAGTTATTTCGAACTGCCTACGATGGAAAACGGCGTCGGCAATATTACCCTGCATGTTCGCAACGGAAACGCGACATTAGCTTCTTCACTCACCCTGCAACGCTACGATCTGGAGGACTGGACTACCATCAGCACCATACCGATACAACCGGCAGACAATTTCAGTGCTGTTTCAATAGACGAAGTCATTACTTGTCCCGTCAATATCAATGAAACTGTTAAATTACGGATCCATGGCGGCGAACGCTTTGTTCAACTTTATAGAATAGATGCGGAAGCTTTCGGTGCAAGCGGAATCAAAAACAACAATGCTTCGGTGCTACAAATTAACAATCGCAAACTTATCGTACCCGAGCCTATGTATGTCAGCATTTACAACACTCTGGGAATGATGGCTTTCAGTCGTTTTATTGAAAAAGACACTGAAATACCGGCTTCCATCGAGGATGGAATATATGTTATCAAGTTTCCGGGGGGAACAAAGAAAATACTGGTTAATTAAGTTTAAGAGTTTAAGCACATATTTTTCAGACAAGCATTTTTTATCATGAAACGAACATGAACTAATTTAATCGTATGAAAAGAACACATCTAATCATCTTTTGCTCATTGGTGGCAGGTGTACTTTCGGCTCATGGATATTGACAAAAAAAAATTAAATCTGCTGATATACACACCCATATTTGAACATAATTGCATGTATCAATAACATGATTGAAAGTTGACTTGTAACTTTCTTTTTAACTTTGCATTATTAATTTTATATATTTTTTTTAATTTTAAAAATCACAATGTCATGAGAACAAAAAACTTACTACTATTGTTGGCTGTTTTTGCAGCAAGTGCGTTATATGTGAATGCACAAAAATTATTGATCTCAGAAGAATTCTCAAGTCCTGAGTGGCAGGCAGAATTGTTAAGGTTAAACCCGGGATCTGTTGACAGCACTGATGCTACGCTTATCAACCCAAATGCACCCAATCCACTTCCCTATGCAGCCAGAACTCCTGGTACCGGTCCTACTGGTAATTATGTTTATACAAAAATGAACCAGACGGATTTATATTTCGACAAATACAAGCTTGCAGGTGACATTGAGATAATCAATGGAGCAGTTCATCCTATGTCTGATACTTGTGCATTAGATGGAGGAAACCACAATGTCATGATAACCGAAGGTGATTCAACCGGCGTTTATAAACCCTTAGGTTTCAGACTTTTCAAGGGTACTGGTTTTATTGAATTCCCCGAAATAAGTAGTGCCGGACTTTTAACAGCACATTTGATATGTGGAAATATTACAAATGCCTCTACTTTATACATTGAAAAATGGGAAAATGAAGCCTGGACTTTAATTACAACCAAAAACGTTAAAAGAAGAAATAATATAGACGGCAAAGTGGATCAGATTCAAACGGAAGACATAAATTCCAGAGTCCCGATCAAATTGCGTTTAGCCCATTCAGATGGAACGAAGCCATACTTTGTAGTATTTGAATTCTCAGTTGCAGAACACTTTTCCGCCGGCCTTAAACACTCCATCGATTCTGCAACAGTCATCAAAAACGACAATGCCGGTAATATCGGAACAGATCCTGGTCAGTATCCACAAGCAGCTTACGATAATTTTGTAACAGCTATTGACAGTGCCACAACCATATTTGACAACACTGCAACCACCCAGACAGAAGTGGAAGAAGCTGATTCGGTGTTGAAGGCGGCGATTGCTACTTTTGAAGCAAGTAAGATAATTACCGGCATCGGATTCAATCCTGTGAATACAATTACCTTGCAGCAATACGGTCGCAAATTGGTATCAAGTCAGGCTACCCGTATCTCCATCTACAATATCGATGGCACACTCTTGCATCAGCAGGACAATGTCAAAGTCATGGATGTACCGGCAAGCATCGGGCAAGGAATATACTTGGTGAAGTCTAAATCGGGAGTGCAAAAAATGTATTTTGGGAAGTAAGCGGCGTCTCATATTGTCCAACTGCTGTACTTCGACTTCCGTGTTCCGTGTTCTGTGCTCTGTGTTCCGTGTTCTGTGCTCCGTGTTCCGAGATGGTTGAATATTTGTTTTGAGAAAGCCCCTACCAGAAACAAATAGGAATTTTCAAACATTATTTGAACATTAATGACACTTTTATACACAAGATTGAAAATTTTTATACGGACATCTATCTATATTTGTACGTAAATATTATACAAATTATATTTAATTTTAAAAAACAAACATTATGAAAACAAAACAACTACTCTTAATGGCCGCGTTAATTGTCGGTTCAATGATTGCAGTACAAGCTCAAACCAAATTGGTGGAGGAGGAATTTTCAAGTCAGGAATGGGAAGATGAATTTAAACGTCTGAATCCCGGAAATGACGAATTCGGTGTACCAATCAATCCAAATGCTACCAATCCAGTTGCATACACAACCCCCGAACCTACTGGTGGTCCAGGTGCATACAGCAATCTAAACAGCACCGACCTCTATTTTGATAAATACCGCCTGGGAGGTGCCGTTGAGGTATTAGAAACAGGATTATGCAGCGAAGGATTGACTCACTCCAATCCAACTACATCGACTGCAGTGGCTTTTAGACTCACAAATCCGGGAGGTTTCTTTGAATTACCTGAATTAACTTCGGCTGGAACGATTACCATTCACGTGAAAAACGGAAATAAAGGCAACGACACTAACCTGGGATTAGAGAAATACGATGCGTCAACAGAAACATGGGCACGTATTCATTTGTTCACTCTTAGAAAAAGAGATAATTTGAAAAACGAAAATGGTGAAGCATTACTTGATGAAGCACTGTCATTTGATGTTAATTCAAGTACTCCTATTAAACTTCGTTTAAACAACATCAAATATGATGACGGTTTAGCTGTTCGTTTCATCAACATGTATCGCATCGAAGTTACAGAGTTTGCAGGAAGTGCTGTTCCTGTATTACAGATTGAAGGTATTAAACAAATCGGCCGCAGGATTGTCGTGGAAGAACCGATGCAATTAACCGTGTACAACACGTTAGGTAAATTGATCATGAATGAATATGTTACCAACGAAACATCCATTCCCGCTAAATTCGGCAATGGTGTATTCATCTTAAAAACCAATAAAGGTAACCAGAAATTAATATTGCAATAAAATTCAATAATGCAGCAAGCAAAGAACTTTTGCTTGCTGCATTATTCACTTCCGGACAAAGAGAAAAACACATTATTTTTTAGACAACCCGAAATTTGAATTAAAAACAATGAGAAAAAGAAGATTCACGAGGATTTTCATGAGTGCATGGTTGCTGGGAGGATGTCTGTTCATCCAACCTCCTGTATCAGCTCAGCAAATGGAAAACCACAGCGAAGATTTACTTGACCTGAATTTCAAGAAAGTAGATCCTGACACCTACAATGGCTCCAGTTATACCATTGATGGCGAAATGTTCCGGAACCTACCGATAACCCACCTGGCAAACGCATTAACCGGAATTGTACCCGGATTTTTCACCCGCCAAACAAGTGGAAGTGTAATCAATGAAGGTCCCGACTACTGGATTCGTGGCAGACGTACTTCTTCCGAAGGTGTTCTGGTATTAGTCGACGGACAGGAAAGATCTTTTGGTTCACTCTCCACGTATGAGATTGACAAAATTACCATTTTAAAAGATGCTGCTGCCGTGGCTTTATATGGTATGCGTGCTGCAAACGGAGCTATTCTTGTTACTACACGTCGTGGTAACATAGGAAAACCCCGTATCGAACTCACAGCACAGTTAGCATCGCAACAACCCTTGCGGGTACCCAAGCCTTTGAATGCATACGATTACACGCGATTATATAATGAAGCCTATCTGAATGATAATCCATCGACAACGCCGGATAATCTTCCTTTTACTGATCCTTTGTTATATAAAAACGGAACGAATCCTGAGTTGTATCCCAACATGGATTGGTTAGGTCAATATTATGACACCCAACAACTACTGCAACGATATAACCTGAATGTATCAGGAGGTACTGCCCGCACCCGTTATTTCGTAAATTTCGGAGCGATGGCACATGAAGGCATGTACAATACGGATAAAGCCAACACCTATAGTACCAACAATGAAATCAGCCGCTACAACATACGCTCTAACTTCGAAGTGGACGTAACTCCCACTACCTTACTGACAGCCGATGTATATGGCTGGGTGGAAAAACAAAACAGACCAAATAACAGTTCAATTGATGCCTTCACTTCGATGGTACAGACGCCGGCAAGTGCCTTCCCGGCATTTTATGTGGATCATGGCAATTATAAAACCACTACCAACGAGAAAGTAACAAGCACCGATGGTAAAATCATAGCCGGAAGCAGTAAATACATGAACCCATGGACACAGATTAACAAAGCCGGCTATGGGAATTACAATGAAATATATGGTTCTTTCCGGGTAAAGCTGGAACAAGACCTGAAATTTATATTACCTGGACTGAAAGCATCCGGAGACATCTCCATGGACTCACAGATGAGCTGGGTAATCAACCGCACAAAAGCCTTTGCTTACTACGAAATGCGAAATGATTCTACTTTAGTAAAAACCGGCACCGATGGCACCATGAGCAACGGTGTGGGTAGCAGAAGTTCCAATCGTAGATTAACCATTGATATTAATTTGAGTTATCAGCAACAATTCGACAAGCATAACATTTATGCAATGGCGGGTTATAACCAGTACGAATCAGCCGATGAAGTTTCCATTCCCGCACGCATGCAGGGAGTAGGTGGCTGGTTAGGTTATAACTACGATAAACGCTATGGCATCGACCTGATGGCTTCTTATTATGGTTCTCATAAATTTGCCAAAGGAAAACGCTTCGGCTTCTTCCCATCAGTAGCAGCCAGTTGGACACTCTCCAACGAAGAATTCTTTGAAAACTTAAAAGATATGTTCCCCTTCCTCCGACTGCGTGCTTCGATAGGTCAGGTAGGCGATCACCGCGGTATTGCAGCACATCAATACCTGTCGGCACTCGAACAAGTTGGCGGAGTTTATAACTTTGGAAATAATATGGGTGGCGTTGGTGGATACATTCAATCTCAAATTGCCAACGAAAATGTTACCTGGGAAAAAGTACTTATTTATAATATAGGTGTGGAAGGTCGAATACTAAACGACCGACTAAGTTTTATGGCTGAGTATTTCCGTGATCAACGTAGCGACATTTACTTGGTAAATGAAAGAATCGGCGGCTTATATGGAGTATCCGCAACTGTTCGTCAGAATGTAGGTAGCATGTACTCTCAGGGTATCGACGCCAGTCTGCAATGGTCGGATAAAATTGGCCAGGTCACTTATAATATAGGAGGTAACTATTCCTTATCCAGAAATATGGTGCAGGACTTCGGTGAAGCTGATAAAGAACACCCGTGGCTATATCAAAAAGGATATCCATTAGGTTTGCAAAACGGTCTGACCGTTGTTGGATTCTTCAAAGAAGAAGATTTTGATATCAACGGCAACTTTGCAGACCCGACAATTCCTACACATACATTTGGAAAGGTACAACCTGGAGATCTTCGTTACAAAGATTTGAACAACGATGGTGTAATTGATGCATTAGACATTCAACCCATAGGAGCAGGAAATACACCGAATCATATTTTTGCACTCAATTTAGGAGCTGAATACAAAGGCTTCGGTTTCACTGTGTTATTCCAGGGAGCTGCTGAAATTTCCCGCAACATTTCAAGCGGTGGTTATCTGGCCCTACCTTTCTACGCCGAAGGAAATATGTTCGAACACCAGCTCAATTACTGGACCCCGGAAACAGCAGCCACTGCTGAATATCCGCGTTTATCAGTAAACAACGCTGCAGGAGTAAACAACATACGCAATTCGGACTTCTGGATTAGAGATGCAGATTACATTCGTCTGAAAACAGCTCAGATTTATTACAATCTACCCGACAGATGGTTCAGAAGTGGTAGTGTGTTAAGGGGTGTACAAGTCTATTTCAGCGGATACAATCTGATGACATGGGATAAACTCAAAATCGTGGATCCGGAATGGGATCCGGCAACTTTCCCCATCAACAGAAACGTAAGTATTGGTTGTACCATTAAAATTTAATTCAAGATGAAAAAGTATATTTATATCATATCATTTATAGCGTTGTTCATCCTCCCTGCCTGCGATTTTATGGATGAAATACCGACTGAATGGCACACACCGGAAGCTGCGTTCCAGTTGGAAACAACCTACGAAAGAAACATCAATCAGGGATATGCCTATATCAGAAATGGTTACAACCGTATTAACGGAGCCTTTCTGGATGCAGCGACCAACGATGGAACAGCTACCATGCTGAATTCCAATATTCATAAACTGGCACAGGGTTTTTATAACGCCCAGTCACCCATTCTCAATATTTGGAATAATTCTTATACCGGTATCAGGCAAACGCATTTCACAGAAAAATACCTGAAAGAAGTTCAATTATTCCTCAACGGAAAAACAGAAAAGGATGTAGCTGACATCAAGAAAGAAGGTATTGCACAAATGTGGGCGCTCAGGGCTTTGTATGAGTTCGATTTGCTACAGCATTATGGAGGCTACGTAATTATCGATTCCTATATGGAGATTTCCGACCCAAGATTCAATACCTTGGAACGTAGTTCATTTGAAACTTGCGTAAACAACATCGTAACTTTATGCGATTCGGCAGCTCTGTACTTGCCGGTAAAACATGCCAACTTCGGACGCATGGAAAAAGGCACCGCCATGGCTATCAAAGCAAAAACATTGCTGTATGCTGCCAGTGCACTTTACAACCGGTCGGGCAATACCAATCCCCTGGTTGGCTATGTCAATGCTTCTGCTGTTGATATTGAAAATCGCTGGAAAGCTGCTGCAGCAGCTTTGAATGAGGTTATCAATCTAAAAAACGGTGCTGTAAATCGTTATGCTTTGCATGCAAATTACGCAGCTCTTTTTAACGCAACTCCGAATCAAAACAACGAATACATTGTTTTCTATGCTACAGCTCAAGGTAACGGACTTGAAAGACGCCAGTATCCACCTACACTTTCAGTGACTTCAGGTGGAGGTACCGTACCTTCACAGCAATTTGTAGATGCTTTTACCAATGCTGACGGAAGTGCTTACACCCGTGCATCGGGAGCAGCACCTACATATACCGGTCGTGATCCGCGCTTCGACATGATCGTGGGATACGATGGTTCGAACTATGGTCCAAGGGGTACTATCTACACCCGGTTAGGTGATGGTGAGACCAATGATGGTTTAAATCAAGTTAAAGACTTCTCAACCATTACCGGATATTACCTGCGCAAATTCCTGAACACGACAATTAATTTCAGTGTTGCTTCTCCGGGAAATACTTACCATTTATTCCCTTTCATTCGATTGGCTGATGTGTTGCTTATGTATGCCGAAGCCATGACACAGGCCTACGGTTTTGAATCCGATCCGCAAGGGTATGGACTGACTGCTAAACAAGCATTACAGATGGTTCGGACAAGAGCCGGCTTCAATGCTGCTACAGATCAATACTTGGCAGGTGTCACTACAAAAGACGCTCAACTTCAAAAGATATATGATGAAAGACGCATTGAACTGGCATTCGAAGAAGCCCGTTATTTTGACTTGCGTCGCTGGATGAAAACGGATGAACTATCCGAGCCGATTAAAGGTATGCGCATTGACAACAATGCCGGTAATTTAACTTACACAGAAATTACGGTGGACAACCAACGGGTATTCGAAGAGAAAATGTACTTTGCACCGATACCAAAGAATGAAATTCTGGTATTCCCTGCATTGCAACAAAATCCGGGATGGTAATAGCAAGATTTAATTTTATTCTATACATATATATTAAATTCTAATCGAATGAAACGAATAGTAATAATAATAACTTTGATAAATTTTTTAATACTGCATGCGTTTGCCCAAACCAGAATTACCGGTACGGTGGTAGATGCAGCCGGACTGGAAATGATCGGGAGCAGTATTATCCAAAAAGGTACCACCAATGGGGTGATTACCGATATTAACGGAGAATTTACCATCAACCTGCTGCCCAATGCCGAAAAGGTACTGGTAATTTCTTCGGTGGGTTACGTAAAACAGGAAGTGGATGTGAGTTCACGTACCAATATCAATGTAATCCTACAGGAAGACCAAATCGCCCTTGAAGAAGTGGTAGTTGTAGGTTATGGCACACAAAAGAAAGTATCTATCACGGGTTCTATCTCGAACGTAAGCAGCAAAGACTTGACGGATGTGCCGGTGACAAGTGTCAGCAATGCGCTGACGGGTAGAGTTTCCGGCTTGGTTACCCGCCAGATCAGTGGTCGTCCCGGTGGGGATGCCGCCCAGTTGTTCATACGCGGACAGGCCTCTTTCAATACTACTGCCCCACTCATATTGGTTGACGGAGTTGAACGTTCCTTCAACCAGATTGATTCTGAAGACATCGAAAGTATTTCTGTATTGAAGGATGCTTCTGCCACTGCCGTTTACGGAGTACGAGGAGCCAACGGGGTTATCCTGGTTACCACCAAACGTGGTGATGAAGGGAAATCTAAAATATCACTTTCTTCTGAATATGGTATAACTCATTTCACGGCTATTCCGCAACAGTTGAATGCAGAAAACACAGCCAGGTTACAACGTGAAGGTTCTTACAACGATGGGTTGGACATTACAACTTCCGGCAACACCAACAACTTCCCGGCTTCGGAGTACGATATGTATTTGTACCGTACCCAGTTGAAGCCATTTACCCATCCTGATAATGATCTGGTTGACATCTTCACCAAACCAGGTAGCAGACAACGTTATAACCTGAATATCAGCGGGGGTAATAAAGTGCTGAAATACTTCGTTGGTTTGGGTTACCTGGAGCAGACCGGTATGTATCAGACCGATGTAGAGGAACTCAGGAAACATCCGACTTTTGCCAAACTAATCAGTTTGTCGCCTGAAGTTGATAAAGCACTCGTTAATCCGGATTACAATCCTGAATACCTGTACAGAAGAATCACGGCACGTACCAACTTAGATATCAATATCAATGATGATTTCAGTATCGGCATTGATATGTCATATCGTTTTGGCAACCAAAACCGTCCTGCTGCCTATTCTATCATTGACGCCAATAGTGATGGAGAAAATATGCGTCTGTTTGCCATGTTTATTCGAAACCCGCCACAGGCTTTCCCGTTAATTCATGCTAGTGGCGCCATGTCATCAGCCCATACACGCTGGAGACAAAACCCGCTGATAACACTGGCATATACAGGTTATCGGAATGACACGGACAATGATATGGAATTAACAGCCAAATTCCAGTATAACTTACGAAAATTGCTTAAAGGACTGTCAATTGACGGTAAATATGCATTCGACAACTCCTGGGGTAATTTCAGGGGCATGGGATGGCGTCCGTTTGTATATAGTTACGACGAAGCAACCAATGCTTATACACAGGGTTTGAATGGATTTCTTCCAAAAACTGAAAGTTCTAAAAGTTCCCCTATCTCAAGAGAATATGCTGAATTGGCAGTACGTTATAACAATACTTTCAATTCGGTACACAAAATATCCGGTGTGGTCCTGACTAACTTCAGGTCCAGCAAAGCCAGATCTGGTCAGTATTCTTATGTTCCCCACGTGTATCAGGCATTGATCGGACGTGTAAATTACGAATACGACGAACGCTATCTGATTGAGTTCAACATGGGTTATAACGGTTCTAACCGTTTCGCAGAAGGTCATCGTTATGATTTCTTTCCGGCTGTTTCTGCCGGCTGGGTACCTACTAACGAGTCTTTCTTCCCGAAGAATAATATCCTGAACTTTGCCAAGTTGAGAGCTTCAGCAGGACAAGTTGGTAACGATAATATCGGTGGTTTCTCTTATTACTACCGCTCAAGTTATGAAAATACGAACAACACCAAGTACTCTTTTGGTGTAACCCACAATCCATACATAAATGGTTTGATTGAAGGCACATTACCCAATGAATTAATTACTTGGGAAACGGCTACCAAATACAATGTCGGTTTCGATTCTCAATGGTTTAAATCCAGACTTTCATTCAACCTGGACTTTTTCCAAGAACTTCGTTCCAACATTCTCACTAATCCGGGTCGGTTTATTGTTGCTGCCGGAACTGTCGGGTTGCCGCCATCTAACCTCGGAATTGTTGAAAACAAGGGTTTTGAAACAGAACTGGGATGGAGTGACAAAATCGGTCAATTCCAATACTTCGCCAAGGGTATGTTTGCTTTTGCACGCAACGAAATTATCGAACGCAGTGAAGAAGCTCAACCTTATGACTATCTTTACCGAAAGGGTAATCCAATCGGACAGTTTTATGGTTATCAGTTCATGGGTTTCTTCCAGTCGGTTGAAGAAATTGCTGCCGCTCCGCAACAATTCGGTCTGACCAACGTGGTGCCGGGTGACATGCGTTATAAAGATATCAACGGAGATGGTGTCATCGACCAAAACGATGAAACTCCAATAGGTTACAGTACTGTACCTGAAATTACCTTCTCAGGACAGTTCGGTTTCAGTTACAAAAACTTCGATATAAGCCTGATGTTACAAGGTGCAACTAATGTAACCGTGAATCCGACCAACGAGGTGGGTTGGGATAACCGTTTCGGTGCATTTTTCGAAGAACATTTAAACAGATGGACACCGGAAACAGCTTCCACTGCCACGTATCCATTACTTAGAAAAGCATCTTTACCCAATACGAACAACTATTATACTTCAACTTTCTGGCTGAAAGATGGTAGCTATCTGCGATTGAAAAACCTGCAGTTTGGTTATGCTATTCCTAAAAAAGCTCTCAGGAAAACACCGTTAAATTCAATCAGGTTGTATGCAAATGGTTTCAATCTGTTTACTTTAACTGAAGTCACTTATGTTGACCCGGAAATGGATCCAAACCAAAGCAATGGATTTTATTATCCACAGCAGAAGGTATTTAACGTGGGTATCAACGTCACATTCTAATCAAAAAGGTAATCGTACAATTAAAAAATAAAACAATGAAACAGTTTAAATATATATTCATACTGATTTTCAGTGCATTTATACTAACAAATTGCAGTGAAGAAGGATTACTGGAAGAAACGGATCTGGATCAGATTGACACAGAAAAAGTGTATTCCGATGTAGAACGTACACGTGCAGTCTTAATGGACTTATACGCAAGGATGCGTGAACTTACCAATACTTCCAGTGGTACGTTCTCCCGTATGGAAAGCATGGGTACCACCAATTCACTGCTCGACAATGTCACAGATGACGGTGGGGGAATGGCCGGAAAATCAAAAGCATTACCTGCAGTAAACCGCATGGTAACAGGAGGTCTTACTTCATCAGTAAACTTCATCGCTTTCACCAATCCCTGGAACTGGTATTACCGGGCCATCCGAAACGCGAATCAATTCCTGGCTAATGTCGATCGTTCACCGTTAGATAATACGGAGAAAGAATATGCCAAAGTTGAAGCCCGTTTCCTGAGAGCCTTATACTATCACGAGCTAATGCGTTGGTTTGGTGGTTTGGTTATCACTACCGACGTATTGGATCCTTTCGCATTCGAAACCACGAAGCGTGAGGATTTGGAAACAACCGTGCGATTCATAGTAGCTGAATTTGATGCTGTAGGACAGCCGGGTGTATTGCCCGAAAAATGGGATGATTCCAACTACGGTCGCGTCACAAGAGGAGCTGCGCTAGCTTACAAGGCACGTACTTTATTATACGGTGCCAGTCCGCTTTACAGAAAAAATGGAACTACAGTGACCTGGCAGGAAGCAGCCGATGCAGCAAAAGAAGTGATGAATCTGAACGTATATCAATTGTATTATGATGCTGTCGATGTAAGTAAAAGTTATACACGTTTATTCAACGAAAGGGTAAACAACGAAACCATTTTACAGTATCTCCGTCCTGACGATAATGATTTATACAATAATTTCCCCACTGAAGATGGCTGGAATGTAAACAAAGAAGTAGGTACCATACCTACACAACAATTTGTAGATTGTTATGATATGCTTGATGGCACTGAACCAATCACGGGATATAATGGTGATGCTTTCTCACCCATCATCAATCCGGCATCCGGATACGACGAACAAAATCCGTTTGTAAATCGCGATCCACGCTTCAAACAGACCATCCTGCATGACCGTGCAACCTGGCCATTAGTAAATGCAGTAGTCAATAAAATGCTCGATTTAACAAAACCATACAGATGGTTATCCGGATATTATTTGGTTAAGTATTTAGACGACAGAATTGACCACATGAAAGGTGGTAGTACCTCTATGAACTTCCAGATGATGCGTTATGCCGAAGTATTGCTAAACTATGCCGAAGCCATTAACGAAGCAGCCAACAATGCGGATAACCGCCAACTGGCAGTAGCTCAATTAAATGCAATCCGTGCTCGTGCCGGCATTACCGGAGCTCTCAATGCTGCTGACTTTACACAGGATCAACTGCGTGAACGTATCCGCAAAGAACGCCGTGTGGAACTCTGTTTCGAAGAACATCGTTTCTTTGATATCCGTCGCTGGGATATTGCCAAGGATGTGCTGAACAAACCGGCAGTAGGTATTGCCAAAGTAGATGGAAAATATGTTCGTATCAAGGTAGAAGACAGAATCTTCAATGAACGCATGAACTTCATGCCGATACCACTTTCGGATGTAAACAACTGTCCGTTAATTTATCAAAATGAAGGTTATTAATGCATTTTATGCATGTTGAAAATAAATTAAAAAGAAATCGTATGAAAAATTTGATTAAAATATTCCTGGCAGTATTTCTATTCGTAACAGCAGCCTGCGATGATACAAACAAAGTGAATTATACTCCGCCAATGACAATTACATTCGAAAATGTGGATGAAAGTAATATTGTAGTGGTAGAAAAAGGTGTGACATCCTATACGGCAAAAATAAAGATTGAAAGTTCTACTAAAATCCGTTCGCTTGCCTTGTATGAAGCAGATGTTAAAACCGGAGCCAAAGGAAATATGATTGGTAAAGACACCTTGTTTAACCCTTCCCTGGACACTTATTCTTTTGAATATGAGTTTACCGGATTAACCACAAACAAGGCTGTGCTCATCGAAGTGGAAGATGACAACCTGATGTCATTTTCAAAAAAAATATTGGTGAAGATCACAAGAGACGTTTTTGAATCAGGTATCGTGATTGTTGAATCCTCCGATGCTTTTTACGGATCTTATTACGGCTCGTGGTTGGATGGTCGTGCTTATATCAGCAAAGAAGCACCAAAATATGTCAATGAGATTGACTTCTCATTCGGCAATATTGTTATAACAGGAACTGATACCGTTGCTGCTCTTGTATCTCCTGATAAACGAAAAGAACTGGGCTTGCCGTTCATTCCTGATTTGAAGAGCTGTAAGTTTGAACTGACTGCGCTCACCAAAGCTAATTTTGATGCCATTCCGGCTGTTGATGGTTCTGCCATCAGAGCGCTTCCTGAACCAACTCAATCAGTACTGAAAGTTGAAGCCGGAAAGGTTTACACATATGAAAACGATGCTGAGAAAGGAGTTGTATTTATAGGTGTTCTGCAAAATAAGAGAGCGTCCCTACAGCAACAAGATGGTAGCTGGATCAACAATCAAGCTTATCATCAACTCAGGATTATCACAAAACACGTAATTAAAGAATAAGTAATAATTGATTCTTTTCTGTTCTATTTTATATTTATTCTAAATCATATCGGTTGACTTTGTTCAACCGATATGCAAATAAAGAGGTGTATGAAAAAGTGTTGTTTATTTGGCTTTCTGTGTTTATTTTTTATTAGTGCCTGGTCCCAGACCTATACAAATCCTGTTATAGTGCCGGGTAAATTTAATAACACTAATATTAATTCTTTAGCCGACCCACATGTACTTCAGGATTCGGATGGTACGTATTATTTGTATGTTACCGGTAACGGATATCCGTGTTTTTCGTCCAAAGATCTCGTCAACTGGCAATACGAGAAAAAAGTATTCACGGGCACTAATCGCAAATGGGCAACCAATGGTTTTTGGGCTCCGGAAGTGATTAAAATCGGTTCAAAATATTACCTGCATTACACGGCAGGACGCGACGACAAGATTAAACACATTGGCGTAGCAGTTGCCGATAAGCCTACCGGTCCGTTTGTGGATATCTCCGATCAACCCTTTATTGATCATGGCGAAAAGGGAACCATCGACTCACATGTATTCATTGATGACGATGGCCGCACCTATATGTATTACTCCAATGCCATGTCAACCAACCCAATCCCGGAACTGGGTGGTAAAAAAAGAAGTGAAATATGGGTGGTTGAAATAGAACCGGACTTCTCCGGACTCCGGTCAGAACCACAAATGCTGATTTATCCGCAACAAAGCTGGGAATTTGACCCCAGCAGCAACAGCTATTGGAACGAAGGCGCCGTGATTATTAAACACGAAAACACTTACTACATGCTGTTTTCATCCAATTGCTACTGTGCTGCCAATTACGCAGTTGGTTATGCTTATTCCTCATCACCTTTCGGACCATTCACAAAAAGCACGTACAACCCTATTCTTTCTAATTCGGGCGTAAGTCATGCTGTTTCCGGTCCCGGTCACAACAGCGTGGTGAAAGCTACAGCAGATAATGAATGGTATATAATCTACCATTCACATGTGCACGTTGGAAATCTGAATTCAACCAACAACGGTATCCGGCAAATCAATGTAGATAAATTGACCATACATCCCTTTAATTATATAACAGTGGATGGACCAACGATTACACCGCAACCCTACCCTTCCCTGCCAACGGGTTTGAAAGGAAATCACTTTCAACAATTGCGTGTTTATCCAACCCTCGTGGAGGATTCATTCAACATCAATCACGCGATTCATAATACCGATGCATTTGTTATGCTAACTTCAATTACCGGACAGAATACCCGGTTTCCTGTACAAACAAACGCGGACATATCCATCGAATGTTTACCCGCCGGATGTTATCAACTGATGTTGATTGATGGTATGCAACAGTACCATTCCAGAATTATTAAATTATAAGAAACATGAAACGTTTTACTAATAATATTTTGTTATTATTAGCAATCAACCTATCATTCAGCGCTTGCCAAAATATTGATCGTACCTACATAAACCCGATTCTTGGATCAACTGTAACGCCACAGTCCTATCCGTCAAACAAAAATGAAAGGTTCCCCATATGAGAATCCTATCTGTATTGATTTTTATTTTTGTACTGTTTAACGGTCTGAATGCCCAAATCGCCTGGGAAACACCGCGCACCATTGATACACCCTACTCCAAATATATTCGCACCTGCAAGATTGATCGTGGTCCTGCTGCCGGCGATATTTTGCTGACATATTCCGACCGTCAGCATGGAGGTAATATCTGGATAATGCGGAGTACGGATCTCGGTCAAAGCTGGAGTACCCCGGTAAAACTACTGCAATCGCCCCGCATCGTTGATGGTGAATATATTTTCAATGCTAACATGATTCAGTTGCAGGACGACAGGCTAATGCTTTGTTATCAACACCGCTGGGATCCGGGAACCATCGCCACCAAATCATACACGGGTGTGCGTTACAGCTCCGATGGAGGTTATACCTGGACCGATGAACAAAAAACACCCAATACCTGTGTATGGGAGGCGAGACCTATCCAGGTCAACAGCGATAAGAACGGTGACGGTCACAATGATATTTATATCTATTATACACAAGAAGTGAATCCCACTTTCTTTCGTCCCGAACACTGTAATCAGGAGCATTCCGTGGGCAGGGCTGTAGCTTATATTGTTTCATACGACAATGGTGTTACCTGGCAAACCAATAGCAATGAACGTTTTTCAGGCCGAATCATCCACCGCAATTTTAATGGACAGCCTGATTCTCAAGGCGGCATGCCTACCATGGTTGAATTACCCAATCATCGCATTGCAGTGGTTGCTGAAGCACCCAAAGGTGGAAGCATCGCTTTTGCCTCCTGGGTAACCGCCAGCGATCCTTACGACTACGACTTCGACAACATACAAGACAACTGGTGCAGTGTAAATTACAACGTAGATACCACTCAAGCCATCTACGACGACGATGGTTACATTATCCCCTCAAGCGTTACGCTTATACCCGACCCGAATGTCTATCCCAACAAAATACAAAACTTGTGGAAAATGTCATCGGTGTACGGAAATGCTCCTTTTGCCTGTGTACTTCCCAATGGTAGAATTGCATACACTCAAAACTCCAGTCAAAAAATACGGGCATTTGTGGCAGATGTAAACGGGAAAAACAGTGTAGAAATGCCCAGGCCATTTAGCAATGATTACAACACATTTTATTCCTGTATTACCCCTATCAGCGATAATATGGTGTTGATAACTGCGCATGATTACACTGATTGCAGCAAAATTCACCTCAACCGGGGCAGAATAGCCAAAGATACATTGGCTCCTACTGCACCTGGTATTCCAACAATATCTGCGATAGAAGGAAATAAATACACACTCAACTGGACAAAATCGACAGATAATTATATTGTGTCCCATTACGAAGTTTGGAACGATAATGAACTACTTGCACGCACCCGATGGGATAATTTCATAACTATTGACATCCAGCACATGTCCCAATATAACATCAAGGTACGTGCACAGGATTATCAGGGTAACTATTCTCCATTTTCAGAAACACTTGTTTTCACTGCCAGTTTGTCTAATCCGACTGATAAAACCCTGAAAGTGCATCCGACTGTTGTGCCGGATAAAATACAAATACAGCACAACAATTTGACTGACAAAACCTTACATATCACCTCCATATTGGGTAAAACCGTTGTTAAGCAGATAGCATCTGATGGAGTTGTAAATCTTGCGGAGCTCAATCCGGGCATATACCTGCTATCATTGAAAGATGGCAAACAGACATATACCACGAAGATTATTAAAAAGTGATTGAGTGATTACTCAATTAACCGCCAGGCATCGTTTAAAATCATTTTTCCGTTTTTAATTTTACCAAATAAACATGCGCGGTTTTGTGTGCAAATGGTTATATAATACAATCCTGCCTGCGAATAATCGTATCCCTTCAGACGGATGCTGCGTCGATGATGTTTGTTAGGGTTATAGGTCATTGTTTACTACCATTTCAATATTCACATTTTCTTGCGGTGTATTCTCTTCTTCATTCGAAGAAGAAATTTTATTTTAACCTATCATTATCCCAATTTGCAGGGTTGTTCATTATATATTCTGAAATTGCCATATGCGATTGTTCATCACGAATAATGTGTTCCCAATAATTCCGTTGCCACATTTTTTTATTAAATGGTTGCCAACCATTGTTTTTCACGCCGCGGATGTATTTCACCGTTGTGATGGATGCGAATGCACCAACCATATCACCAACGGTTTTACCCCGTTGGGACAACCGTAGGGGCAACCCTCGTGGTTGCCCTTTTTTATTTTGGGTGAAAATATCATTATCATTTGGGGCGACCAAATCGTTATTATTTGGGGCGACCAAACCATTATTATCAGGGGCGACCAAACCATTATTATCAGGGGCGACCACAAGGGTCGCCCCTACGGGGACGTCGACGATTTCCAAAATGGCGTGAAAATGATTGGGCATGACAACATATTCGTGCAACGCAATATTTTTAAATCGTTCGGTCAATTTTAACCATTCATTTTTAATCATTCGCCCGGCATCATTTAAAATCATTTTTCCATTTTCAATTTTACCAAATAAACATGCGCGGTTTTGTGTGCAAATGGTTATATAATATAATCCTGCCTGCGAATAATCGTATCCTTTTAAACGGATGCTACGGCGATGATGTTTGTTAGGGTTATAGGTCATTGTTTTGGTGGTTTCAAAAAAATAATGCAAAAAATTTTTGCTCTTAAATCAACTTATGTGTTTTTCATATGGTTATAATTTGGTTTGTAGTTGAATATTTGTTTTGAGAAAATCCCACAATTGTAAGTTTTAATGAATAAAAACAGATGTTACGAGAAAATTCCTCTTCTCCCAAAAATCCTATCCCTTAAAAATAAAATACACCGCCAAGACCAACAACACAAATCCAATGATATGGTTGGGTTTTATCTGCGACTGAAAAACCACATAAGAAAAAACCATAAAAACCACAAGCGTAATAACTTCTTGCAAAACTTTGAGCTCCACCAACGAAAACGGTCCTCCGTTGCTGATAAACCCTATTCTGTTTGCCGGAACCTGAAAGCAATACTCGAAAAAAGCAATACTCCAACTAAAAACAATAATTCCAAACAACGACAGTTTGTTAAACCACGAATATTCCGCGAGTTTTAAATGTCCGTACCACGCAAAAGTCATAAAAACATTGGAGCAAATAAGCAACCCGATAGTAAGTAAAGCTTTCATATAATTTAATTCAATGTTAATATGCTCATTTATATCCTTATCGCCAATTCCAATTCGCCATCAAAACCTTTTTTAATGATTTTTTGAAGCGTTGAAATACGTACATCTTTTATGTTGTTCTCAACTTTTGATATGTAGCCCTTGTTTGTACCAACTTTCTCTGCAAGTTCTTCTTGGGTCATTCCTTTCTCAAGTCGAGCCTGACGAATAAGAAATCCAAGTTTAAATTCCTCGTATCCTTCCTCAAAAATCTCGCGTTTTTTAGTTCCTCGTTTTCCATATTGTTCGTCAATAAACTCATCAAGAGATTTTAAATTTTTATCATTTGTCATCTTGCTCATATCTCTTTATATTTAATTGATTTTTAACTCTTTAATTTTTGATTCATATTCCTCTTTTATTTTCAATGCTTTTGCAATTTCTTGTTTTGGGGTTTTCTGGGTCTTCTTCTGAAAACCGTTGGCTAATACGATTAAATTACATTTATCAAAAAAACAAAATATCCTAAAAATATCGCTACCTAATTGAATTCGAATTTCATACAAGCCTTCAGTTCCCTCTATATGCTTTAAGTATTCTACCGGGACTTGTGGCATCGTCTCAATCAGACGAAATGTCCATAAAATTTTCTCTTTGACCTTCTGTTTTTGCTTCTTGTAAAAGTCAGCAAAATAATCTTTATATAAGAATATTTGTCGTATTTTTTCATTCTTCATACGAAGTGCAAATATAAAATAAGTTGCCCGATAATGCAACTTCAAATAAAAATATTTCCAAAATAATATCTCGATTAACTGTTTTTCATAGGTTTATTTTCACCCCCCCCTACAAAAACTCCCCCAACATCCCCTGTCTCTCAACCTTATATTTTCCCCTGTTTTCCGCAACCGTGCAACATGCATGAAATGCATCGTGTACCAGCACCAAAACATGATTATTGGCAATGGCTTCATCCATTACTGCTTGTTTGGCTTCCATGGCGATAATGGGAAAGGTGTCGTAGGCCGAAACCCAGGCTAAGGGAACATTAGCTGTAACGGGAATTAGGTCTCCGACAAATACAAAAGTGTTTTTGGGGTGTTGGGCGTAAACAACCAATTGACCGGGCGTGTGTCCACCGAATAATTTGACGGATACACCTTCACAGATAGCAGTTTCTTTAGTAACTAATTTCAAACGACCGGCTTCCAATACGGGCAACATATTCTCCGGGAAATAAGAATCTGCTTCCCTGACATTGGGATTCAAAAAATTTTCCCATTGCGATTTTCCTACCCAATAGCTGGCATTGGGAAAGGTCAATTGCAGGTTTTTATTTTCATCGTAATAAGTGCAATCGCCACAGTGATCAAAATGTAAATGTGTGAGTATCACATCGGTTATATCATGGCATGTCAAACCGTAAGTCGGCAGCACTTCCTCAAAATCTATAATATCTTTGATGCCATAATATTTGAAATAATCCTTTTGCTTATGCCCTGCCCCCGTTTCAATCAAAATATTCTTATCTGTTGTTTTGATAAGCATACAGCGCATGGTCAGTTTACAGAAATTATCTTCATCACAGGGATAACGCTTGCTCCACGCCCTTTTGGGAACCACGCCAAAGCAGGCACCGCCATCCGCGTGAAAATGTCCGGCATCTATGGTATATATCTCTTTTATTGCCATTTTTTTATTACTTTTGTTTCTTCAATTTTTAGTACGCAAAATTAAGTAAAAACTATATCCCAACCAATTCAAATGCATCATGTTCATTTCATAGCCATAGGTGGAGCAGCCATGCATAATCTGGCTATTGCCATCAGTCAAAAAGAAAATTATCGTGTAACCGGCTCTGATGATGAAATTTTTGAACCTTCCTACAGCAGGTTGAAAGCTCACGGATTATTACCCGAAAAGACAGGATGGTTTCCTGAAAAAATTCATTCGGGGCTGGAGGCAGTCATCCTGGGCATGCATGCCAAAGCGGATAATCCCGAATTATTGCGCGCCAAAGCATTAAATCTGAAAATTTATTCTTTCCCTGAATATTTATACGAACAAACCAAAGATAAAACCCGTATAGTGGTAGGTGGCAGCCATGGTAAAACCACCACTACCGCCATGATTTTATACGTGCTGAACAAGCTGAATATCGAAGTTGATTATATGGTAGGCGCACAAATTGAGGGTTTTGACAATATGGTTAAACTCTCTGCCAACACAAAAATTGCTGTGTTTGAAGGAGATGAATATCTGACCTCTCCCATCGATTTGCGTCCCAAATTTCATTTGTATAAGCCGCATATCGCCATCCTGACCGGCATCGCCTGGGATCATATCAATGTGTTTCCTACCTTTGAAAATTATGTGGAACAATTCAGCAAGTTTGTGGAAATCATCGAACCTAATGGGTGTTTGATTTATTTTTCCGGTGATGAAGAGTTGAAGAAAATCACCTCCACCTTAAGGGATGATTTGGTACCTCTACCCTATTCGACTCCTGAATATGAAATTATAAATGGCACTACCTATATAAAAACCAAGCAGGGCTTAAAATCTTTGCAGATTTTCGGGGAGCATAATCTGCAAAATTTGCAGGCTGCACGATTGGCTTGCGAACAAATAGGTGTTGAAGAAGATGAATTTTATAAGGTAATTGCCGATTTCGATGGAGCATCCAATCGTTTGCAAAAAATTGCGCAGACTTCTACTTCTGTTGCTTACAAAGACTTTGCACACTCACCATCCAAATTGAAAGCAACCGTGCAGGCTGTCAAAGCGCAATACCCAGATAAAAAACTCGTTGCTTGTATAGAGTTACACACCTTCAGCAGTTTAACGCATGCATTTTTGAAGGAATACAAAGGTAGTATGTTGAAAGCAGATGAAGCCTTTGTATATTTCAGTCCCAAGGTGATAGAGCACAAAGGACTGCAAGCTATTGACCCACAAGATGTAAAAGAAGCTTTTGGAGGTAATAATCTGGAAGTTTATACGGATTCCGCAGCTTTACAAGACAAACTCAGCAGTTTGAATTATGACAATACAGCTCTGCTACTCATGACTTCCGGCAATTTTTCGGGAGTGAATTTAATTGAATTTGCCAGAGAACTGTTGGGGTGCAATTAGCGTCCGGTAGATTGAAAGAAAATAGCCAGCATTGATTAAGATGAACAATTAATGAAGTTTATAATTTTGAAATGGACAGCAAGCAAAAATTATTAGATCAGCGTTACATGCGTATGGCGCGTATTTGGGCGGAAAACTCATATTGCGAAAGGCGTAAAGTGGGTGCTTTATTGGTAAAGAATAAGATGATCATTTCCGATGGGTACAATGGTACGCCCTCAGGATTCGAGAATAATTGTGAAGATGAAAACAATATGTCGAAACCTTATGTTTTACATGCTGAAGCCAATGCAATCACCAAAGTCGCCCGTTCACACAACAGCAGTGAAGGAGCAACATTATACGTAACTGCCTCTCCCTGTATGGAATGCGCCAAACTGATCATCCAATCGGGGATCAAACGGGTAGTGTACGGAGAAGAATATAGAATTATGGACGGTGTTAAACTGCTTGAAAGAGCCGGTATTGAAGTCGAGTTGCTGTTGCTCGAAGAATTACATCAATCAAAAGAAAGAAAAGAATGAAAAGAAAGAATTATTCGTTAGTTGCTATTGTCTTGTTGGCATTAATAGCCGGTCTTATTTTAGGAAACCTGCTCGCATCAAGGGAAAAACGGAAGTTTAATGACAATTTCGGCAACATCTTCAAGAGTATACTCAAAACGGATAATAAAATTTCCGAAATATTGCGCCTTATTGACACTTACTATGTAGATACGGTTGACATTGATAATTTGACGGAAGAAATGGCTATTGAGCTAATTGCGCAATTAGATCCTCACTCGGTTTATATTCCGGCAGATGAACTGGAGTTAGTAAACAATGAGTTGGAAGGTAGTTTTTCGGGAATCGGCGTACAGTTTAATATACAAAACGACACCATCACCATTGTATCAGTCATCAGTGGTGGTCCTTCGGAAAAAGTTGGTTTATTGGCCGGCGATCGAATCATCACGGTAGATGATTCGTTGTTCGTCGGGAAAAACATCAGCAACGAAAAAGTCATGCGCCACCTTCGGGGTCCCATCGACACCAAAGTCAAATTGGGCATCAAACGCTTTGGCACACCGGAAATGCTTGAATACACCGTCACACGTGGACAAATACCCGTTAGCTCCATCGACATCAGTTATATGATTACGCCCCAAATAGGACTCATCAAGGTGAATAAATTCGGCGAAACTACTTATTCTGAATTTTTAGTTGCCATTGCCAAATTGAAAAATGAAGGTGCGTCAAAATTCATCATTGATTTAAGGGAAAACAGCGGCGGATATCTTGATCGTGCCATCTCCATGATCAATGAATTTCTTCCTGCCAACCAATTGATTGTTTATACCGAAGGAAGGTCATATCCTCGCTACGATGCACTGTCCGATGGAACAGGAAGTTGCATCAACAATCCGGTGGTTGTCCTGATTGATGAATTTTCAGCTTCGGCAAGCGAAATTTTTGCCGGTGCCATTCAAGACAACGACAGGGGAACCGTCATCGGCAGAAGATCCTTCGGAAAGGGTTTGGTACAACAACAAAAGGAATTGTCGGACGGATCGGCTATTCGGTTGACAGTGGCAAAATACTATACTCCATCCGGAAGAAGCATTCAAAAGCCGTATCAAACCGGAGATGATGAAAATTACAATATGGAATTATACAACCGCTTTTTGCATGGAGAATTTTACACGCAAGATAGCATACAACAAGCTGACACCATAGCATATAAAACCTTGAAAGGACGTACGGTTTATGGCGGTGGAGGCATCATGCCGGATATTTTCATTCCACGCGACACAACTGATTTTACGCCTTATCTGAATCAGGTGATCAATTACAACCATCTGTATCAGTTTGCTTTTAGTTATACGGACAAAAACAGACAAAAGTTAATTCTCCATAAAGATTGGCAATCCTTAGAGAAATATCTAAACTCTCAGAATTTATTGCGTGATTTTGTTTTGTATGCTGAAAAAAATGGGGTTAAACCGGTTCAATCGGAAATTAATAAATCAGGAAATTTCATCAGGAGACATCTAAAAGCTTATATCTCACGAAATATTCTTAGCGATGCAGGCTTCTACCCTATTTTGTTTCAGGATGATCCAACTATAAAAAGAACAATCACAGAATTAGAAAAAGAATAAAATTGAGTTAGAACTTGATTACTTTCCCGTCTTCTGCTAAAATTGTATTCTTGAATACAGCTTGGGCTTCTTTTAGTACAGCATCTTGATTTTTATAGCGCGCTGACAAATGCCCGATTACCAATTGTTTCACCTCAGCTAATCGAGCAATGGAAGCTGCCTGCTCTGCGGTCGAATGCATGGTCTTTTTCGCCCTCAAAGTTTCCGAACCGGCAAAAGTAGCTTCGTGATACAGTAAATCCACCTTGGATATAATGGGGATAATCTCTTCAGAATATGCTGTATCTGCACAATATGCATAGCTGATCGTCTCGTCCGGAGCAGTGGTAAGCAAATGATTGGGTATGGTTGTTCCTTCTTCCGATATAAAATCAGCTCCTTTCTTGATGAGATTCCGTTGGGATATGGGGATTTGATAAAAGTCAATCATATCGCGGATGAGATGTCTGTCCTTGGGCTTTTCTTTAAACAAAAAGCCACTGCAGGGAACCCGGTGTTTCAAAGGAATAGAATAGACTTCCACAGAACGATCGGCATAAATCAACTTGTGTTGCAAGGTATCGAATTCTTGAAAGCTGACCTTAAAAGGGATGCCGTCACAAAAAAAATTCATTTGCTGTTCGAAAAGTTTTGTGATACCGAGCGGACCATGCACTTGTAATTCAGCAGTCCTGTTAAGCAATGCGAAAGAAGAAATCAATCCCATCAAACCGAAGCAATGATCTCCATGCAAATGAGAAATAAAAATATGATTCAACCTCGTATTTTTCAATCCCATTTGTCTCATGCGTATCTGAGCTCCTTCTCCGCAATCTATCATGTATCGCTTGTCACGCAACTCTAAAATTTGGGCGCTGGGGAAATTATTACGGGTGGGCAAAGCTGATCCCGCACCCAATATGGTCAATTTTGCAGGCATTGTATGAATTATTAGCTATCAATTGGGTATTTCGGCACTTCAGCATCATGAAGAAGAACGAGATTTACCCGAAATATTGAGTTGCAAATTTACAAAATTAATAATCTCTTCCGCATCATCCGGATGAAACCACCGGATGTCTTTATCGCTATTAAACCACGTTAATTGACGTTTTGCATACCTACGCGAATCCTGTTTTACCTTTTGCACTGCTTCCTCCAAACTGCAATTCCCGTCCATATACTCATACAGTTCTTTATAACCCACAGTATTTAAGGCGTTTAAATGTTTGTGAGGATAGTATAACTTGGCTTCTTCAAGCAAACCATCTTGCATCATCATATCCACTCGCTGATTGATGCGTTCGTACAATTCCGCACGGGGTCTATTCAATCCGATTTTGATGATGTTGAAATTTCTATCTTTTTGCTTGCCGATCCTGAGTTCAGAGTAAGTTTTTCCTGTTATACTACAAATTTCCAAGGCACGAATAATCCTTTTGTGGTTTTGCATATCCACTACTTGTGCATGTTCGGGATCTAAACGCGTTAGTTCCTGCTGAATGTATTCCAATCCTTTTTCAGCGTAGATTTGTTGCCATTTTTTTCGTGTTTGTACATCAACAGAAGGAATGTCATCAAATCCTTTACATACCGCATCAATATACATCATGGAACCTCCAATAAGCAGTACTACCGGATGTTTCACAAAAAGCTTGTCTAACAATGCAATAGCATCCTGTTCATATTGTCCGGCACTGTAATGATCAAAAATAGAGT
Source organism: Bacteroidetes bacterium ADurb.Bin174 (assembly GCA_002070265.1). Lineage (GTDB taxonomy): Bacteria > Bacteroidota > Bacteroidia > Bacteroidales > Paludibacteraceae > Paludibacter. Next base: position 142,098 of record MWCX01000020.1, on the reverse strand, counting down.
GGGTTCCGACAAAATAATGTTGCACCTGCGACAACACCTCCGGAGTAGGTGCAGCCGTTCCGATTTTCAGCTCCTTGTACAACTGACGTGAATCAGAAGAAACGATAGGAGCATCAAAATGATGCGCTAAGTTTATACTGATACTTGTTTTACCGACCCCGGTCGGACCTAATAAAACAACTAAAGTAGGATATGGAATGATATGCTTAGAAATAAAGACGGATTATATTATTCATCAAATATGCTGCTATCATCGAAACTCACATTGTCGAAACCTTCATCATCCAACTCACTTAAATCAAAATCCTCATCACCATAGAAATTTTCGTCAACATTGACATTTACGCCTGCGATTAATTCTTCATCAGAAATCGTTTGAGCAGGTGCCTCACCTTTCGATAAAATACATTCCGGCTTGTCCATTCTGATACCCGGAACAATTTCTGAAAGTTCCATATAAAATGCTCTTTCATTCAGTAAATCAAACACATAAATCAATTTTTGTTTCTCATCGGAAATCAAATCTTCTAATTTGGTATCCTCCATGACGAAATTATCATATTCGGAATCGGTATACATTTCTATCAGAGTGATTTCTTGTTCTTTTCCCCAATCATCACCACATAAAAAGAAACTGGTCAGTAAATTCTTTTCATATTTCATTGAATCAAGTATTGCATGATGCAAATCCAAAAATGTAGCTTCAGAGTCAATGGAAATTACGCGAACAAAGTTATCTACCTCATCAGATAAAATAGTAAATTTAAAAACCATAGTATTTTGATAAATTTAATTCGGACGTAAAAATAGTCATTTCTTGTAAAAAACTCATCATAATCTCCAATAAAATCTAAAAAAATGAGGTTACCCATTTTTTATGGCAACCTCACCTATCACACTTACAAACAACTGAAACACTTTATTCTTTCAATCTTTCTTCGATTTCCTTGACATTTTCTCTGAAGCTTTTATCAAACTCCATCAAATCGCTCACAATTTTACATGCGTGCAAAACCGTTGCATGATCTCTTTGTCCAATCAGGTTACCGATAGATGCCAAAGAATTATTAGTCATTTGCTTGGAGAGATACATAGCAATTTGTCGTGCCTGTACTAATTCGCGTTTCCTGCTTTTGGTTGATATGGCATCAATTGTTAACGAAAAATACTCGCACACGGTATCGCGAATTCTTTCGACTGTCTGAACTTTTGGAGTAATGTTGACAATTCTACTCACTACCTTCTCGGTCAGTTCCAAGTCAATGGGTTGATTTGCCAATGTTGAATGTGCTAACAAAGAAACCAATGTACCTTCTAAATCCCTGACATTATCTGTCACATGTCGTGCGATATAATCTATTACTTCTTCTGAGATTTCGAGTCCGTCCCGATAAATTTTATCTTCAAGGATGGCCCTCCTCAATTCAAAATCAGGTTTTTCAATTTCAGCAGAAAGACCCCATTTAAAGCGAGTAAGCAACCTCTGCTCTAATCCAACCAATACCAAAGGAGAACGATCGGAGGTTAATACGAGTTGTTTACCTGTTTGGTGCAGATGATTGAATAAATGAAAGAATGTATTCTGAGTAGCTGTTTTTCCTGCAAATTCCTGAATATCATCTACAATCAACACATCAATGGTTTGGTAAAAATTCAGAAAATCATTGACGGAATTACTTCTTACAGCATCGGTATATTGAATTTGGAAAGTATTCGAAGATACGTACAATACACGCTTTTCGGGATAAAGCTGTTTGGTCATTACTCCGATTGCGTTTGCCAAGTGTGTTTTACCAACACCCGACTGTCCGTACACAAATAAAGGATTGAAAACAGTCTTCCCCGGCTCATTGGCAATACTGATTCCGGCAGTACGAGCCAATTTATTACTCTTTCCTTCTATCAAATTATTAAAATTGTAAGATGGATTTAGCTGGGGGTCTATTTCCGGAAGCTTAGGTTTGTGGTATGGACTAATATAATTGGAAGTATTGACTGACGGTTTCGACTTTTCCATCCCACCTTCACTGGGAATGCGGGTGCCCGTTCCGGATGCCTGATCTATCAAAACCCTGTACTCCAAACGAGTTCCATTCCCAACAATCCTGTATAGGGTCATGCGTAATAAGTCAATGTACTTCTCTTCAATGTATTCAACAAAAAACTGACTGGGTACTTGAAGTACAAATACCTGATTTTCATATTGCAAAGGTATAATAGGAGCAAACCAAGTATTGTATGATGTTTCGCTGATATTATCCTTAATAATCTCAAGACACCGGTTCCACAATTTTTCAGGCAAAATAGACATTATAACAAGTACGCAAAAGAAAAAATAAAATGAGTATTAAAATATTAAAAAAACGTGTGCATTTTGGATGCATGTGACTTCTTCTTTTCGGAAAGAAGGGATACAAATTTCAGAAAGATTTTTCAAAAAACAAAACGGAAAATTATTTAGGTTTTTTTTACTTTTTGCACTAACTTAATTATCAAGCGCTTAATAATCAACACTGAGAATCAAGCACTTATATACAAACAACATTAAAATTAATTGACTATAAGCAAATTAACAATTTGATGTTTTTTTACGATTTACTGTTTGATTTAATGCTTAAGTACTGATTTATCAATCATTCATAAAGGAAAAAACTGTAAACAGAAATTAAAATAAAAGTCAAGGTTATTTAGAATGATTACAAATTAATTTTATAAATTTTGATGCGTTTTTAAGTATCGCTTGACAATTTTCTGATGATTGAACTTTTACATCTTGAAATATACCATCAATGATACAAAAAACAAGATTGTAAAAGGTTTTCACCAAAGAATTACTATATATTTTTACTTGGCTTTGGAGCCAAACAATGAAAAATGAACGTATCTTTTCGGACTTTGTCGCAGGTCAATCAACAACTCATCTGCACTGTTCGAAACATTCACCAAATTCATATACAATTTTTTATCATTTAAAAGCAGTCCCAAACTTCCCTCCGAATCATTTATTTTGCGTGTAATCTGATTCAAATCTTTGATGGTCACATCAACCTGATCCATGGTAGCAGCAAAATCAATTTGTTTCAAATTTCCACTGACAGTCATAAAATCATTCGTTAACACATCTACATTATGAATCACCTTCGGGATATCATTTTGCACGATTTTTTTGAGTGAAGAAGAACTTTCAGCCAAATCGGCTGTTGTTCTTTCAATGGATTTTAAACTATTCTGCAGACTTTCATCCTCAACGAGTGTGCGAACCGACAACAACAAAGAATCCGCCTGTATTGCAATATCTTGAATTTTCGGTAATAAATCTGCCGAAAGATGGTCAAAGAGTCCGACTGCAATTTGTGATGGGAGTGTATCTCCGGAAAGATGGAACGACTCCGTACTTTGTGCAGCAAATAATAGTTGAATGGCTTTTCCACCCATCAAACCATCATCAAAAAGTTCAATGACAGAGTTTTTGGGGATACGGATATTTTTATCAACTGAAATTTTCACCATAAACGAATTTGCTTGTAGAAAATCATAGCTGATGCTTTCCACCTGTCCAACTTTATATCCTTTTATAAAAACCGGTGAAGAAGGTACCAAACCGTCTAATTTTGAAAAATCAGTATAATAATAATGGACAGGCTTGAAAATATCAACGCCCTTGAGAAAATTCATTCCGAAATACAGAACAAATATCGCTACAACAGCGAGTATTCCGACACGTACCTCTTTAGACAATTTTATTTTTTTCATACTTAATTATTTTATTTTGTAATCTTTCGAGCCTCATCAACTGGAATCTTCTTATCTCCCAAAAAAGCAACAATAAATGCATCCGGAAATCTTTTTTTCAATTCAATCCGTAGCTTATCAATATTTTCGTACTTCGTATCAGCACCAACTGTATATTTATAGTATCCGCCCTCCCTGTAATAGTTCAGTTCTTTTAATCCTTTAAAATTTACATTTGTAGAACTCAACTCTTTCGTTGAGGCTGTAATCTGCAACTTGAACACGGGCTTTTTTTCATCAACAGTAATAATGGCATCATCTTCCGGTACAGGCGTAGTGGTTGTCTCAATGATGGTGGGCTGATCAACTGAAGCTGAGGAAGATTCTGACTGCTGTGTAACTTCATTGTTTACGTAACCCGATTTTTTATCGTGACTGTTTTTGTACTTTACAAAAGCCGAATAGATTGCCTGTGCCATTTCACGTTGTCCGGTAGTGCTCGCCAGGTAAAGTTCTTCGTTGTAGTTTGAAATAAAACCCAGCTCGACCAACACACTGGAACAAGCCGAACGATGCAACACCCAGAATCCCGCTTGCCTCACTCCTCTGTCAAACCTTTTGGCAGATCCGACAAGTTTATTCTGCACATGCGTTGCAAAGGTAATACTGTTATCTAAATAGGCATCCATCATGAATTCAAACATGATATAGGAATCTATGGAGTTAGGATCAAATCCTAAATATTTCGTTTGATAATCATCCTCCAGGAGGATAACCGCGTTTTCAGCCATCGCCACATCCAAGTTAGCCTGCGTTTTAGCCAACCCTAAGGTATAAGTTTCAGCACCATATGCCGTTTTGTTTTTAGCAGCATTCACATGAATCGAGATAAACAAATCGGCATGATTGTTATTGGCAATCACAGCACGTTGTTCAAGGGGTACAAAAACATCCGTTTTACGGGTATAAACGACCTTTACATCTTTCATGTTTTTTTGGACAAGTTCGCCCAACATCCTGGCTACTGAAAGCGTAATGTCTTTTTCTTTGGATATCCTGCCTACCGCTCCCGGGTCTTTTCCACCATGTCCGGCATCTAAAACCAATACAAAATCTTTGTTTTGCGAATACGTTAAAATTGGAAAAACCAGAAGAAGGATATGCAACAAGCAAACAAAATACTTCATCGGACGATTGAATCCCATATGCTTAAAATGAAACATTTTCAATTGAATGTTGCAAAATTACAATTTAATCCCGTTTAAGCTGTATAAATAGCAGTAAATTTTCCAATTTATGATAAAAAAACGTTATTTAATCGTATCACTCTATTATTTTACTAATTTTGCAGTTGAATCCATATATCGGTTTGTGTCGAATGATTAATTGTAAAGTGCTGATTTCTAATTTCATCAGGACGAGCATTGTACTTTTCTGTATGATGACGTTTCTTTTTTCAACACAAGCCCAAAGAAGAGTGCAATCCAGCGAGGGTACACGCCTGCCTGCCATGGAAACACCAACTGCAGCAACGCAACCAAAAGAAACTACCAAAACCTCCTCTGCCGGTAAATCAGATAAAATTGAAGACATCATAAAATATCGCGCTAACGATTCAATTATATTGATGGGGAATGGCACTGCCTTCCTGCACGGAGATACGGAAATTAATTATCAATCCATCAATTTAAAAGCTGACTTTATAAGAGTAAAAATTGACAGTAGCCTGATACATGCCCTCGGAACTGAGGGCGAAGGCGGAGAAATGATTGGCGAACCTGTCTTTAGTGAAGGGGAAGATTCCTACAACTCCAAAGAATTACGATATAATCTTCGAACAAAAAAAGGATACATTCGTCATGTGGTCACCCAAGAAGGAGAAGGATATATCATCAGCGAGGACACTAAAAAATCTCCGGATAACATATTCAGTATCAAGGGAGGTAAATATACCACCTGCGACAGTCACGAAAACCCGCACTTTTATTTAAGTATTTCAAAAGGTAAAATTAAGCCCGGAGCATATATCGTAACCGGACCGGCCCATTTGGTTGTAGAGGATGTACCTTTACCCGTCGCCCTGCCTTTCGGCTTTTTCCCGTTTACCGATAAGTATTCTTCCGGAGTATTGATGCCGAGCTATACGGATGAAATGACACGGGGGTTTGGCTTAACAAATGGAGGCTATTATTTTGCCATCAGCGATTACATGGATTTGGAAATGAAAGGCGACATTTACACAAAAGGTACTTGGGCTTTATCAGGCACCACCAATTACATAAAAAAATACAAATTCAGGGGTAGTTTAAATATCAGTTATCGAGAGGATGTAACCGGTGAAAAGGGCTTGCCGGATTACAACAAGGCTAATAACATGAGTGTCAGATGGTCTCATTCACAAGACCAAAAAGCAAATCCCAATTTTACTTTTTCTTCCAGCGTCAACTTTGCAACCAGCGGCTATAACAGGAGCAATGTAAACGCTTATTATCGTCCGGAGTTAAATTCGGAGAACACCAAAAGTTCAAGCATCACCTTTACCAAACGTTTCGCCAGGCTCTCTTCTCTTAGCCTTTCGGGAGGTATCAATGTGAGTCAGCGAACCAAAGACTCAACCATCAATATGAGTTTACCTAACTTGAATATTTCGTACAGCCGTTTTTATCCTTTAAAAAGAAAAAATCCGGTTGGCAAAGAACGTTGGTACGAAAAAATTTCGATGTCATATTCCGGAGCTTTTGCCAACAGCATCCAAACCAAGGAAAGTAAATTATTAACTTCGTCTTTTACACGAGATTGGAAAAACGGCATGAAGCACTCCATTCCCATCTCAGCAAGTTTTAATATACTCAAACACATCAACATTTCTCCATCTTTCAATTATACGGAAAGATGGTATCTTCGTTCTATCAAACAGTCCTGGGATGCAGATGCAAATCGCATATTGAACGACACCACCGATGGATTCTATCGTGTATTTGATTTTAATATGGGCGTATCAGCCTCAACTAAACTGTATGGATTTTTTATACCCATCCGTTCAATTTTCGGTGATAAAGTGGACAGGATTCGCCACGTACTCACACCCAGTATCGGATTCAGTTACATGCCTGATTTCGGAAATCCGAGGTGGGGATATTATGATACTTACATGAGAGGCGATAATGAAGTGATATATTCTAAATTTGCCGGTTCGCTTTATGGCACTCCGGGCAAGGGTACCTCCGGCAACATCAACTTTTCTTTAGGTAACAACCTGGAAATGAAACTGCGTAACGATAAAGACACCACCGGTAAAGAACCTTTCAAGAAAATCAGCATCATAGACAATTTAAGCGCCTCGGGAAGCTATAATTTAGCTGCCGATTCCATGCGATGGTCTATGTTCTCTTCAAGCATTCGCCTGAAACTGTCCAATAATTATTCTTTGAGTTTGAGTGCCAGTTTTGATCCGTATATGTTTGCACTTAACAGTGCCGGCAATCCTGTCAGAATCAATCAACTAAGATGGAATCACGGGAAGTTTCCCAGGTTTCAGGGCACGAGCACCTCTTATAGTTACACTTTCAACAATGAAACTTTTAACAAACTGTTTAACAGAGGGAAAAAGCAAGAAACACCACCTGACACGGAAAACGACCAATCACCGGATGATGTGGAAAATCCGGATGTTCAACCAGGTGGCAAACAAACATCCAAACAAACCGGATTAGCCAGTGAAGATGGTTACACAAAATTATCCGTCCCGTGGAGTTTGTCCATTAACTATTCGGTTCGTTTCGGAAATACAAATGTTTTCAACAAGGACAAGATGGAATACGAAATGGATTTTATGCACAACCTTAGTCTGAATGGAAGCATTTCACTGACTCCCCACTGGCAGATAAGCGGTAATTCTTCTTATGATTTCAAAGCCAAGCAATTTACTTATACCAGTATTTCTGTCAGAAGAGATTTACACTGTTGGAATATGTCGGCCAATATCGTACCTTTCGGGGTTTATAAATCCTACAACTTTCACATTGGCGTAAATGCAAGTATGCTGTCTGATTTGAAATACGATAAAAGAAGTGAATACGGAGTGAACAAAATAACTTGGTATTAACGAGGTCCGAGGTAGCGGGGTAACGGAGTCTATCATGAATTTAAAGTACATACATTTATAAACAATTTTATTCAAAAAAAATGAAAATTTCAAAAAACAAATTTGTATCCACTGAATATGAGTTATTCGTTGATGGAGAAAACGGAGGTGAATTGGAACTCATGGAAAGAGCAACTAAAGAACAGCCCATGCGTTTTGTATTTGGCATTGGCATGATGCTGCAAAAATTCGAGGACAATCTTATCGGTTTGGAAGCCGGCAGCAAATATGAATTCACCATTGAAGCTGATGATGCCTATGGAGATTATTTGGAAGAAAACATCATTGACTTGGATCGTTCTATTTTCGAAATCAATGGGAAGCTGGATGATGAAGTGATATTTGCAGGAAATATTGTACCTTTGGTGGATTCTGAAGGTAACAGACTGAATGCACAGATTTTAGACGTAAACAGTAGTTATGTAAAAGTAGATTTGAATCATCCTTTGGCTGGGGAGACATTGCATTTCAAGGGGAAAATCCTTGAAGTCCGCGACTCAACCGAACAAGATTTGAATGAGTTTCTGGGTTATGGCAAATGTAGTGGTTGCGGAAACGATTGCGGAGATAATCACGAATGCGATTCAGAGCATGACTCACATCATTGCGGATGCAAGTGCAACTAATTTTTTCATTAACAATCAAATTATGTCAAACACCATAGGTAAACTATTCACTTTCACCTCCTTTGGCGAATCGCACGGGAAAGGCATCGGTGGAATAGTGGATGGCTGTCCGCCAGGTATTGAATTGGATGAAGCTTTTATCCAACAAGAACTCGATCGCCGCAAACCGGGACAGTCATCTATTTCCTCTCCAAGGACAGAAGACGATAGCATAGAGTTTTTATCCGGAACTTTTGAAGGTAAAACCACCGGAGCTCCCATTGCTTTCATCATTTGGAATCAAAACCAAAGAAGTCAGGATTACGACCAATTAAAAGATATTTACCGACCTTCTCATGCGGATTATACCTATCAACAAAAATATGGTATTCGTGACTACAGGGGTGGCGGACGTAGCTCTGCACGTGAAACGGCAGCTCGTGTTGTAGCAGGAGCCATAGCTAAATTGGTATTGAAAAAAATGGGTGTTTGTATCCGGGCTTATACTTCACAAGTTGGACCTATTGCAGTAACAAAGACTTACAATCAGCTTGATCTGTCCTTGATTGAAAACAATGCTGTCCGTTGTCCTCAGCCGGAAGTAGCTTTAAAAATGATGGAGTATATCACCCAAATGAAAGAAGAAGGTGACTCAACAGGCGGTATCATCACCTGTGTTGTGAAAGGGGTACCTGTCGGACTAGGTGAGCCTGTGTTTGATAAGTTGCACGCCCGGTTAGGAACTGCCATGCTGAGCATCAATGCTGCCCATGGTTTTGATTATGGTAGTGGCTTTGAGGGTGTTGCCATGAAAGGCTCTGATGCAAATGATGCCTTTGTTTTGGAGAATGAAAATGTGAAGACTCGCACCAATCATTCCGGAGGGATTCAAGGGGGAATCAGTAATGGTTCAGACATATATTTTCGGGTATTGTTCAAACCTGTTGCTACCATTTTCAAAAAACAAGAAACCCTCGACACAAGCAAACAAGCTGTTGAATTACAAGTCAAAGGGCGACATGACCCTTGTGTACTACCAAGGGCAGTACCTGTTGTTGAAGCGATGGCTGCATTGACCTTGGTTGATTTATTACTGATTTCAAAAGCGACAGTATGAGCAAAGCAAGTAAGTGGGTAGTTATCATCAATCTAAAATCCGGTAAGAAACATTTTAGAGTTCAGATGAACTATCTTCTCAAAAAATTAGATGATGCCGGTATCCCCTATCAGCATAGAATTACGGAGTTTGCGGGTCATGCAATACTTATCGCGAGAAATTATGCACAACAAGGATTTTTGAATTTTTTGGTAATCGGTGGCGACGGCACCATGAGCGAAGTTATCAACGGGATTTTCAGTACAGGTATTCAGGAAAAAAATCAGTTGAAAATAGCTCAAATTCCTCGAGGAACGGGTAATGATTGGGCAAGATTTTGGAACATGACACGCGACTACAAGGATTCCATACAAATATTCTTACGAGGAAAATCACGTAAAATTGATATTGGAAAAGTTGACTTTGTATTGGAAGGGGAACGCAAAAGTCGTTTTTTCATCAATTCCGTAGGATTTGGACTGGATGCAGCTGTCGTTCATCACACCAACCGATTGAAACGCTATGTCGGCAGTCACTCTTTTTTATATCTTCTCGCCTTACTATCAGCCGTTTTCAGGTTTAAATCCAAGCCTTTCAAATTATCTGCTAAAGAGCAAACAATGGAAGGTTCACTTTTCACCATGAATATCGCCAATGGCTGCTACAGCGGAGGTGGCATGAAACAAAATCCTCATGCAGTACCGTATGACGGTCTGTTGGATTTGATGATGGCAAAAAAACCCTCTTTTAAAGACATCATTACCGGCTTACCACTGATTTTTAATGGGAAACTTTTGGAGCACCCTGTGATTGAATCTTTCCGTTCGCAGAAAATTTCTCTTCACACACAAAATGGACGGTATTTTGAAGCCGATGGCATCACCGTCTATTACACACCACCAGTGGAAATAAGCATTTTACCGGAAGCAATTGAGATGATTGTGCCGTAAATAAATTTTACAAACTTGACCTCAAAAACTTGACTTAAATAAAATCGAGTAGAAAGACAGGTTACCACGGTCACTATCTTCCTACTCAACCAATTGATTTCTGTTTTATTTTTACAACATCAACTTCATAATTTGATTTCCAATCATCAATATTACAACTCCTTGTTTCTGAAGCGTTAAGCTATTATTCCCTTCTTGAGTTATGGTGCTGTATATTTTTTGTCCGAACAGGTTGTATATTTCAACAGGCAAGCCGGCAACAGCATTGAAACTCACAGTGCCATTTTCCACGATAATCTCAGCTTTAAATTCCACACCATTTACCGTGGTGAGATCAGAGCCTTGCGGAGAAGGCACCTGCGTCTCAAAATCATCTCCGATATTTTGTGTGTAAACATACACATTGTCCTCTTTCTTTCTACCGGCTGATCGGGTCTTCGAAGGGTTCGCAGTCATAGTACTACCCCAAATCGGCAACGGTTCCTTCCCAAAAGGCAAATAATCTTTAAAGTATTGATTTTCAACTATGGTATTAATCATCAACTTATCGATTGTTTGAGGGGTGCTCACAGTGTATAGAATCACTTTACCGCCATCAGCGGCAAAATTGATGGTAGAAATCACATCAGGAGTAAGCAACAGATCACCAAATTCGCCACCGGCACCTTGTATTAAGAAGTGGGAGCGTGCCGGAATGGACTTATCTGCAGGAATTTCAATGACATTGGACGACACTCCATCACCTGCTTTGGTGTAATACTGGACACTCCAACCACCAATATCAACCGGATTGTCGGTCGTGTTGTACAACTCTATATAATCATTGCTATAAGTTGCACCGGAATTACCGCCACCGCCATATACCTCGGTAATAATTATATCGGGAACAATAACCGCTAATGAATCAACGGCTTTTCCGCTGAGGACTCTAGTAATATCATTGGCTCCGACACTTTTTAAGTTTAGTAAAGCACTGTGCGTCCCAATTGCTGTGGGCTTATAAGTAACTGTCAAAACTTCATTATCAACAACTCCTTGAGTATGAGGAATGGAATAAGCTGACAAAGTGAACAGACTTGCATTCTCACCGGTAACCGTCAAGGCAATATCCTCAGTCAGATTAACACCGGATACCGTGATGGTTTGCTCGTCTTGTTCGAGTACGGTTGCAGACATTACAGGAATTGTATATTCCGTAACAACGATGGTCGGATTAGTTGACTCTATTTGTGAAGGAACTGAATTATAAACCACCACATCGTCTATAAAAATATTGGCAACATTGCTCGTACTACTCTTGCCTATGAAGGTAAGACTCTCAATATTCGTATCGTCCGCTAATTGTGACTTTGACAACTCATTGCCTATAAGTTCTCCATTAATATACAAATCGAATTTAAAGGGTGAGACAGTACAAGCTAAACCATTATAGGTATAATTGACAGTTCCGGAATTCTGATTATTCCCGATAATCTCAATGGTATGCACCACTCCCTGGCTAATTTGAGTTTTTGTCAAACCGGCAACAGACCAGTTTCCTGATACTCTGTACTGCAAATCAATAATCCCTTCTTCTTTAAAAATAAAATTCAAAGCAATAAAAGACTGAAGTCCGGAAAAATCATTGCTATTGGCATACATAGTTCCCGCACCCTGTGAGAACACCCATGTTCCTGAGTTTGCAGTAGCATTGCCTTCAGCATTCCCAAATAAAACTTTAAATGATGTATAAAATTCTTTGCTTGCTGTATATCCTACAATAGGAGAGATCTTCGTTACAGAAGTGGTAGAAGATGCTACCCCTCTTGCAAACGAACCTTCAGTCATTAATACATTGGGGTTGGTAGCTAAAACAATTGGAGCATTTGGAGCCACAGCTCCGGCTCTTGCAAAAGAAGTCCCGGAACCTACAGGCATAGGCAAAAATTCCGTAGTGCCTGTTTGGTTGGAATATTCTCCAACATCATAACCGAAAGATTGACTTGCAGTCTGACTGTTCACCACATGAACTGACAAACTCAAAAACAACAACAACAGTATTTTTTGTAAAAAAATAATTTTATTCATAATCAGTAAACTTTAGATAATTAAATTAATAATATTTTCATTTGTAAAGCCGGCTTCAAGTTAAATGTTTTTTTAATCCTATAAAAATGACTTGTATAACAAAATTAAGCCATGGGATTAAACACCTCTGCAAAAATAGCTATAGAAAAACAAAGATAGCATGTAAAAAGTAAAAAAGTTGACTTTAGGCTAAAAATTTTTATCATTTACCTTTTACGGACCTATAAATTTGTAAGCAAAAGGTAAATAAAATGGGGTTAATAGACACAATTGGAAATAAATCATTACCTTTGCATGCTTTTCTAAAAAAGAAGCAATCCGTCTTAGTTACTTTATTGTTTTATTACGAGTCCATCTCTTTCGGATTTCATTTTTTAATGTCGTATGAAAAATAAGTATGTTGATTTAATTGAACAAACCTTCGAATTTCCCAATGAAGAATTCACTTTGGTTGACAATGAACTTGAATGGTTTGGTGTCCCTTTGATGGACATCATCAAACAATATGGAACCCCACTGAGAATCTCATATCTCCCTAAAATAGGAGATAACATACAGAAAGCGAGGCGTATGTTCAATGTTGCCATGGCAAAAGTGGATTATAATGGTGAATATAATTATTGCTATTGTAGCAAAAGCTCTCACTTTTCATTCGTCATGGAAGAGGTCCTTAAACACGAAGTGCATCTCGAAACCTCCTCTGCCTTTGACATAAATATCATCGAATCTTTACACGAACAAGGACAACTTGACCAAGATACATTTATTATTTGCAACGGATTCAAACGCCCTCAATATGTTGAAAATATTCAAAAACTTATTCATCAGGGCTTTAAAAATGTAATCCCTATACTGGATAATAAATTCGAATTAGACTTACTTTTGAAAAATTTTGATCACAAATTTAATGTCGGTATTCGGATTGCATCTGAAGAAGAACCAAAATTTGACTTTTACACTTCCCGTTTGGGCATTCGATACAAAGATATTATACCTTATTACAAAAATCACATCGCCAATAACGAACAAGTAAAATTAAAGATGTTGCATTTCTTCATCAACACGGGTATAAAAGACACGGCATATTACTGGAACGAACTGAATAAAGCCATCAATCTGTATTGCGAATTAAGAAAAATATGTCCCGATCTCAACAGTCTCAATATCGGTGGTGGATTCCCCATACAAACCCATCTTGATATGGTGTATGACTACGAATACTTAGCTGAAGAAATAGTAGCACAAATTAAATCAATTTGTGAAAAACATGAGGTACCCGATCCGGATATATTTACCGAATTCGGATCTTTTACGGTAGGCGAAAGCGGTGCCATGCTCTACTCCATTGTCAACCAAAAGAAACAAAACGACCGGGAATTGTGGAACATGATTGACTCATCGTTTATGACTACACTTCCTGACACTTGGGCGATTAATCAACGTTTCGTCTTTTTGGCCATCAACAATTGGGATTCTGAATACGAACGTGTCAATTTGGGAGGATTGACGTGCGACAGTGAAGACTTCTACAATGCTGAAGTTCATTCCAACGCCATCTTCCTGCCAAAAATACAACAAGACAGGGAGCAATACATAGGTTTTTTCCATACCGGAGCTTACCAGGAATCATTAGGCGGATACGGCGGCATTCAGCATTGCCTGATTCCGGCACCAAAAATGGTCATTATTGACAAGGATGAAAATGGGGAATATTACACCAAACTCTTTGCTAAAGAGCAAAGCTACAAATCGATGTTGAAGATTTTGGGTTATTGATAAAGGGGATAAAATCTGCCTAAATGAGGCTATCTCAGAACAAGACAGTTTCCTTAAAAAAACTTCTTAGACCTCGTTATCCTTCTTCATTTTTTTGTCTTGACACAAAAAAACGAAGCAAAAAAAAGTCAAGACTGTGCCTGCTTCGCTCAAAAAACTTGCGCTCGATTGACTAAATCGTTCAAACTCGCTGCTGTGCAGCTCAAACATGAACGATTCTTTACGTCAATCTCACTTGTTTTTTGGCTCACCAGGCAAGGTCGAGCCTCATTGAACAAAGGTTGAATTGCTTTCCTTTTTGGCACTTATGAGACATCAGCATTTATCTTGTTTTTCAGGGGATTGGCATACATCTCAAGAAGTTTGGTTTTTAGAAAATCCATGTCCTTTTCTTCCAAGTCGATTTTGTCAATTTGCTTATCCATGTATTTCTCAAAATCAGTTTTTTCCTGGGAAGAATAAGATTGACGGAACTTTTCGGTAGCATGCAACATATCATAAGCAATCATATTTACTTTGTAAATGGTGTAATTGCTGTGGATTTTTCGGTCAATCAGTTGAGCAACTGCCTTAAACAACTCGTTGCGACCAGAATAATTTTCTTGTAAATCAAATAATTCGGGACTAATTTCCGGACTAATCGTATAAACCACTCTTCCTTTATAACCCATCAAGCCGGTTTTCATGTTGAACAAATCATCTTCGGGACTTTTAAGGTATTTCGGATCATCTCTTTTTTGTTGAAATTCTTTCGCTTTCAGATAATCGCAAGGATCGTATTCATACGAAATAGTCAAGGGACAAATATGCAAGGCTGCCAAATTTTCCGCAACACTGCCCGAACCGCCCATATTGAACATTTTCAGCAGACTCTCCTGCGTTCTGTCATCGGCATCCTTCGCCCTACCTTCCCGTTGAGCAATCCAAATGGATTGATTTTTATCACGAATGGTATGTGTTATATAAGCAGAAAGCAACTGTAAGGTTTCGAGCATTTGCTTTGCACCGGGACTGCGCCTGACAATAAAACTTTTATTTACCCTTACAAAATCCTCTATCCATGGATATATCAAAAGATTATCACCTATGGCAATTTCCACCGTATCCATACCATTATCAACAAGTTGACTACATAAAAAGGCAGCATCCAACACGATATCCCTATGATTGGAAATATATAAAACAGCACGATTCTTATTGACATTTTCAATTCCGGTTAATTCAACACCTTCAGTAGTATTTTTTTCAACCATTTTTACAAAACGATTGACAAGAAACTTCTGAAAATCGTGGACATTGTCGTAGCTGAGGAGAAGTTTCTTCAGTTCTCCCGTAGAAGATTGGGACAAAAAAATTTTAAAAAGATTCATGAACTGAGGCTCGTTGCTCAAGCGTTCAAGCACAACAGGCATTTCTTCTGCATTATAACACCGTATGGAGTCAAAATTCACAACAGTCATATCATCTAAAAAAAAGGAAACTCAAGTAAATAACGATTGCCGGTGCAACCATCAGCATGCTGTCAAATCGATCGAGCAGTCCTCCGTGTCCGGGTATAACATTTCCGGAATCTTTTACATGAATTGTTCTCTTCATCAACGATTCCATCAGATCTCCGAAAGTACTGAAAATCACAACGATTAAAGCAAAAAACAGCCATGAAACCAAACTGATATCAGTGATAAAGATGGAGCATACATATCCAACTATCAAAGCTACTAATACACCTCCCGCAAATCCTTCCCAAGTTTTTTTAGGCGATATTCTTTCAAACATTTTATGCTTCCCTATCGCCACCCCGACGAGATAAGCACCCGTGTCGTAAAGCCAAATAGTAGCAAACATAGCAATCAACAACCACGGATGGAAAGTTTTATCTATGTATAAAATATAGTTCAGCAGGGAAAATGGCAGAGCAATAAAAACCTGTCCCAATAGAAAATAAGCCCAATTATGCAGGGGATTCTTTTTCTTACGATACAGCTCAAAAACAAGTACCATCATCACGTAAAACCCATAAACAGAATAAACAAGATGTTGCAATAAGTCCGACGAGGCAAAGAAAAAAGAGATAAGAAATAAAATTACACTTCCTGCAATCGCAAGTATCGGATTGACATCAATTTGACCTTGGGAATTGGTCAATTTATGAAACTCATATACTGTCCAAGCAGTAATAATAACAAATACAAACGCAAAGGTATATGGACTGATGAGTATTGAGCCTACGACAATCACGACAAAAGACAATCCGCTCAGCGTGCGTTGCAAAAAATTATTCATGGAATGTTACGGGTTTTATTATTTTGCTGAACAAAGATAATTAATTCTTTCAGACCATGTACCCCAGCACCAAGGTTTTTTCTATTTCCAAACATTCGATTTGACCGTCTTTGGGGATTATTTGCAATGGTTCAGCTTGCATGAACATGCTCCATCTTTTCATGAATTATCTGAAGATGGTTACCTCATTCATATCCGTTTTATGCTTCTTCGGAATTGTCCGATTCGTCTTCAGACTTATTGATGACTTGACCCTCCTGCTTTTGGTCCTGGGCTTGTTTTTGAGCTTGCTCAGTAATTTGTTCAGCAGTTTGTTCCTGAACTTGCTTTTGTTCTTTCCCGTTGTCATTCTCATTTTGCAGTATTAATTCATCATGCCGTGATGCCCAAGGACGTGGACCAAAAACTTCTTCCAGATCTTCGGCAAATATCACTTCCCTTGCTATTAACAAATCTACTAATTTGCGATGTCCGTCAGCATGTTGTCTCAAAATTTCTTTAGCACGCTCATACTGTTCGGCAACAATTCTCTTGGCTTCAGCATCGATCAATTCGGCAGTCTTTTCACTATACGGTTTGGTAAAACTGTACTCATGTGCTCCGGTAGAATCATAATAACTCAAGTTAGGCAATTTGTCGCTCATACCAAAGTATGCTACCATGGCATAGGCTCTTTTTGTAACCCGCTCCAAATCGTTGATGGCTCCTGTTGACAGTTGATTGAGAAAAATTTCCTCAGCAGCCCTTCCACCTAAAGTTGAACACATCTCATCCAACAAATGATCACGTTCGGTTAACTGGCGTTCCTCCGGCAAATACCAAGCTGCACCCAATGCTTCTCCCCTCGGAACGATAGTCACCTTCACCAACGGATTCGCGTGCTCGAGCATCCAACTAATCGTGGCATGCCCTGCTTCATGATAAGCAATTGATTTTTTCTCAGATTGGGTGATGATTTTATTTTTCTTTTCCAGACCTCCAACTATCCGATCAACAGCATCTAAAAAGTCCTCTTTACTCACGGAAGTCTTGCTTTTTCTAGCTGCTGTCAAAGCCGCTTCGTTACACACATTGGCTATATCTGCTCCTGAAAAACCCGGGGTTTGTTTAGCCAAGAAGTTAACATCCACCGTTTCATCGATTTTTACCGGACGTAAATGCACATTGAATATTTCTTTGCGTTCATGAATATCCGGTAAATCAACATGAATTTGTCTATCAAATCGACCGGCACGCAATAAAGCTTTATCTAGTATATCAGCACGGTTGGTGGCAGCCAAGATAATCACCCCACTATTCGAACCAAACCCATCCATTTCCGTCAGCAATTGATTCAAGGTGTTTTCTCTTTCATCATTGCTTCCCATATTGGGATTTCTTCCACGAGAACGACCCACCGCATCAATTTCATCAATAAAGATGATACAGGGTGCTTTTTCTTTAGCCTGGCGGAACAAATCGCGAACACGCGATGCACCAACTCCAACAAACATCTCAACGAAATCCGAACCGGACATAGAAAAAAAAGGAACATCTGCCTCTCCGGCAACTGCTTTAGCCAACAGGGTTTTACCGGTTCCCGGAGGTCCAACCAACAAAACTCCCTTAGGTATTTTACCACCCAAATCAGTGTATTTTCCGGGATTTTTTAGGAAAGACACAATCTCCTCTATTTCCTGCTTGGCTCCTGCCAGTCCTGCCACATCTTTAAAGGTTACCCTGTCAGCAGTATTCCCTTTATCAAACAACTGCGCCCTTGACTTGCCCACATTGAATATGCCTCCGGGTCCACCTCCGCTCTGCCCGGACATCCTTCTCGTCATAAAAACAAAGAAAAGAATCAACAACAAGAAAGGCAAAACGCTGTATAAAAAAAGCTCAAAATAATTCTTACTTTCTTTGTACGACACCTGTTGAAATTGTATTTCAGAAATGAATTCATCAAATTTTTCAACGCTTGAAATCCTCACCGATATCTTTCTGTCGGATTGGTAAGTTTTATATTGCTCTCCAAATACTTCTTTTAAATACGGAAGGCTATCTTTCACAACAGCCTCAACCTGATTTTTCTGTGAAAAAACTTCTATGCTTTCGATATAGCCGTCTGTAACATATTGTTTAAAAACGGGGTATGACTCTATTTCTTTGACTGCGGACCTATTTCCAAAAAAATTAAATCCTATTAAAATCAAAATAATGACTCCATAGACCCAAAACACATTTATTTTCGGTTTTTTCCCTGGAGGAAGGTTTTTCCCAGTGTTGCTTTTAGGTGGTGTTGTTTTTATATTCTTTTTTTCCATACCATGTCTTTAATTTAATTGATCCTTCCAAATCAACTCCGCATCCTCCCACAGGTGTTCAATGTCGTAAAATTCGCGTGCCGGACGCTGAAACACATGTACAATGATTTGTCCGTAATCCATTGCAATCCACTCACTATTTTCAAATCCCATAGAAGCAATTGGCTTAATATTAATACTTTCGGCAACATAATCTTTAATAGAATTGGCAATTGCACTAACATGTACATTGGAATCCCCTTCACTGATTACAAAATAACTACAAGGAGCTTCTTTCAGTTTTTGCATATTTACCATGACAATATTTTTGCCTTTTTTATCTTGAATTCCTTCTACAATTTTATCGATAATTTGCTCGTTTTCAATAACTTTAGATTTTTTTATCACAATATCTTTTAGTATTAAAATAATGCCACAAATATAGTCTTAAAATGCTGAGTAATAAAATCTCTTAGATATTTTTACATTTCGGAATCGTGAAGAGTTTCATACTTTAGTAATTTACTAATTAAGTGTTTAAAAAATTACAAACATCATCAAGAACCAATTTAGAGCAAAAAAGAGCTGCCTCTAAAGTAAAAACAAGCCTCTAAATTTTATTATGCACTTGGTGGTGCGACCGACCTTGCCTGGTAAGCCAAAAAACAAGTGAGATTGACGTAAAAAATCGTTCATGTTTGAGCTGCATAGCAGCGAGTTTGAACGATTTAGTCAATCGAGCGCAAGTTTTTTGAGCGAAGCAGGCATAGTCTTGATTTTTTTTGCTTCGTTTTTTTGTGTCAAGACAAAAAAATGAAGAAAGAAGACAAGGTCTAGGAGATCTTATTTAAAAAGAAAGCTGTCTCGTTTTGTTTGAGACAGCTCCCTTACTTTATATTCAATCTGAAAAATTTACCTTACTTCACAATGGATTGGAAAGTAGCATCATCCCAGAATTTAGAGAATTCAATATCCTTAGATGCTTTAGGACCATATGTTGCATCTTTACCAACAGCAGTTTTAAGATTTGAATAAACACCATCTTTATCGTTGGTGCGAGCAGCAACGATAGCTGACAGATAAGCTGTGGTTGCATCCGGTTTTTCTACTGATGCCAGGGTGTTTTTCGCTGCATTGTATTCCTTGTTCATAATTTGTGACAAAGCAGCATTGTTGGAGTTAACTCCTGCAAAAGAAGATTTTGCTTTGGCATAATCACCGGTGGCAACATAACAAGTTCCGGTAGCATTCTTCAGGTTTCCGGTAGTACCGGCTGCCTTACCAAAATATTCGATAGCTTTATCATTATCACCTTTTGCCAAGGCACACAAGCCTGCATTGAAATTGGCATCAGGATTACTTGCATCTTTTTCAAGTGCTTTTGCAAACAATGACGTAGCTTCATCTATTTGATCTTGTTGATATTTTACAACTCCTAAATTGTTGTATGTTCTTATATCAGAAGGATAAGCATCGATAGCTTTCTGATAAATTGCAGCCTTTTCATTCAAATCGTTGGTAAGCGTAGCAGCATACAGCAATTCTTCTACATCTAATTTAGATGCATCTTCTTTGGCATACTTGGCTATCTCTTCATCCGATTTTCCTGTTACTTTAACAGTCAGTTGCAATTGAGAACGACGAAGTTGCGGCAAAATCTCATCAGCAATTTGCTTGAAAGCTTCTGAAAGATTTTTGATTTCGCGCTCACGTTGTTCCGGATCAGTATACATCGACAACACACGCAAGATTAATTGTTTATCTTGAATATTTGATTCTTCCATCAATTTTTGGAAACCTTCCCAATCTTCGGGAGTAAATTTGGTTTCTATTTGAAGAGGAGATTCAATTTTCTTTAATTCTGCATTTAAGAATTTCTCAGTTTCTTTCTGACGTTTTTCAGCCAAAGAGGTGTTCAAGTCAACAGAACCATCCGGTGACGCATAAGCAGAAACTTTCAAATTCTCAACTGTTTTGTTTAATGCATCTTTAGCTTCAACTATTTTTTGAGTCAATGCTTTAATGTCATCAGTAGTAGTTTCAGACTTACGAACAACGGACTGCTGGATTAAAAATAAAATCTCAGCCTCAGTCATTTCCATAATGTCGCGTACGAACTTGTCAGCAATGATGACAGCACCCAACTCATCTCCGAAATTTTTCTGAGCAAGTTCTGAACTGGCATTCACACCATCAGCTACTTTAACCGGTTTCAAATCGTAGTTTTTCTTCTTGTCCACTACGTTAAATTCCAAATACAACTCACTGACTGATAATTCAGGCACATAATCAAAAGATACGTCAAGGGAATAATTTCCTCCGGCTTTGTAAGCAATCGTTTGATCATTTCCTACTACTTTCTCTCCTTGGAAAACACTTGGAGTTCCTTTTACTTCATAACCATCTGCATTTTTGAGAACAGGGGTAACAGTAACAACAGCATTCCTTTTGAAATACTTTTCAGGGAAAGTTCCCGTAACGGTTGCTTCTACCTTTCCTGCTTTGGTTTCAAGAGGATTGGGCGTACAATTAAATAAATTTGGATCTAAATCGGAAAGATTCTTACAAGAGCCAAATAATACTGCAACCGAAACTGTAAGCGCAAATAATAACTGTTTCTTCATATGTGATTAATTGTTTTTTAAGGGCTTAAGAACATCCGGATAAAAATTTCAGCAGTTTACAAGCATATTTTTCAACCTGTGCTCCCCAGCCGAATTGATAATTATTGAGTTTTATTCATTTAAGTTTTTAAAATTTCGAAAATCTTGACAAAGATACTGATTTCAACGTAATAATCAAACCCTTAATAAGAAATATTTAGAATTTGAACAAGCTATTTAAAAAATGCTTTAAAAATATCATTCCCATTTGCATAAATAAGCAATGCAAACAGTAATAACATACCAATAATTTGTGCACGTTCCATAAATTTATCTCCGGGTTTTCGACCGGTTATTATTTCATACACCAAAAACATGACATGACCGCCATCCAAGGCAGGTATGGGCAGGAAATTCATAAAGGCTAATATGAGGGACAAAAGGGCAGTCATATTCCAGAAGACTTGCCAATCCCATACGGCCGGGAACATTTTACCTATACTTCCAAAACCTCCCAACTGTTTGGAACCTTCTTTGGTGAAAACCAATTTGAATTGTTTTACGTAACTCACCAAAGTATTCCATCCTAAGGATATGCCGGCAGGAACAGATTCGAGTAAACCGTACTCTATTCTTTTGGTCTCAAAAAAGCTATATAAAGGACGTAAAACTACCCCCATTTTTCCACTTTCAGTCAAGGTCATAGGAACATGATGCAGTTCACCCTTTCTGTAAAAGGACACCAAAATTTCATTTCCGGCGTGCTCATCCAGTGCAACAGCTATATCCTGGTAGATGCTGCAAGGTTTCTCATTGATGGCCACAATACTGTCATTTTTCTGTAATTGTGCGCTGTATGCAGGCGTGCCTGTTTGCACATCTTCAACAACAAACGGAAAGCGAATAGTAATCAGACTCGACTCACCGGACGCAAGAATTTGCTGTGCAAAATCTTGAGGCAATTCTACGGTTACCAATAGGGAATCATCACGAAGCACTTGAACCTCTCTGCCACCATCAATCAATATTTTTTCTATAAAATCAGATTGTTGCTCAATAGCCTGATTATCTACAGCAAGAATTTTATCTCCATGTTGAAAGCCATTCTTTATCATTGTGGAAGAAAACTGAAAGCCATAATGTGCATTTTCAAATGGCAAATATTCTTTTCCCCAAGTAAAAAGTACGGCTGCGTAAATGACCATGGCTAAAATAAAATTCACGAACACTCCACCTGTAATGATGGGCAAGCGTTTCCACACCGACTTGGCACGATACTCCCAGGGTTGAGGCGGAGCAGCCATCTGGGTCTTATCCATCGATTCATCAATCATACCTGCAATTTTGCAGTATCCGCCCAAGGGTAACCAACCAATGCCCCACTCCGTATTTTCAGGATACTTTCTCCAATCATCGTCCGGCAACTCATCTAATGGAATAGGTTCCATAATGGGTTTACCTTTGGCATCCACCATCCCGACTCCTTGTGAATTCATGGTTTGACGTTCGCTTGGCGGAACATTGGGTGCAAAAAACTTTACACTCCATTTCCCATTAATCTTTTTTGCCCTTACAATTGAAATTTTAGGATTGAAAAACATATAGAACTTGTCCACCCTCACCTTAAATAATTTGGCGAAAAAAAAGTGTCCGAACTCATGCAAAAAAACCAAAATTGACAAACTGAGTATCAATTGTAACGTCTTGATCAAGAAAGTCTCCATTTATTTCTAAATAACAATATAATTAATAACATTTACCGACTTATTTCAGCCACCTGCTCTCGTGCTTTTAAACGCGTTTCTTCATCGGTCTTCACATAATCCTCGTAAGTTGGCTTCCTGATGAAAACCATATTACTCATGACGGACTCAATGACATCACTCATATCTAAAAAGCCTATTTGTGATTTCAGAAAAGCCTCAACCACTACCTCATTAGCTGCATTGAGTACGCAGGGCATATTTCCACCTTCTTTAATTGCCCTATAAGCAAATCCGAGATTTCTGAACCTCTCCAAATCGGGCTTTTCAAATGTGAAGTACGGATAAAGGTTGAAATCCATGCGTGGAAATTTTGTCTGCACACGTTCAGGATAAGTAAAGGCATACTGAATCGGTAACTTCATATCCGGCAAGCCCATCTGTGCTTTGATGGATCCATCAACAAACTGAACCATAGAATGGATGATGGATTGCGGATGCACAATGACTTCAATTCTTTCCGGCTGAATCCCGAACAACCATTTTGCTTCTATAACTTCGAAGCCCTTATTCATCATCGTCGCAGAATCAACCGTAATCTTTGCCCCCATATTCCAATTGGGATGTTTCAAAGCCTGCGCAGGTATCACTTCTTCCAAAGCTTTTAAATTGAAAGTACGAAAAGGCCCCCCCGAAGCCGTCAATATCAACTTTTCGATTGAGTCGGTACTTTCTCCGGCCAAACATTGAAAAATAGCCGAATGTTCCGAGTCCACCGGTATGATGGAAGTACCATATGCTTGACATAAATCGTTGATTAAATCACCGGCAACCACCAAGGTTTCTTTATTGGCCAAAGCAATGCGCTTCCCTGCTTTAGCAGCCGAAATGGTTGGCGCAAGTCCGGCATAACCTACCATAGCAGTCAATACAATATCAACCGGCTCCATCTCTGCTACCTGCACGATGGCATCTAATCCGGCAAAAACTTTCACCGGAATATCCGATAATGCTTCCTTTAAATTCAGATAATGCTTCTCATTGCCAATCACTACTATTTCAGGCAAGAATTGGCGTGCCTGTTGAATTAACAGCTCAATATTATTACCTGCAGTAAGGGCATAAACATCAAAAAGCGACGGATTTGCCGCTATCACCTCTAAAGCTTGAGTTCCTATTGAACCGGTTGATCCGAGTATGGCGATATTTTTCTTTTGGATGTTCAAAATATGAATTTAGAATACAATCAGAATACAATAACTTCTTCGGGGTTGACGGGATTTCCTTGTTTCCATAACTCAAAGCAGAAATGCTCTTGCGTGCTCAACACTTTATCATCACCGGTAAATGCTATAACTTCTCCGGCTTTGACTACATCGCCGACTTTCTTAAGTAATTGGGAATTATGCTTGTAGATGGACACATAATCATCTTCATGTTGCACTTGAATGATACCTCCGTGACTGAATGAATAGGAAGCATATATAACAGTCCCGTTCAGCACGCTGACAACCGCCTCGTGGGGAGAAGTCAATATAGATATTCCATAGGATTTTTCCTCAAGATTGAAGGAAGAAGTAATTACACCTTTAGTGGGTTTAAAAAACACCAAAACACGTTCTGCATCGCCGGGAGCAAGAGATGACAGGTTGTATTTTTCATCTCTCTCATAACGCTCCACAAAATCTTTTTCGGCTTTTGATTTTTCAACCAACAATTCGGCTCTTTCTTTAAAGGTAATCGTATCATTCATCTGTACGGAATCATAGCTAACATCACCGGAAATTATTCCTTTGACTACCTCTAAATACTTCGCTTGCAACTCCATCTGATTCAACAGGGAATCAACCTGAATTGACTTATTGATAATTTGAATGCGGTCATCCGGACTGCCATAACCCGGCAGGTAATACCTCAAAGGCGTAAAAATAATGATGGATGCTAAAATCAGAAATGTAAGCAGAATAAAAAAGGACAAATAGATAAATACGGTAAACCTGGATAGCCGCACAAACCAAGATTCTTCCAAGGTGTTCTCATTCAGTATCGAAACACGATATTGAAAGCGTATCTTTTGCATGAACTTTTTCCATTTTCCCTTTTTTTTCGCCATGTACGATTGTATTATCTAAAGTTTCTTCAAAAAACAACAGCAGTAGTATTTAATTCAATCATGCAAAAATAAGTTTTTTTAGCTGAACACAAAAAGCTCAAACAGTTGATATGTTTGAGCTTTTTTATAGCTATAAGTTCTTTTTACAACGCATTACCAATCATAAACACGGCTGCTAAGGACACAATGGCGTACAATTCCGGGAATACCGCCAAAATTAAGGTTTTCCCGAACACATCATATCCTGAGCCAATGCCTGCTATACCGTTGGCACATAACTGACCCTGACGGATAGCTGAAAGCAAACCGGTTAATGCCAATGTTAAGCCGGCACCAAAAATTGCTGCAGCAACTCCCCAAGTCATGTCGGGTAACAAATGCGGTTGCAGCAAGAAGTATCCGAGAAAGCCATACAAACCCTGTGTCCCAGGTAGGGCACTTAAAACCATATAGTTACCAAAGGCGTCCGGATTTTTTTTCATTGCTCCAATAGAAGCATTTCCTGCAATAGTAACTCCATACGCACTACCAACACCGGATAAACCGATCATTAAACCAATACCAATATACGCTAAAACAATAGGTTCCATAATTTTTTATTGAAGTTATTTTTGTTTTTAATAAAATTAATATTTCTTTTTAATTATTGCTCTTCTACCGGCTGTTTGAACGGATTGTACTTTTTGCCTCCCCCCTCAAAACCTGCATTTTTATAAAACTCTACAAAAGTCAAGCGCATGGGATGCACAAACGCTCCCAAGCCCGCCATGAAGATATTCATACCATGACCGAAAACCATGATTACCAACATAATCAAAGTACTGACTACAGGTATATCACCACTTAACTTAAAGGCTAAGTCATTGAACACAAAGCCCATTACACCTGAAGATATTCCCAAAGCAAACAAACGTATGTAGGACAACAAATCGCCCAACAATCCGGTTGCCATATTATAGGCATCCCAAAGTCCTGCTCCAACATTGATTAAAGGGTTTCGTTTGATGTCGTTCAAGATAAAAACGAATATGGCTCCCACTCCGCCAAAGCCGTAATATAGATATTTGACGATTTGCGCATCAATGTCGTATATCTGAGAAGCTAAGAAAGTTCCACCCATACCCATAATAATCAACAGCCAACCCCAATTGGCAAAAGAAGCGACCCATCCGTGGCGAATCACCTTGCCCACTGCCTGAATGATCATTCCGAACAGTATCTGCACCACACCTATGATCAAAGAAGCATAGAATAATTTGTTGGAATCCAACATGAAAACCTTGAATTGCTCCAACCAGGGAATGTCGGCATCAATCAAACTAAAACCGAAAAAAGTACCGGTTACCAACCCCAGCACGATGGTAGATGCCCCCAACCAAGCTGCCAAAGAGAACACAGGTTTCATTGAAGGTTTGGCTTTCTTCCGCAAAATCAATGATGCTATAAAAATAAGCAGACCATAAGCCGTATCACCCACGCACAAACCAAAAAACAGCAAGAAGAAAGGTGCGAAAAAGGGAGTCAAATCCAATTCATGGTAATTGGGCAAATCGTACAATTCCCCAATCATTTCGTACAATTTGACAAATTTGTTGTTCTTCAACTTGATGGGCACTTTTTCCGTATCAGAAGGCTCTGCCGATTCGTAATAAACACCGGATGACTCCAGGTAATCGTCTAATTCGGCTGTGTTTTCTTCGGGACACCATCCTTCTAACAGCATCACCTTTTCATCCACTTGTGCGGTGGTATTCAACACTACTTTTGAAAAGTCAATCTCACCGGACACTTGTGTACTGAAAGCTTGTAGGTCATGATAATGCTCAACGGCAAACTGCCGGATAAATTCCTTAGAAGCAGCTATTTCTTTTTTGACAGATGCAATTTCTTTTTGAATTTCAGATGCATTTTTACTGGATAACTGAATGGGGTCTGCATCAATATCTACCACTACATCGGGCTTATTGATAGTCACAAAATGTTTGTAAAGCCCAACTGTGCCAATTTCAAAAGCATTATATAACACTTCCCATTCCTGATCAAATTTTTGTTCATGACAACTGAAAAAGTGCAGTTCAAAACCTGCATCCTGCAATTCTTGTAATCTTTCGTGTGAAAAATTACCCCACACCTCCATTCTTTCCCACTCTCGCTCAGCTGATTGTAGTTTCTGATATTGTGATTCCAGTAAATCGTATCTTTCTTCGATCTCCTGCATCAAGGCTTTCCCATCGGTATCTTTTTTTGCTTTTTTAGGTTTTACCCCTTTAGGAAGTTCCGATTGCAATTTTTTTAATAAAGCGCGTAATCCGGTTTTGAGCTGTATTTGACGGGTTAGTTCTTCGTCTTCCTGAATCATCCCTTCAGACTTCTCAATGATGTGTAACACACCAATTTCCCTGATCTTATTCAAGAAATCCAAGTATGTCTTATGATATACTAGAAAGGAATATTTTCGCATCTTAACTATCATAGCAGCTCCTCCTCTCTTTGTCTTTCTTGCCGTGATTTCACGATTTTCTGGGATGATTTGGAAAGATTTTCTTCATCTTCCATAAATCTCTTTATTTTCAGAATGGCATCTTCATAACCGGGGATTTGTACTTTTTCAAACAAATTTACCTTTTGCGTGGTTTTTTTACGCGCATGTTCTAACAATTGTACCTTTTGCTCTGCAAAAACCTGTTCGATACCAATCTGCGCCAATTCCTTCAATTGTGCCAAACCATCTGTGTACCAAGCAGGGGCATTGAATAAACTATACGGTTTAATCTCATATAGTACTTCATCCAGCACAGGAACACGCACAGCAGCAATCTTTTTGACACTCATCTGCACATCCTTCACTTTCAAAAGAGATGTATCAAATTCTCCCCACAAAGCCAACATTTTATCATATGAAAGAATACGGTTTTCCAATTCTTGCTCCAAGCTTTTAATCTCATCTTTTGCTTTCTTAACCTCAACACGCAGGGCACTTTCTTTATTTTTAATGGTAGGAAGTGCGCGCACACGCATATTCAGGTTTTTCTCCAAAGCCTGTAAGGATGTTTTATTGTATTGAAATTTAATAGACATAAAAGCTGTATTTTATTTTGTAGTCGAAAGTTTCGAAAACAAAACTTATCAATCTTTGCGAAACAAATCGGATTACTTCTTCCAGTACTTATTAACCAAATCCTGCCTGATATTCACTTCGGTGGGTGTAAAATGCTTGCCGAACAAGTCCCAGGCAACGTCTAACATTTGATCCGTATTGAGGTTCACATCAATAGCCATTAAATGCTCCGCATAATCTTTGGCATATGCCAACGCCCTTTCGTCATAGTCCGTAAGGTCAAAACCATTCTCCAACTTAGTTTTAGCATTCGCAGCATCAGCATATAAACGCACGGCGGCATTCATAACCTGCGGATGATCCTCGCGTGTTTTCTTACCGATCACCAATTGCTTCAAGCGCGACAAAGAACGGAAAGGATCGACTATCACTTTTCCTATATCCGAATCGCGTCTCAAGAAGAGCTGTCCCTCTGTAATATAGCCTGTATTATCAGGAATAGAGTGTGTAATATCTCCACCTGAAAGCGTAGTAACCGCAATGATAGTAATAGAACCACCTTCTGGAAATTGCACTGCCTTCTCGTATATCTTTGCCAAATCCGAATACAAAGAGCCTGGCATTGAGTCTTTGGAAGGAATCTGGTCCATCCTGTTCGACACAATAGACAAGGCATCTGCATAGGAAGTCATGTCCGTCAGCAACACCAAAACCCGCTCATTTTTATCAACGGCAAAATACTCCGCAGCCGTCAAAGCCATGTCCGGAATCAACAGACGTTCCACAGGTGGATCCTCGGTCGTATTCACAAAGCTGATGATGCGATTGAGTGCACCGGCATTGCTGAACGTATTTTTAAAGTACAGATAATCATCGTTGGTCAGCCCCATGCCGCCTAAAATAATTTTATCAGTCTGCGCACGCAACGCCACAGTTGCCATCACTTGATTAAAAGGCTGATCAGGATCGGCAAAGAAAGGAATTTTTTGTCCCGACACCAAGGTATTGTTCAAGTCGATACCGGCAATACCTGTTGCAATTAGTTCTGAGGGTTGTTTACGGCGAACCGGATTCACAGAAGGACCGCCAATTTCACGTTCTTCACCTTCAACGGTAGGTCCGCCATCAATCGGCTCACCAAAAGAATTAAAGAACCGTCCGGCCAACTGTTCGCTCACTTTCAAAGTAGGAGATTTTTTCAAAAACACCACCTCTGCATCAGTTGGAATACCTTCAGTACCGCTAAACACTTGCAAAGTAACTTCATCACCCTGAATTTTTACAACCTGTGCCAACCTGCTATCAACCGTAGCCAATTCCTCATTGCCCACCCCTGTAGCACGCAAAGAACAAGTCGCTTTCGTAATGCGGGTAATTTTCGTATATATCTTCTGAAAAGCTTTTGTTTCCATATTCTATTTTTTCTTATTTAGCCTTTTCTGCCAAGATGTTTTTTAAATCAGTCTCATAAGCATTGAACTCCGGGGATTGGAAAGCCGAGTAATTCATTTGTTTTAACACATTGATTACCCGCTTGAAATAATCCATCACATCAACAAAACCTGTAAATTCAAAATCAGCGTTAGAAATATCCATTACTAAATTCAACATATAGTGTTGTCTTTCTAAGGAAGTTACAGCATCTACCTTATCAAAGGCATCCTGTTGTAAAATGGTAAAATCAATGACTTCCGACTTCCAGAAAGTCACGTGATAATCAACAGGAACACCATCATCCCCAAGAATATTAATTTGTTCGTTTACCTCTTTTCCACGTTGAAGAATCGTTTTCATATCATTCACCAAGCTGGTCCACTGCGGAGAGATCACTTCAGAGATATACGATTCAAATTCGGGATATTCAATGTATTTGGAATAACTGTCAATTGGATTGACAGCCGGATAGCGCTTGTGGTCGGCTCTGGATTGTTCAAGCGCATAAAAGCACCGTGCAGCTTTTTTAGTACCCTCAGTTACCGGCTCTTTCAAGTTCCCGCCGGCGGGCGACACCGTACCGATAAATGTTATGGAACCTGTTTCTCCATTCTTTAAATAAACATAGCCGGCGCGGGAGTAGAAATTCGCAATGATGGCCGACAGGTCCATGGGGAAAGCATCTTGTCCGGGCAATTCCTCCATGCGGTTCGACATTTCACGTAACGCTTGTGCCCAACGCGAAGTCGAGTCTGCCATCATCAACACCCTCAAACCCATAGCACGATAATATTCGGAAATTGTCATGGCCGTATACACGGAAGCCTCACGTGAAGCCACCGGCATATTGGAAGTGTTGGCAATGATGATGGTGCGCTCCATCAATTTGCGACCGGTATGCGGATCATCCAATCTAGGAAATTCTACAAAAATTTCCACTACCTCATTTGCCCTTTCACCGCAGGCAGCTATCACTACAATGTCAGCTTCAGCCTGTTTGGAAATGGCATGTTGCAATACCGTTTTTCCTGTACCGAAAGGACCGGGAATAAAACCGGTACCACCTTCCACAATGGGATTAACAGTATCAATGATGCGCACGCCGGTTTCCAATAATTTAAAAGGACGCGGTTTTTCCAAATGTACATTGATGGCTTTCTTAACAGGCCATTTTTGAATCATGTTCAGCTTGATATCTTTACCATCTGCATCCGTTACAACGGCAATGGTATCCATGATGGTATATTCTCCTTCTTTGGCGACACTCTTCACCGTATAAGTTCCCTCGAAAGCGAAAGGCACCATAATTTTATGGGGCTGATGATTTTCTTCCACCTGACCCAACCATGAACCGGCTTCCACAACATCTCCCGGCGATGCCAGCGGCACAAAATGCCACAAGGCTTTCTCGTCAAGCGGGAAATTATATTCACCACGATTTAAAAAGATACCTGTCAGTTTGTTCAAATCATTTTGCAAACCGTCGTAGTTTTTGGACAATAATCCGGGACCTAAGGTAACCTCCAGCATATGTCCGGTAAATTCTACTTCATTGCCTACTTGCAGTCCGCGCGTACTTTCAAAAACCTGTACAAAAGCATGGTTTCCGTTAACTTTCAGCACTTCCGACATTAATTTGGTATCGCCAAGCTGTATGTATGCAATTTCGTTTTGCATCACGGGACCATCTGCTTCAACGGTGACTAAGTTAGAAATGATTCCTTTTACTATTCCTTTTGTTGACATTATATAATAGTATTATAGGGTATATTATATGATACGTTTTATGCGTTAATTTTTATTCCTTCCTTCATAGATAACAATAATTCTCTAAAAATTTGAGAACCGGATTCTACGGACAGCATCTTCCAGCGTTGAAGCATCTCAACTCTTAATACATAAGCCAATATCCTTTCGACAGAAAAATAATTGAAGAAGGTATGTTCATCTAACCAATCCCACTTCAAAGCATCAATTTTCTTTTCGCGCTCCAGTAAATCCGTATCTTCCGACAATTTAATTACCTCTTCCGTATATTCAAAAAGATTGGCTACACCAAAATCTCGGGCGTGACTACTCCTTAGAATCTTAGCAATTTCAGTACTTCCAACTATCAGTTTTTCTTGCGGTAATCGATGTTTGCGACAAAAAATGGCAGTCAGCAAGTTATTTAAATTCAAATTAAACTCAAACCATGTACTTACAAACTGATTGGATGACTGCATCGCATAATCATAATATAAACCGGACAGATAATCCTCTTCCGACCATCCCTTTAGAAAATCCTCTTCCGATTTGATTTGCCGATAAAAATTAGCAAAATACGGCAGCAAGCGCTCATCCGAAGGATTATCTTCCTCTTTAAACAGTTGGAGCAAGTCATACCAATCTGAACTTTTCAAAAATCCTCTATCATCTAAAACAGCATCTTTATCTTGCAAGAGAGTCAGGAAATTTCGATTGTCGTATGCAGCATAAAGCAGACGTAATAGCTGAGCATCTTCCGTACTCAATTGCGGCATTATCTCAATCATTAAATCTTGCAGAGACAAAAACCCCTTGGTATCATCCTTTTGCAAATCAGGCAACCCGGATACCAAGTAGTAATAATTGGATTTTGATTTGAGGAGTTCGGACATCAAAACAGCAGTTCTACTAATTGTGGTCTTAAAAATTCTTTAAAATAAGCGATAAATTCCGCTTCACCAAAATTGATTTTATAACCGCCTTTTTCAGCAACAATGGAAAAATCGGTTTTAATATTGTTGACCGCTGTTATCTTCACACCTTTATCTAACAAATGCTTTGCATTGGATTTGAAATAATCCGTCAATTCTTTTGCCTGCCGGGTCTCTATCGTTACTACCTGATTTTTTGCCAAACTCTCCGTCAACACCAACAGTATTTTCATCATAAATTCCTTGTTGGCAGTGGCGGCTTTAACATTAGAAGACACAACCTCTCCGCAAACAATATCCGTGATTTCGGTTTTCAGCGCATTAAGGGCTTGTTGCGCAAACAATTTGATTTCCACTTGGGTGTTTTTCATCAATTCGTTCGCTTTTTCTTCGGCAGACTTCAAAGTTTTATCGGCTTGCTTCTGGGCTTTGGCAACAATATCCGCTGCCTGTTGTTCAGCTTGAGCGATGATTTTCGCAGCCTCTTCCTGTCCTTTTTCTATTCCTTCCAAATAGATTTTATCGGTTAATTCCTGCAGTTTTGTGTTCATATATATCAACAATAATTTATTTCAAGGGAAAATCGTCTTAACATTAATGAATAAGCAGCAAAATTAATTGTTTAATTCATTAATATCAAATATTTTTAATGAATTATATGAATTTTTCTATATGGAGGTGTCTTAGAAATGTCCAACTGCTGCGTTACTTTCGATATTTGGGGTCGTAAGTTCCGTGATGCGTGTTCGCGAGGTTAAAGTGTTGCAGGATGCAAATCAACTTTTATTTCTTCTAAAACACCTTGTTATTTTTCAGTTGAATATTTGTTTTGAAACATTGCCTAATAAAAAAGGCAGAATTCGACTTTATCAAACAAATCTTCGCCATAGTTTCAAACAAAGGAGAACCATTGAATAAGCAGACTATCAACTTTAGATAAAAAAATAAGAGGAATAATATATTAGGCAGGATTGAAATTGTGATCCAGCTGGGGCTCGAACCCAGGACCCCATCCTTAAAAGGGATGTGCTCTACCTGCTGAGCTACTGAATCTGCTTTTTTAAAAAGCGACCGCAAAGGTATGACTTTTTTTTTAACCACCAAAATTTCTATACACTTAATTCTTCACCATCCTGTTCAAACATCATTCTTACCCGTTTAAATAGCGCAACCTCGACCTTGCCTGGTGAGCCAAAAAACAAGTGAAATTGACGTAAAGAATCGTTCATGTTTGAGGCGGTGTCTCATAAGTGCCCAACTGCTGCGTTGCTTTCGATATTCGGGCTCAGTCACATACTTCAGTATGCTCCTTCGCCCTCAATCTCAGCGCCTTGCATTTGAACACTTCTAAGACACCTTATGGTTTTTTGCTTGAATATTTACTTTTGAGACAGCCCCGAGTTTGAAGGATTTAGTCAATCGAGCGCAAGTTTTTTGAGCAAAGCAGGCACAGTCTTGATTTTTTTTGCTTCGTTTTTTTGTATCAAGACAAAAAAAATGAAGAAGAATTTGGAATATTCGTTTTATCAAGCGCTGAAAAATTTATAATAAATTTTCTTTTATAGGCTCCAATACGCCAAATACAAAAAAATCATGTAAATTTGCAGCTCTAAACAGTTTATTAGTCATTTGAACACACTGATTTATACCTTTATTTGCCTCATTCTTTCTGCGTTTTTCTCAGGGATGGAAATCGCGTTCGTATCTTCAAGTAAATTGAGATTCGAACTTGAGAAGATGCGACCGAACCTTACCTCTTCCATATTGAGCGTGTTCTATCGCTATCCGCAGCAATTTATATCATCCATGTTGGTTGGTAACAATATCGTATTGGTTGTTTATGGTTTGCAAATGGCAAAATTACTCACTCCCCTATTTTTTTTCACAAACAATCAATTTGTAATTACACTACTACAATCCATCATCGCAACCATCATCGTTTTGTTTACCGGCGAATTTCTGCCTAAAACCCTGTTTCGCATCAATCCCAACTGGTGGCTAAGAACTTTTTCATGGTTGGTATTTTTGTTTTATATCGTTCTTTATCCCATTGCCGTATTCACTACCTGGCTGTCAAAAAACTTCCTGAAATTGTTCAAGATGAATACTGATTTGGATGATAATAACAACATGTTCTCACGAATTGATTTGAGTTATCTGGTACAAGAAAGTTTCGATACTAAAAACCCTGAAGAAGATCTGGATGCTGAGGTGAAAATTTTTCAAAACGCCTTAGATTTTTCAAAAATTAAACTACGCGACTGCTCGGTGCCCAGGACTGAAATTGTAGCTTTGGATTACAACACCTCTTTGGAAACTTTAAAACAAACTTTCATAGAAACCGGATTTTCAAAAATCCCTATCTACAAAGAGAATATCGACAACATCATCGGTTATATACATTCTTCTGAAATGTTTGAACATCCTGACGAGTGGAAAAAACACATCCGGCAAATTCCTATCGTTCCTGAAAACATGACTGCTCATAAGTTGATGAAATTATTTATGCAACAGAAAAAAAGCATTGCAGTGGTAGTGGACGAACATGGCGGAACCGAAGGCATGGTCACACTTGAAGATATCATCGAAGAAATTTTCGGTGAAATTGAAGACGAACACGATGTAAAAGAATACACAGCCGAGCAATTGAGTGAAAATGAATACCTTTTGTCGGGAAGAATGGAGGTGGAACAAGTCAATGAAAAATTCGGCATAGGCATCCCGGAATCTGATGAATACGACACCATGGCGGGTTTCATCTTACACCATCACCAACATTTTCCCAAAGCAAATGAAATCATTCAAATCGAAGACTTTAAGTTCAAATGCATCAAGGTGGCAAACAATAGAATTGAATTATTAAGATTAATTTTGGGTGAATAAAATTAATTCCGTATATTCGTGCCCTCAAAAAAACAGGTATAAATAACTTAAAAAATACATTATCAAGCTAAAAAAATGGCAACATTAGAAAAGATTAGGAAAAGGGGTGTCTTACTTGTTATTGTTATCGGTGTAGCACTTCTTTCTTTTATTATCGGTGACTTCCTGACACAGGGATCTACTTTTTTTAATAAATCGAGAGAGACTGTAGCCGAAATAAATGGAGAAAAAATCAACATCCGTGATTATCAGGATCTTTTGGATCAAATCACTGTATTTCAAAAATACGAAACCGGGAGTCAAGATATTGATGAGCAAACTACGCAACAATTAAGAGCCTTTGTGTGGGATCAACTGATTCGTGAGAAAATACTGATGACAGAAGCTCAAAAAATCGGTCTTGAGATTGACAAAGAAGAATTATCCGACCAACTGATTGGCAACAACATCCATCCCATGATTCAGCAACGCCGTTTCTTTGCTGATGAATCCGGTCGCTTCAATCGCATGCTGTTATTACAGTTTTTGAACTTCAAGGATGACGAGCCTACAGACTATCAGATGCAGGAAGTCTTAAATGAATATAAGATGCTCTGGATGTTTTTAGAAAGAACGGTGAAGATTGCTATGTTGCAGGAAAAATACAACAACTTGATATCTAACGTAATCTTTGCCAATAACCTGCAAGCTAAAGATAATTTTACCTGGAGCCTCAAAAGCGCAGATGTGAATTATTTGGTAAAACCGTATTATGCAGTTTCAGATGCTGAATTTGTGGTGTCCGACAAAGAAATCAAGGAAAGGTATAATCAACAAATCAGCCAGTACCGTCAAGAACCGAATGCATCCATCAAATTCGTCAGCTTTGCCATTGAACCACAAGAAGAAGACTATACAGAAGCTGAGGAGTTTATCAATAGTTTAAAAGAAGAATTTTACAAAGAGGATGACGTAATGGAATTGGTAAACATGAATTCCGACATTCCTTATACAGGTCAGAACTACTCTGAAAAGACCGTTCCCCCTCACTATAAAGATTTTGCCTTTTCGGGGAAAAAAGGAGATGCAATAGGACCTATGTTTGTCAACAATACATACACGATGGCAAAAATCATGGAAACCGGTATTATGCTTCCCGACTCGGTTAAATTGAGGCATATCTTCCTATTGCCTGAAAATGAATCAAAAGCAGACAGCATCATCCGCGCCATCAGGGGAAAAGCCGATTTTGGAGAATTGGCAAGAAAATATTCTGCAGTACGCCAAACTGCTGAAAACGACGGAGAGATTGGATGGATAGTGGACGGAGCAGAGGGTTTGGATAAAAACATTTTGCAGGATGCATTTGCAAAAAGAGTTCATGAGGTATTTACATTTAAAAGTCCTCAAGGAACCCAAATCATCCAAATTATGGAGAAAACCGCACCAAAGAAAAAGGTAAAATTAGCCATTCTTGAGCGTAATGTAATCGCCAGCACCAAGACACAAAGTAAGATTTTTAATGATGCAAAACGTTTTGCAGCAGGTTTGAAAGCCGCTGATTTCGACAGCGTAGCTTTGAAAAACAACTACAACGTACGTCATGCCAATGAGATTCGTCAATCAAACGAAAATGTACTAAACATCCCTCGCTCACGTCAAGTTGTAAGATGGGCTTTTGAAAACTCTAAAGGCGCTGTTTCCGATGTATTCGAATGTGATCAGGAAATCATTGTAGCTGTTCTTACTGATATCAGCACCTCTAAATATCAACCTGTTGATAAAGTGGCAAGTCTGATACGCGGAGAAATTGTTCGTGATAAAAAAGCAGAACAATTCACCAAAGAAATCAATGATGCCCTATCAAAGGGAAGTAGTCTGGAAGAAGTTGCCAAAAGTCTGAATCTTGAAATCAAATCGGCTGAACGTGTAAACTTCAATTCTTATCAATTTGGTTCGGAAGGTTTTGAACCTGCCGTAATTGGCAAAGCTCTTTCTCAAACTGAAGGACAGTTGTCGCAAGCCATCAAAGGTAATGCTGGGATATTTGTAGTCCGGACCACCAATGTTCAACAACAAGAATCCGATTTCGACCTTGCAACTGAGCAGCAAAACATCATCTCTCGATACAGGTATTCGTTCCCCAATATGGTTTTGATGGATTTGCGCAATCAATCCGATATCGAAGACAACAGGCTGAGATTTTATTGATCAGATTTAGATACCTACTTACGCTTTTCATACGAAAATCATTTATTGTATTATCGTATTGATTATCTGTTTATTACACAGCTTGAAACCTTTTAATCATTTCTATTCAAACAAAACAAAAGATAGCACTCATCTTTGAGACAAATGCTAGGTTAGTTTTATAAGGCGATGTTTTTGGAGTTGAATATTTGTTTTGAAAAAGCCCCTACAATTCAAACCAAAAAATAAAGTTAAATTTTGCTGTATTAAAAAAAAATTCTATCTTTGGGTAAATTATTCATAATTTATTGATTATGAACGCTATTTATACCCCTTTGCCTTGTTTTGACTTTTGCCAAAGTGCTTTAGCAGGAGTAAAAATGATGTTTTACCTCCCCCTTCTATTAACATTTATTTATATTTTTGGCAAGAACTCGTATCATGCAGCTTGAAAAAAAGCATGGTACGAGTTCCGAGTTTTCCGGGATGCGGGGTCTGCTGTAGCGCACGAAGTACAACAACCATACGAAATTTTTCATGCTTATGGATGTTGTAAAATAATGTGGGTTTCATACGTCAAAATTGAATTAAAATCAATCTTTTAATAACTAAATAATCTATTTATTCATTTAACAGTGCGGCGTCAGCACTTTAAACTCTGACAAAATATTATGAAAAAGCTAATTTTACCATTTTTGTTATTGTGTGCTACCTTGCTTCCGGCACAAAGCACTATTCCCAACGCGGGATTTGAGAACTGGACTACCGTAAAAGGCTGTTATCCAACAAATTATGCGACTAACCAGTACGCCCTCAATCCGCAAGACCTATTTTCAGATACTTCTTTAATAGCCAAAGCAACCGGTTATGAAAGTCTGACAGGTGTACAAATAAAAATCGGTGCTGCGTTGGCAAGCTCTAATGTTTTTGGTGAACCCCATTACTCCGGAGATGTCCCTGATTTTTCCAACATACATGGTGGAATACCCTATGATCAAAAGCCCACAGGGATAAAAGGATATTACAAATGGCAAGCAGATGGCGAGGCTGTGGGAACAATGATTGTGATTTTTTCAAAAAATGGTGCCAATATAGGAACGTATATGCATATGTTTTTAGATGCTGCTGATGAATACACAGTCTTTGAATTTAACTTTGACACACCCGCAAAATTGACAGAAACACCAGATTCAGTAATAATCGGATTTATCCATATGGCTAACGATCCTGAAGTAAGCGGTGCGCTTACTATTGACAAGATAGAATTTACCGGTGTAGAATCACAGCCGGAACTTTTAAATGGTGATTTTGAAGAATGGGTAGAAGTTTCGGCAGAAAAAGCTGATAATTGGTATTACGTTTATAAAACCGGTAAAAAAACCGATGATGCCTACGCCGGACAATATGCATTTGAATTAACTACAACAGAGGACTATGGTGGTAATCTGTCAAATGGTTATCAAGAAGACTATTCGTCTGATATCTTCTTTGAAGGATTTCCATTTACCAATCAACGAGATGTGTTTGAATTTTACTACAAGCTCACTGAAGTAGGTGATTGTTCTGAACATCCATCTCACTTATACCTTAAATTTCTGAACGACGCAGGCGAAGCGTTACATACAATAGGACATCAATTGCATCCTTCATCTGAGTATAAGAAAGAAGAAGTTTCTTTTGATCTAAGATTTGTACCGGCAAAAATAGTCATGAATTTTACAAGTGGAAGTGGTGTAGGCTCTGTGTTGAAAGTTGACGAAATGCGTTTCCAGTCTGAACAATCAGGATTAAATAATATCTCCACAAAAGGAATTTCCATTTATCCTAATCCCACCGACAAAGGATTTTATCTGCCTAAAGATTTGGCAATAAATGAAGTTAGAATTATTAATCTACAGGGAGCAGAAGTGTTGAATGGTTCGGATAAAAACAATTATGTGGATGTAAGTTCTTTACCAAAGGGTATCTACATGGTTCTATTGAACAGCAAGGAAGGTGTTTACAAGAATAAACTGATAAAAAAATAGGGAAAGGCGGTGTCTCATATTGTTCAACTGCTGCGTTGCTTTTGAGACAGCCCCGTACTCTGATGTTTTTCAATTATCTACGCCCTGAAAGGACAATATATTTATCAATTCTGTTTTAAATTTGAAATTAACGAATATCCCTTTTAAAGTATAACAAAACCCCGAAAGTTTTTTGTCCAACTTTCGGGGTTTTTGTCACAATTGCCATCAGCTTTTTACTTTCACTTTCGGAAATGCAACAAGCAAAATAGCGAATAGTGATAGCAAACATTTCCTGATCATTACAAAACTAGATAAATAAGTAGCTTTGAAATAACTTCAGCCACAAGAATTCCACCGATAAAACCGATTGTCAATTTTGTGCCTTTTGTTCCCGTGGATACTTTTAATCCATTATACATCAACGCAATATACCATACTATAATCGGCACGGAAATAACTCCCAAGACCAAAAAAGACGGGTAATCAAGCACAATCATTGGATTTTGAAGCACTTGTTCTACATCGGGAGAGGTGACAAACAGCGATAATACCGCCAATATAAGAAAGGGTGCACGTGCCAATGTCATGGTTCCCAAAATATCAACAAAGCGGAAATTCTTAGAAATAATTAAGCCGATCACGTACATGCTAAGCACAACAGAGAGCAGACTTATTCCCGTAACCAAGAGTGATTGAGCGATAGTAATATTATCTCCAAAATGCGCATCAATAGCTCCATCAAAAGCCAGATTGCCATAACTTGCCAGCACTGCTGAAATAAATACGATAATTATCCCAATGCCGAAAGCCTGCCACCCAGCGAGGCGGATAAATGGATTCCAAAGTAAATTCCAATTGTTATTTTTCTTCATAATCTCGAATTTTTTGAATGATTTCATTTAACATATTTCTCACAGTGGGGTAACTCAGTTTAAGCTCCGCCGACATATCTTTCAAGCTTCCGCTATTTTTTACAAAGCGGATAATAAAGCGTAATTCCTCTTCTGAAAGACGAAGCAAAACCGGAAGTTCATACAGTCCGGTTACCTCTGTTTGGCAAGTTTCACACTTCAATGCCATTACCTTAAGCTGTGATTGACAGCTCGGACAAGTTGTTGGTAACATAGTTTTTATTTTTTCTTATTAATAATGGCACAAAAATAATATAAATTTCAATAAAATAAAAATACAATTGAATTTTATTTAGTTTTTAATGAATTTTATTTGATTGCGAGTTAGATTTCTCGCAGATTTACGCAGATAGAAGTCGCAGATTTACGCGAATTCCGGAGTTGTGTTGCAGAACGCGACCGACCTCGTCCGGTGAATCGAAAAAAATGAAGAAAGATATGGAAGTTGTAGGATTACGAACTTGTGGGTTGTTCATCAAGGGAAGGTATTTGAAAGCACCTCTCATAAGTTTCTTTTATAAAAGAAATAAATTTTATTTTTCGAAAAGTTTATGGTATAGAATAAACTTTTTGAAAATATAGAAAAGTTTACATTATAAAACAAATAATCGACTAAAAAAACTCGCACCGCGAACCTCGGAGCCCGTGACCCCGGACCACGGAACCCGGAACGCAGCAGTTGAACAATATGAGACGCCGCCATCATTTTTTAGGAGAGAAATACGTACCTTTGGAAAAATTTTCCATATGAACAAAATTCCTTTGCTGGGTAAAACATTGAATGAACTGACAACCATTGTCACTGACCTCGGCATGCCCTCATACACAGGAAAACAACTGGCGGAATGGATATACCGAAAAAGAGTTGTGACCATTGATGCGATGACGAATATCTCTGCCAAAAACAGGACACTGCTCCAAGAACAATATGAAGTTGGCAGAACGCAAGCAGTTGATCAGCAAGTTTCGATTGACGGCACCATTAAATATCTTTTCAAAACCCATAAAAATCAATTCATCGAAAGTGTTTTTATTCCTGAAGATGACAGAAATACTTTGTGTATTTCATCGCAAGTGGGGTGTAAAATGAATTGCCTGTTTTGCATGACCGGCAAGCAAGGCTTCAGTGCCCAGCTTGAGACGCATGAGATTCTCAATCAGTATTACTCCATCCCCGAATCGGAGCAACTGACCAATATTGTTTTTATGGGCATGGGAGAACCGCTCGACAATTTAGATCATGTTTTGAAAGCCTTGGAAATCATGACATCAGATTACGGACCGGCATGGAGTCCGAGAAGAATTACGGTCTCGACCATCGGCATCATTCCCAATATGAAGACTTTCCTTGAAAAGTCGAACTGCCACCTTGCTGTCAGCATGAACACACCTTTTGAAGATGAACGACTGAAGTTGATGCCCATTCAAAAAACATATCCCATTCACAACCTCCTCAAGGAATTGCAAAATTATGATTTTAGCAAACAACGCCGACTGTCATTTGAGTATATCATGTTTAACGGACTGAACGACACCATGCGTCACGCTGTGGAGATGGTTAAATTGCTGAAAGGATTACCTTGCCGCGTGAATCTGATCCGATACCACGCCATTCCGGGCATTGACCTGAAAAGCTCCGATGAAGCGAAAATGATTGTATTCCGTGATTACCTGACCAATAACAACATCACAACTACCATCCGGAAATCAAGAGGGGAAGATATTTTTGCAGCATGCGGCATGCTCAGCTCCTCAAAACTTGTTTGACGCCCTTTATCTGACTGATTTTTTTCACAATAAGGTCTAACTGCTGATTGTCGCTGACCATGATGGTTAAATGACCTTCAAACAGTCCTGCACTCGAATCTACGGAAATAGAACGTAGGCTGACTTCCTTTTCTTTTGAAATCAAAGAAGTAATATTGGCTACAATGCCAATGTCATCCCGTCCTACGATATGCAACGTTATTGGATATTGCGTGCCTGCAAACTTTCCCGACCAACGTGCCGGAATGATGCGATAACCGTAACGCGCTATCATCTGAGGAGCATTTAAACAATTGACGCGGTGTATCTTAATACCTCCCGAGACGGAAACAAAACCAAACACCTCGTCACCGTAAATCGGATTGCAGCATTTCGCCAACTTATAATCTACTTGTTTCAAA
Source organism: Bacteroidetes bacterium ADurb.Bin174 (assembly GCA_002070265.1). Lineage (GTDB taxonomy): Bacteria > Bacteroidota > Bacteroidia > Bacteroidales > Paludibacteraceae > Paludibacter. Next base: position 99,434 of record MWCX01000020.1, on the reverse strand, counting down.
TCTTGTCCGATCACCAAGACATCTTCCTTGGCAATGCCTTCAGGAACAGTTGCTTCTTTAGTGAAACTTTCAGCACTTCGAAGTTCTGTGGCGGGGTCAAAAGTTTCTTTTTTGACGAGTTCAATATAATCGTCACGGACAACGAAAATATCAAGCTTTCCGGAAGCCAGGGCCTGGTAGAAATCACTTACAGTCTTATAACCTTTCTTCCGGGCAAGTTTGGAAATATACCCATCATCCAAATCAAGCTTCCAGTTTTTGAACCTGCGCATTAAAATCTCACGTCCCAGTTCCGCATCTTTGAATTCGATTTCCTTCAATGTCTGACGGATTTTATTCCGCGCTTTTGAGGTGACAACAATTTTTAGCCACGACTGATTAGGTTTTTGTGTAGGAGAAGTGAGCACCTCTACCTGATCACCGTTTTTTAAGACATACTTAATGGGTACATTTTTACCATTTACCTTAGCACCAACGCATTTAATGCCGAGATTGGTGTGGATTGAAAAGGCAAAGTCCAATGCTGTAGCGCCTTTCGGTAATTTGTGCAAATCACCGTTGGGCGTAAAGACAAACACTTCTTCGTTGTACAAATTCAACTTAAATTCATCCATAAAATCGACGGCATTCAACTCAGGATTTTCCAGGATGTCGCGGATGTTTCTCAACCATTCATCCATGCCTGAATCCGTCTTCAATCCTTTGTATTTCCAATGTGCCGCCAATCCTTTCTCGGCAATTTCATCCATGCGTACGGTGCGGATTTGGACTTCCACCCATTTATTTTGAGGTCCTAATACGGTAGTGTGCAAACTCTCGTAACCATTCGATTTCGGTATGGACAACCAGTCGCGCAAACGATTAGGATTCGGTTGATACATATCAGCCACCACTGAATACGCCTGCCAACACGCAGCCTTTTCCTTCTCAGGAGGAGCATCTAAAATGATGCGGATGGCGAATAGATCATAGATGTTTTCAAATGCTGTATTTTGCTTTTTAATTTTATTGTAAATCGAATGGATGGACTTCATTCTTCCTTTGATAGAGAACTCATACCCCATCAAGGCTAATTTTTCCTGAAGAGGTTGAATAAATGCCTGGATGTATTTTTCCCGGGATTGCTTTGTCTCGTTGAGTTTGTGTGCAATGTCCGAGTAAATCTCCCGATTGGTAAACTTCAAAGACAAGTCTTCCAATTCGGTTTTGATAGCGTACAAGCCCATTCTGTGTACCAAAGGCGCATATAAAAAAGAGCTTTCCATGGCAATGCTCTTACGGGCATCTTCAGGATATTCATGAAGTATCCTCATGACATGTAGTTGTTCCGCCACAATAATCAAGACCACTCGCAAGTCCTCGGCAAAGGTCAACAACAGCTTTCTAAAATTCTCAGATTCCAAGGAAGCACTTTTTGCATACAACTCACGTACCTTCGACAATCCGGTAATCAACATACCTACGGACGTTCCGAACTCCTCATCTATTTCTTTTATGGTCAGAACCTTATCGGTTGCTACCATCTCATACAGAAGAAATGCAAGAACGGATGTTTTACCGATCCCTATTTCATTGAGGAGAATTTCGGCAACGGACAATTTAAAATAAACCGGATCACCGGGGTATTGTGCAGGTTTAAAGTTATGCCGGAAATGTTGTTTATACCAGCGTCTAAGTTTCATCCGCTCTTCGAAAGAAAACAAAGACGCATGAGATTTCAACAATCTTGCATAGGTTTGCCCGACAGTCGGTTGAAAGGATTTTTTTTGCATAAAATTATCCGATAGATGGTAGCTTGACGCAAATTTACATGAATTTCTTCAATGAATGCAAAAGAAATTATGAATAAAATCATCCGTAACCGGCATAATCCATCAAAACCTCGTGAGAAAGAATAAAATAAATCAAAAAAAGATTCCGAATACTTGGGAAGATTAAATTTTCTTTTTAATTTTGCGTCCTTACACTATCCGGATAAAATTATAAGAAATAAACACATGAGAACTACAATTAAAATCTTACTTTTCGTTGCCATTGCAATATTGACTTACTTATGTTTTATGAGTATTCTAACTCCTATCCAATTTGAAAAAGTTAGGACACAAAGAGAAAAAGAAGTCGTACAATCGCTTATCAATTTGAGGATAGCACAAATTGAATACAGGGATCAAAATGGGCGTTACACCTCCAGTATTGATTCTTTACTTGATTTCGTCAAAACAGGGAAAAAGAAAGTAGTACTAAAAGAAGGTGCCTTGACAGATGCTCAATTATTATCCGGCTTAACTGAAAAGAAAGCAGTAAGCATTGTTAACAGAGGTAATAAACGCGAAATAGCAGAACACGGATTAGAAGGTTTTCGTCGCGACACAACAGTGGTACCCCTGCTTGAAGCACTTTTTGATAACAAACTTAGCTTAGAGTCCCTTGACAAGCTTAAATACATACCTTATTCCGAAGGCGTAGAATATGAAGTTGATGTAAACAACGAATATGTCAGCTCCAATGGAATTTCCATCCCCCTGTGCGAAATTCGTGCTCCCTTCAGGGCATTTTTAATGGATGCCAATCGGCAGGAAACATTAAATTTAATTGACTTGCAAGAAAAACTCGAAAAATACCCCGGCATAAAAGTAGGCTCAGTTGACGAACCTAACAATTTCGCAGGTAATTGGGAATAACACACTCAAATGCGAGGAAACATGAATGCTAACCTCGTTAACATACCATACAGACTATCCATTCGACTTTCTCCGAATGGATTTTCTGTTTTTGTTTGTGACGTCAATGAGAAAATCATTGTTTCCGTTAATCAGACTTATAAGCATTCCGGTGACACAAACAGCTTAAAGGAAGCTATTCTATCCATAAAACCATCTTTGCCTGACTGTCAGAAAGTAATACTGATTTGTGAAACTAAATTTTATACTTTGATACCGAATTCCTTTTTTGCTTCCGATCATGCTCTTGATTTTTTAAAACTTCAGCATCCTGACATGCCCGAAACCAATCAAGTGTTCAGTCACAGCTTTCAGAACCATGACAGTATATTTATCTTCGGATATGATTCAGGGATTGTACAAACCTTAACCGACATCTTTCCGACATTAAAAATTGAACATCAACTGATCTCATCAATAGAACATGATCATCAAAATATGATTTCAATATGGATCGGAGAAGAGCGGATAGATTGTTTGGTGTTTCATAAGGGGGAAATAAAACTGCTCAATCACTATCCATATCAAACTGCTGAAGATATTGTATATCACGCGTTAAACATCGCGTATCATTTACAATTCGACATCATGGAATTTGAAATTACAGTGTATAGTGACGAAGCAAATGCAAAAAATTATGAGGAAATCATCACGACTTATTTACCTCAATCAGATTTCAAAACAATACAATGAGAATAATAAGCGGCAAATTTAAAGGGAGGCGCCTGGAAGTAAGTCGAAAACTATCAGCCCGCCCCACTACTGATTTTGCTAAGGAAGGGCTGTTCAACCTGCTGAATAACAGAATTGACTTTGAAGATATCCGTGTTCTTGATTTGTTTGCGGGAACGGGCAGCATCGGCATAGAATTTATTTCGCGTGGCTGCAAAGAAGTTATTGCAGTTGAACTATGCGAAAAAAATTGTGCTTCTATTCGTAAAGCCTGCAGTATTTTACAAATTAACAACTTACTTCTGCATCGTACAGATGTTTTCAAATTCATCTCCAACTGTCACACCCGATTTGATGTTATTTATGCTGACCCACCTTACGATTCGGATAAAATTATCGCTTTGCCCGATTTAATCATACAACATAAGCTGATAGCAGAAAACGGTTTGTTTATATTGGAACACTCCGCCAAACAACAGTTTGATAAGCATCCCCATTTTGATTTTCATCGCAAATATGGAAATGTCCATTTCAGCATCTTCAAACAAGAAAAAGAGAAATAAGAATGGAAGGATGAAGTTCAAAGTCGGGGTGACAAGACTCGAACCTGCGACCTCTACGTCCCGAACGTAGCGCGCTACCGACTGCGCCACACCCCGCTCTGATTTGGAGACGCAAAAGTACAAAGTATTTTTGAAAAACAAAAGAGAAGTTCGGGTTTTCCTGCATTTTAATGAAAATATGATTTCTAAATTAATTCATGTAAATTTGCAAAAATTAATTTTATGATGTATAAAACAATTATTCAACAATTTGTCCGGCAAAATAACTATCCGAAACTACAATTAAAAGGCGTCTTTTTCGATATGGACGGTGTGTTGCTCGATTCGATGGGAAAGCACGTAGCATCCTGGATACAATCTATGCAAGACTACAACATACCTTTCACGGCAAAAGAAGCCTACTTGTATGAAGGGCAACCGGGTTCGATAACCATTAGTAAAGCCTATCAACGAACATTTGGTAAAAAGCCGACTGTTGAAGTAATTGAAAAACTTTACAATCTTAAGTGTGACTATATAAAAAAGATGGATCCTATCGGTCCGATGAAACATGCCGATAAACTCCTCCAGCAAATTAAAAATCAGGGATTAGAAACATATTTGGTTACCGGTTCCGGACAACCATCCATTATAGATATGCTCGATATTTATTTTCCGGACACTTTTCAACCCGATCATAAGGTAACTGCCTTAAATAACATTAAGGGTAAACCTGCTCCTGATCCTTATCTCAGGGCTTTATCCATTGCAGGCATTAAACCTTGGGAAGCAGTAGTTATAGAAAATGCCCCTTTGGGAGTGGAATCTGCAGTTGCGGCCGGCATATTCACCATTGCCATCAATACCGGACCTTTGGCTTCCTCTATTTTAAGTGAAAGAGGGGCTCACATTGTTTTGGATGGAGGAATGACCGAGCTAAATAATAAATGGGAAGAAATTTCCGCTCATCTTATCTCTTAAATAGCATAACAGTTTAAACAGAAAATTATGCAAATCATTCAATATCCTGCCCGTGAAACCTGGGAAAAATTACTAAAACGACCTGTAATCGACAGTTCGAGCCTTTTTGGAACAGTACAACAGGTATTGGAAGAGGTTCGCAAAAACGGCGATCAGGCAGTTAAATCATACACCCAAAAATTTGATGGTGTAAGATTGGACTCCTTAGTGGTAACGGCAGAAGAAATCGAAACAGCAACAAAACTTGTCTCCGATGATTTAAAACAAGCGATTGAAACAGCAAAAAACAACATTTGGAAATTTCATGCACAGCAACTGCAAAAGTTTGAAAAGATACAAACTTCTCCCGGCGTCTATTGTTGGCAGAAAGCCATACCCATCGAAAAGGTAGGATTGTATATTCCCGGTGGCACAGCGCCTCTGTTTTCAACTGTGCTGATGTTGGCTATACCTGCACAAATAGCGACTTGCAAAGAAATTATTCTTTGCACGCCACCTGATACAAAAGGTAAAATTCATCCGGCAATTTTGTATGCAGCACAAACTGGAGGGGTCTCCCGGATATTCAAAATTGGCGGCACACAAGCCATTGCCGCTATGGCTTACGGAACTGAAACCGTACCCAAAGTTTATAAGATTTTCGGTCCGGGCAATCAGTATGTTACGGCTGCCAAACAATTAGTTTCGCTAAAGGATGTAGCCATTGACATGCCCGCCGGTCCTTCCGAGGTGGAAGTGTTGGCAGATGAAACTGCCGTTCCTGCTTTTGTTGCCGCCGATTTATTATCGCAAGCCGAACACGGGGTTGATAGCCAGTCGATTTTAATCACTACCGACAAACAACTGATTGATAAAGTACAAGATGAAGTAGCCTTGCAACTTGAAAATCTTCCAAGGAAAGAAATAGCCCGGGAAGCACTCAAGAACAGCAAAATAATATTGGTGCGTAATTTAGAAGAAGCCATTGAGTTGACGAATATTTATGCACCCGAACACTTAATCATTGCCACCAAAAACCACAAGGCTGTGGCGGAATCAATCGTAAATGCAGGTTCCGTTTTCTTGGGAAATTACACCCCTGAAAGTGCCGGCGATTATGCATCAGGTACCAATCACACCTTGCCGACCAACGGATATGCCAAAGCATATAGTGGCGTAAACTTAGACAGTTTTATGCGCAAAGTCACCTTCCAGGAAATCACGCAAGAAGGACTGAATGCCTTGGGCAATACCATTATGCTGATGGCCGAAGAAGAAGCGTTACTAGGACATAGTAATGCGATTAAAATAAGATTAAACAACGAAGAACGATAACAAATTAACTAAGAACGAAGAACTATAAACGATGAACTAAGAACGAAAAGTGAAGAACGAGTTGTTTAACTGTTGAATTGTTGAACGGAGAACGATGAATGATGAACGAATCAGATCACGTGACCACGGAACCCGTACCACGGAACTCGGAACCCGGACCTCGTAACTTCCCTAACTTCTTTAACTTCTTCTAACTTCCAAAAATACCAACTACTAACTACCAACTACTAAAAAATGAACATCAATAAACTCCTTCGAAAAAACATTGCTACTCTAAAGCCTTATTCTTCTGCACGCAGTGAGTTTAAGGGTGAAGCGTCCGTATTTTTGGATGCCAATGAAAATCCCTTCAATGCTCCTTTCAACAGGTATCCGGACCCTTTGCAATCCAAACTGAAAGCATCCATTTCTGCTGTCAAAGGCGTGCCAACCGAAAACATTTTTTTGGGCAACGGCAGTGATGAGCCGATTGATTTATTGTATCGTGCTTTTTGTGAACCGCGTATTGACAATGTAGTGGCCATTGACCCTACCTACGGCATGTATAAGGTTTGTGCCGATATCAATGATGTGGAATATCGCAAGGTGTTGTTGCAGGAAAATTTTGATTTCACGGCCGATGAAATGTTAAAGGCAACGGATAAAAACAGTAAAATTATCTGGTTGTGTTCACCCAATAATCCTACGGGAAACAGTCTGAATGGTCAAGAAATAGAAAAAACACTGAAGTATTTCCACGGCATTGTTGTGCTGGATGAAGCCTACATAGATTTCTCCTCTCAACCGAGCTTTTTGAAGACATTGGCTCAACATCCTAATTTGGTGATTTTGCAAACCCTGTCCAAAGCCTGGGGAAGTGCAGCCATTCGTTTGGGGATGGCTTTTGCCTCACCGGAGATCATTCAGGTATTGAGCAATATCAAATATCCGTACAACATCAACATCCTGACACAAGAACAAGCTCTGCGGGCTATAGAAAACAAAAAGCAAGTAGAGGAATGGGTACGGATATTAATATCAGAAAGGACGCTGCTGATTGAATTCCTGAAGCAACTTCCGTTGATCAAGCACATCTACCCTACCGATGCAAACTTCGTTTTGGTAAGAGTAGAAGATGCGAATGCGATTTATCAGTATTTGGTAAAAAACAGCATTGTCGTTAGGAATCGCAGTACCATCTCACTTTGTGCAGGTTGCATCAGGATTACAGTAGGGACTCATGAGGAGAATGCGGCTTTGCTTGCAAGTTTGCGTGCCTGCACCACGTGACCACGGAACACGGACCCCGCTACCCCAGAACCCGCATCCCTCTTAAAAAAGAACCCACATCCATTCGTTTTTTACCCGGAGCCTGTATTTCTACGAGCTGTATAAAACCATCTTCTAAGGCTATTTTTAAAAAGTTTTTTCCGTCAGTATGTACGGAACCGATTGCTGATTGGTGCGTACACTTTTCTTTTTCGGTTTTAAAAACTTTCAACACCATAGTCTCCGACTGTCCGGGCAATTGCAGACTGGTCCATGCAGTTGGATAAGGTGACAGACCGCGCACGAAATTATGCATTTCATCCACAGACTTGGAAAAATCCATTTCACAATTGTCCTTAAAAAGTTTGGGTGCTAATTTTAAGGTACTTGTATCCTCTATGATGGAGGATTGCGCTGTAGTCGTAATTGTACCTTTTGCTAGCCTATCCACTGTCTTTTTTACCAATTGCGCACCCATGATCATCAATTTATCATGAAGCGCTCCCGCATCATCCTCTTCATGAATAGGAATCCTTTCTTGCAGGATGATATTGCCTGTATCAACCCCTTCCCTAATAAAAAAGGTGGTTACACCGGTCTCCTGTTCACCATTAATGATTGCCCAATTGATGGGGGCAGCCCCCCTATATTGTGGTAATAAGGAAGCATGCAAGTTAAATGTTCCCATGGGAGGCATATTCCATACAGCCTCCGGCAGCATGCGAAAAGCAACTACAATTTGCAAATCCGCTTTTAAGGCTTTTAACTCTTGTAAAAAAGCTTCATCTTTCAGATTTGTTGGTTGCAGCAAGGACAATTGATGGTCAAGGGCAAATTGTTTCACTGCCGAATATTGCAATTTATGACCACGTCCCGCAGGTTTGTCCGGCGCGGTCACTACCCCCACAACTTGATACTGATGTTGAATTAATACCTTGAGACTTTCAACTGCAAACTCCGGTGTTCCCATAAAAACGATGCGCATAGTAACAAAAATTTAAGTTTACTGTTTCCAGTTGATGTATCTTGATTTGCTTCCCATCCTACCAAAAGTCAGGATGACAGCAGAGATTACAGGCAATATCACATCAAACAACAACAAAGTCAGGTAATACTTCCGCCCCTGGTAATATTGGGAAGTCTTATTGATGATGGTTGTTTGTATAATAAACCTGGATAAGAACAAGATGCCGGCTATGGCTGTCATAAGCCAATTTCCTGTGCACAAGGATAAGACGAAAAGTGAAATGAAGGATGCGTAAAAAAACAAACGGGTAAACGGCTCAACAGAAAGTAAAAATTTACTTTTTGCATTGTAAAAAGTAGAAACCGACAAATGACGTTCTTTCTGAAAATACCAGGTACGAAAATTTTCCTTGGGAACAGACCATGTGATGCTGTTCAGAGATGTCTCAATACGTGTATTTTGTGGATTGGCTGCAGCATTTACCATTAAATCATCATCTCCGGATATTAAATGTAGGGTAGAAGCAAAACCATTTTCTCTGAAAAACACTTCTTTTTTATACGCCATATTACGTCCCACACCCATGTAAGGCTGACCGGCATTTGCAAAACCAAGATATTGCAAGGCATGGAACAGCGTATCATAGGTAATTAATTTATTGATAAAAGTTTCCTCTTGCAGATAAGCACCATATCCAAGCACAAATTCCGTTTCAGATGTAAAGTTGCGAGCCATGGCAGCAATCCAGTGTTTGCTGTGTGGTTCACAGTCAGCATCAGTAAAAAGCAACCATTCATATTTGGCAGCTTTGATCCCAAGTGTAAGAGCCAATTTTTTAGTACTGAGATTTTTAGCTCCTTGAGGCACAAAGGTGGATCGTAGATGTGGATAGATTATGCTCAATTCTTTCAATAAATCTTCTGTTTCCCCATCCGCACCGTCATTTACAACGATTACTTCATAATTCGGATAATCCTGCGACAATACTTGAGGCAAAAACTCCCTGAGATTGACAGATTCATTTCTGGCTGCGATGATAACAGAAACTGGCTGTTGATCTTTTACATATTCCTCCGATATTTTTTCTCGCTTTTTAGTCTGACACAGCACAATCCGTATGTATCTGAAATAAAAATAAGTTTGATATATAAAAGCAAGGACGAGAATAATCGCAAAGAAAATTTCAATGGGCGAAGAATAAAACCAGCAGCAAAACATAAAATTTTACGATTTGAGATAATTAATGCGGAAAATTTCCAGGTATTTATTGCGATAAAAAAACAATATCCACTTCAGTCAACTGCTTCCGCTTGCAATAAAATTGCACAAATTTAATGATTTTTTCCGAGTCTGACGCTTGAAACCAGTGGAAAACATGGCAAGAATACATATTGGGGCTGTCTCAAAAGTAAATATTTAACTAGAACCCGCAAGGTGTCTTAGAAGTGTCCAAATGCAAGGCACTGAGATTGAGGGCAAAGGAGCATACTAAAGTATGTGACTGAGCCCGAATATCGAAAGTAACGCAGCAGTTGGGCACTTATGAGACACCGCCTTTTTATTCGAAGCTCAAATAAGGCCCAATCTTCATCAATACCGAATCATTCATTTCCGAAAGTTTTTCAATATCTTGAATTTTTGTGAGCTTGCCTTTTTTACGTCTCAGTTCATAAATCTGTTTTGCCTGATAAAAATTCAAATAAGGGTGAGCACGGAGTCTTTCAACAGATGCTGTATTGACCTTAATCTTACGGATAGATGCAGGATCAACAGTACAATATGGGGCAATGGATTGGTAGTTTTCCGTTGTCATTCCATAAATTTCACGGAGCTGTTCTATGCTTGTAAAACCCCCGGTCTGCTGACGGAACCGGATAATGGAACGCGCATAGCCCCGACCAATACCTTGCACTTGCATCAACTGGGTTGTATCGGCAGTATTTAACTCAACAACAACTTTAACGGCAGGCTCTAAAGTGATTGCGTACTTAGGTTCTTCCTTCAACTGCAAAGTATCTGCTTTCGGAATTTGAATATATGACTCCAAATCCGCAAATTGTTCTTCAGTCAGACCATACACCTTACCAAAAGCTTCGCTGTCACGAAACTCTCCTCCTTTCCTCCTGTATTTTAAAATATTGGAAATCACGTAAGGCCTCAATCCTAACGCAACAAACCCTGTGGAATCCAATGTATTGGGATTGAATGCAAACAAATGAATTTCGGAAGCCGATTGCCGGAATGATTTCTCATGAACAGATTTATCAGAACGTGGATAAGTTTGGATTTTTTTGCTGTGACGGGCACTATCCAAGGAAACCAATGATTGCTTAAATGTTTCAAATACCGCTATATCATCAGGATCAGTCTCAAAATCGTCTTCAGAAGAAAAAAACGGAATGCAAAAATTGACAATAGAGCACAACACTATCAAACAGATAATCAAAACAATGCCGATACGTTGAGAAAGGGGAAAAAAGAAAAAGTCTTTCCACATAGTAAACAAACAAAAAAATTATATGTTCAGGTTTCGGGCTGTCTCAAAACAAATATTCAACTACCTTGCGACCACACACCACGGAACACGGAACTCGCGACCCCGAAACATCGAAAACAACGCAGCAGTTGGGCGCTTATGGATACCGCCGAGTTCAGTTAAGTCTTTTTACAACTAATCTTATAACTTTTATTATTGACCCGCAAAAAGTAAATTCCCTCCCCTGTCGGGATAAAAAAGCGACCGGAGACCAATTCTCCACTCCAAATCACTTGACCGGTTAAAGCAAACAACCGGACATAATTATTGGGCTTAGGAAAATAAATATAGATACCGGCAGCAGTTGTATAGTAACTGAATCCATCTGCCTGGATGACCTGCTGATTGGCTGTTATGTCTTTTTTAGAAGTATTTTCGGGCAATAAACTCTCACCCTCAATTTTTACAACTGACGGTCTGTTAAGTTCTTGTTGAGCTGACATCTCAACAGAAAAAAGAAACAAGGCTCCCAACAAGATTGATATATAATATATTCTATACATATTGTATATTTGCTTCATACTGACAAATTGCTTTCACTGCCATTGGCTCTTTTAGGATAATCAACCGTATAATGCAGTCCACGGCTTTCTTTTCTCCTCAAAGCATGCTTAATAATCAGATAAGCAACACTGATTACATTACGCAATTCACACAACTCACGCGAAACTACCGATCTGTCAAACAAATCTTCCGTTTCCTTAAATAAAATCTCCAACCTTCTCATAGCCCTTTGCAGACGAAGATTAGAACGCACAATACCCACATAGGAACTCATGATTTGCTCAACTTCCCTAAAACTTTGCGTAATCAACACCATTTCTTCCGGAAGCTTCGTTCCTTCATCATCCCAGGCAGGTATCTGCGTATTCCAACTATAATCCCGAATGTGTTTGGCTGCATCTTTTGCTGCAACATCGGCATATACTATAGCCTCTATCAATGAATTGGATGCCAAGCGATTTGCTCCATGCAAACCGGTACACGAACATTCACCGGCAGCATACAATCTGTTGATGGAGGTGCGTGCATTCATATCGACTACTATTCCACCGCAAACATAATGTTGGGTGGGTGATACCGGAATGAAATCTTTCGTGATATCAATACCGTGTTCTAAACACTTCTTGTAAATATTGGGAAAATGATCTTTTGTTTCCTCAGCATCTTTATGCGTCACATCCAAATAAACAAAATCATGTCCCTTGATTTTCATTTCATTGTCTATAGCCCGGGCAACAATATCACGCGGGGCTAAAGAGCCTCTGTCGTCATATTTCTGCATAAATTCACGTCCGTCTTGTCCACGCAAAATAGCTCCATATCCGCGAATGGCTTCTGTAATCAAAAACGTGGGACGTTCGCCCGGATTATAAAAAGCGGTGGGATGAAACTGCACAAACTCCATATCTTTAATCACGCCGCGCGCCCTGTGCACCATGGCTATGCCGTCTCCGGTGGCAACATCAGGATTAGTGGTGGTGGCATATACACCGCCAATACCGCCGGTGGCAAGTAAAGTCACCTTTGATAAATACGTATGAATATGGTTGGTGCGTTGGTCTAAAACATATGCTCCGTAACATTCGATATTCGGTGTATGCATGGTAACCACTTCTCCCATATGGTGTTGGGTGATGATTTCAATCGCAAATGTATTTTCAAAGATCTCTATATTGGGAATAGTTCTGAGTTTACGTATTAAAGCCTCTTGAATTTCATAACCTGTATTGTCTTTATGATGCAGAATCCGGTGTTCGCTGTGCCCTCCCTCTCTGTGCAAATCAAATTTACCATCTCCATCACGATCGAAATCAATGCCCCAGTTAAGCAACTCCTCAATTTGCTGCGGAGCTTCCGTGATTACTTTTTCAACGACTGCCACATCACAATGTCCGTCACCTGCCACTATGGTATCAGCTATATGTTTTTCAAAACTATCGGGACTGTAAGTTACCGCAGCGATACCACCCTGTGCATAAGACGTATTCGTATCATCCAAAGAAGACTTGCTAAGCAATGCAACAGTGCCGTGGCGGGATGCTTTAAGAGCAAAACTGATTCCAGCTATACCGCTTCCGATGACCAAAAAATCAAACTGACGTGTCAATTTTAATAATTTATTTAATCGCTTTTATATATACCCTTCTTTTTTTGTGAATTTCATGTTCGAAATAATCCCAGTGTGCTGTAATCTTAGTATTCGTTTCTAATTCAGGATTACTTTCAGCATAAACATATCCGTTTTTCGCTGCTACCGGCATCATTTCAGCAAACAAAATAGCATTAACTCCTTTGTTCTGATAATCAGGATGTACAGCTATCAGGTACAAATCCAATAAGTCATTTTTCTTGATGGCTTTCAACATATGATACCATCCGAAAGGGAACAATTTACCTTTTACTTTTTGCAAAGCCTTGGTAAAACTCGGCATGGCTATCCCCAGAGCAATTAAATCACCTTCATCATTTTCTACCAAGACAACGGTATCTAAACGGAAAAAACTGAAATACAACTTGATGTAAAACTGTATCTGTTCATCTGTTAATTTAGCAAAGCCGAACAAATCTTTGTAAGCCTCATTGAGTAAGTCAAAGATTTTTTGTCCGTACCGTTCAACCGTATCTTTTTTAGAAACCAATTGAACCGGATGAAGATTGAATTTCCGTTTAACAATCTCTGCCATTCTTATAAATTTTTCAGGGAACACATCCGGTACCGTGATCAGATATTCAACCCAATCCGCCTCTTTCTCAAATCCCAATCTTTCGTAATGTTCAATATAATACGGATAATTATAGATGGTAGCCAATGTACCCGGCCTGTCATATCCTTCTATCAAAGCACCTTCATTGTCGAAATCGGTAAAACCAAGAGGACCATGAATATGGGTCATTCCTTTTGATTTAGCCCAACGCTCAACTGCATCGAAAAGGGCGTTTGACACTTCGGGGTCATCCACGAAATCAATCCATCCGAAACGCGCATGCTTTTGATCCCACGTTTCATTCGCAACAGGTTGGATAATTCCTGCGATTCGTCCAACAATTTTACCCTCTTTATAGGCTAAGAAATAAGCTGTATCACAAAAATCCAAGGCGGGATTTTTACCTTTTGACAAATTCAGCAAATCGTCCATCGCCAGTGGAGGCGCTGCATACGGATTGTCTTTGTACATGTTAATCCCAAACCAAACAAATTTCTTTAGATCTCTTTTACTCTTTACCTCTTTAATAACAACTGACATTTTCAATATATTAAGTGTTACAAATAAAACTGTAAAAATAAAGGTTTATTTTTGAATAATTAGCATTTTACAATTCTCAAACACGCTCAAAAACAAACATATCGTTGACAATCAACAATTTACTCTGTTTTTAATTTGGGGTTCCTAACATAAAACAATATAATGGCACCGAGGGTTGTTCCTATTCCTACACTATATGCTATGACAGGTGACAAGCTAAAGCCTTCCGGTGCCAGGAAGATATAAGACACTGTGACACACGTCATAAAAAGAGCCGGAATTAGCGAGATACCATAGAATTTATTGCGTTTGGATAAATATACCGTAATTGCCCATAACGTGAAAACCGATAAAGTTTGATTCCACCAGGCAAAATATCTCCATATTACATCAAAATTAATTTGCAACAAGATAAATGTAATGATAAAAATAGGCACGGCTACCCACAAACGATTTTTAATTGGCTTCTGATTCATTTTTAGAAACTCGGCAGTCATCAATCTGGCTGATCTTAAAGCAGTATCTCCTGTAGATAAAGGGGCTGCCACAACACCCAACAAAGCTAAAAACCCACCTACAGGTCCTAACCAAGTTTTAGCAATGACATCCACTACCACTGCCGGTTTGTTGGCTGTTGGGGCAAGTCCGCCAACATATTCTTGCAATCCTTCAATAGATCCAAAAAAACTTGCAGCTGCAGCCGCCCACACCAAAGCTACAATCCCTTCCACTACCATAGATCCGTAAAAAACCCTTCGTCCGTATTTTTCATTTTGAATGCATCTCGCCATTAAAGGTGATTGTGTTGCATGAAATCCTGAGACAGCTCCACAGGCAATTGATATAAACATCATTGGAAATATAGGTAGCTGTTGCGGATGCTGATTGGCAAATCCGGCAGAAAACTCCGGCACCGCAGCATTATTGACATACAAGGCGATTAAGATGCCGACTACCATAATCAATAGTGCAAGTCCGAATACAGGATAAATCTTTCCTATTATTTTATCTATCGGCAATAAAGTAGCAAGAATATAATAGGTAAAAATAATCACAATCCACCAGGTAACACCAATAGCACCTGTGGTCATGTTGTTAAGTAATTCGGCAGGTCCGGAAATAAACACAGCACCAACAAGCACCATCAGTCCTATAGAGAAAATATTCATGAACACTTTTACTGAATTACCCAACTCTTTACCCACTAATTCGGGTAGAGAAGCTCCATTAGCTCGCACTGACATCATGCCCGACATATAATCGTGAACGGCTCCGCCAAAGATGGTTCCAAACACAATCCATAAAAAAGCCGATGAACCGTACATAATGCCCATAATGGCTCCGAAAATGGGTCCCAATCCGGCTATATTTAAAAATTGAATTAAAAAGGCTTTCCACCAGGGCAAGGGAACATAATCAACTCCGTCGGGATTAGATATAGCGGGAGTAGGTCGGTCCGGTTCAATCCCAAACACACGTTCCGCAACTTTTCCGTAAACAACATAGCCTACGATTAAAACTATTACAGCAATGGTAAATGATATCATGGTAACTATTTTTATATAAATTAAGAATCAATAAAATTTCGACACACAAAAGTAATTATTTTTTAACAAATCATGTTGCCTATCTGATAAACCAAAAACGAAATCAACCAGGCCAGGCCGGTTGTATAGAGCATCGTAAATATTGCCCAGCCCCAATTTGCCTCTTTTCTGATAGCCGCAATAACTGCAACGCAGGGAAAATATATCAATATAAACAACATAAAACCAATGCTCACAAGGGGTGTGAAAACTGGTTGTCCTTCCAACTCTCCGGAACTGTGTTTTTGTTCTCTAATCTTTTGCTTTAAAGTTTCTTGCGCTCCTGCATCATCCTCCGAACCGGATTGATACAAAACACCCATAGTGCTGATAACTATCTCTTTAGCTGCCAACCCGGTCATTAGGCTGACACCCATCTTCCAATCAAATCCCAAAGGACGAATAACGGGTTCAATGGCATGTCCCATCATGCCAATGTATGACTTTTCTTGTTGTTCGGAATCACGGGCATGCTCCAATTCCTTGATCAGTACTTCTTTTTCGTGTTCTTCTATTTCATCTTGATCCTCAACGGCTTGTATTTTTGCTGCATAATCTGCAGAAAGTTCAACATGACGTGGAAAATAACCCAAAGCCCAAATTATAACGGAAGCAATCAATATTACACTTCCCATTTTTTTCAGATACTGCTGTCCCTTGTGCCACATGTGAAGCAGGGTGTTTCTCAGTGTAGGAATACGATACGGCGGTAATTCCATCACAAAGGGAACTCTTTTCCTGGAAAAAACTATATTCTTCATAAGTAGTGCCGTCAGGATGGCAATCACAATACCTGTCAGATAGATGCCAAAAAGCAAAATGCCCTGGTGTTTGGGGAACACAGCGGCAATCAGCAACACATAAACCGGCAGTCTGGCACTACAAGACATAAAAGGCGTTATAATCATGGTCAGGATTCTATCCTTGCGATTTTCGAGGGTGCGCGTAGCCATAATTGCCGGCACGTTGCATCCAAAGCCCATGATCAGCGGTATAAAGGCTTTGCCGTGAAGTCCGATTTTCTGCATCAGTTTATCCATCATGAAAGATGCCCGCGCCATGTATCCGGTATCCTCCATCAATGAGATAAAAAAGAATAAAATCAAAATATTGGGGAAGAATACAATTACAGATCCTACACCACCTATGACACCCTCAACCAACAAATCTTTCAGAGATCCCTCTGGCAAAATACCGGCAACAAAATTCCCAAACCACCCTACAGCCGATTCTATCCATTCCATGGGATATTTCCCCAATGAAAAAGTAGCCTGAAACATGATCCACAGGAAGAAAAAGAAGATAGGTAATCCCCAGAATTTATGGGTCAGCAAATCATCAATTTCGCGAATGACACGCTGTGTTCTTTTAGGTTCTTTGTAAGTTTCCCTGAGTGCACCTGCAATAAACCCATATTTTGCATCCGTCAAAATAGTTTCCGAGTTTTCACCATACTCATTTTCGAGAAAAAGAATATTTTTTTCTGTTGCTTCAACAATCTCGTTGTAATTGGGGACTTTTTTAAATAATTTGTAAATGGATTTGTCCTGCTCAAGCAATTTAACCGCAATAAAACGAGAAGAGACCCTATCGGTAAGTGATGGATTTTTCCAAATCAGATCTTGAATTTCTTTCAGACTTCTTTCGATGAGCTTTCCATAATTGATGTGTACATGCCTTGCAATGGGATCCCGGTCTTCATAGACATCAATTAACTTTGCAAATAATTTGGAAATTCCTTTTCCTTTGGAAGCTACGGTGGGAACAATAGGAATACCCATCATTTTTCCAAGTCTTTGATAATCAAACTCGACACCTTTTCTCTTTAGTTCATCGTACATATTCAAAGCAATCACTACCTTGATGTTCATGTCGATAAGTTGGGTAGTCAGGTATAGGTTTCGTTCCAGATTTGATGCATCCACCACATTGATGACTATGTCCGGCATTTTTTCCAAAATATGGGTGCGAACATACAGTTCCTCGGGCGAATATTCAGTGATAGAATAAGTTCCGGGCAGATCCACTATGTTAAAGCAATATCCTGACTGATGGAATTTTGCTTCTTTAGCATCAATTGTAACACCGCCGTAATTTCCCACTCTTTCATGAGATCCGGAAGCAAAATTAAACAAGGTTGTTTTACCGCTATTTGGATTTCCGACCAAGGCAACATTGATAATTTTGCCTTTTTCAATCGCAGATTTTTTCAGTTTCGCATCATCTATCGTACCCATAAATTCACAGGGCGAAACTTGATCAATCATATCTGTGGTGACTACTTCGACCAATTCGGCTTCACTGCGACGCAAGGATATCTTATAGCCCATGATTTCATATTCAATGGGGTCGAGCAGCGGTGCGTTTTTAATCACCTTAACTTTCTTTCCCTTGATAAAACCCATCTCCGTGATGCGTTTGCGGAATGCACCGCGTCCGAGCACCTTGATTATGATGGCTTCATCGCCGGATTTTAATTCTGAAAGATAAATATGTTTGACCTGCATATTTATTAATTTACAAGATTATTTCAATCAATTCGTCCTGTAAAGATAAGGTCCATAGTTCAATATAAAAAACCCCGACAGCATTTACACCATCGGGGATTAATTATGTGAATCACTCAACTCATTTTTTTACAGAGTTCATGTGTACAATCAGATCAAGGGTTTTGCAAGAATAAGCCCATTCGTTGTCGTACCAACTCACCAATTTCACAAAATTGCCACTCAATGCAATTCCTGCACCTGCATCAAAAATAGAAGTACGGGGATCACCTATAAAGTCTGTAGAAACAACAGAGTCTTCCGTGTAACCTAAGATACCCTTCATTTCTTTTTCGGAAGCTTTCTTAACAGCAGCTTTAATTTCTTCGTAAGTTGCTGATTTTTCCAAACGTACCGTCAAGTCAACCACAGACACGTCGGCAGTCGGAACACGGAAAGCCATACCGGTCAATTTGCCGTTCAGGGAAGGAATAACTTTACCTACTGCTTTAGCTGCACCGGTTGAAGACGGGATGATGTTACCCAAGATGGAACGACCACCTCTCCAATCCTTTTTTGAAGGAGCATCAACAGTTTTTTGCGTATTGGTAGCAGCATGTACGGTAGTCATCAAACCTTCAGCGATACCGAAATTATCATTGATAACTTTAGCCAAAGGAGCTAAACAGTTAGTTGTACAAGAAGCGTTAGATACGATATTCATATCTGCTTTGTATGCATCTAAGTTAACACCACATACAAACATAGGTGCATCAGCGGATGGAGCAGAGATAACTACTTTTTTTGCGCCACCGTCCAAGTGAGCTTTTGCTTTGTCAATAGTAGTGAACACTCCGGTTGATTCAACGATGTAATCAGCACCAACAGAACCCCATGGAATGCTTGCAGGATCTTTTTCAGCGAAGAATTTCACTTCCTTGCCGTTTACGATTAATTTACCGTTTTTGTTTTCTGCCGTACCGTTAAATTTACCGTGTACAGTATCAAACTTCAGCATATATATCACATAATCCAAATCCAAAAAAGGATCATTTACGGCTACGACTTGAACGTCTTTTCTTTCTTGAGCTGCACGGAAAACCAAACGTCCGATGCGACCAAAACCATTAATACCTACTTTAATCATTTTTTACTATGTTTTTAAATTTATACTTGTAAAATCGGTTGCAAATTTACTAATTTCTATCTGTTTAGCAAAATATTAAGAATAAGTTTATGAAAAATTACTACATGTATTTTTGCAGAATAAAAATTAATACTATCTTTGCAACGCTTTTGAAGAAAAGCAAAGGCGGTGTCTTAGAAGTGCCCAACTGCTGCGTTACTTTTGAGACAGTCCCAAACGGGCGTTTAGCTCAGCTGGTTCAGAGCATCTGCCTTACAAGCAGAGGGTCGGCGGTTCGAATCCGTCAACGCCCACAAAGAGAAAAGACTGAACATAAACAATCAAGCGAGTTGGTGCAATTTTGTACCCTCGCTTTTTTTGTGCTTTAAAATACCCTTATTTAACACTATTATTAAGAGTAAAAAAATCTTTGAAATATGCGAATTAAGCGAAAGTATAAAATTGATTTTATAAACAACTAGACAAAATGAATCAACTAATTATAATAGGAAACGGTTTTGACCTTGCGCATGGATTAAAAACATCATATAAGGATTTTATTTTGGATTTATTGAGTTCGGAAGTTTCTAATCCAAAAAGACGTGAAATTGACAAGGAGAAGGATTTGATAGCTATAAATAACGACGGTTATTATTTTGAAAAATCCTTTGATACAATTAACCAATACAATGATTTTATTGAAAGATACGGTATAAATGTTCAATACGATAATTTTTTTAAAAAAACATTAGAGCAGTGCGAAACAAACAATTGGGTTAATATTGAAAAACTATACTACATAAAATTACAAGAAATTCTTCGAGGAGGAATAAATGATATTTTTACATTTTACGATTTCCATCAATCCTATCTTAACGAGGTTACTGATTTAAATAAATCCCTTGACTTAATTAAATCAGAATTACACAAATATTTAAATAGTATATATTCAATTCCTGATGAATGTAATTCTGAAATAAAATCACACATAGAAAATATTATTAAATTGTCTCATAAAAGCGGTTCTCCAAAAGAAAAAACCCACATTCTTAATTTCAATTACACGTCAACAATTGACATTTATCTGAAATCACACGACCCTAATCTGTATTATATCAATAATATTCATGGACAATTAAATGATAAGGAAAATCCAATTATTTTTGGTTATGGTGATGAAACAAACGACATGTATTCTAAAATTGAGGATTTTGATGAAAATGAATTAACGCGCAACATGAAGTCGTTTCATTATTTAATGAGAGAAAATTATCAAACACTTTTCGAATTCTTGGAAAAAGATAAATTTGATGTAAATATTATGGGACATTCTTGTGGAATATCTGACAGAGTTTTATTTAATAGCATATTTCAACATGAACAGTTAAATAAAATTCGAATATATTATCACATGAAGGATGAGAAGAATAATGACTTTTTTGAGAAAACTCAAAACATATCAAGATATTTTGATATGAGTTTAAAACATAGAATGAGGACTAAAATCTTACCATTTAAAAAATGCCATCCACTAACTTCCTACAAATAGTTTATAAAATAAAAAACCGGAAATTTATGCAGTTCTCCGGTTCTCATTTCTCGAATGTTAACATTCTCACGCTAACATAATTCTTTTTCAGTATGCCATCCTATGTATTTTTTTATTAAATCAAGCTGTGACTTGTTTATGTTGATTGGAATAACATGTTCCTTGAACATATCGATCCCAAACTCATCAATCAACTCTCCAAATGAAGAATTAAAGAATGATGATGACATAGGGATAGTATTTTCAAAAGATAAATACACTACCTTATTTTTTATAAAATACGGTTTCAAGGTAGCATACAATCTATTACCATCTGCATTGGTGCTTAAACCTATATTAAGGCTGTTAATTGTTATTGTGTCCATATTTTAAAAATTAGAAATATCAAGCTCTTCATCTTGATGTAGGTTATCAACTTTTATTGTAAATTCAATCAACGTACCAAAGAAGTTTTGTATAGGGTTATTGCTCGTATATTCTTTCTCATTTATAATACTATAACATCCATTATTAGAATAAATATTTAATCTGCTACCATTAGCAAACACAAAATCAGAAATATTTGTCAACCCTTTGCCTGAGTTTTGCGGTGATGTTTTTGTTGTGTTATTTTCTGCGACTGCCCATTCAATACATTCTGCGTCTGTAAGCTTAGGGTTAAACTCTCTTACCCTTTTTGGAATACCTACTCCCATATCAGTAACGCATACCTTTATCTCATTTATTTTTGGGTAATACTGACAAAACACATAAGCACCTATGATTGATTCCGAATGGTCATGCACATTATTAATAGCTTCCTGAATTCCTATTGAGAGCATAGTTAAATCAGCATTATAGCAAAAATTCCGTATAAAATTCAACGTGCTAATTATATACTCATCAATGTGATTTACGTCTATGCGCCTGATTGGCATCGCTGTTTGACTACTTATTGCTTTAATTGTTTTTGATTGTTCGTGATTCGTTTTTACAAATTCAAATAATCCAATGTCTGTTAGGTAATCAAGTAAATTACTTCTAGATTTTATAATAATCTCAACGTCTGAATGTTTTTTATGAAGCCAAATAGCAATTTCTACAATAATTAAAACATCATGTGGATTTATAAAATTCAATCCGGTTATATCTATGGAAATTTTTTTATCATCACTCAATCCTTCCCTGCAAATACTAAATAAATGAGAATAATCTCCTAGTGTGCTAATCTTAAACTCCATTATTAAACTGCAGCTAAAATTCTAAGACTACAAAGTTAATAATCTTTTTCTTTTAATTTTGTTAAAATGTTCACTTTCCCCAAAATGACAACAAATTTTACTTAAGTAATAAATATATTTTTAAGTGATAAAATCCCCTACTCTCACGAGCGAGGGATTTTCCGTTAATTCAATTATTTAACTTAGTTAAATCCATCAAACTCAAAAAAAATACTAAAAGGGTTGCCAATAAATTATTGACAACCCTTTTAAAGAAAGAAAATGAAAGTTTAAAATATTTCTTCCGTTACCTGATTGAAATAATCGATGGATTGCTGAATTTCGGGCAAGTTATTTTCCCGGTTGGCAAAGACGTTCCGTCTTTTTCAAAAGTGGTTACAGTTCTTCCAATCCTACCCGCATAGTTGAACAGTCCGGAGATTTTTATACTTTCACCATTTCGGATTGATAAAAATTTCGTCACAAAGTATTTTGTTATTATCCCTGTTGTCAGCTTCAATTTTTATGTATCGGGCAGAAGCATCAATGTTATCAGTTATAACAAGATCTATCCAGCAATCGAATCTGTCGTTCTTGGTTGCTTCCATTGCAATGGAGCCAACTCTTTTGAATTTTTTATTATTTTTCGATATATAAAAATGCACCAATGACGGCAATGCCACCGCTTGTTTGTTATAATGAAGGAAACGCCCTGCCAGTGTGTTGATTTTAGTCGCTTTGCCAAGATCAATGACAACCTCCATCTTGTCGTTGCCAAAGTCAACCCATTCTTTATCATCAATTGTTTCCTGTCCTAATTTTTTATCCGTCAATCGCTCAACGTTGCTGACCTGTTTACAGTTTGCAGATATTTTTTTATTTACTCCAACATGGTCAACCTCGCCCTTGAAAGTTCTTTCTAAAAAATTCCACCTGCCCTTACCATTTTTCCAATCCATATAATCCTGATATGCTTTTGCCGAGAAGCAGGGTTGACCAATAGGCATTTCCGAATCCGGTTTATCAAAAATACCATAAACAGAAAAACTGATCACCTCTTCTGCTCCTGCCATAGACACGCCGGTTATTTGAGATAAGTAACGAGGAAATGCTGCAGGTATAAGTGCTGACTCCCTGTCATTATCATTTTTTTCCCATGTAAAAGACTCCACATTTGCCCAAAACTGAATAGGGGTTTTTTGATGTATTTGTCCGAGTTTGGCAAAATTCTCCTTCATTCTTTTCATTGGCATAGGTTCCCTGACACACCCTACCTCGTCCTGATAAGCAATGATGTCCACTTTTAACTTCAGTATTTGTTCCTCAAATTTTTCACTGTCGATATTGGCATGGCATATACCGTAGGGCGAAATCATGACCTTTTTTCCGGGGGTCAATTCTTTTGCTTTGTTTACCAGGATATTTACGGCCTCCACTGCATGGTCGGACAGATATGGTTCAAGAGAGTCTTCGACAGGCAAATACCACCCAAAAAATGACTTGTGGTGTTTGAACTTTGCTGCAGTTTCAGACATTATTTTCTCTTGTATCTCCTTTACTTCCGGCAACCTGAGGTTATCATCCTGGTTTATTGCCCAACCTGAGCTCATAAACACTTTCATATCATATTTGCCGGCCGTTTCAAAGATTGCCTCAACAGGACTTTTTTCACCTTTATTATAAGCCGGCTCCATGAAATCTGAAGGATAATATGATTTTCGTTCATTGGCCACAGCCATAATAACGATATATTCTACTCCAAACTCTGATAACTCGGTGATTTTCTTTTCCCAAAATTTGGCAGATCTATATTCCACATGGGCCGGATTCATATATTTGTTTCTCACATCCTGGTAGGGAAGGTTAACCCATGTTCCCCTCACCGGTTTCGTCTGACCAATAATGGATAAACCCAAAAGGCATAAGCCCGTTATCAATAAAACGATGCGATTTATTGCTTGATACATATTGATTTTCTTTTGGTATTGAATTTATTACCTTTTTTTCTTCGCTCTGTTTTTCTTTAACGTATCCAGATATGCTTTGTAATCCTTGAACAGCTTCACGGTTCTTTCCTCTCCTACTCTTATCGAAGCTTTGGGATCACTGAAAACCCCCGGATATTGGTAGCATAATATCTTTTCAAAGTTGTCGAACAGTGTCAAATCATGAATAATTTCTTCCATGGGTCTGGGGTACAAGGACTGATCGGGATTGAACAAGAAAGCTTCAAGATCAAACCAAAGGTGGGAACCGGCATCATCACACAATTGTTGAAGCAAGGTGGCTGCTTCCTTCCCGGAGAGGTCACCTTCAGGCATGCGCGCAAAACCGAAGGGACAAAGGATATCCAGGTTTTGCAACAGACCAGGGTATGTATCCAGTCCTTGTGGAACTCCCATGCTGTTTGTAGCGAGCATAATCGGTTTTTCAGGAGCCAGTGTATTGCAATATTCTTTAAATGCTCTGAAAAATTCTACGATTTGCCGTTTACGCATAATCTGCTTTTCAGTAGTTAGCTCCCAGTTGTCGAGGCTTCCTCCACTTTCTTCCGAAACATAGAATGCGTAGAATGAGGGATGGTGTCCATATTTATCCCAAAGCTCCTTTGCTACACGTTTATGCCATTCGAGAGATTCGGAAGTGAAATCAAACCAGGCAAACATTCCCACTCCAACCATAACCGACATATTATGCTTGTCTGCTTCAGAGAGTATCGCTTCTATTGGATCTTTTGCCGCAATAGGCATTCTGCCCGGATACAGATCGGAAGGATAAAATGCTTTGCCGGCATAATTATCTACAGTTAAGGAGTGTTTCCCAACATACTCTTCGTTTCGGAACACTTCCTGAATAACGATCATATTCATTTCTATGCTATGCATCGAACGCACAAGTTCTTGCCATTGAGCATCCGTCATTTTTGCAATATCCTTATTCCAATGCTTACCCTCTCCTTCGCTCCAGTGGTAAATTCCTGCCCAGGCTCCGTCTATTTGCCGGGTCGATCGGATGTCTGACTCAATTACTTCGAACTCTTTGGTCTCGCTATAAATCTCTTCATCCAATTTCACTTTAAGGATAACCTTATTCATCCCAACCTTGTCTGAAGTTGGCAAAATAACTTGTACCTTATGTCCCGAGTTTGCTTTTATATGAGGTTTTGAGTAATGAAGGAGCGACTCTTTATCTTCTTTATTCAGATAGATATAGACTTCAAAGTCCCGTGATTGAGATTCGTAGTTAACAATCCCGGCCCTGATGTCAATATCTATCTTATTTGTTACCGGGCTTGGAGGAATAAGCGTGAGTCCTATCCTGTTTTTTTGTGCAAAACTGCAATTAGTCAGCACCAAAACAAGAAGTAGTGCTGCGATTTTCTTTAAAAAATAAATGCTCAGTAAGTTCTTTAGTTTCATTGTTATTTTCATTTTTTGATTTATTCAACCCAGAGACCTTGTTGTTTATAAAACGAATATTCATATGCAGTGTTGGTATAATATCCGTTTGAAAGAGAAGTATTCATAAATGTGGTCCACCAATTTCCGTCGCGTTTTTCTACGCTTTGATCATGGAACGAAAGCGATGCAATGTCTGTCTGTATTCCCAACGGAACATCAGGAGCTGCCTTTTTTAGTGCATCTACAATATAAGAGTACGCTAATAAATAGTCCGGTTCCAATCCCGGGTCTCCCCAATCTTGCGCAGCGGTCTGAATATAAAATATATCCGGCTTCACTTCTTTTACAATACGTTCCATATCTAACCCAAAGTGTTCTCTAATTTCTTCCAAGGAGCCATTGCGGATGCCCATCCCCCACGATGCAAACAAAGTCTTCGGATTTATTGACTTGATAGCTTCTTTTATTTTTTGGTTGAAATTTACAACTGCATCTGACCTGAAGTCTTGCCATTTTTTGTAAATCTCAGGATCATTCCTTATGGCATCAAAAGAGAGTGGCTCTTCATCAACAAGTCCAAGGTATTGCCTGGTGAACTTTCGACGCGCATAAAGGCTAACATCTCCATAAAATCCATTAGTATATATTGTTCTCCACTCAGGGAAATACGATTCTGCAAACTCGATCCCGACAAAGTTGTAATTCCTGAGAATGGTTTTAACACGCATAACCTGCCAATTCACGTATTCATCATTATGAAAGGAATAAAAACTTATTTCCTCCGGATATGGAGTTAGGAACTCCATTTCCCATTCTTTCGGGAAGGTCGTTTTTCCATAAAAACAGTTTCCAAGTAGCATTAGCCATACTCCGATACCATTCTCTTCCAATGCATCTAAATATTCTTTCTTGAACAGATCGTCATTTTTACCCCCATTCCAATAGTTGACTACAAAATAATGAACATATTTTATGTTGGCCTTTTTAAGATCTGCAATAAGTTGACCTGGAGTAATACCCAAACTATAAAGGGCAAAAGGATCAATTTGGATTGAATTTCCTTTGCTTTTAGCAAGATTACTTTTTTCAGCAATATCTGTGGTGTCGTTGTTGTCTATGTCATTGATACCACCAGATTTGTCACAGCCATAATAAAAAGGACTGAACAACAAGGTCACAAACAGAAAAATTGTTATTAAGCCCTCTTTATTAATATTTCCCCTCATGTTACTTATAGCGGAATTAAATGTTAGTTTTTATGATAAATAGGTCTGTCGACAAATTAATCATCAGCCGGTAGACCCCAAAAAGTCAACTCTCTGATACATACATGGTTGACCCCTCCCCAAGTGCTAAGTGTCTTAAAACGAATATATTGATATGCATCGGTTATTGGATCAAAATTGTATTCTTCACCAGCAAGATTAGCAGCATGATCTTCTTCTGATAATTGCCCGACCGGTAATCCGGATGGTTTAACCGATTCGAAAGTTCCAATTAAATTCCAATCACCCCAGTTTGTTGTAGGTGTATTCGTTGCCCATATTTCAAACTTTTTGGGAGAACCGTCTCCGAACTTCCAAAAATCGTTATGAATTAATTGGTTGACCTTCATCCTTATAAAATTGTATCTTTTCCCCAAATTTATCGTAAACCAATTCGGAACAGTATAGCCGTCACGTTGATAGAAAAAATTACGCATCTCATCAGTATTATTGTCATCATTCCAAAGATTTGAAATGCCCCATTCAGCATATGTACCCTCATCACTGTCATCGCTCAATCCGGCATTCTGCCACAAATTTTTATCACACCTTACTTCATAGGAAGGCGCAGGGATAGAGTCATAATCCGTATAAAAGGTATCAATTGCCGTAACTTCGGGAAGAAAGGCAGTCCGATAATTTAAGACACCGTCTAACGGAAAATTTCTTATTGTATCCAGTATCACTTCACCGGATGAAAAATGATTTTTCAGAATATTGTTATTATCAATGAATTCACTTTTTACGCCGACGACATTTATATCCGCAGGCAGCCATTCAACTACAATATCTTTTGAATTAATCCTGCTAACACTTTTATATGCTCTATTTAGCAATGAAATTTGATAGCGATCACCATAAACTTTACCTATAACGGTTGCTTCTACAGAGGAGTTACCCTTCTTGTCATACAAAAAAATTGAAAAATGGTGAATGTCCTCTTCCATATCCTCAAGCAGTAGCCTAACGGTATCTATTCCTGATGTTCTTGACAAAATGTCTTCTACCGAATCCCTTTTGTTGTTCCAATAAACTTTATATTTTGCCACATTGGGGTCTGATAATAATAACCATGACAACTCCAAACGATTTTTTCCACTTCTTACTTTTATGGAATCGGCTTTTGCAACATAGACTATTTCTCCATCTTTGACGAATTCTTCATATGTATCTTTTATGTTCTCACAACTTGCAAGAATCAATATAATAGCTGTTGCTATACAAATTAAATTTGACGTTTTCATTTTTTCACTGATTAATCGGTTTCTTGATCTGCTTGACCCCACAAGGTTAATTCTTTAAAACATACGTATTGTGTATTTCCCCACGTTTTAAGTGTTTTGAAACGAATATATTGATATGAATCCGACATGGGGAGAAAATCAAAATCTTCCCCAGCCATGTTTACGGCATAGTCCTCTTCAGTAAACTGCCCCACAGGCAAACCTGAAGGTTTTATTGACTCAAATTCTCCAAGCAGTGTCCAAACCTCCCAATCCGTGGATGGAGTATTTGTTCCCCAGATTTCGAAAATTTGAGGAGCACCATCTGCAAATTTCCAGGTATCATGATGAGTGAGCTGGTTAACTCTCATTCTGCTGAATGTGTATTTTTTCCCTAAATTAATTGTAATCCAATTGGGAACAGTATATAGTTCCGGATCCTGATAGAAAAACTTGTCTTTATCATCCCAGAGATATATGATGTCCCAATCAGAAAATTGAGACTTATGACTGTCATCGCTCAATGCAGCATTTTCCCACAAACTTTTGTCGCAGATAATTTCATACAGTGGTGTTAACGTGACTTCCAGCGTATCTGAATTATTTTTCCATTTGTCAGAAAAATAAAACGCAAAATCTGTCTGTTCGGACTCTAGTCCTCTAACAGCATAGGTTCTCTCCAACGATTGAGTGTACAATCTGTCATACTCAATCCATTCCTCTTCCCCTTCAACTGCCTCTTTATTTTTCACTAAAGTGTGCAATACATACTCGTTCATATATTCATTATAAAAACTGACAACCACTCCCCCAAATGTTGCATGAACAATGAGAGTCTCGAATACACTCTTAATTGGAGGTTTCAGAGGATTAATTTTGGTCATTATACCAGGTGAACGAACTTCAGATCTTGACACTGAATACAAATAAACAGGATATTCCCTTGTATCGGGGAACCCATCCAATATTATGAAATTCTTATAGACAGATGATTTTACCTCTCTATAAGTGCCATCCTGAGGTTGAAACCTGGCCATTACATACAATATTTCCGAATTCTCAGGAATATTATAGGTAATTTTTGCTCCCCCCGGCATATTTTCTATTTTTATATCCGTTACTTCGGGAGGGATATAATCATTTGCTACCAAAGGTCCCTTGACATCTTCCTTACACCCGTAAATTGACGTTACAACTATAAGGGCTATTAATATTTTTATTTTCATATGATTAAATTATTTTTTTACGTTTTATTCAATCTACCAGCCTGGATTCTGTACTAAATTCTTATTAATGATCAAGTCCCTCTCTCTCATAGGCCAAAAATAATCTTTTAAACTAAATGTTTGAAAGAAAAGAATTTTTTCTCTATAATATGCTTTGGCTGTTTCTTGATCTACATCCCATCCTGTTATTGGCTTGTTTAACTCTTGAGGAGCCTCTTTCCAACGTCTCAAATCCCAAAAGCGCTGTCCTTCGAAGATCATCTCAATACCACGCTCTTGATGAATAATCTCTCTTAAACCCTCTTGTGTTTTATATTTGTTTGGGGTTTTTGAATAACCAGTCCACGAGTCCTCAACATCAGGCAATCCTGCCCTGGTTCTTATTTTGTTTATGTAATCATAAACTTCCTGGTCGGGTCCATTCAATTCATTTAAAGCTTCAGCATATAATAAGTACAAATCTCCTAACCGCAACATTACCCAAGGATAATTTTCAGATTTGTATAATTCTGCACTTGTTGAAGTATTAGTATAATAAATTAATTTTTTTGCGAAATAACCGGGAACTGAATGCCAGCCGGCTTGCTGTTTACCTAGAAACTGTCCTCTTTTAGATTCTAGCCAATAGGAATCATCGTCGTCGAATTTTCCGGCTCCATACCAAATGCCGCCATCAAATCCCAAAGCACCGTAAAATCGAGGTTCTCTGTCAAAATTAAATTCCGCTGTGGTATAACCTTTTTTAATATAATATTTTTCATTCTCAGTGCCAACCCTTAAATCAAAACGATTTCCATAATTCCACTGAGTATCTTCATTGATAGGAACCCCATTCTTAGAATAAAACAATCCTGCTATTTTAAGTGTGACCCCAAAACTGCCGTTAGAACCCGTATAACTCATTTGAGATGCATCCAATGCCCTAGGCGCACACCACGCCTGGAGATATTGGGTTGTACTGCTCGTGTTTGCCCAAATAATTTCAGAATTCCATCTCTCAGTAACCACACCTCTGAATGATAATTTCAATTGTGTTTCAGGCGAAATATTCTTGGTCGAATGGCTTCCTTTAAACTCGTATAATTCATACCCGAGGCCATGTGCACTAGTTATTGCTTCTCTGCAAGCATCTACCGCCTTCTGCCACTTCCCACTATCATATTCAGCGTTGAAAAAATCCTCTCCATCCTGATTTTTAAATCCCTGGTAATCCTTGTTCCCGTTAAAAAGAGGACTTGCGGCATAAACCAATATTTTAGCCTTTGCACCTAAGGCTATGGGTAAAGTTATTCTACCTAATTCTGTATGCTCATCCCTAATGGTTTCTGATAAATTGATTAAAGATTCATCTATCAGTTCAATGATATAATCAAACACTTCATCCACGGGACGCCTATAAACACGCACTTCCTCGCCCGAAGCAGATATAGGTAAATTTTCCCTCATAATAGGTATCGGGCCATAGGCTCTTAACAAGTAAAAATGATAATATGCTTTTAAAAATTTCACTTCAGCAGCCCATCGCCTTTTTTCTTCCTCCATCATATCCGGGACTTTCATAATGTTTTCTAAAAAAATATTGCATTGACTTATCCCTTGCCAAAGTGGCATTCCTCCATTATATCCCCCCCAAAAATCAATTAAGGGGTTATTGGGGTTCTGTTCTCCTTTAGCAATATTAAAGGTAAAGATATATGAATAATGATTTGACAGCCAAAATTCATCGGCACCAAAAATAGCCGGATTATTGTCGGGATTGCCTAAATATGGCAAATAAGAGTAGCAGGTTGCCAAATATTTTTCAGCAGTTGCTTTCATGCGAAATGCATAATCAATTGTAGCTACGTTGTCAGGTACAATGTTTAAGAAATTATCACATCCCAGCATAGCAAAGGCTGATAGTATTAATATTGTTATCTTCTTTTTCATCTTTCTATTTATTAAAGAACTACATTCACACCTAAATTAAATGTTTTTTGGATTGGATAACCAAGTCCATTTCCACCCATCTCCACGTCCCACAATTTAAATTTACTGAACAGCAATAAATTTGAGCCGCTAACATACAGTCTTAAAGTTTTTAAATTCAACTTATTACTCATCTTCATGGGCAATGACCACCCTATCTCCACCTTCTTTAGACGTAAAAATCTACCGTCATTTAGCCACCAAGTACTAAATTGTGTGTTGTTTGCTTGATGTTGTGTGCTCAATCTGGGCCATAGCGCATAAAGATCTTGATTTTCCAAAGAATAGTGACTGTCGGCATAAGCTTTTATTATATTTTTACCATCAACAAAAGGTTCAATAACCGCAGGACCTCCATCGCCACCAGTCCAAAATGAGGAGCGAGCTGAACCTTGGAAAAATGCAGAAAAATCAAATTCCTTGTACCCTAAGGAAAATCCTCCTCCATAAATTATTTCCGGTGTTAATGGAAATCCGATCGGCACCATATCTAATTCGGTGATTTGCCCATCCCCATTCACATCCTTATATTTTATATCACCGGCGATATTCGGTATTCCACCAAAACGTTGAGCAGGGGAGTTGGCTACTTCGTCATCATCGACAAATAATCTTTCAGCGATATAACCCCACGGTTGGGATATAGTATATCCTATTCTTGATTTCCACCACTCTTTTTCATATGTCGGCTCCTCATAGACCTCAAACTTGTTAGTGGCATATGTATAATTCCCCCTTAATTGAATCCACAGATCTTTATTAAAATAATGTGAATAATCAGTACTTATTTCAAATCCTTCACCTGAAGCTTCCCCTATATTTGCTCTCACCGGTGCGGTCAACCCCATGGTAGAAGGAATGTCTACCCTGTCCATTAAAATATTCTTTCTTTTTTCCGTGAAAAAATCTGCCTGAATATTCCATTCATTGAAAAGTCCCAGCTCTAATGCAAGATTTGTTTTGTAAGATACTTCCCAGGTAATATCCGGATTTGCATAGTTCGTCACCCTGATCCCCCTTACCAAATAATCGCTTTCTTTTCCATAAAAGAAGCCACCATAGTTCATATTGACATTAGAAAGGTAAAAAAATCTATCATCGGCGCTACCGATTTGATCGTTACCGACAAGACCATATGTTCCTCTAACTCTAAAATTATTAATAAGGTTTTTCAAATTGGCCCAAAATTTTTCATTGGATATGCTCCATGCTAACCCGAAGGATGGGAAAAACCCATAACGTTTAGCTTTATCAAATCGCTCGGAACCATTATAACCAAAATTAAATTCGGTAAAATATTTATCCCTGAACGAATAGGTAGCCCTTCCTGAAAGGCCTAAATTTCTAAAAGGCAGGGAGAGTTGCAGATTATTGGCTTGAGCGTTTGTTTGGGAACGTAAGATATTAACCAATAAAACACTTACTGTATGATCTTCTTTGAAAGTGTTATTATATGTAAGAGCCGATTCAGCATAGAAAATAGACTGTTGCACCCGCGCCCATTCATCTGACCAAAAATCGAGGAACTCCTCGCCCGACTGCTCATTTATAACGTCAATAGAATATTTACCTGTTCTTTTATCAAAGGAGGACAATTCATAATAGAATGGCTTATACTGCCTGATTTTATCAAATCTTGAAATCCTGTTAGTATTGAACAAGGTGCGAAATTTTAACCCTTTCGTTATAAAGTCGAGATCTTGTTTAAATTCCATCTGTGCCATCATCAATGAACGATCGTATTCCCTATATCCCTTCACCATATCTGCGTATGGATTTAAAAATGCCCTGTCTTTTAAACCACCAAACATGATATGTTGTACATATTTGTGATCTTCATCAACCGGATAATATGGAGGAAAATCTACGGGACTTGTTCTAACAACTTTATAATATACTTCATTTCCACCATCTATGGGTCCTATGTAATTGTCAAAATTACCATTTAATCGCACTATCAATTCTGATGTCTTAGTTAGAAAAATATTTACATTTGCTCTTAATGTATAAGACTTTAAATCGATGTTGTTATTGAAATTGTTTTTTTTATCTACCCTCAAGATACCATTATCTTGTGAGAAAGATCCGGAAACAAAGTACCTTGCAATATTACCACCTCCGCTGACACTAAGATCATATCTTTGGTTGAAAGCATTATCTTTAAAAAGGCTTTCTCTCCAGTCAATTGCGGGATAAATAATAGGATAACGCCCTAGTTCGGTTTCATCTATTTTCTCCCTGCTGTATATGGGAGGTGCAAAAGGATCGCGGGAATACAAAGCATCGTTATACAACTTCATATAAGTCACAGGATCTGCAAACTCAACATCCTTGGTAGGCATAGAAAGTGTGCCTTCTGCCCGCATTGAAATTCTGGGAGGTCCCTCAACCCCCTGCTTAGTGGTCACGTAAATTACGCCATTGGCTCCTCGAGCTCCGTATAATGCAGTAGAGGTGGCATCTTTAAATATAGAAAAACTTTCAATATCATCCGGACGCATCCTCGCCAACTCCGTTACTCCAAGCTCTATCCCATCAATTAAAATTAAAGGATCCTTTTTCCCGACCCCGAAGGAAGTAATTCCACGAATGAAAAAATTGGCATTGTCTTGACCCGGTTCCCCTGTACGTTGATAAGAGATAATCCCTGCTGCCTGTCCCGCTAACACTGTTGTCAAGTTACTTGATGGGACTCTCAAATCTGAAAGTTTTAAAGATGTCACAGAACCTATAACATCCTTTTTTCTCTGTGTTCCAAAAGCTACTGCAACTACTTCATCGAGTTCAGTTATTGACTCTTGCATCGTCACATCTATGACATTCAGATTACCCACTTTAATGTCATAATCTTTGTAGCCCACAAAGGAGAATTTCAATGACGAGCTAGACGATTTGACGAAAATCTGGTAGTTCCCGTTCACATCAGTAACCACTCCATTAACCGGGTGAGAGTCTACTTCTGTAATAGTAACACCAACCATTAACTCTCCTTGTTCATCTACAACACGTCCGGTAATTTTTTTCTCTTCATTTTGTGAATACATACTCGTACTACACAATGAACAGATAACGAGAAAAATGAAAAATAAAATTTTAGATTTTATTTTCACTTTTGCAATTGGTTTAAAGTGTAATTTTAATACATTCATTTAGTAATTCGTTTTGGTATTGATATTTGAGTTTTTCAAAGTACACCAAGTTATATATTAACATAATGATGCGCATTGAATGGTATTAAATATCAATTTTAGTTTTAACGATTAAATAAAATAATACTCAACAAATCTATGATAACTAGATTTAAATATAAAATATTCTATTAAAATATTTTTCCATAAGCTATATATAATAAAAAGTATAATAATGTATATTGTGATATTAAATTAAATGTCAATTTTAGTTTTGACGGTTAAATAAAATAATATTTGATTTGGCAAATCTATAATAAATAAATTTAAATACAAAACAATTCATTAAAATATTTTTTAATAAGTTTATGTTTAACATTTCTGATTTCAAGAAAAATGTCTTTAACAATAGTTCTAAAGCGGAATTATCAAGGGGGCTGTCTCAAAAAAAACAGCGTATTGACCTGCCTGATTATCTGCCTATTATAGAAAACCATTACTATCTTTCCGAGTATATGGAGGGAAAAATAGATCAAGATAAATTGATTTCATCAATTGTTAAATCTGTAAAGCCACTGATAAAAAACAGCTATCGCTCTCGCCGGATGCTGGACATGATCAATGAGTTAGGAGAGTTTCTATACGATGAAATGAGAAAGGTAAAAGCAAAATTATTAGAGTAAACAAGGGGGCATTATCGAAATATTTAATATATCCCAAAAATATATTCTATCAAGCATAAGGGCAAAAAAAAAGAAAATTAGGGGAAATTTTCCTCTAATTTCCTCTAATTTCCTCTAATTTCCTCTAATTTCTCTTCAAAGTTGTCAGCTCTGATGTAGCCAAATTGTCGTTGATTTATATTTATCTCTTGCATAAACCCCAATGCTACAAGCTGTTGCAAGTCGCTTCGGGTAGTTTTAATCGACACATTAAATATTGATGTCAGCTCTTTTGCTGTGAAAATTGATTTTGGTTTTTCAGTGAGGGTTTTCAGAATTTGTGCTTGACGTTCGTTTATTTCCGATATCTCTTTGAAATAAAGCAAATCATTTTGCTCACTGATTTTCCGCTGTAAATAAATTTTCAGCTCTTCAAAAGCCTTATGCATAACTTCTAAATTGTACTGAATAAAATAGGATAGGTCATTTTCATCATTTTCAGTATAGAGAAAAGCCATTTCGTATTTTTTCTTATTGCGATAAATAATCCTTGAAATAGAAAGGTATTCAGTGAGCCAATACCCTTTTTTTATCATATACCAATAAACCAATGAACGTGCTGTTCTTCCGTTTCCATCTACAAACGGGTGTATGTATGCCAGCATAAAATGTATAATAATACCCTTTATGATTGGATGAATAAAAACCTCCTCATTGTCGTTATTTGCAAAGTCACATAGCTCAGTTATCCATTGTTCCACTTTCTGATGCGATGGCGGCGTATGAGCTATTTCTCCGGTTATACCATCTATTACCATCACATCATCCGAAGTGCGAAAACTACCCTCATACTCTTTATTGGTAAGCGTATTGTGTGTAATAAGGCGCTGAATTTCTTTTAATTGCTCCACTGAAAAATCTTTCGACTGGTTTTCAACTAAATATTGAATAGTAACATAGTTGTTATAAATCATTTGCTGCCCCTTGTTTTTAGGTTTAAGCTGTTTCCGCAACATATCCTTTGCAACTTTCCGTGTTGTAGAAGCCCCTTCAATTTGACTTGAAGCAATCGCTTCTTCCATTATGGAGTTTATTAAGTAAAATTTCTTGTCTTTTTCCGGAATAATTCCTTGTGTTCCGAGACTACCACCAAGATTTAAATCTAATGTATGCAGCAGTTCCTGCATTTTTTCAGTTACTGTAAACTTAAAAATGGTTTTACCAAATGTAAGTGTTTTTGCTGTCAAGTTTCGCTTTGATTTAACAGCATGCCAGAATGCGGAGGAATCAACGTCGGTTGGTATTTTGTACTTTATTTTATCCCAATAGAGATACTCATTATTTATTTTGTTAAATAAAGCATCATGGTCAGGATTGATAAGTATCTTCCAAACTTCTTCAAACTTTTTTTTAGCTAAAACAGGCGGTTTTTCAATCATATTTTTACTCTTTTAGAGCACAAAGATAGCACATTATTTTAAATTAGGGGAAATTTTCCTCTAATTTCCCCTAATTTCCTCTGATTTTTAAACTTCCTCATAAGCAAATGGCTATAGTTAAAGACAATTGTTGATGGCATTACTACTCACTTATTCTCTCAATTACACTCGTTCCAGATACATTACGCACCCTCAAACACAAGCAGGCAATTTGTCCACAACCACACAGCCTTATGGGCGGTTCGAATCCGTCAATGCACAAAGAAAAAAGTACCCATCGAAATTTGTTTTTCGGTGGGTGTTTTTCTGTGGAATTTATAATTCACATACAGATTGTGAAATTAGGGATGAAAAAATGTGTTTTTATGAGAGTAAAAGATTATTTAAGTAAACGTATGTTTTTCCCGTACCGGTTTCCATTTCCACCGAAAAGTTCATCCCGTGCAATGATTCAGAAATCTCTAATTCATTCTCGCGCTGAAAATTTTGTAATACTTATTCTTCCGAAATAATCAGTCAGTTTGCAATGCCGTCAATAAAATTCAACATTCCTTCTTCCTGAATGAAAAAATCGGTCTCACCATTATCTTTCTGTTGTCCGTCAAACAACCGAATAACCGAGTTAATAGTATCAAGCTGAAATTGGAGATTGGGTTCGAATTGGAGGATCATTACTTTATTTTATTGCTTTTTCTGGTATTGATGGTAACCCTTGACGCTGTGAATACAAACTATAATTCTGTTGAACTCTTGTTATGTAGGGAGGCAATAGTCGCCCAATTCTATCATTTTTTATGTCTTTCCATTTCTTAATCTTTAAATCATAAAATAAAAATTCTATAATTAAACCATTATCAATAAAGGGAATATAAGTATTAGTTATTTTATTTATAAAACTTCCCTTTTCGAACTTAATAGCATCTTTTGATTTGTTGTTTATTTTCGTTTCATCAACAACGCGCCCTTTCAAACAATATAACTCTGTCTTATCTTCTCCTCTTATGATATCACAATCTGGTCTGATATTTAACAAATATGAAATATTTCCATTATTTGTAGTTTTGAAAATGTCGCCAAAACAAGGATTGTCAGGTAAATTTTTGGTAAGAAACCTTTCACATTCTAACACTTTTCTGATATCTTTCTTAAGATTTGTATTTTTTATGCGTTTGGGTGGCATATTAAATTCTGTATAATTGGTTCTTGCGATTAAATTCTTGAAAAGTATATTTAGTAGATCGATATTTGCATCAGCTCCATCCGATGTAATAGTTTTTTGTAAAATATAAACCCAATCAGAATTGATGTTTTGAAAATCCCAAAATAAATCATTCTTTGATTTTAACACAGAAGCTTCCATTTTTTTCAAAACATAAATTGAAGGTGTTTCCTTTATCCATTTTTTAATAAAAGAAAATAATTGCCGAGAAGTCTTTAATTCTTGTTTTTGCTTTACAAATATATTTTTCAAATAGATATTAGCTTCTTCCAACTTCAGAATAATATGATTCGGGGCTTCATTGCTAAAAATGAATAATGGGAGATATGCATAAGAATTTACCTTTTTAATAAATTCAATAATATCTTGTATTACAGCTTCAGGAACACTTGGGGTTTCAGTCAAATTCCAATCTAAAATGATAAAACTAACATTTTTAAAGTGTGTTACCATTGAGAGTTCTGGTAATTTATAAAAAGTTAAAATTGGAATATTTTTCTTTTCAAACGATTCTTTAATCTTATAAATAATATCGTCATTCTTGTGCTCAAAAGCATCGTCTATTATTACACCAATTCCACTAAATAATTCTAAAACATCAGTCATTGTTTTCAAGTTTTGTAAAGTTTATAACAAAATTAGCTCCAGAAAGTATTTTTTCAGATTTTAATTCGGCAACATCAATAGAATAATCAATTCTTTGTAAAAGTTGACGTGCAATATATAACCCTAACCCTCTGCCTTCTTCTTTACCAGAATAAAATGCCTCAAAAACATAAGGTTCATCCTCAGGATTAATACCTGATCCGTTATCTGAAAAAATAACTTGATTTATATTGCCATCCAACTTAATATTTATTTTTTTATCCGAACAATGAGACAGCCAATAAATAGCGTTGTCGAAAAGATTTATAAACAATTGCAATAAAATTGCATCAGTACACGTAGCCACTATTGGGGAACCAACTTTATCAATAACTAACTCAATATTCTCTCTCTTAAGTGAACGCTGATAAATTTTAATTACCTTCTCTAGTACATCAAAAACTCTTATAGGTCTTCGTCTTTGCTTTGAAGACTTGAATAAAAGTTGTATATCTTTCATTTGAGAATTTACAAATGAAAAAATGCCTCTTATTTTCAATAATTCATTTGAAATTTGGTCTTCATTAAGCAGTCCGCTCTCTAAGTCTTTTATTAAATCATCTATTGCTGACACCCCTTTTGAAAGCATCAGCATTATGTCATGTGAAGCTGTTTCCACAGATAATCCCACGCCTGCCAAATCTTCAGTTAATTCTAATCGTCTTTCATAGAGTTTTTTCTCTACTTTATAAGACTTTACTATATCTTGATAAACTGACATTGCAATGGGATTATCAGAAATACTTTTTTTTAATTCAGAAAACTTATTTTCTACAATTTTTAGTTTATTTATATCTTGTTCTTCTTTTTGCTTTTGATTAAAAAGATATTGTGTATAAGGATGTAGTCGTATATAAGATAAAAAAGTCTGCAATAAGGCAATAAAATCTTGCGTAGCAGTACCCTCTTCAATTAACCCTTCTCTATTTGTTTTGTCTTTTAATTTTGGATTATTTTTTTTAGAAATATCAACAAATCCAACAACTTGATCATTACTTAAAAAGTCACCTGCACGTCTTATTGCTCTTAATTTTTCCGTTCCAATCCAATCATCATTTGGGTCGCCATAAGGTGCTACGCGAATTTTATCTCTATATAAATATATTCTGTGTTTTTTGATTAATTCTTTTTCTTTTCTGTCCAAATAGTATTTTGTTTCTTTATTTGCATTAAAATCAAAAATAAAAAAATTAAATTCAAAATCTCCACATGTTGATAATTTACTAACTGCATTTCCAAATAAGTCCTTTTCT
Source organism: Bacteroidetes bacterium ADurb.Bin174 (assembly GCA_002070265.1). Taxonomy (GTDB): domain Bacteria; phylum Bacteroidota; class Bacteroidia; order Bacteroidales; family Paludibacteraceae; genus Paludibacter. The sequence goes on along the minus strand of MWCX01000020.1, from coordinate 59,831 downwards.
TTAAGAAAATAATCTCGATATACTCTTAATCCACTAAGCATCGAATCATTTAAAGATATTTTTTTATTAACTCCATTTATATTGTATATGAAAGATTGTTCTTTCTCGTTGTACTTACCGTTAGTAATTTTAAATACTGTATTATATTCCAATAGATTTGCTAATCTCTCAATAGTATTATCCGAATGTAAAAATCTCTCCCCATTCAATTCAAAACCTATTTCAAAAGATGTTTCTGTGTTTTTATCAAATATCTTATCAAAGATAGATTCAAGTTTTTGAGTTTCCTCACTAACATCTTCTAATTTTGTTTTTGACCATTCACCTTTTAAGTTAGAAATTTCAATCTTTGTACCTTGATTATTTCGTTTTTTATAAACCTTATGATTTACATTAACTTCTCGCTCTATTATAATTGATGCTTTTTGAGATGTAGCTTCAATTGTGATATCATCAATAAACAGCTCCTTTTGTTTCCCATCTACAGATAAAAAATCATCATCATAAGACGACAAATCATAATTAATAATATATTCTTGTTCAGATGATTTGGGTCGAGTTGTTATGATGATTTTCCGTCCCAATTTTAAAATAGCAAAACGCCCAATACCTTTTTCTCCTTGAATAACCCTTCTTTTCTCTTCTGTCCTTTTTTCTGTACCAGATTCAACTCTTTTATTTGGCGTTGCTGGATTCATCCAACTTTTCTCAATAATTTCAGGAGTCATTCCGTGTCCATTATCTTCTATTACAATTTTTGATTCCGGCTTTATAATCATCTTATTCAAGTTCTCAATGCCAAAATCAACAAAGCTGATTTTAACCCAATCTGCATCTGCATCATATGAGTTTTTTATTAATTCAGCCAATGCGATTTGTTCATTTTTTATCAATTGCTCACCAAGCATTGTTAACAGTCTCGCATATGGGCGTATTTTTAATTTTTTTACAGCCATATCATTTCTTTAGTATTAAAATATATTCTTCAGGATAAACTAGTTTACTGTTTTTATTATCCAATGTCGTAAATTTACCTGTTTTTTTATCACGTATTGCAGGTATAAGTTTATAAGGAATACTTCTTTTTATTACTTTTTCTTCTCTAAAACCAACACTCAAAAGCATTTCAAAAAAAATTTCTGCTGATTTAATTTTTACATCTTTAAATGTAGTGTTACCTATTACGATACAGGCATGCCCATTGGGTTTTAAAATGCGATACATTTCTTTTCCTACTTCATACATATCATTGAAATAGTTGGCTACTTCACGTGCCTTTTTCTCATCCCTTGCAAAAAGTTCATCTACTATCTTCTGGCTTGATGGGGTTGGTGTATTAGTATCTTGATTATTTGAGTAAAATGTTCCAATAAAATCTTTTCTAAACTCAGGCAAATTATCGATATATTTGAATAGGAAACCTGTTAACTGGTGAATATCTGCATATTCATATGAAGTTACATATGGAGGAGAGGTTATAATGATTCCTACTGAATTATCTGCTATTTTAGTATTTCTTGCATCTCCCAATCTTATTTCACAGGGAATGTCCAAAAAACCATTTTCAAAAAGCTCCTCGTAATAATTTCTGTTTTGCTTTATCATTTTTTTACAATGTTTCTGAAAAGCATCAAAAGGGTCATTTGGCTCTTTAAGTTTATCAATTTGTGGCTTTGTACTGGATTGAAGCCACTGAGAACAGTTTTTTAAAATATTAGACAAACAAATTAAAAAGAAATTCCGAAAATCAGTTTCTTTAATTTTAGAGATTTCTTCATGTAAGAATATAATCTTATTTTTTTCTTCTTTTCGAAACCAATAATCTAACCTTTCGTGAACATCAGCCTCTTGAACATCGCTTTCTTTGAAACTTTCAAACGTATCCACTAATTTATCGTATTCTAACAGAAGTCTATCTGATAACATAGCACGAGTTTTCACCTGGGCTATTAGCTGTGCGACTGGATTAATGTCGACTCCAATTGAAGGTTTACCATGAATTTTTGCCTCTACTAACGTAGTTCCACATCCCGCAAATATGTCCGCTACAATACTATCATCAGTGGCATACTCTTCGATAAGTTTTTTCACTATATTAGGCAAAAACTTAGCAGGATATCGATGATAACCATGGGTCCATTGCTCGGTGGATCGAACATTTTTAAAACACCAACTTTCATCTACTTCAATGTGTTCAAAATCTATTATTTGCGTTAGTTGTTGCATCCCTATATTATTTAACCTCCACTCCTACAACTTTCATTTTTGTAGGACGGTGTTGATTTTTAATTTGGTTATATATGCAAAGTATGCGGTTAAGTACGATTCCTTTTTGGAATTGTTTTCCAAGGTTAATTTTTAACTTTTCCCAATCAATTTTATCTCTGGCAAAAACTTCGCGAAAAATTTGTTCCAGAAGGTTAAGTTTTTCAGTAAGAGGAGATAAGGATTGTCCGTTCATTGCAAAAAGTGTATAATAATTCCAATTTACAAAGTTAGAAATTTTTTTTGAGATACGAGATGCAGAATAAGTATTTAAAAATATCACTGATACTACTCACCTCATCCCCCCACATTGTGCTCGTTTTAGATATTATATCCAAACACCCATCACACCCTCGCACCCCACCCACGTTTAATTATTACCAATCTTTTGCTTATTTTTGTGGCTATTAAAATTAATTGAATGGGAAAAGTAAGAGTAAGATTTGCGCCGAGTCCGACCGGACCACTACACATCGGTGGTGTAAGGACAGCATTGTATAATTATTTGTTTGCCAAAAAACACGGTGGCGATTTTTTGTTGCGTATTGAAGATACCGATTCAACCCGTTTTGTATCCGGGGCTGAGGAGTATATTGTGGAGACTTTGCAATGGCTCGAAATTCAGGTGGACGAGGGCATTGGGTCTGACTCAACAGGTCCGCATGCACCCTACCGTCAAAGTGAGCGAAAGGCTATTTACAAACAATATGTAGATCAATTACTGCAAGCAGGATTGGCTTATATAGCCTTTGATACGCCTGCCGAATTGGAAGCGAAAAGAACTGAAATGCCTAATTTTCAATATGATGCATCTACGCGAATGCAGATGAATAATTCACTCACACTTTCTGCAGAAGAGGTGCAAAAACGTGTCGACAGCAGAATGCAGTACGTTGTGCGCGTCAAAATTGAGCCGTACCAGGAGATTGAGGTCGATGATTTGGTGCGCGGGAAAGTAGTGATCAATTCGTCGGTTCTTGATGATAAGGTTTTGTATAAATCAGCAGATGGTTTGCCCACCTATCACATGGCCAATGTGGTAGATGATTATCTCATGGATATTTCGCATGTCATTCGTGGTGAGGAATGGTTGCCCTCCTCGCCCTTACATGTTTTATTATACCGCTATTTAGGCTGGTCGGATAAAATGCCGCAGTTTGCCCATTTGCCTTTATTGTTAAAGCCTGATGGCAATGGCAAATTGAGCAAGCGCGACGGTGACAGATTGGGCTTCCCGGTTTTCCCTCTAGACTGGAAAGATAAAAAAACAGGAACCATATCTTCAGGCTACAGAGAAACCGGCTATTTTCCCGAAGCCTTGGTGAATTTCTTAGCTTTATTAGGATGGAATCCGGGTACGGAGCAGGAGATTTTTACTATGGATGAATTGATTGATTTGTTTTCTTTAGAGCGTGTGAGTAAAAGTGGAGCCAAATTCGATTATGAAAAAGGGAAATGGTTCAATCATCAATATGTTCAATTGAAGTCTGTGGAAGAAATTACTGATTTATTTTATCCGGTGTTGATTGAACACAACATTGATGCAGACAAGCAAAAGGTAAAAAAAGTGGTGCAAATGGTACGAGAAAGGGTGAATTTCGTACATGAACTGTGGGAACAGGCTTCTTTCTTTTTTGTAGCACCAACGGAATATGCGGAAGCTGCTATCAAAAAACGCTGGAAGACTCAATCAGCTGAACAGATGCAGGAATTGGCGTTAATATTAAAAGCTATAGATGATTTTTCATCAGAAAATACAGAGACGGTCGTAAAAGAGTGGATAGCATCCAAAGAGTATGGCATGGGAGCAGTCATGAATGCTTTCCGCATCTGTTTGGTCGGCGACTCCAAAGGTCCGCACCTTTTTGATATAACCGAGATTATTGGTAAGGAAGAAACCATTAAGAGGTTGAAAAGGGCGATCGAGGTACTGGGGTAGCGTGGTGCGGGATGCGGGGTCCGCGTTCCGTGTTCCGGGGTCTCGTGGTCTGGGGTCCGGGTTCACGAGTTCTGAGGTCCGAAGTACGGGATGCGCGTTCCGAGGTGCGTGGTCGCGAGGTCTGAGGTTTGCCTAACGGCACATATGGTTTATTAAATATGAAGAAAGTACTGATTATCACATATTATTGGGTGCCATCGGGTGGTTCGGGTGTGCAGCGTTGGGTAAAATTTGTGAAGTACCTTCGTGACTTTGGCTGGGAACCCATCGTCTTTGCTCCTGAAAATGCGGATTATCCGGTTATTGATGATAGTTTTAAAACGGATATACCTGAAAATACAACTGTTATCCATCACCCGATTTTTGAACCTTACAAACTTTATCATCGCTTTACAGGCAAAAAAAATAAGGTTATTCAAACCGGATTCGTGTCCGACACGCACCGAAAATCATGGAAAGAACGTTTGTCAGGCTGGCTGCGTGGCAATCTATTCATACCTGATCCGCGTATATGCTGGGTGAGCAGTTCCCGGAAGTTTTTAAAACGCTACCTGCACAGCAATCCGGTTGATTTGATCATTACGACCGGTCCACCCCATTCGGTACATCTGATAGGGCGCAGTCTGAAGAAAATTTTTCCCAACACACCTTGGATAGCCGATTTCAGAGACCCCTGGACTTCAGTTTATTATTACAAGGATTTGCAAACCGGCAAAATTGCCGATTTATTGCATCACCGGATGGAAAAATCCATCATTGAAAAAGCCGACCTGATACTGGTTGTTTCAGACCATATGAAACAAGAATACCAATCGTTTAAACACCGATGCATAGAGGTAATTTCCAATGGGTTTGATGAAGAAGATTTTCAAGAAACAGCAACTTCCGACAATACAGATTCTCATTTCGTAATTACACATACGGGATTATTGACGGCCAAGCAAAATCCGAAAACACTCTGGAAGATTTTGCGTGAATTATCTGAGGAGCACACCGGACTCAAGCAAGATTTAAAAATCCGATTGATTGGTAATGCGGATGCTTCCGTTTTAGAAAACATTCGATTGAATTCGCTTCAGGATAATGTAGAGGTAATTCCTTACGTGCCTCATAGTGAAGCCATAAAGTTTCAGCGAAAATCAACGGTTTTACTGCTTTGTTTGATAGAAAATCCGGATACAAAGTGCATCGTGACCGGCAAATTGTTTGAATACATGCAATCCGGACGTCCCATTATTTCCATTGGATATCCGGATGGCGATGCTGCTAAAATCATAGCCCAAACCCAAACAGGGAATACTTTCGGTTTTTATAATGAGCAATTGCTAAAAGAGAAAATTCTTACCTATTATCAAGCTTATCGGGCAGGCACTTTAAATTTAGAGGTCAATGAGAAAGCCATAGCACAGTATTCCCGGAAAAATTTAACGAAGAAATTGAGTCTGCTGATGAATCAATTGATAGGGATATAACTATAATCATCGGCTGGAAAAATCTGAAACACATTTCCCCACTTTCCCTTTATTTTGCTTTCAAAACATCACATTATAATCTAATACATTGACACACAGCATTAAAAAGATTTTCCTTACTTAAACTCCCCATGTTTATAACTCGTTGAAAACCCTTTAATTAGCGTTTAAAAACTTGTTGATAAATATTTTGTGGGGAAATGTGGGGAATTCGGAAATCTTTTTATACTTTTACCCTTTCAAATTGAAAGCTGAAATTAATGTCCACTTTTATCGGAAAATACGAGCTGAAGGCTGATGCAAAGGGCCGGGTTTTTATTCCTTCCGCTTACAGAAGGCTGCTTCCGGACACACACAGGGAGCAGGTTGTCATGCGCAAAGATGCCGAAAACGATTGCCTGATTATTTATCCCGTTCCGGTGTGGAATGCCAAATTGGAAGAGTTTAAGTCTAAGCTCGATGAATGGGACCCTGTCGATCAATTACTGTTGATGCAGTTTGTGTCGGAAGCTGAATGGCTCGATATCGACAGTCAAGGGCGCGTTCTGATCACCAAAAAACACTTGCAAGCTATCGAAATAGAAAATTCAGAAGTGCTTTTTGTAGGCATGATTGATAGGTTTGCCGTGTGGAGCAAAGCTAAATATGAACAATCAAGCTTGTCTGCTGCCGATTTTGCTGCTTTGCTCAAGGAAAAAATGACGAAAAAATAAAATTCTATGCAACAAGCACCCGTTTTTCATGTTCCCGCACTTCTCGCTGAAACTATCAACGGGCTGAATATCAAGCCTGCGGGCGTTTATGTTGACTGCACCTTTGGTGGCGGCGGTCACGCAAAGGAAATCATTCTTCGACTAAATAAACATGGTAAATTATTAGCTTTCGACCAAGATGAAGCTGCATTGAAAAATGCCATTAAGGATGAGAGATTGATACCCATACACAGCAATTTTAAATATCTTAAAAACTTTCTGAATTATTACGGGTTTGAGAAGGTTGACGGTATCCTGGCAGACTTAGGCGTCTCTTTTCATCATTTTGATGAAGCTAAACGGGGATTTTCATTTCGGTTTGATGGCTATTTGGATATGCGTATGAACAGAAAATCGCGCTTGAGAGCTGCCGATATTCTGAATACTTATACGGAGGAACAATTGGCCGATGTGTTTTATTTCTATGGAGAATTAAGAAATGCAAGGGCGATTGCACAGGCTGTTGTGAATGAACGCAACAACGAGCCATTCGACAAAATTTCACCTTTTGTAAACCTGATGCAAACTTTGTTTCCAAAAGGGAAAGAGAAAAAAGAACTGACGAAAGTGTTTCAGGCTTTGCGCATAGAGGTGAATCAGGAAATGGAAGCGCTCAAGGCCTTGTTGAAGCAAAGCACAGAGTTGCTGAATGAAGACGGACGACTGGTCATACTGACCTATCATTCGTTGGAGGACAGGTTGGTGAAGAATTTTATACGTACCGGAAATTTTGAAGGTAAACCGGAAAAGGATTTCTACGGTAATGTATCGGCACCGCTGAAAGCAGTGAATAACAGAGTTATCGTGCCTGACGAAAAGGAAATTACAAGCAACCCGAGAGCACGAAGTGCGAAGTTGAGGATTGCCACTTTAAATAATTGATAGTCAATAAAACAGCATTTTAAATGTCATTTTTCAAAGAAATCATCAATAAAATTCGCAATAGCGAGGACTTCTCCGACTTTAGGTCGAGTCGTATTCGTGATGTTTTGAACGGAAATATATTTACTAAGAAGTTTATCAGAAAACAGTATCTGCTGATAATATTATTGGTGATTCTCAGCGTTTTCTACATTGACAACCGCTACACCAGCGAAAAACAAATCAAACGAATTGCTGAGCTGAAAAAAGAAGTCCAGGATGTAAAATATGAATCCTTGACCATTTCAGCCGAATTGATGGGAATTACCCGTCAATCGAACATCCTGAAATTATTGGAAAGCAAAAACATGAAGTTAAGACCCGGCGACACGCCTCCCATTATCATCGAGCAACAACAGTAAGTATATGACTGATCAGCGCAAAAATATTGTCGTCAGATTTGGAATGGTTTACTTTATCATATCCCTCTTGTTTATTGGGGTGATTTACAAAATCATTCAAATTCAGTATTTCGAGCGGGATCAGTGGATGGAGCTTGCTGACAAACAAAAAATGAGCGATATCATGGTAAAACCTAAACGGGGTAATATCTATGCCACGGACGGTCGCTTGCTTGCCAGCTCCATACCGACTTATACCGTTTTTATGGATATGGGTGCCGAGTCGTTACGCATCAAATCCGGTAAGTTGTTTTACGATAATCTGGATTCTCTGTCTCTGTCACTTTCCCAATTTTTCGGTGACAAAACACCTGCTCAATACAAAAGAGCTTTACAAGGGGCATATCGTGATAAAAAAAGGAATTTTCAACTTTATCCGCAGAGAATATCTTATTCTCAACTCAAAGAATTGAGGAAGCTGCCGTTGTTTCGGCTGGGAAGAGTCCGCAGCGGTTTATATGAGCGTGAATTTGTCAGCAGGGTAAAGCCCTTTGGCTCCTTAGCTTCCCGCACCATTGGCGATGTATATCCCGATGAATCATTGGGAGGAAGAAGCGGTATAGAGGGTTCGTTTAATGAACAGTTATTGGGAACGCCCGGCATTTCGACCCGGCAAAAAGTAGCCAATCGGTATTTGGAAACAGTGGATGTGGAACCTATAGATGGATTGGATATTTACACCACACTCGATGTTGAAATTCAAGATATTGCTGAAAAGGCATTGCGCGATGCAGCCAATGAATTTTCTCCGCAATCTGCTTGTGCCGTTGTGATGGAAGTGGCAACCGGAGAGATAAAGGCAATAGTCAATCTTGATCGCGATGAAAAAACGGGTCAATATCACGAAGGAGTGAACCATGCGCTTACAAACAGGATGGAACCCGGATCAACCTTTAAAATTGCATCCTTAATTGCTGTGTTAGATGAAGGCAAAGTAAAAAAATCGGATGTTTTTGATATTGACGGAGGAATATTGCAAGTTGCCAATCGCGTTTTGAAGGATCATAATTACCACCGTGGCGGATACGATATTTTGCATGCGGATGAAATTATTCATGCATCTTCAAATGTGGGCACCGCAAAAATGGTGATGAAAAGCTTCGGAAGTCGTCCGGAAAGATATGTCGAAAAATTGTACGATCTCAGACTCAACGATTCTTTACCCATCCAAATGAAAGGAGTTGCCAAACCCTGGATCAAGCATCCCAAAAAAGACAAGAAACAGTGGTATAAAACATCTTTGGCGTGGATGTCTATCGGCTACGAAACTAAAATTCCGCCCATTTATACGCTTACACTTTATAATGCCATTGCCAATAACGGCAAAATGATGAACCCCACCTTTGTGAAATCCATCAAAAGGCATGATGAAATCGTAAAACAATACGAGCCAGAAGTACTCAAAGAATCCATCTGTAAACCAAGTACTTTGAAAGATGTGCAGGAAATCATGTTAGGCGTCATCGAAGGTAAGTACGGCACTGCGAGAAGCGTAAAATCCGACATCGTGCGTATAGCCGGTAAAACCGGTACCGCACAAATTTCACAAGGCGGTTTGGGGTATAGAGCCGGACAAACTTATCATAATGTATCGTTTTGCGGTTATTTTCCTGCCGATAATCCACAGTATTCAGCCATTGTGCTGTTGACTGCTCCTCAGGGAATTCCTTCGGGAGGAAGAATGGCAGGAAACACGTTTAAAACCATTGCCGAACGCACCATGATCCATAAGTCCAGTCATTTGCCTGATTATCTGAAGACTGACACATTGAACCAACAGCCGTATTTCCCTGATATAAAATATGGAAACCCTGCGGCATTGAAAACGGTGGCAACAAATCTCAATATTCCGTTGCAAAATATTGAATCACAAACTATCGCGCAGCATGGCAAAAAAGATGTCTTAAGTCGGGATGCCAAAGCAGAAGTTATTCCTGATGTTTGCGGGATGGGTGCCAAAGATGCTGTTTATTTGTTGAACAATCTTGGTCTGCAAGTGAAATTAAAAGGTTTGGGTGAAGTCATTGCACAAAGCCTCACACCCGGAACAAAGCTGTCGGAAGGCAGTACGATTGAATTATTTTTAGAATAAAAACGAAAATCATTCTATGATATTAAACGATTTATTAGTTGATATTGAAGTACTTCGATTGGAAGGTAATCCGGAGATAAAACTCAACGGCATTGAATTCGATTCGCGCAAAGTTGCACCCGGCTACTTGTTTGTTGCGACCACAGGCACAGTAACGGATGGGCATGATTATATAGATGCTGCCATCGAAAAGGGAGCAACAGCAATCGTGTGCGAGCTGATGCCCGTAAAACTACATAAAAACGTCACTTACGCACAGGTTCCCGATAGTGCGAAAGCCTTGGGATACATGGCATCTACATGGTTCGGACATCCTTCCGAAAAATTGATTTTAGTCGGCGTAACCGGCACCAATGGGAAGACAACGATTGCCACGCTTTTGTATCAACTATTCAAAGAGATTGGCTATAAAGCAGGCTTGCTTTCTACCGTGTGTAATTATGTGGATGATAAGGCTATAGAAGCTACGCACACCACTCCGGACGCACTGACGCTGAATACTTTGTTGCGTCAAATGGTGGATGCCGGTTGTCAGTATGCTTTTATGGAAGTGAGTTCACATGCCATCGAGCAAAGACGCATAGCAGGGTTGAATTTTGAGGGCGGCATCTTCACCAACCTGACGCGCGATCACATGGATTATCACCTGACTTTTGAAAATTATCTCAAAGCCAAAAAAACCTTCTTCGACCAATTGCCGAAAGAAAGTTTTGCCTTGGTCAATATCGATGACAAGAATGGTTTGGTGATGGTGCAAAACAGCAAGGCACGAAAATTCACGTATTCCCTGAAAGGGATGGCAGATTTTAAAACCAAGATTTTGGAACATGGGTTTGACGGTATGTTGTTGGATATGAACGACAAGGAAGTCAGCGTTTCTTTTATCGGAAAATTCAATGCTGCCAATCTCACTGCTGTGTTTGGAACGGCGGTCCTTTTAGGTGTTGACGAAATGGAAGCGCTGCGTATTATCAGCATGTTGAAGGCAGTCTCAGGTCGCTTCGAAACAGTATCTTCACCATCAGGCTTTACTGCCATCGTTGATTATGCCCATACACCGGATGCGTTGAATAATGTGATAAGCACCATCAATCAAATTCTTCAGGGTAACGGAAGGTTGATAACCGTAGTGGGCTGCGGCGGTAATCGCGATAAAGGAAAACGCCCCCTGATGGCACGCGAAGCAGTGGATGGAAGCTGGAAAGCAATTTTTACATCCGATAATCCGAGAAATGAAGATCCGCAAAGTATTTTGGATGACATGATTGAAGGATTGGATGCTACGCAAAAAAGCAAACACCTATCCATCATCAATAGAAGAGAAGCCATCAAGACGGCCTGTGCGTTGGCTCAGAGCGGCGATGTGGTGCTTATTGCAGGGAAAGGACACGAAGAATATCAACTCATTCAAGGTGTTAAACACCATTTCAGCGACAAAGAAGAAGTTACGATTGCAATCAATAATCTCACTAATCATTAAAAAATGCTCTATCATCTTTTTACCTATTTGGATAAAATGTACGACTTCCCCGGAGCGGGAATGTTCAATTACATATCGTTTCGAACCGGTGTCGCTTTTATATTGGCACTCGTCATGTCCACCCTATTCGGCAGAAGGATCATAGATTTTCTGCAACGTAAACAGATTGGGGAATTGGTGCGCGATTTAGGTTTGGAAGGACAAATGTCGAAAACAGGTACTCCTACCATGGGTGGGATTATCATCATTTTGGCCATCGTTGTTCCGACTTTGTTGATGGCTGATTTGACAAATATTTATACCATTTTGATGTTGATAACCACGCTTTGGTTAGGAACCATCGGATTTTTAGATGACTACATCAAAGTGTTTAAGAAGGACAAAAAAGGACTGAAAGGTAAATTTAAAGTTTTTGGACAGATTGGGTTGGGTCTTATCGTTGGCTTAATCATGATTTTCAGTCCGGATGTAGTGATACGCGAAAACATTGAAATCAAAGGCGACAATAACCGTGTTGAGGATGTGGAGTACGCCAAGCAAGATATCAAATCCACAAAATCCACCATTCCGTTTTTTAAGAACAATGACATGGATTATGCGGATGCTTTCAAGTCTGCCGGCGATAAAGCACAAACCTACGGTTGGATATTGTTTATCCTGGTCGCAATTTTTATTGTGATAGCCGTATCCAACGGAGCCAATATAACAGATGGATTGGATGGATTGGCAACGGGGTCGTCAGCCATTATGGGGGTAATACTTGGAATATTGGCTTATGTGTCGGGAAACGTGAATTACGCCGGCTACTTAAATATCATGTATATCCCCGGAACGGGTGAGATGTTGGTGTTTGCAGGTGCATTTATAGGTTCTACTATCGGATTCCTCTGGTATAATTCCTTTCCCGCACAGGTGTTCATGGGCGATACGGGTAGTCTGACCATAGGCGGGATCATTGCAGTATTCGCCATAGCCATCCGTAAAGAATTATTGATACCCATACTTTGCGGTGTTTTCCTGGTAGAAAATTTATCGGTCATCATCCAGGTGGCTTATTTTAAGTGTTCGAAGAGAAAATACGGGGAGGGAAAACGCATTTTCAAAATGGCACCACTGCATCATCACTATCAAAAACCGGGTGATGGCAGCATTGAAGCCAAAATTCAAAACCCTAAAAACCCTATACCCGAATCAAAAATAGTTGTCAGATTTTGGATTGTAGGATTGATATTGGCAGCATTGACAATCATAACATTGAAGATAAGATAGAAATTTTGAGTAAACAGAGATTTTGAATAAGCAAAACAAACATATTGCCATTTTAGGTGCAGGTGAGAGCGGCACAGGTGCTGCTGTGCTCGCTAAGAAACAGGGCTTTGATGTTTTTGTTTCTGATAATTCAACCATAAAAGCACCTTACAAATCCCTGCTAAACCAACATAAAATTCAGTGGGAGGAAAATCAACATACTGAAGCCAAAATTTTGCAGGCTGATGAAATTATCATCAGTCCGGGAATACCCAATACCGCTCCTATTGTTGTGAAGGCAACAGAAAAAAATATCCCCATCATCTCCGAGATAGAGTTTGCAGGAAGATTTACCGATGCGAAAATGATTTGTATCACCGGAAGCAATGGAAAAACAACCACTACCTCCCTGATATATCACATTTTAAAAACCGCCGGTTTGGATGTAGGCTTAGCCGGTAATATTGGACACAGCCTGGCTTTGCAGGTAGCATTAGAGCCGCATGCTTATTATGTGATTGAGTTAAGCAGTTTTCAGCTTGATTATATGTTTGATTTCAAGGCAGATGTTGCCGTATTATTGAACATAACACCGGATCATTTAGACAGGTATAATTTTGATTTTCAGTCGTACATAAATTCAAAATTCAGAATCATACGCAACCAAACAAAACGAGATGCATTTGTCTTTTGGGAAGATGACCCGATCATCCAAAAAGAATTGGCAAAAAGAACCGTCAAGGCTTCCGTTTATCCTTTTGCTTTGAAAAAAACAAATAGCTCTCAGGCATTTACAGAGAATAAAGAAATTATTTTTAACACCGATCATATACAATTCACCATGGCAATTCGGGAATTAACCATCAAAGGAGTTCACAACACCTACAACTCAATGGCAGCCGGTTTAGCTGCTGCCGTCCTTGATTTGAAGAAAGAAACCATCAGACAGTCGCTGATTGACTTCAAGGGGGTTGAGCATAGATTAGAATATGTGGCTACCGTGCGCAATGTTCAATTTATCAACGACTCCAAGGCAACCAATGTCAATTCATGCTGGTACGCATTGAAAAGTTTTGAAACGCCGATTGTGCTGATATTGGGTGGAAAGGACAAAGGCAATGATTATACGGAAATTCAGTCTTTGGTAAAAAATCAAGTAAGGGCTTTGGTTTTTCTGGGTGTTGACAATGCTCCTCTGCACCGGGCTTTTGACAAGAGCGGAAAGCAAATTGTTGAAACGCAATCCATGAAAGATGCTGTTCAGCAAGCCTATCAATTAGCCCAAGAAGGAGATACGGTATTGCTTTCGCCTTGCTGTGCGAGTTTCGACTTATTTGAGAGTTATGAAGACAGGGGAAAACAGTTTAAGAAATATGTAAGAGAGCTTTAAAATCAAACCATGGATTCAATTTTAAAAAAATATCTCAGGGGTGATAGAGTGCTATGGGTAGTGTTTATCGGCCTATGTTTCATCTCAGTGGTAGAGATGTTCAGCGCTTCCAGCACGCTTGCTTTTAAAGCAGCCAACCATACTGCTCCCGTTATGCGTCACATTTTATTCCTTGGTTTGGGCGCTGCCATCGCTTTTTTAGTGCATCTGATCCCGGCACGGTACATCCGTTTCGGAGCTTTTATATTGATGGGTATATCCATAGTAACGCTGACTTTGGTTCTATTTATTGGCGTGACGGAAAACGAAGCTGCCCGTTGGCTTCAAATAGGAGGTATTCAGTTCCAGCCTTCGGAATTGGGTAAACTGTCCCTGGTCGTTATTGCAGCCGACTTTATCGCCAGAATTAAAAACTCAAAAGCAAATGAAGACAAGTATTTCAAAATCCTGATGATTCTTTCGGCAATCGTATGCGCCTTGATATTGAAAGAGAATTTTTCGACGGCTGTATTGCTTTTTGGCGTCATCTGGATCATGATGTTTGTTGCAAAAATTGCCTGGCAAAAGCTTGCGTTGGTAGTGGTAGTACTAACTGCCTTGTTTTTATTGATTTTTGCCGCCACAAAACTCATTCCCCAGGAAAAAATGCCTGATGCGTTTAGTCGCATTTACACATGGGAAAATCGTTTATCCCGACATCATGAAGAAAAGGAAGCCGTTGATAAATTTGTAATCAACGATGCCAACCGTCAGGTTCAACATGGCAGGATTGCCATTGCAAGAGGAGGACTGTTTGGAGTTTTTCCGGGCAATAGCGTGCAGCGCGATTTTCTGCCGCAGGCTTATTCAGATTTTATCTATGCCATCATTGTGGAAGAAATGGGATTAGTAGGAGGCTTATTAGTAATACTGCTGTATATGGTGCTTCTATTCAGGGCAGGAAGAATTGCCACCAAAAGTAAAACTGTCTTTCCTGCTATTTTAGTGATTGGACTGTCGCTGTTGCTCGTGTTACAGGCATTTGTCAACATGGCAGTATCCAGCAGTTTGATACCGGTCACGGGACAACCCTTGCCCATGATCAGTCGCGGTGGGACATCCATACTAGTGACCAGCATTTATTTTGGAATTATGTTGGGCATCACCCGGCAGATCAAGGAAGAAACGGGTGAAAACCAAGAAGAATTTATAGAAGAAATAGTCATAGAAGAAGAGAATGAAGAGAATGAAGACGAAGAATAAAACAACTGATAATTCCCCTAAGTTCATCATCAGCGGTGGAGGTACGGGCGGACACATATTCCCTGCCATCAGCATTGCCAACGCGCTGAAAGCAACCTATCCCGATGCGGATATTTTATTTGTAGGTGCTGAGAACAGGATGGAAATGGAACGTGTGCCTGCTGCCGGTTACCCTATAAAGGGATTGCCGGTGAGCGGTTTCGATAGAAAAAACCTATTGAAAAATATCAAGGTACTCTTAGATTTAGCACGGAGCATGGTGAAAGCCAAACAAATCATTCGCACATTTAAACCTGACGTAGCCATAGGAGTCGGCGGTTATGCCAGTGCTCCCGTATTGCGTGCTGCTTCCGCTTTTGGCATTCCTACCTTAATTCAGGAACAAAATTCCTATGCCGGAATAGCCAATAAATTATTGGCGAAAAAAGCTTCCTGCATTTGTGTGGCTTACGATGATATGGAACGTTTCTTTCCCAAAGATAAAATTGTCAAGACCGGCAATCCGGTGCGACAAGATTTATTTGCGATAGCTCCAAAAGACCCGAAAGCCTATGCGTATTTCGGTCTGGAGCCTGACAAAAAAACCATATTGATAGTGGGCGGAAGCCTGGGAGCACGCACCATCAACCGGAGTGTGATAGCACATCTTGAGAGTTTGGTTGCATCGAAGGCACAAGTGATCTGGCAAACCGGCAAATACTATATTGAAGAAGCCGAACAGGCAGCCAAAGCTTTTAAAACCCGCAATTTGGTAGTTACCGCTTTTGTATCGCGCATGGATTACGCCTATGCCGTGGCAGATGTAGTTGTTTCAAGAGCCGGTGCAAGTTCGATCTCTGAATTGTGTTTGTTGGCTAAACCTGCCGTATTGGTGCCTTCACCCAATGTGGCGGAAGACCATCAAACCAAAAATGCCATGGCATTGGTCAAAAAGGATGCTGCCATATTGATAAAAGATGGAGAGGCAATTGAGAAGATGATTCCTGAAACATTGCGCTTGTTATCGGATGAAAAGAAAATGGCTGCATTGAGTAAAAATATTCTTAAATTAGCAGAGAAAAAATCTGCAGAACGTATTGTGCAGGAAGTAAGCAATCTCTTGTCGAAAAAATAATATGTATCATCAATTTACAAAATATTATTTCTTGGGAATCGGCGGTATCGGCATGAGTGCCATAGCGCGGTACTACAAGATGCTTGGATATGAAGTGGCAGGGTACGACAGGATGCAGACCAGGTTAACCAACACATTGATGTCGGAAGGGATAGCAGTTTCTTTTGAAGAACATGTGGCCAATATTCCGGTTGAGTTTTTGGATGCCGCTAAAACTTTGGTGGTACTGACACCTGCGGTCCCTAACGACCATCCGCAATTGTTGTATTTCAGACAGCATGATTTCCGCATCATGAAAAGAGCCGAGTTGTTGGGCGAGATTACCCGTATGAAAAAGGGCATCTGTATTGCCGGCACACATGGTAAAACCACTACTTCTACCATTACCGCACACCTGTATCGCCAGTCACATGTTGATTGCAGCGCATTCCTCGGCGGCATTTCCAATAATTATCAAACCAATTTATTGGTATCCAAAGAAAGTAATTTTGTGGTGATAGAGGCAGATGAATACGACAGGTCCTTTCACACCCTGCATCCCTATATGGCAGTTATCACCTCAGCAGACCCTGACCACCTGGACATCTACAAAACGCCGGACGCTTTCAAGGAAAGTTTCGAGAAATTCGCTTCCTTAGTTGCAACGGGTGGCGCCCTGATCATCAAAAAAGGAATTGATCTTCAGCCTAAATTACAACAAGGCGTAAAATTGTACACTTACTCCATGGATGAAGGAGGTGATTTTTATGCTGAACGCATCAGGATCAAACCCCATGAGATTTATTTCGATTTTCATACACCTACTGAAATCATTGCCGATGTCAGATTAGGAGTGCCGGTAAAAATCAATATAGAAAACAGCGTAGCTGCCATGGCACTGGCTTGGTTGGGAGGAGTCAAGGCTGAGGAGTTACGTGCGGGATTGGCATCTTTTTCGGGAGTGTACCGAAGATTTAATATTTTATGCCAATCGGATACGATAGTCTATATTGATGATTATGCGCACCATCCCAATGAACTTGCAGCGAGCATCGCTTCTATCCGGAAAATGTATCCCGATAAAAAGATAACCGGCATATTCCAACCGCATCTTTATACCCGTACCAGGGATTTTGCGGATGAATTTGCACGGGTGCTTTCTGCCTTGGATGAATTGATCTTGACTGACATTTATCCTGCGCGGGAATTGCCCATTGACGGAGTTGACCCGGATTTGATCTTAAATAAAATGACCCTGGATAAAAAGCAATATTGTCCGAAATCCGGATTGATATCCCTGTTGGAACAAAGGGATGATTTGGAATTGATAGTGAGTTTAGGAGCGGGGGATATAGAGGCGCTCGTTCCGGCTATTAAAGATACGCTGAAGTCGAAAATTAAAGCGAAAGAAAATTAAAGTGGCTGACAAAAAAACCATCATACAGTTTATACTGATAACGACAGGCATAGTAGCAGTGTTGGGTTATCTCATTTTTGCCTTGCGATTCTTTTCGGAAAATGATACGGATGCAAAATGTAAGGATTTTTTCATAAACATTAACGGAGAAGTACCGCTGATTAAAGTGGATGAAATACATGATGTCCTGAATCAAAACGGATTACATCCTATCGGGCAGTCTGTTGACCGGCTGCAGTTGGATGAGATAGAATACCTGCTTGAAGAAAACCCTTCGGTGAAAGAAGCGATTTGCTACCACACTCCTTCAGCTAAAGCTTATCTGAAAGTTAAATTAAGAGCACCTAAGTTTTTGGTCAGCAACAACGAAAATTATTATGTAGATGAAGAAAAAGCAATATTTCCCGTATCTTTGCATGCCGCTGCCTACGTGCCGGTAGTCACCGGAAGGATTACCAAATCCATGGCAAAAAATGAGATGTTTCAATTCATTGATTTCCTGGAAAAACACGAATTTTGGAATGCACAAATTGCTCAAATCCATGTGCATACCGACAAAACGGTTGAATTGGTGCCGCGTGTGGGTAATACAACAATCTTTCTGGGGAGCTTAGACGGATATGCAGAGAAACTCAATCGTGTGTATTTGCTCTATGTTCAGGGCTTTAAGGCAGCAGGATGGAACAGATATAAAAAACTTGATTTGAGATTTGAGAATCAAATAGTAGCGATTAAGCGTTAGATCAATAGTTATCAATATGAGGGGAAAAGATGATATAAACAGGTTAGTTGCGTTTGACTTTGCCGCTACCGGAGTCAGGGCAATTGCTGCCCAGGTATTGGAAGACGGAAGCATCAGGGTGTTGTCGTCGGAACACCGCATGGCCGATGAAATCAAACATGGCATAATCGGACAGCCCTCGGGGACTGCCTTCAATGTTACTTCCTTACTCAAACAATTGCAAAACAGCGCCGGCTTCCAGGAGCCCATCACCCAAATAGCTACTGCCGTCGGAGGCAAGAGCATGAAGATTGTACGCGCTTCCGTCAGTAGAAAATTAAATAAATCCAAAGAAATCACCGACGACATCATTGATGATATGGCATTGGAATGCGAAAAGTCATATCAAGCCAAAAACATGTTGGTCTACGACACCATTCCTTTGATATATGAGTTAGACGGTAAAGAAACAGAAAATCCGGAAGGTCAAAGGGCATATAATATTGTCGGACATTACCATCTGGTAGTAGGAAGCGAGCTGATGAAGCTGCAATTGCAGAAGTGCATGGAGCGAATTTATAATTGTTCTGTGGACTATATTTCATTGGCATCGGAAGCATTGGCTTATGCAGTTGCGGAAGAAGACGACAGGGAGAACGGTTTTGCAATCATTAATATGGGAGATACTTTTACTACCCTCTCAATTTATCGTCATGAACTGCTTCAATATCTTTTAGTGGTGCCTTTCGGGGGTGGAAATATTACCAAAGACATAGAAGAAGTAGGCATCTCACAAGCTCATGCTGAAAAAGTTAAACGTCTGCAAGGAGTTGCCTCTCAATCCTTTGTTGAGAACGAAGTGCATATCCGCATACCGGCTAAGAACCCCAATGATGAGCCTTTGGTTGTGCCCAAGACTTTTCTTGCCATGATCATCGAATCGCGTTTGGATGAGATTTTTAATCCCATTTTCCAACAACTTCAGGCATATCAACATGAAATACCGAATGGCATCATCATTTCCGGCGGGGCTGCCAAACTGACAAACATCAAAGAATACCTGGAGATGAAAACCGGGTTTCCGGTTCGCATAGGTGATCATTCGGGCTGGTTGAGCGACGATACACCCGAAGAATATGATGATTTGGAGTATGCTCAAATTATCGGGACCGTCATCCTTGCTCACGAGCATAAAATGGAAAACAAGGAGGCTGTTGAATCAGATCCCCCTAAAAAGACGAAGAAACGTAAATCATTTACCGAGAAAATAACGCAAGGTATCTTTTCTTTTTTTGAAGATGATACTGAATTGAGAGATAGTAATCAACAAGCAAAAACAACAGAATATGAATGATATATTGCCATTAGTAGACTTACCCATGATAGATCACTCCATCATCAAAGTGATAGGTGTAGGAGGTGGTGGAGGTAATGCTGTTAATCACATGTACAATCAAGGATTCAGAGATGTTTCCTTTGTGGTTTGCAATACCGACAATCAAGCTTTGCGGCATTCTCCCGTACCTTTGAAAATTCAATTGGGAGAAGGTTTAGGTGCAGGAGGCAATCCTGAAGTAGCCCGCGAAGCCGCTGAATCATCCATAGAGAATATTAAAGAAGTATTGAAAGACAACACCAAAATGATTTTCATTACGGCAGGTATGGGTGGAGGTACAGGTACAGGTGCTTCTCCGGTGGTTGCCAGGGTCGCTCAGGAATTGGGCATCCTGACTGTCGGCATAGTGACCATACCCTTTGCTTTCGAGGGGAATCCGAAAATCAGGCAAGCCATGAAAGGCGTGTTGGCTTTGAGCGAACATGTAGATGCCTTGTTGGTCATCAACAATGAAAAATTACGAGAAATCTTTCCAGATCTTACACTTGAAAATGCTTTTGCCAAGGCGGATGATGTACTTACGAATGCTGCTAAGGGTATTGCTGAGATCATCACCGTACCCGGTTATATAAACACCGACTTTGCAGATGTTTACAGCATTTTGCATAAAGGTAACGTGGCTATCATGAATACCGGCTATGCTTCAGGAGAAAATAGAATTACCAAAGCCATCAACGATGCATTGAATTCGCCTTTGCTAAGAACAAATGATGTAAAGGGTGCAAGCAAAGTTTTGCTGAATTTGTATTGTTCCACCGAACATCAAATCAAGATGGAAGAAGTGCAACAGATCAATGATTTCATGGCTTCTATCGGAGAGGATATTCAAGTAATCTGGGGTGCATCTTTTGATGACGAATTGGGTGAACAGGTTAAAATTACCCTGATTGCTACAGGTTATAATGTATCGGATATTCCGGGCATGCCGGGTACGAAAGACAGCAAAGAAAAAACCGTCAAAGAACCCGTTCGGACGGTCAGTTTAGATGGTGAAGAAATTATAGAAGAAACCCCGGAACCTGTTGCTGTATCGGATGATCAGGAAAAAGACCGGCTGGAAAAGTCCATAGAAGCATATTATGCAGCCGACAAAGAGCCTGAAGAAGAGATTCCCGCTGAAAAAGAAACTCCCGCTCCTGACAGCATCAGTAGCCTGTTGGCTGCCAGACAGCATATTTCTCAGAAGGATTTAAATATCAAAACTCAACAACCCGTTTCACAAGAAGAGTCGCAAGAAGAAATTGTCACCGTCGATTTGGATGATTTAGACAATGAAGAGATCATCAAAAAGGCGGAAGAAACTCCCGCCTGGAAAAGGAGATTTGGATTCAAACAACGCTAATTCCTTCTTCCCGTAAAAATCATGATGTAATAAATCAAAGATGCCAAAGAACCTAAAGCAGCGATTACGTAGGTATAAGCGGCTGTTTTTAACGCATCCTTTGCAGGTCCTTGGGTTGAGTAATTTGTAATGCCGGCATTGCTCAACCAGGCTAAAGCACGCCTGCTGGCATCTATCTCAACAGGCAAGGTAATAAAGCTGAACAGCGTCGTAGTGGCAAACAAGATAATTCCCACCAACAGCAACTGAGGAAAAGATTCAACAAAGATAATTCCTGCCAGCAACAACCACTGCATCCATTTAGAAGCAAAGTTTACCACGGGAACCAAACTTGAACGCATCTTCAAAGGAGCATAGGCATGCGCATGTTGCACGGCATGTCCGCACTCGTGTGCAGCAACTGCGGCAGCCGCCACGTTTGCTGAATTGTAAACTCCTTCGCTCAGATTAACGGTCTTATTGGTGGGATTGTAATGATCGGTAAGTTGACCCGGTGTGGAAATGATTTTCACATCCGTGATGCCGTTTGCCTGCAGCATTTTGTAGGCAACTTCCCTCCCGGTCAGTCCAACCGGTATTTTTGAGTACTTCTTAAATTTTGCATTCAACGAGGCTTGTACAGCGAAGCTCGCTATAGCTACGGCAATAAAGATAATCCAAATCATAATTTTTGTTTTTTATATTGATAAATAATTGTTATTCAATTTATTCTTCATTTTTTTTCTTGACCGAAGCAAAAAAAAGTCAAGACTGACCCCGGAACTCGTAAACCCGCACCCCGTACCCCGCACCCCGTACCCCGGAACTCGTGAACCCGCACCTCGCACCACGGAACCCAGAACCCGCGACCCCGGCCATTGTCAAAATTTCTGCCAGCAGTTTACAGACTGACACTCATTTTAATAGCAAAGAGCTATCGCCATAACTCAAAAACCTAAAATCATGATGCAAGGCATAATCATAAATCCGCTTCCAGTTTTCCCCCACAAATGCCGATACCAACAGCAATAGCGTGCTTTTCGGCTGATGAAAATTCGTGAACATCCCCTCAATAATTTTAAACTGATATCCGGGTTGGATGATGATTTGTGTTCGGGCAAGAACTGCATCCAAGTTATGGATTTTTAAATAATCAATGACTGCCAATAAGGACGCTTCTGCCGAAATGTCAGATTTTTGTTGATAAGGTTCCCACTGGCTGACAAAAAAATATCCCTTATCCACTGCCTTTTCCTGAATAATCTGTAAGCCTATATAATACAAGCTTTCCAGGGTGCGTACGGTGGTAGTTCCCACTGCGATAATGCTTCCCAACCGATGCAATAAATTTTCAATGGTTGTTCTGCTGACAACAAATAACTCGGTATGCATCTGATGGTCGGCTACATCAGTAGATTTCACCGGTTGGAAAGTGCCGGCACCAATGTGTAAAGTAAGCTCGGCCGTCTGAATATGCTTTTTTTTCAAGCTGCGCATCACTTTATCGGTAAAGTGCAGACCGGCTGTTGGAGCAGCCACCGAACCTTTTATTTTCGAATAAACAGTCTGGTAAGTTGTCTTGTCGCTTTCTTCCGCTTTGCGGCGCAAATAGGGTGGAATGGGTATCTCTCCGGATTGTTCCAATATTTCAGCAAAGCTGATATGAGGATTGTTCCAGCTAAAGCTGATATGTTGCGCATTGCCTTCCGAAGTCAACAAGGAAGCTGTCAACTCAAATGAGTATTGATTGACAACAATGGATTTTGTCAAGGGACCTTGCTTCCATTTTTTCAAATTGCCAATTATACATTTCCACACACATCCGTTGGTTGTGCCCAACGACAAGGCATAATCGGCAGGAGCGACCGGTTCCAGACAAAAAACCTCAATTTGGGCACCGGTTACTTTCTGAAACAATATACGGGCATGGATGACTTTGGTATTGTTATACACCAATAAAGTGTTTTCCGGCAAATAATCGGCAGCATGGATAAAAACATCCTCGCTGATTTTGCCTTGCCGATAAACCAACAACTTAGACTGATCCCGCTCTGCCAGGGGGTATTTGGCTATCCTCTCATCCGGCAAGCCGTAGTTGTAATCATCAATCAACAAAGGGGAACTATCGATTTTTTTTGTCACTGTATGATGTCTTGTAAAATGCCTTTTTACCTGAAAAACATTGTGCAAAAATAATCAATATAAACACATTTTATCCCAATTTTTCAAATATAAAATATTTTGTAGAGACGCCACATGTGGCGTCTCCACGTCGTTGTTTGTTTTGTTTTTGTGTTTGAAACGCCACATGGTATGGCGTCCCCACGTTGTTTTTTGTTTGTTTGTTTGTTTTTACGTTTGAGACGCCACATGGTATGACGTCTCCACGTTATTGTTTGTTTTGTTTTTTTGTTTGTTTGTTTTTACGTTTGAGACGCCACATGGTATGACGTCCCCACGTTGTTGTTTGTTTGTTTTCATGTTTGAGACGCCACATGTGGCGTCTCTACGTTTTATTTTTATTTCAGAAAAATTTTAAACCTTTCGCCCTGAACACACACAATTACCAAATTATCTGAAAGATGATTCAGGGATAAATATTCGTGGTTATTGACCGGCGATTGATGTAATAAACTACCGGTCATGCTGTAAACTGACAACATTTGTGCACCGGACAATCCTTGAAAAGAGATGGTTTTGTTTTTCACAAAAATGCGGGTGGAGTTCTCGTCACCTGAATACTGAATGTCCCGGGTAGAAAAATCAGCAATGACTTCTAAAGCACCTATTGCAGGTGTAGAGGGACGATCATTTCCTATCTGATCTGTGGTCGGTATGGAAAAGCCGGATAAAGTAGCAACACCGGCACCGCTTGCAATGCTGTATTCCGATAATTTAGCGACTTCCAAACCTTGAATATTGGCTATGACCGGGCGTTTGAAACTACCTGTCCAATTTTCAATCTCCTCAAAAATATCAGCAAGGTTGATGTCAGCCGGTTGGATAGAATTTGTCCACACAATACCGGCAGCTCCGCCTGCTGCTGTTCCGTAAATACAATTATTTGCCGTATTAAAATACACCCTCTCATTTAAATTCCACACATCTATATCGGAATTGCTACCCGTCTTATTATATGCAATAATACAGTTGATCAAATCAATATTAATTCTTTTGCCCGAGTAGGCAGAAGCACATAAACCGCCACCATTGTTTATGGCATAATTACCGGTAAAAGTGCAATTGATAAATGTTGAATTAATTAGTGTAGCTGCTGAAAAACTAGCTTGAAGATATACTGCACCTCCACGTGCATTTGATGCTCCTTCCACACTATTGTTTGCAAAAGTAGAATTGTACACTTCAAGATTTAATGGAGATCCTACAGTGGAATTGACCATAACAGCTCCTCCTCTCTGACCTTGATTACCAACAAAGGATGAATTTTCAATTTTCACATCAGCGGCATTGTAAATGCAAATGGCACCGCCACCATAACTCCCGTTGGAATAATTGCCTTCAAATAGTGAATTCGATATATTGGCTACACCCTGAACTCTCATTGCTCCTCCATTGTTGTTTTGTGAATTGATATTTTTAAATACACAATTATCAATATTCAAAGTCGAGCCATTTGCTGCATCAATAGCTGAATTCCCCAATATGCCGGTTCCATCAAAAACGATGTTTTGGAAAGTTCCGGTAATTCCCGAGCTTAGCGTGAAAAAACTTTTATCTGCTCCTGCAGGTTTGAAGATTACCCTTTCTCCGTTGAATGCATTGAACCCGTTGATGGTAATATTTTTCATGGCCATTGCATTCGGCAGTGTAATTTCCGTACTATCAAGATTAAAATTGATAACATCACCGGCCACGGCATTGGCGAATGCCTGGGCAAACGAGCCTTCACCTGAAGCATTGGTATTGGTTACGGTCAAACCTTCATTCGTATTTACATCAGCAATATCTACAGTAACGCAATAAGGTAAATGATCGGAAATGTCTTTCAAAACCACACCGGATGGCGGAGTTGGTACACCTCTATCAACCATTGTGTATTGCTTATCTGAAGCCGTTTTTCTGAACCCTAAGATCATATCAATCAAAGATTCAGGATTACTGCTTGTGTAAGTTTTATGATTCAGATCATTGAGAATATTAAAACCATTGCTTTGAAAAGTTTGCATGGCTGTATAGGTCGGTTGCGCATTGAAATCACCTCCTACAAAAACCGTTTTGCCGGCTGTATCGGCAAAATTGATGATGCTTGCAGTCATGGTATCCCGGTCATTGGCATCCAAACTAAAATGTGTACTGAGAAAGTAAAAATCTTCAAATTCGGCAATGATATATGCCCTGCTTTCGGTATCGGAGGACCCTGGTGCAGGATCAATTTTAACATTGGTAATGGTTGGCGTACCTAAAGAAGCATTCCACAGAACACCTATGCCGTAACCATCTCCGGCAATATCATACCAATGTCCGGATAAACCGGATTTACTTTTTAAGTTGTTAAAATTGGAATTTCCTTTAACTTCCTGTACGGCAACAATGTCAGCACCACAGGAAGCAATGACTTGTGCATGCTTTGAAATGCGAAAAGATTGAAAATTAAAACCTTTGTCGGTTTCAATATTATAAGTCATCAACTTAATATTTCCTGCAACAAGAAGCAGAGGAAAGCAAAATAACAGAAAGAGTGTTGTATATCTTCTCATGACAATTAATAATATTTTAAATTAGAAGCCCTCTATGGGCAATGATGTGATAAAAGGCAGAGCCCGAATGTCGAAAGCAACGTGGCAGTTGGGCACTTATAAGACACCGTCTATTGCTCTGCCGTGTTTAATATTTATTTCAAAAAAACTTTAAAACTTTTATTATCTATACGCACAATCACCAAATTATCTAAAAGATGATCCAGAGAAATTTCCTGATTATTGCCTACCAAAGATTGATGCAGCAAATTACCCGTTAATCCGTACACGGCTACCGGACTTACCCCCGACAAACCGGTAAAAGAAATTATTTTGTCTTTTGTCATCATTTTTAGTTCGGTATTAACCGCATCGGAAACACCTGTTGGAATATGATATTCTACTGCCCCAATCGAAGGTGTTGCAGGGCGATCATACCCTACCTGATCCACTGTTGGGATAGTAAATCCTGTTAAAGTAGCAATACCGGCACCGTTGGCAATGCTGTTTTGAGGGATAGCTGCAATTTTTTGCCCTGAAACGTTTGTGAGTACGGGACGCTTTTTATCAGTAGCAAAAGTTTCTAAACTATCAAAAATATTAGCCACTGCCGGATCAGCAATCGCGATACAGTTACGTCCGGCAGCGGGTGTAACAGAACTGACACCATAAATTGTATTGTATAACTCAGTTGTATAAGTTGCAGTAGCTGATTCTTTGTTTTCCAACACATCCGAATAACCTGAACTGTTGACGTTATGGGTTACAATGGTGTTGATTAAATTTAAATTCAGAGTTCCACTAGAATTAGCATGCGTTTCTACAGCGCCACTTGCTGCAACAGTGGCATTGCCGGTAATTGTACAATTGATGATATCTACATTTACTATATAATTAGTACCACTCTGTACAGAACACAAAATAGCACTTCCGAAATTACTGGAATTATTGTTGGCAAAAGTAGAATTGCTAACTGTTAATTTTGTTGGAATAGCAGCCGTACCCGTACCTCTGACCACGATAGCACCTCCACCGCTTCGGTTAGGGGATCCGGCTGTGCTCAACGAAGAATTATTGACAAAAGTACACTTGTCAATCACTACGTTAGCATCGTGATAGATACATATAGCTCCGCCGCCATATCCACCTGAAGTTTGATTTCCATCAAACAAAGAATTTACAATACTGGCTGCACCCTGAACTCTCATTGCTCCTCCATTGTTTGTTTGTGCATTGATATTTTTAAATTCACAGCTATTAACTGTAAGGGTAGAGCCATTGACTGCTTTGATTGCGGTATTCCCCGCAATACCGGTTCCATCAAAAATTAAGTTTTTAAAAGTTCCGGTAATCCCCGAAGCTAATGAAAAATAACTTGTTGAAGCGGTTTGTTTAAAAATAACTTTTTGGTCGTTGTAAGCATTTAAACCGTCAATGGTAATGCTTTTCATAGTAACTTCACTCGGAAAAGTAAATTCAGTACCATCGAAGTTAAAATTAATAGTATCTCCTGCAGCGGCTGCAGTAAAAGCCCAAGTTAAAGAACCATCTCCATCAGCATTTGTGTTGGTTACAGTGTAAGTAGCCCCAAAAGACAATGTGCTTATTAAAAGCAGATTTAAAAGTAGTGAAATTTTCATTTTCGTTCACAAAAGTCCCAATGGGCATTTCCGGAATGATACTTAAAAAGAACGTCAGCAAGGCAACACCGATGATGGTGCGTATGCTGAACTGCCAGCCAACAATTTTAAAAGCAACCAACAACAAAAAAGCATTGATGATAATATATGTCACAGAAATGGGAACACCGGTAGCATAATATACCAATGCACTTATACCGGTCACGCCGCCCCCCGTAATCTGATGCGGAAGCAGCAAACCTTTCCATGCAAATGCATACATCAGCAATCCTAACACAATCATGACATACTCACGAATGCCAATCCAGGTCTTTTTTGCTTTTTTACTCAATGCCATATATCAATTAAATTCAATAAATTTTATAACCAAAATATACATCAAAACCTCTTGATCTCTCTTCATTTTTTTGTCTTGACACAAAAAAACGAAGCAAAAAAAAGTCAAGACTGCGCCTGCTTCACTCGAAAAATTTGCGCAAATCTGCGGGAATCCAATCCGCGTAAATCTGCGAGAGACTAATTTTCAAATCTGCGAGAAACCCGTGAACCCGGAACTCGTGAACCCGCACCCCGCACCCCGTACCTAAAACACCAAATTCACAATCTTCCCCGGCACCACTATTACCTTCTTAACGTCTTTTCCTTGCAAATGTTTGATGGTTTGCTCATCTGCCAACACAGCTTGTTCTATAGCTTCCTTGTCCATATCTGCCGCAAGTTCCATGGTGAAGCGTACTTTGCCATTGAAAGATATGGGATACTTAGCTGTTGACTCAACCAAATAATCCTCATTGCAAACAGGAAAACTTGCGTCAAAAATCGTATGTTCATTACCCAAAGCCCGATAAAGCTCTTCAGCGATATGCGGTGCAAAAGGAGCAAGCAAAATCACAAAAGGCTCTAAAATTGATTTTTTGCTGCATTGAAGACTTGACAATTCATTGATACAAATCATAAAGGCAGAAACGGATGTATTGAATGAGAAGTTTTCAATGTCATATTTGATTTTCTTGATGGTTTTATGTAAGATTTTCAACTCTTCAGCCGTAGGCTTTTCATCGTTCAGCAATGATTCTCCATCCTTATAAAACAGTGACCACAAACGTTTCAGAAATCTATGCACACCGTCAATGCCATTGGTATCCCAAGGTTTGGATTGTTCCAAAGGTCCTAAGAACATTTCATACAAACGCAGGGTATCAGCGCCATATTTTTCAACAATATCATCCGGATTCACCACATTAAACATCGACTTCGACATTTTTTCCACTGCCCATCCACAGATGTACTGTCCATCTTCCAGGATAAATTCAGCATCTTTAAACTCCGGATTCCAGTTTTTGAATTTCTCAATATCCAAATGATCGTTATACACTATATTCACATCCACATGCATCTGCATGGTCTCATAATTATCTTTCAAATTATATGAAACAAATGTCGGCACCGGCTTTTCTCCTTTAGAAGCTTGGGGATTTTTTTCTATTACTCTATATACAAAATTACTACGCCCCTGAATCATACCCTGATTGATTAATTTCTTGAAGGGTTCCGCTTCGCAAACCAAGCCCAAATCATACAAGAACTTATTCCAGAAACGACTGTAAATCAAGTGACCGGTAGCATGCTCCGTTCCGCCTATATATAAATCCACATTGCGCCAATATTCATTGGACTCTTTACTTACCAAAGCTTTTTCGTTTTTGGGATCCATATAGCGCAAGTAATAGGCTGAAGAACCCGCAAAGCCGGGCATGGTATTCAGTTCCAAAGGATAGCCATCTTCTGTTTTCCAATTTCTAGCCCTACCCAAAGGTGGTTCTCCTTTTTTTGTCGGCAGGTATTTATCAACCTCAGGCAAAATCAGCGGGAGCTTACTTTCATCCAATACATAGGGCATATCATCTTTGTAATACACGGGGAAAGGCTCTCCCCAGTAGCGCTGGCGACTGAAAATGGCGTCGCGCAAGCGGTAATTCACTTTGACTTTACCAATGCCTTGCTCTTCCACATACTGATTGGCTTTGCTGATTGCCTCGGTAACGGTTAAACCGTTTAAAAAACCGGAATTCATCATGATGCCCTCTTTAGCATCGAAACTTTCTTCCGAAACGTCACAACCTTCTATCAAAGGAATAATGGGCAAATCAAAATGTTTGGCAAAAGCATAGTCACGGCTGTCGTGCGCAGGCACCGCCATGATAGCACCGGTACCATAGCCTGCTAACACATAGTCGGAAATCCAAATGGGAATAACGGTTTTACTAACCGGATTAATGGCATAGGAGCCGGTGAAAACGCCGCTTACTTTTTTGTCAGCTAATCTTTCGCGCTCAGTGCGTTTTTTAGTCTCGTCTAAATAGTTTTGCACCGCTGCTTGTTGCTCAGGTGTGGTGCAAACATCCACCAGTTCGCTTTCAGGAGCCAACACCATGAAAGTAACTCCATAAATGGTATCGGCGCGCGTAGTGAAAATATCAAAGCTGATGTCTTTGTCTTTCAGGAAGAATTTCATCTCGGCACCCTCGCTTCTGCCTATCCAGTTTCGCTGCGTTTCTTTCAAAGAATCCGTCCAATCGAGGGTGTCCAACCCGTCTAACAATCTTTGAGCGTAAGCAGAAACACGCAAGTTCCACTGACGCATGATTTTTTGCTCAACCGGATGGCCGCCACGCACGGAATAGCCCTCGCTGACTTCATCATTTGCAAGGACGGTACCCAGCGCAGGACACCAGTTGACTTTTGTATCAGCAAGATAAGCAATGCGATAATTCAATAAAATTTCCTGCTGTTCTTTTTCAGATTTTGCCTTCCATTTCGATGCGGAAAAATCCAAGGGATGAGATTGATGAACCTGTAAACCCTCTGTACCATGTATTTCTAAATGTTTTACCAAATCTGCAATTGGAACTGCCTTTTCTTGTTTGGTATCATAATAATGATTAAACATTTGAATGAAAGCCCATTGCGTCCAGTGATAATAATCCGGTTCACTGGTACGTATTTCCCTGTCCCAATCGTAACTAAATCCGATTTTATCCAATTGTTCGCGATAGCGCCTGATGTTTTGTTCAGTGGTAACAGCAGGATGCTGTCCGGTCTGTATGGCATATTGCTCAGCCGGTAGTCCGTACGCATCATAACCCATGGGATGAAGCACATTGAAACCGTTCAATCTTTTGTAGCGACTGTAGATATCCGAAGCGATATATCCGAGCGGATGTCCCACATGTAAACCTGCCCCCGATGGATAGGGGAACATATCCAATACATAGAATTTAGGCTTGTCAAGATTAATTTCAGTTTTATAAGTTTTATTTTCTTGCCAGTATCTTTGCCATTTGGCTTCGATTTCTTTAAAAATATACTCCATGAATTATGCTTAAAATAATAAATGTGCAAAATTAATTAAAATAATTGACTATTTTTGCAGACTAATCTCATTAAAGAGATTTAAGAGATAAATGCCTCATTTAAAAAGCACTATCGAGTTTCATGTTCCGGAGCCTACTTTGCGCCGACTACCCTGGTACCTGGCTTTTGCAAAACTGGCTTTGCAGCAGGGTGAGTCATTCCTGTCGTCAACTCGTATTGCAAAAAGTATTGCTGTGGATGCTTCGATGGTTGCCAAAGATTTGTCATTTGTCAAAATATCCGGCAGGACGCGTGTCGGTTATGATGTCAATGAGTTAATTGCAGTATTGGAACATTTTCTTGGTTTTACAGATTCGCATCAGGCTTATCTTTTTGGGGTGGGTAATTTGGGTGGTGCCCTCATGCACGACAACGGACTACAGCAATTCGGTATGGAAATCAAGGCAGGATTCGATGTTAAGCAGGAACTGACAGGGACTTCCATCAATCACATACCCATTCATCATATTGATAAATTTACAGAACTTCAGCAACAAACAGGTATCCACATTGGGATATTAACCGTTCCGGTGAATAAAGCGCAAGAGGTATCGGATATCATGGTGAAAGGTGGTATCAAAGCCATTTGGAATTTTACACCTTATAGGATTGTTGTTCCTGAAAATGTAATCGTACAAAATACTTCCATATATGCCCATCTTGCTGTGATGTATAATCGCTTGAATGCATTGAAAGAACTTGACTTGTAGCCGTATGAAAATTTTAGCGATAGGACAAAATTACGTTGAACACAACAAGGAGCTAGATCATGCCCATCCGGAAGAACCTATGGTGTTTATGAAACCGGATACGGCAATACTAAGGAAGAACAGACCCTTTTATATTCCTGATTTTTCCAATGATGTGCACCATGAGGTAGAATTAATCGTCAAAATCAATCGGCTCGGTAAAAATATCGCAAAGAAATTTGCACATCGTTATTATGCTGAAATTGGTCTTGGGGTTGATTTTACAGCGCGTGACATTCAATGGAAATTAAAAGAAAAGGGTTATCCCTGGGAGATAAGTAAAGCATTTGACAATGCTGCTGTGATCGGGGATTTCATGTCTGTAACAGAAATTGAAAATGTCCAAAATATTGATTTCCGGCTTGACGTGAACGGTAAAACTGTTCAAAAAGGAAACTCAAAAGACATGATTTTTTCAATTGATGCATTCATTGCGTATGCCAGTCGGTTTTTTACTTTCAAAATCGGAGATATTTTATTTACGGGTACTCCTTCCGGCGTCGGACCGGTGAAAGTAGGCGATAGATTGGAGGGATATATTTTTGATCGAAAAATGTTTGATTTTAAAATTAAATAATGTTAGGAATTTTTAATTCAAACAACAATAAACAACAAATTACGTTTATTAAATGATTTTGAAGTGATTAACTTTATATACATAAAATCCATGTTCAACTTTGATAAGATCATAATTTCTCTACTTTTCGTTTTGTTAGGACTCAGTCCTTATCATACTTATGCAGGGATACATTCATATAAAAACACTTCTGTATTGGCTGAAGGTAAGTTTGTAAAAATCAAGATTGAAGAGTCCGGAGTTTACAAATTAACTTTTGATGATTTGAAAGATATGGGCTTGAATAACCCCGCCGACGTCAAGATTTTCGGATATGGAGGTGC
Organism: Bacteroidetes bacterium ADurb.Bin174; assembly: GCA_002070265.1. Lineage (GTDB taxonomy): Bacteria > Bacteroidota > Bacteroidia > Bacteroidales > Paludibacteraceae > Paludibacter. Next base: position 27,281 of record MWCX01000020.1, on the reverse strand, counting down.
GCTTTTGAACCAAAATTTTCTTCATCCCAAGATTGATGATTTACCTGAGGTAGCCATCCATATGGAAAAAGGAAGTGACGGCATATTCAATACGGGGGATTATATCTTGTTTTATGCACAAGGAGTCAATTCATGGAAGTATGATGCAGCGCAGCAGATATACGTACACACACTCAATCATTATTCAACTCACGGTTATTATTTTGTTACATGTTCAAATGTAGGAACCGGGCGTAAAATTGAAATGAAAGAATATAATTTACCCTCAGGCGGTTCTTTTGTAGAAGTCAATGATTTTATAGATTTTGCTGTACATGAAAAGGAATTGGTTAGTTTGGTAAATTCCGGCAAAGTGTTTTACGGAGAAACCTTTGGGGATATCCTCTCGTTGGATTTGAAGTTTTCATTTCCCAACATTGTAATAGACGATAATTCTGTGAGAGTAAGATTGGATGTAGCTGCCAATTCAACCGCACCATCCACTTTCAATCTGAGTTTAAATTCCAAGCAAACAAAAAGCTTAAGTATAGCTGCAAAATCTAATGATCATTATGAAAAAGGGAAAGGGGCAAATGGCTTTTTTACGTTTAAGCCTGAAGCAGATATACAAAATTTTAAGCTTACATATGATAAGTCTGCCGCAAATTCAAGAGGATATCTCAATTATTTGGAAGTTAACGCCAAAAGAGCTTTGAAAATGACCGGCGATGTAATGCGTTTTCAAAATCCTGATAATTTAGGCAATGGTACTTATAACAAGTTCATCCTGAGTAATGCAACATCTAACGTGCAAATTTGGGATATCACCGATCACACCAATATCAGTCGCATCAATGCTGAAGCAAACAATGGTACTTTAAGTTTTTACGACAGCAATCAATCAGATAAAGCTTATTTAGCCCTCAATCCGGCTGCAGTTGCTTCGTTTCCAAAACCTGAAGTTGTGGGAGATGTTCCCAATCAGAATTTACACGGTATGCTTCCGGCAGACATGCTGATCATTACACATCCCAATTTTTTATCGCAAGCAGAAAGATTGGCAAATGAACACAATGCAAGGGGAGAAATTACGGTTGAAGCAGTGACTACCGAACAGGTTTACAATGAGTTTTCTTCCGGGACACCGGATGCTACAGCTTATCGGTGGGTATTAAAAATGTTGTACGACAGAGCCAATGAATCAGGTGATTTGACCAAACGCCCCAGTTTCTTGTTATTGTTTGGAAGAGGTTCTTATGATAACCGTAAAATACTGAGATCTTCGGGAGAACCTTTTGTACTAACCTATCAAGCTGATAATTCTTTGGTGGAAACAAATTCATATGTTACCGACGATTACTTTGCTTTTCTCAAAGATACAGATGGCGATAACATATCGGCGCATTCCTTGGATATTGGGGTTGGGAGATTCCCGGTCAGCAACCTACAGGAAGCCACTGATGTAGTGACCAAGACTATTAATTACATGAAAAATGAAAATCGCGGTATTTGGAAAAATCAACTTTGCTTTTTGGCTGATGACGGAGACAATTCCTTGCATGCTAAACAAGCAGAAACTGTTGCATCAAGTGTATCAGCAAAAAATCCGGCTTTTCAGGTTACAAAAATCTATTTGGATGCTTATCAGCAAATAATTAATGCCAGCGGTGAGACTTATCCTGTTGCTCGTACCCAGTTTCATAATTCGTTGAGAAACGGTATGTTCGTTCTTGATTTTACCGGTCATGCCGGTGTAACAGGCTGGACAAATGAGCAAATTTTAACTACCACAGACGTCAGAACGCTATCTAATAAAAACTTGCCTTTATGGGTCGCAGTAACCTGTAATTTTCTGCAATTCGATTTACCATCTACTTCAGCCGGCGAACGGGTATTGTTGAATCCGATTGGAGGTGGCATAGGTATCTTTTCAGCTACTCGCCCCGTATATGCTTCACAAAATTTGAATATCAATAAAGAGGTTAATCATTTTCTATTTTTAAAAGAAAACGGAGAATATTTGAGGGTGGGTGAAGTATTTAGAAGAGCAAAAAATAAGCTTGGTAATGAAATCAATAAATTGTCCTATGTGTATATGGGTGATCCGTCTGTAAGATTAAATTATCCCGACAAGTTTGGGTATAAAATTATAACTGATAAGATCAATGGAGTAGATGTGCAAGGCAATGACACCTTACGGGCTTTGTCGGTAGCAAGAATAGAGGGCCATATTGCGGATGAAAATAATAATCTTGTTGATAATTTTAATGGCGTTTTAAACGCAATAGTTTATGATAAAGTTCAAAGCATTACAACTTTGAATAACGACAAAAACAATGGAGCAGATAGCACAATAATTTACAAGGATCGCCTGAATAAATTATTTTCCGGAGCTGTTCAAGTTAATGACGGACAATTTGAGTTGGTATTCATGTTGCCCAAAGATATCAAATACAATTACGGAACAGGTCGGATTAATTATTATGCTTCCTGCGAAAATAACGGATATGAGGCACAAGGATATTTTGAAAATTTCTATGTGGGTGGAACGAATCCGGATGTAGAATTTGATGAAGAAGGTCCTGATATTCAAATGTACCTGAACAGTCCGACATTTAAGTCAGGCGACAAGGTAAACGAAACACCCCTTTTCATAGCTCATGTAAACGATATAAGCGGTATCAATCAAGTTGGAAACGGCATCGGACACGATATCACGTTGATTGTTGACGAAGATTCTGAACAGTCTTATATACTTAATGATTTCTATCATTCTGCAGAAAGTGATTATACGCAAGGGACAGTCAGGTTTAAACTTCCTGAATTACGCAACGGAAAACATACGCTTACCTTTAAAGTGTGGGATTTACAAAACAATTCATCAAGTCAAATCATTGATTTTGAAGTAGTGAAAGGATTAGAGCCGGTGATTTTTGATGTGTATAATTATCCTAATCCGGTGAAAGCTTCTACCAAATTTGTTATACAACACGATCGTCCTGAGTCGGTACTTGATACTAAAATTGATATTTTTGATTTGGCGGGACGCCTGATATGGACTATGTCACAATCAACTTTAGATGAGATTACATGGAATGTAACGGATTCTGAGGGCAGATCACTCCCGACAGGCATTTACCTGTACCGTGTCAGCGTAAGTTTAGATTCCAAAACAGCACATTCCAAAATCAATAAATTAATTGTAATAGAATAAAACTATTCAAAGCAATAAAATGACTTTTTTACGTTAATGTGTTTTAATGAATATAATTCCTAACATCATAAATAAAAGAAATTCTATAACAATGAGAAAGCTCGCAACTCTTTTTGTCTTTTTGTCTGTAATATCCTTATGCGTTTTTTCGGAAGAAGAACCTCAAAATCATCCGATTCATATTGCCGTTCCCTCACTTACCATTTCTCCGGAAGCCCGGGGTGCAGGTATGGGTGATGTAGGAGCAGCTACGACTGCTGATGTAAGTTCGCAGTTTTGGAATCCGGCAAAATATGTGTTCATCGAAAGCAATGCAGGGATGTCATTTTCTTTTACGCCATGGTTGAGAAAATTGGTGGAAGATATCAATTTATCTTATTTGGTCGGTTATTGGAAATTTAATGAGAAACGGGCTTTAAGCGCATCTTTAAGGTATTTTTCCTTGGGTGAAATTGTGATGTACGATTGGTCAGGTAATGATTGGGGATCTGCGTATCCGAATGAATTGGCTGCAGACGTGGCATACTCACAAAGGTTGTTTGAGAATTTTTCGGCGGCGGTGGCTTTACGGTTTATTTACTCTGACCTAAATAATGGCAAAAATATGTCCGGAGGGACTGAAGTGTATCCCGGTATTGCTGTTGGGGCGGATGTTGCAATGTATTACAGACTTCCTATACAGGTGTACTCGGGCGATGCCAATTGGGCTTTAGGTTTCAACTTATCCAATATCGGATCTAAAATAACCTATGACAAATCCGCTTCCAGTAGCTTTATTCCTACTAACTTGCGGTTGGGAACCTCATTCGAGTATCCGATTGATGAATACCAGCGTATATCCATCAATGCAGATGCTTATAAGTATCTTGTTCCTACAGTTGATTATTTGAAAACTGCCGATAATAGAGATTATTACAACGATATGACTGCCTTGCAAGGAATGCTGTCGTCGTTTTATGATGCACCGGGTGGATTCAAAGAAGAGATGCAGGAGATTACCTGGTCTGTTGGTGCAGAGTATGCTTATAACAACCAATTCTTTGTCCGTGCCGGATATTTCAATGAACATGCGTACAAAGGAAATCGTAAATTTTTTACAGCCGGAGCCGGGTTTAAGCTGAATGTCTTCCAATTGGATGCTTCTTATGTAGTATCAATTGCGCAAACAAATCCGCTCGACCAGACTTTGAGATTTTCTTTGTCGTTTGACCTGTACGGTTTAAAGAATCTGATTCGTTAATTTACCGGTCTCGCTTGGCCCCGGTTCTTATACAAATAACTCCTTGTGAATATTCGTGTCGGATTTGGATATGACGTACATCAATTTGCACCTTCCCGTGAATTATGGTTGGGAGGAATTAAGATTGATTACCATTTAGGCTTGGCAGGTCACTCGGATGCCGATGTGTTGATACATGCCCTCTGCGATGCCCTTTTGGGTGCCGCTAATTTGCGCGATATAGGCTATCACTTCCCTGATACGGCAGTTGAATATAAAAACATTGATAGTAAAATATTACTGAAAGAGACCATGCAATTGCTAAGATCAAGAGGTTGGGAATTAGGTAATGCCGACTGTACCATTTGTGCCGAAGCACCCAAGCTCAATCCACATATTCCTGCCATGCAGACCACCTTGTCTGAAGTCATGGCTATCTTACCTAATCAAATTTCCATCAAAGCCACCACATCCGAGAAAATGGGGTTCGTCGGTCGTCGGGAAGGCATCACTGCTTATGTGGTGGTGTTGGTGACAAGCACTTAGTTTTTCTTCATTTATTTTTCACGTAAAAGGTATAAATCTTTCACATTTTACCTTTTGCACCTCAAAAGGTTATATTTTCGCAGGCGATTCTGTTTGTTTAAAAAATTAATACCGTATTAACTATGTTAGTAAAGACATATGGAGCTGCCGTACAAGGCATCACTGCGACTATTGTAACTATTGAAGTCAATATCAGTCAGGGCATTCGTTTTTTAATTGTTGGTTTGCCTGATAATGCAGTCAGGGAAAGTCATGAGAGAATTGCCTCAGCACTTGCCTTTTCAGGAAAAAGGTTGCCTGGGAAACAAGTGGTCATCAATATGGCACCGGCAGATATCAGGAAAGAGGGATCCGCCTACGATTTACCCTTAGCTGTAGGCATTATGGCTGCATCCGGTCAGATAAAATCCGATGCGATTGAACAATATGTAATCATGGGAGAATTGTCCTTGGACGGAGGTATGAAACCTATTAAAGGTGCACTGCCCATAGCCCTTAAGGCCAAGGAGGAAGGTTATAAAGGCTTGATTGTCCCCCGACAAAATGCCGGAGAAGCTGCAGTCGTAAGCGGCATTGATGTTTATGGAGTTCAAGACCTTACGGAAGTGATTGCATTCTTAAATGACAATACCTCATTGCAACCTTTAAGAATAAACACCGATGAATTATTTCAAGACGTACATGATTGTGTGGAAATTGATTTCTCGGATGTAAGGGGACAGGAAAATGTAAAGCGTGCATTGGAAGTGGCGGCTGCCGGTTCGCATAATATCATTTTGATAGGACCACCCGGTGCAGGTAAGTCAATGATGGCAAAACGATTGCCGACCATTATGCCACCCATGACCTTAGAGGAAGCATTGGAGACAACCAAGATTCATTCTGTGTTAGGATGCATGGAAAACAGTTCGGCTTTGATAGCACAACGCCCGTTTCGCAGTCCGCATCACACCATATCGGATGTTGCCCTGGTGGGAGGAGGTGCTTTCCCGCAGCCCGGTGAAATATCATTGGCACATAACGGAGTGTTGTTTTTAGATGAATTGCCGGAATTTAAGCGCACCGTATTAGAAGTGATGCGACAACCCCTGGAAGATAGAAAAATTACCATTTCAAGAGCAAAGTTTACAGTTGATTTTCCCGCCAGCTTCATGTTGGTAGCTTCCATGAATCCGTGCCCTTGCGGTTTTTATAACCATCCTGAAAAAACCTGTGTATGTCCTTCGGGGACAGTTCAAAAATATTTAAGCAGGATTTCGGGACCACTTTTAGACAGGATAGACATACATATAGAAATTGTGCCTGTTCCTTTTGAAAAATTGTCTGAAAGACGAGATGCAGAAAAAAGTGAACAAATCAGAGAGCGGGTAAAACGGGCAAGGTTGATTCAGGAAGAACGCTTTAAAAACATAGAAGGTGTTTACTGTAATGCACAAATGACCACAAAATTACAGAAAAAATATGCTGTAATAGATAAAACCGGGACAGAACTATTGAAAAATGCCATGAAAAGATTAAATTTGTCGGCTCGTGCATTTGACAGAATTTTAAAAGTATCAAGAACCATTGCAGACCTTGAAAATTCTGAACAAATATGCACCCATCACATCGCTGAAGCTATTAATTATAGAAATTTAGACAGAGAAGGATGGGCAGGATAAACTAATAAATAAAATAATATTCAAATAAATTACTTATGAAGTATTTTCTTGTTGCAGGAGAGCCTTCCGGAGATTTACACGGAGCATCCCTCATAGAAGAATTAAAAAAATTAGATCCTGAAGCTACATTCAAATTTTTTGGTGGAGATTTGATGCGTACAGCCACAGCAGTCAGACCTGTGAAACATATCAAAGAATTAGCCTACATGGGATTTTGGAAAGTTTTGAAAAATCTACCAAGCATTTTAAAAAGTCTACGTCTTTGTAAAAAATCTATCCTTGAATTTCAACCCGATGCAGTCATTTTAATAGACTACCCCGGCTTCAATCTTAAGATAGCCAAGTTTGTTCGAAAACATACAAACAACATTCCTGTTCATTATTACATTTCCCCTTCGGTATGGGCTTGGAAGTCGTATAGAGTAAAGCGAATAAAACGCGATGTAACACAGATGCTCACCATCATTCCTTTTGAAAAAGAATTTTATGCTTCTCATAATTTTGAGGTACAATATGTTGGTAATCCGGCTATAGATTTCGTTGACAATCAGCTTGACAAAACAGAAGAGACAAATTATTTCAAGAAAAAATACTTCCTGAATGAAAAGCCCATTATAGCTTTATTACCCGGAAGTAGAAAGCAGGAAATATCGTCCTGTTTACCGAAGATGATTGCTGCCGCCAGCAAATATCCGGAATATCAGATTGTTATATCAGGTGTTAACTCAGTGCATACGGCTTTTTATCACGAGTATATGAATGGGCACAACTACCCCATTATTAAGCATCATCCATATCAGCTACTTTTTCATGCGGATTTGGCCATAGTCAATTCCGGAACAGCAACTTTAGAAACTGCACTGATAGGGACTCCACAAATAGTTGTCTATCATGTGATGTTGGGTCGATTAGCATACTTGGCAAAAAAAATATTTATTAAAACTAAGAATATTTCACTCGTCAATATTTTGGCAGAAAAAGAAATTGTAAAAGAATTGTACGCCCATCTATTTACCACCCAAAACTTAACCCGTGAGATTGAGCGCATTTTATTTGACGAAAAATATCGCAAACAAATAATTCTTTCCTACAAAGAATTAAGAGATAAATTGGGAAAACCGGGTACCTCTAAAAGAGCTGCTGAAATCATCTATGAGTATTCAAAACTCTCATGAAAAGCTAAATAATGCATGAAATAACAAACAGACTGAAGTTGATTCTGTTCACGCTGACAGTTTTCATCATTTCACACAATCTGTCCGCTCAACCAAAAGACACAGAAAACACGAAATCGCAAATACAATGGATGCAAATCGGCTATACCTCTAACGTATTGGGATATGGTGTAAATAAGGCACTGAATAAAGTTTTTTGGGCAGGCAGGGTACATATCAAGCAAGGTTTATCTTTAAATTATCAACGTAATATATTTTACTATAAAAAGTTCTTTGCCATGGATTGGGGTGTCAATGCTTCTGTATGGCAGACTTCCGGTAAAAATCCCGATGCAAGTTTCCCGGAAACAAACTTCTTTACTTTTTCGGTTTTTCCGGTATTCCGAATTAATTTTATTCATACCCAATATTGGGAAACTTATCTATTCTACACGGTTGGAGGGCCATCTTTCATTTCAAAAACAACATTAGACGGATATGATGTCGGAAAACATTTTATCTTTATGGATAATATGGGCTTGGCAACATTTTTCGGCAACAAAAAACAGTATAACATAGAGATGAGAATAGGTCATTATTCCAATGCAGATCTTTTTCCTCCCAACTATGGAATTAAAGTTCCGTTAACTATGCATTTAGGGTATAGATTTTAACAACTGCTTAAGTGCTCCAATCCATGCAGGCAAAATCCCCAAATACCACAAAACAATTCCGGCAATAATCAGTGCCACTATCAAACCTAAAACTGCATACAACCACGGATTCTGTTTCTTCTTAAAGGGGTCAATCATATTAACCTTCGAATTTTCCGGCAAGACAGCAAGATGTGTCAATTCACGTCCAAAAATAATATTGACAGCCAGTCGGGCGTTGATGGCCCAACCATTGGCATCAAGTACCGGAGCCAAGTTGCGCTTACGAAGTTTCAAATAAGCAAGGACCATTGATGGAAGAGAGATGGCTAAAATAACAGCAACTATTGCCAGGGGCATCTGCCACCACTTCAATGAAAAAAATCCGGATACAGTCGTCATCAAAAATGATCCGATAGCTCCTAAAGCTAAACTTAATGCAGCAAAAATCCCAACAAATTTTCCTATATCGAACGGAACGGGAGCAGCAGCCGGAGCAGCGATATCACCTGTAGAAAGTTTCTCTCCGGTTGCTTCAATTTTTCCGGTCGTACTTTCCATAACATCCTTATCCTTCTTGGAGGCAAACTTTTCAATTTGCTCTGAAATAAATCGTCCCACCTTTTTGTAAGGTGACCAAAATGCTTCCTTGATACTCACAGGATTATCAATAATTTTGATAATCGTGGCATCCCAATCATTGCCTTTCCTGTCGTAGAAGACTGCATTACGTCCCACAATCATATTGTCATTACTGCCATCCGTCAAAGCAGCTACAATGGTCATTTTTTCACCTTTGGCACGTGAAACGCAATCACAATAAATTAAAAACATATCACTGAGTCCTGCCATGCTTCCGTGCTTCGCCATATCATTCACCTTGATGCACAAGTCACAACGACGCTGATCAATGTACAAGCAACCGGCTTGAAAAACTGCTTTTGTGTGTAAAGAATAGAAATCAGAGAAATTGACATAGTTTTTCAGTAACTTAAAAATATCTCTATAAAAACGGGTCAACTTATCAACCTCTAACATATTATTCACTTCTGTCTCAAGTGCCAAATCTTCTCCAATCAAAGCATGAAGAGCTTCTTGCTGATTATTCTTCAATATCGTTCTAACTTCTTCTATACCCAAGGACTCCACTACAGCACCTTGTTTTTCCGCCTGCCACTTTCTGTACACATTCACCTTTTGTACAATCGATTCCCATTCAGACTGTGTAATCTGTGTTTTTTTGGGGAAGAGAGGCAAAATCACTAAATCATAAAAAGCTTTCATGGCATTTTCCCAAGCAGGATTAATGCCTTCGGTAAGCGGAAGTGATTTCTTCTCATTCATTTTGGCTATGGGCAAGGCGATCATTTCTTCTATGCCGACTGAAAGCTCCTTGGAACTAAAAGCCTCATATTGAGATTTAAGCAAGCCAAACACCTCCTTCGACTCAGGATCATATTCAGATAAACGACAACGTAAAAAGTAGTCATTCACTTTGGACTCAACAACTTGAAAAGCAGCTACTGCATCAGCAGTTTTATCCCCGAATGGCAGAATATTTTTCTGATCGTCTTCTGATAACTTGTACCAATTGCAGTATGCCTCACATTGCTCATAAAATTCCTTCACCTGATCAGATGATACTCCCTGTTCTTCACTGCGATCCAAAGATGAGCCAACGGTTGCAATGATTTGTGTAATGATTTTTTTTAACGATTCATCAGCAGTGGATTTTTCTGTAATGATACCATCTCCGTTAAATTGAGTCTCAGCAAAGATACCCGACAAATTTGAAGTATCTTGCACAGAAATAGTTGTATCTTTTGGTTTTCCAAGATTCTTCAATATCTGTCGCGCTGAAGCCAACAAAATTTTTCCTTCATCAGTTTTGTTGTTGATAGCAGAAAGAGGTAATACTGATTGCTCTTTCAACAAATCATCAGGATCATTGATAACAGAAGTGATCCACTTTACTGCAGCAAGGACTTCAGGAACACGGATGCGATTATCCTTATCCGTATCTATTAACTGCAAAGTCTGCGGATCAATCTCAAGTCCGTCAACAGGACAGCTTAAAGCTGCCCATAATTTTTTGTCCAACTGATCAAGCGCCAACAAGTCGGCACCCGACATCAAGTTAACACGATTAACTCCTCCAACCCTCGAAAATTGCCAAACGTGACCATTATTATTGTGCGATGCCACTATTTTTTTTGCTTTGTTTTTAATTTTACTAATCGAAGACATATATAGATTGTTTATTATAAAATAATATCTGAAATATTATCAGTGTAATACGTTTCACACACCCAATTATCTTGTTTAAATAATACACACCAACTTTAAATTTTCATTCTAAATTCCAAAAATTGAATATAAATTGTTTTACTGATTTAAAAATTCATCAATTTGGTTAAGACTGTACCGTTGCATGTTGGCACCTCTTTCTCTGGCTTGGTACCATTCAATGGTTTTAAGAAGCGCAGTTTTTTCGTCCCAGCGTGGCAACCAATCAGTAATTTGCTTATAATCGGGCATATGGAACATTTCGGTTATAATTGTTTCATTGGATGAAAACTTTTGATCAGTTTTAATGATAAAGTCCTTATCATGATACAATTCTTTTAAAAATTCTGCTATCCAAATTTCGTCTTTTAAAAAAGACTCCTGGTTAACAATTTTACTATCAACAATTTCATTTTTTGAAGGAGTATATAATTTGTAAACAGTGTCCAATACCTTCATCAGAACATCAAGCACATGAACAAGGTTATGGCGACTACCAGGATGAACAACCAGTTCTTTCCCATTTTTCTCTAACGAAGTAAAATAATCTTTCAGCAAATTATCTCTTGACCAATCACCTCCTCCGATTGGATTTAAAAATGACAAATTAACAAAACTTTTTTTGTGACAATCATAATGATTAGGATTAAAATATGCGTTTCGATAGCCGGCAGTTAAAAACTCAATCAATCGAAAACCTCCCTTCATCAAATCGATTTCTCCCGTTTTTTTATTGTCACATTTTTGTAATATCGTGTTATCTAAATAATCTGGTATCAAATTCACAAACACACGTACGTGGCTTGATTGCCTACTCATTTCAAGCGTATTTAAAACCCTCGGCAAGTTAAACGTGTACAAATTCCTAACATCAAGGTTTTCCACATATCCACACATGGAAGAAAGTTGAATCACGATTTCCGGCTGAAACTCGTGATTAATACGCTCTAAAACATCTATATTGTTGGTTCTTTCAACATAGAAACTCATCAACTCATACACATCAGCCTCTTCATACAGGTTAGGCTTCGCAGGTTTTTGAGTAGAAAAGCCGGTCAATTTAGCACCCATTTTATGCAACAGCATACAAAGCCATGAGTATAAATAAGTAACATGACCCGTTACTAATATTCTTTTATCATCAAAGAAATTTTGCAATTCAACCGATGTGCTATTTTTCATTGAAAATTTATTTTAAACTCAAACTTTTCTTGCTTGCTTTCGTTTCTTTCCATAACCATAACCATAACCATATGCATACCTACTTGCGTATTTGCTTGATTCAATGTCAATCCCATTGATAACAAGATAAAGCTGTTTTAAAGAATTTTCTTTATATATTCGATTTAAAAATTCAAAATTACGTTTGTCTGAATAATTCGCACGACAAACATACAAGGTCAAATTAGAAACACGATTAATCAGGAAAGTATCTGACACCACTCCTACAGGGGTAGAATCAATGAGGATATATTCATATTGTTCCCGCAATTCAGCTATAAGCTTATCAAAACGTTCACTTAGAACTAATTCATTTGGATTGGGTGGAATAATACCTCCCGGCAACAAATGTAAATCAGGATATTCTTGAGAGGTATGGATAAGGTGGTGGTAATCATCATCTATTTCCGACAAATAAGAAGAAATCCCTTCCTGATTAGAGATTCCGAAGTGACTGGCAAGCATAGGCTTTCGTAAGTCCATACCAATCAACAGTGTTTTTTTACCTGTAAGTGATATGGATATTGCTAAATTAATTGCTACAAAAGTTTTACCCTCTCCTGATTCAGTAGAGGTTACTATCACCAACCTGTCTTTGGGTCTATTCATGATAAACTGCAACTTACTGCGCAGCAAACGTAATAACTCAGCATTAGCACTGGCATTAGTGTCATGATTGATGAATATATCTTCTGACTTTTCTATAGCAAGTTCAGCAATGATAGGCACATCAGTCAAACTTTCCACTTCCTTTCTATCACTAAATGTAGTGGTAAATAAAAACTTAAGATACAAAACACCTATGGGGAAACATAAACCTAAAAATAAAGAAGCCGCCAATATCATTGATAACTTAGGTGCAGTTTTATCGGCAGTGTCAGCAGCATCCAACAATTGAGCTTTGGGTATGGTAACCGCCATACTCATAGATGCCTCTTCTCTTTTCTGCAACAGAAACATATACAAGCTAGCTTTAATTTCCTGTTGGCGTTTAATCTCAATAAATTCTCGTTCTTGCTGAGGTATTTTTTTCAACTGAGAATTTAAAAGAGCATATTGACTGTCCAACTCACGAATGCTGATTTGCAATCCTTTTCTTGATGTGGCAATGCTGTTTTGAATGGCAAGTCGACTCGATTGAATTTGTGACTCCATGCTGTGAAGAGTAGGGTTGGTATCTGACGAACCACTTGCTATTCTGTCGCGAGTAACAAGTAATTTATTATATTCTTGAATTACAGCTAATAATCCGACATCAGTCAATCCAAGATTGGGTATTAAAGCATATTTATTGGATGGTTCTTCTAAAAATTCTTCGATATATTCTATAAGCTGCAACTGGATACCATTTTCGATGCGCTTTTGATCATACAAACTGCTTTTTTGTAATATAATACCTGCTTCTGTTTCGATATCAGTCAATTCATTTGTTTGTTTATAAGCTTGCATTTTATGTTCTATTTCTGCCAACGAATCGGTCAATAAATCCAAACGACTGTCAATAAAGACAGCAGTAAGATGAGCTGATTGATTAATTTGATCAATGGCGTCCTGGTTATAGGTTTCAATCAGCCTTTGTAAAAAATCTTTACCTTTCTGAATATTTTTCGCTTTAAAAGTTAAATTCACCAAATCTCCGTCTTTGGGAACTTCAGTTGAAAGATCGGTCTCCTGACATTTTTTTACGATATGAATTGGATTGTAAATTTCAATATAAATCTTATCTTCCAAAGGCTCTTCATAATTTTTAAGTGCAATTTGTACTGGTCCCGCCGGCGTTTCAATAACAGCAGGTAATTGTGACAGTTTATCTTTAAAACGTATTAACTTTCGTTCCTTATTAATATGTTTGCCTGAAATCCAGTAAAATTCTTTATTGTAAACCACAGATAATTCCATTGGTTTCCCTATATTCATTAAATCAGCATCATTCATCATAACCTCCACAGGACTACTTGTGTACAGCTCTATCGGTTTCAGAAACACCTTTTTGTTATATACATAATTCATTCTTAAATCGCTCACAACTTTCTTTATCAACTCTTTTGAGTGCAATACCTGTCTTTCATTGTAAATGTTGGAAGAACCTCCGGAAACACCAAAAGCGTCTAATTGTTTGAGCACAGAAATCTGGCTTATCTGTCCTGACGAAGATTTATCAGCGATAAGTAAGGTAGATTTAAATTGGAAGATATCGGGTTGCATTCGGTAATAAAGCAAACCAATAAACACAATAACAATTAAAGAAGCAACAATCCATTTCCAATATGCTCCGTACTTTTCAATAAGCGCTCGCCAATCAATCGGTTTCTCTGTCATCAATTGTTGAGATTCGTCCAAATTAATGTTTCTATTCATGTTATTATAAATTATGTCTATAGCGAAGATAGCTAACTAATTTTTTATTATACTTTATTCGTAAAGACGATTAATTAATTTATTTCTTCAAAACATTTATTATCAAGGTCGTTAAAGATATCAGGGTTCCAACAACTGAAATTGTGATGGACTCCGCCGCACCGATTCCTGAAGCACGTGCTCTAGGATCATTGGGCTCTACATAAATCACATCATTTTGCTGCAAATAAAAGTAAGGAGAATTGACTAAATTCTTATCACGCATGTCAATACGGATAGTTTCACGATGTCCGTTTTGTTCCCTGATCAACAACAAACTGTTTCTACGACCATAAATAGTCATGTCCCCGGCTAATGCAAGGGCTTCCAACAAAGATATCTTTTCATTGTCAATGACAAATGATCCGGGACGCAACACCTCACCAATTACCGAAACCTTAAAATTGGCAAAACGAATCAACACAATGGGTTCTTCAGTGATATATTGCGGATACAGAGATTCTTTGATGTAATTGGTTAAAGCGATTTTTGTCATGCCGACAGCCTTAATTTTACCTATTACAGGAAAAGATATATAACCCTCTACATCTACCAAATAATTCTGCATGCTTAACCCGTATGAAAGATAGGTACTACCTCCGCTGTATGTTCTGGCAGTTTCACCGGCAGGTACTAAGGGAAGGTTAAATGGCAACGCAGCTTCAGGTGTGGTGGTATTGATAGTTATCATCAACAAATCACCGATTTTAATTACAGGATCGGGCACAGGTGCTTGTACTGAATCGGAAAACTCAGCATAGACACCCGCTTCCTGCATATAAGCGACTTTTTGATATGCGTTACAACTTGCAAATACAATGATTATCAGGAGAAATAACGATTTTTTAAAAACTTGAAACATATTTGTTTTATTTTTATTATTGATTCTTTTAATTTTAATGTCCTCAATCAGTTCGTTTCCTTCCATTTAACATCCACAAATGCTTTTAATGCAAAAACTGTTTTCCAAACAATCGCACAATCCCAATCCAATGACCAATTTTCGATGTATTCTTTGTCATATTCTACACGCCTCTCCATTTTCCACAACTCATTCGTCTCTCCTCTATAACCATTTACCTGTGCCCATCCGGTTATTCCCGGCTTGACATAATGACGCACCAAATAATTGTCAATTAAAGCTGAATACTGTTCTGTATGAGCAAGCATGTGAGGACGCGGACCAACTACCGACATTTCTCCTTTAAACACATTGAAAAATTGCGGCAATTCATCAATATTCGTTTTACGAATAAATTTACCAATTTTAGTAATCCTTGGATCATCTTCAACTGCTTGTTTCAAATCAGCATCAGGATTAAGAAGCATGCTGCGAAATTTGTAACAGTTGAATGTGATTCCGTTGATGCCTGTACGCTCTTGAACAAACAAAACAGGTCCTTTAGAACCCAATTTAATCAGCAAAGCTAGAATCGGGTAAAGCCAGGAAAGAATGGAAACAATTACAAAACCGGAAAAAACTAAATCAAACATACGCTTGATTACCTGATTTTCAATGGAATCCATGGGAATATACTGGGGATTGAAAATCACAATATTGGCTAATCGGCATATGTCATACTTATCTTCGCTAACATCTTGATTATCGGGAACATAAAACAATCTGACTCCTACCCGATTGCACAAACTAAGCAACTGATTATATTCATCAGATACAATATTCCTCAAATCTTTGACTGCAACGAAAAGAACATGAATATTTTGAGCCTCGATAATATTTTCTAATTCGTCTAATTTTTCAGTCATGCTACCTTCTGTGTCATTGAAGAAAGTGTCAATATACATATAATCCAATATAGGATTGGCTTTTATGATGTTACAAATACGATTCAGCACATCGTTTTCTCCTACCAACAAAGTTCTTTTTACTCTTTTGCTTTTTAAATGAAAAAATTTGACAATCCTATAATACAAATAACTGATCACAAACATATTAAAAAGGAACACAGTCAAAGATATCAGCAGATAAAATTTAAGGTATTCTATCCTGTCATGAAAGAGAAAAAATAAAAATGAAACAATAAGCAAAAACACAAAAACACGCTTCAGCATCCTCAGAAAACGCTTTGTAAAGCCCTTCTTAATATACAGAACGTATTTACGTACCATTATAAATGCCAATATCCAAGACAAATTGGCAATCAAAAAACAGGAATACACATCCAACTTGTCTTGAAAATATTGCTGGGGAAATAGGATTGCAACAACAATAAAAGAAAGATTCAGAAGTACCAAATCTAAGAAGACATAAATAAATTGCAATTCATTTGCTCGGGTTCTCATAAATAGAAAACTGTGTAAAATGTGATTTATTGTTATAAATTAACAATAAAGCGCAAAGGTAAATATTTTTCAGCTTTAAAACAACGCGTTAGGATTGTTTTTGAAAGATTTATCTCATTACGTCATGCTTTATGGATAATAGAGCGGTGTTTCATAAGTGCCCAACTGCTGTGTTGCTTTCGATATTCGGGCTCAGTCACAGCGCCTTGCATTTGAACACTTCTAAGACACCTTGCGGGTTTTTGGTTAAATATTTACTTTTGAAACAGCCCCGGTTTTAGTGGTATTAAATTATCAAATCAATGGGATATTGGTGGAATGGAAATTATTGGATTGTGTCTATGATTTCTTTCAGGGAACAAAGCTGTTGAATACCGGTTTTCATATTCCTCAGCATAACTTTATTTTCTCGCATCTCATTTTCACCTACAATACCCACAAACGGAATGCTTTGCTGATCTGCGTAACTCATTTGCTTTTTCAGTTTGTCAAGGTCGGGATATAACTCTGCATTGATTCCGAGTTCCCGCAATGTTTTTAAGAGGGGTAAACAATAAGCCTGCTCCTTCTCACCAAAACAAACAAACAATATTTTCGTCTGCTCACTTTGATTTTCAGGAAACAAATTCAGTTGTGTTAGCACATCGTATATCCGTTCGGCTCCGAATGAAATACCGACACCGGAAACACCCGGCATTCCAAACATACCTGTCAGGTTATCATACCTGCCTCCACCGGATATACTGCCTATTTGTACATCTGATGCAATCACTTCAATGATGACTCCGGTGTAGTAATTAAGTCCGCGTGCCAATGTTAAATCCAATGACAATACAGCATTTAAGGATACTGTATCGCAAAGATTAAACAGAGTTTCCATTTCCGAAATCCCCTGTAAACCAGTCGCAGAAGAACCCAACACCGTCTTCAACTGTTGAAGTTTTTCAGCATTGCTGCCGTGTAGGTTCAGAATAGGCTGTAACTTTTCTACGGCTCCTTGCGAAATACCTTTTGACAACAATTCTTCGTTTACCTTTTGCAGACCGATTTTATCCAATTTATCGATTGCAACTGTGATATTGGTCAAATTTTCAGACTCACCGATGATTTCAGCAATGCCGGAAAGTATCTTGCGATTATTCAATTTGATGATTACCTTAATTTTCAAGCGTTGATACACTTCATCTAAAATCTGTATCAACTCCAATTCATTCATCAAAGAGTTGCTTCCCACTACATCGGCATCACACTGATAGAATTCGCGATACCTGCCTTTTTGCGGGCGATCGGCACGCCACACAGGTTGAATCTGATACCTCTTAAAAGGAAAAGAGATGCTATGGCGATTTTGGACTACAAACCGGGCAAGCGGCACAGTGAGGTCATAGCGCAAACCTTTTTCCGCAATTTTTCCTGCTAAACGAAGACTATTAGCTTCCTTTAATTCTTCTTCCGAAATGCCGGACAAAAAATCACCGGAGTTTAGAATCTTGAATAATAATTTGTCGCCCTCCTCGCCATATTTTCCCATTAAAGTAATCAGATTTTCCATGGCAGGAGTTTCAATCTGCTGAAACCCATACAGCCGGAAAACCGATTTAATGGTGTCGAAAATATAATTGCGCTGAGCCGTTTCCCGCGGTGTAAAATCACGGGTACCTTTTGGTATAGAGGGCTTTTGAGACATGATTATTTTCTGATTCCAAGCTCTTTGATGATGGCACGATAGCGTTCGATATCCACTTTAATCAAGTAGTCTAACAAACGACGACGTTTACCTACCAACATCACCAAAGCACGCTCGGTACTAAAATCTTTTTTATTGCGTTTTAAATGCTCGGTTAAATGATTGATTCGATAAGTGAACAATGCAATCTGAGCTTCAGGAGAGCCGGTATCCGTATTGGATTTACCGTATTTGCCAAAAATTTCTTGCTTTTTTTCAGCCGTTAAATACATAATAATGTAATAGTTAAATTAATAAATAGAGATCAAGCCCATAACGAACTTTCCTTCATTTTTCGGTGTGCAAAGATAGATAATATTTTACATACCACAATACAAGCATCAATTTATTACTAAAATTATCGTATATTTGCAGCCCTATTTTTAGAAAAAGAACATATGAACATTGTCAGAAAAGATCTCGACCCAACCAATGCGAACATTACCATCAGTATTGAAAAATCAGATTATGAAGTAAAAGTTGATAAAACTTTACGTGAATATCGTAAAAAATCCAACGTTCCCGGTTTTCGTCCGGGCATGGTCCCGCTTGGTTTACTCAAAAAAATGTATGGCAAATCCATTTTAGCGGAAGAAATCAACAATATCCTTTCTGAAGGACTGTACAACTACATCAAAGACAACAACATTGATTTGCTCGGAGAACCTTTACCTAATGAAACAGAACAAAAAGAAATAGATTTCGATACGCAAGAATCCTTCGAATTTGTTTTCGACATAGCCTTACCGCCTGCATTCGAAGTAGAATTGACGAAAAAAGATAAAATCAAATACTATCAAATTACTCCGGATGAAGCCATGATTGAAAATCAGGTAAAATCCTACGCCGGTCGCTTTGGTAAATATGAACAAGAAGAAACGGTTAAGGAGGAAGATATGCTGAAAGGGCTGTTGGTTGAATTGGAAAACGGAGAAGAAAAAGCTGATGGCATTCGTGTGGAAAATGCCGTACTGACACCTGCTTATATGAAAGAAGAGGCAATTAAAACTATTTTCGTAGGCGCAAAAAAAGAAGGTGAAGTGATTTTCAATCCCAAACAAGCTTATGAAAATGAAGCGGAAGTTGCTTCCTTGCTGAAACTAAAAAAGGAAGAAGTAGAAAATCTGACTTCCGATTTTAAATACACCATTCAAAGCATCACACGCTATCATGAAGCAGCGGTCAATCAAGATTTATTCGACAAAGTTTTTGGTGAAGGTGTGGTTAAATCTGAGAAAGAATTCAAGGAAAAGATCAAAGAGAATATTGCAAAAAACTTGTCACAAGACAGCAATTATAAGTTTGGTTTGGATGCCCGCGAAGTTCTTGTGAAGAAGTATAAAGACTTATCTTTCCCGGACGCTTTTTTGAAACGCTGGCTGTTACGCACCAATAAAGATCTGACGGAAGAAACGTTGGAAACCGATTATCCCAAAATGAGAGAGGATTTAACCTGGCAATTGATCCGTAATAAAATAGTGAAAGCCCATGATGTGAAAATTGAAAAAGAAGACGTCGAAGCATATGCCAAACAAATCGCACGTTCTCAATTTGCACAATATGGTATTCCCAATGCTGACGATCAAATGATTGAACCTTATGTTCAAGAAATGTTGAAGAATGAGAATCAACTGAAAGCCATCATTGATAGAGTTACCGAAAACAAAGTAGTTGACATTATCAAAGAAGCTGTAAAACTGGATGTGAAAGAGGTTTCTATTGAGGAGTTTAATAAGATGTTTGAAGAAAAATAGCGGTTTCTCATAAGTGCCCAACTGCTGCGTTACTTTCGATGTTCGGGCTCAGTCACATACTTCAGTATGCTCCTTTGCCCTCAATCTCAGTGCCTTGCATTTGGGACACTTCTAAGAAACCTTACTATATTGTAGTTGAATATTTGTTCTGAAATAGCCGTCTTCATCATACAACTCCGAAAAATAATTGTACCTTTGGTGTTGAATTATTAAATAATAAACATTATGAATCAAAACGAATTCTTTAAATATGCGACCAAGCATCTGGGACTAAACAGCATGCATTTGGAAAAATACCAAGATGTCTCCGGCAATTATATATCACCTTCCATTTTGGAAGAGAGACAATTGAATGTGACACAGATGGACGTATTTTCGCGATTGATGATGGACCGCATCATCTTCCTGGGGACTCAGATTGATGATTATACAGCCAATGTAATCCAAGCTCAACTGCTGTTTTTAGACACTTCGGACCCCGGCAAGGACATTTCCATTTACTTGAATACTCCAGGCGGTTCTGTGCATGCAGGCTTGGGCATTTACGACACCATGCAGTTTATCGACTCTGAAGTTTCTACCATCTGTACCGGCATGGCAGCCTCAATGGGAGCAGTGCTGTTGGTGGCAGGCGCTAAGGGAAAACGTTTTGCCCTCACTCATTCCCGCGTAATGATTCATCAACCTATGGGTGGTGCGCAGGGACAAGCCTCTGATATAGAGATCACAGCACGCGAGATACAGAAGTTGAAGAAAGAACTTTATACCATTATCGCCAAACATTCCGGCAATCCTTACAAGAAAATTGAAAAAGATTCCGACAGAGATTATTGGATGACATCAGAAGAGGCTGTTGCATATGGTATGATTGACAAAGTATTGATTAACGAGAAAAAAATCAAATAATGGCAAAGCAACAAAAACGTTGTTCTTTTTGCGGACGCCCTGAATCTCAAATTGATTTTCTGATTATGGGCATTGACAATGTGCAAATCTGTAATGAGTGTGCATTGCAAGCTGCTGAAATTGTCAAAGAGAACACCCCTTCAAAATCCAAATCTTTACAGTTAAAGAAAGAAGACATTCCCAAACCTATCGAACTGAAAAAACACTTGGATGAATATGTCATTGGGCAAGACGAAGCCAAGAAATATCTTTCGGTAGCCGTATATAATCACTATAAACGTTTGTTGCAGAAAGACGAACACGATGATGTGGAAATCGAAAAATCGAACATCATCATGGTCGGACCAACCGGAACAGGCAAAACACTTCTTGCCAGAACCATTGCCAAAAAGCTACATGTGCCTTTTACCATTGTTGATGCTACCGTACTGACAGAAGCCGGATATGTGGGTGAAGACATTGAAAGTATTTTAACTCGTTTGTTACAAGTAGCTGATTATGATGTACAGGCGGCAGAAAAAGGCATTGTGTTCATTGATGAAATCGATAAGATTGCACGCAAAGGAGACAATCCGAGCATAACACGTGACGTAAGTGGAGAAGGTGTACAACAGGGCTTGCTTAAATTGTTGGAGGGAGCAGTTATTAACGTGCCGCCACAGGGCGGACGAAAACATCCCGAGCAAAAAATGATTGCTGTCAATACACAAAACATCTTATTCATTTGTGGTGGTGCTTTCGACGGTATTGAGAAAAAAATCGCATTGCGCCTTAATACGCGTGTTGTGGGATATACTGCAAGCATTGAGACAGAACAGATTGACAGAAAAAACTTGATGCAATATGTTGCGCCTCAGGATTTAAAAGCATTTGGTCTAATCCCCGAAATTATCGGTCGTTTACCGGTTTTGACTTATTTAGAACCCTTGGATAGAGAAGCATTGCTGAGGATTATGACAGAGCCTAAAAATTCTATCTTGAAACAATATATCAAATTATTCAAGATGGATGGCATTGAACTTACCTTTCAACAAGATGTATTAGAGTACATCGTTGATAAAGCCATCGAATTTAAAATTGGCGCACGTGGATTGAGGTCCATTACTGAAACCATCATCATGGATAAAATGTATGAAATGCCCTCGAAAAAGGTAAAAAGTGTTGTTATTGATTTAGAATATGCACAATCCAAAATAGAAAAAGTAAATTTCAATCGTTTAAAAATTGCATAAAAATTCATGAAATAGGCATTTTATGTGCTCAAAACGTAAAAAGACGGGGTAAATGTAAAAAAAACAGCATTTATCCCGTTTTTTTTTCAAAAGCATTTGTAAATATAAAATCTGTTTATAAATTTGCTTTCCCTTGCAAAGTGATTTGATTGTAATCACGAAACAAAAATTCAAGCTTTGACAATATTCGAATAAAAGTATTATCTTAGTCACTCAGTTTTGATATATGATATATGTTTAGTCATTCAGAATTAAAAGCTCACTTAAAACATCATTTTGGCTTCGATACCTTCAAAGGCAATCAGGAGGCGATTATACAAAATGTATTAGCTGAAAAAGACACCTTTGTTCTTATGCCTACCGGCGGAGGAAAGTCGCTGTGCTATCAGTTGCCATCCTTGTTAATGGAAGGCACTGCCATCGTTATTTCTCCATTGATCGCATTGATGAAGAATCAAGTTGATGCCATGCGTAATTTCAGTGAAGAGGACGGAGTCGCACATTTTTTAAACTCATCTTTAACCAAGCAGGCTATTGACGACGTAAAAGCGGATATTTTGTCAGGTAAGACCAAACTTTTGTACGTCGCACCTGAATCACTCACTAAAGAAGACAATATAGAATTCCTCAAACAAATTAAAATATCTTTTTATGCTGTTGATGAGGCTCATTGCATCTCTGAATGGGGACATGATTTTAGACCGGAATATAGAAGAATTCATCCGATAGTGAGCGAAATTGGCACTGCTCCGTTGATTGCACTGACTGCTACTGCCACACCAAAAGTGCAACACGACATTCAGAAAAATTTAGGGATGTTGGATGCAACGGTTTTTAAGTCGTCCTTTAACAGAGAAAACCTTTATTATGAAGTTCGAAACAAAACCAACGAAGTCAATAAAGAAATTATCAAATACATCCTTTCTCAAGGAAACAAATCAGGAATTATCTATTGCCTGAGTCGCAAAAAAGTAGAAGAATTAGCGGCTACCCTTCAGGTCAACGGAATTTCTTGCCTGCCCTATCATGCGGGAATGGAATCAGCAGTCAGAACTGAAAATCAGGATAAATTCCTGATGGAGGAAGTGCAAATTATTGTTGCCACCATAGCCTTTGGGATGGGAATCGACAAGCCGGATGTTCGTTTTGTGATTCATTATGACATGCCTAAAAGTCTCGAGGGCTATTATCAAGAAACAGGAAGAAGCGGTAGAGATGGAGGTGAAGGTCAGTGTATTGCTTTTTATTCTCACAAAGACCTTGACAAGTTGAGAAAGTTCATGCAGGGTAAACCTATTGCTGAGCAAGAGATTGGCAATCAATTATTGGCAGAAACACAGACATATGCTGAATCCTCGCTTTGCCGCAGGAAACTGTTGCTTTATTATTTCGGAGAACAATACAAACAAGATAACTGTGGAAATTGTGATAATTGTATGAAACCAAAGAAAACAATAGACGGTCAGGAACTCTTAGTACTAATTTTAGAGACGATTATTGCTGTCAGAGAAAAATTTAAAACCGAACACATCGTTGACATATTGAAAGGGAATGAAACTCCGGATGTCAAATCATATCATCACAATGAGCTTGAAAATTTCGAAGCAGCATCAGATGAGGATGAAAGGCTTTTGCATACCATTATCCGCCAGGCAATGATTTCAGGACTTATTACCAAAGAAATTGAGAATTACGGCTTGTTGAAAATCACGCCTGCAGGAAAGGCCTTTATGAAAAAACCATCAGAATTTCTTGTGGTAAAAGACATTGAGTTTGATGAAGAAGACGAAGATTCTGTTGTAAAATCAGGTGGTGGAGGTACTTCTGCTGCGGATGATGTTTTGTTTTCTTTCTTAAAAGACTTGCGAAAAAAAATGTCAAAAAAGCTTGAAGTGCCACCTTTTGTAATATTCCAGGATCCTTCTTTGGAAGCCATGGCAACGACCTATCCCATCACTATGGAAGAACTGCAGAATATTCCCGGAGTAGGACAAGGAAAAGCTAAAAGATACGGGGAAGAGTTTCTAAAAGTCATCAAAGAGCATGTCAAAGAAAATGAAATCATACGTCCGGAGGATTTACGTGTCAGAACAGTCGCCAACAAATCAAAACTAAAAGTGTCTATCATTCAGGCAATTGACCGAAAGATAGCCTTAGACGACCTGGCAGAATCCAAAGGATTAGATATGTTAGAATTATTGGATGAAATCGAAGCCATCGTATATTCAGGTACCAAAATAAATATCAATTATTTTCTGAATGAAGTGATGGAAGCCGATAAAATAGAAGAGATTTTCGAATACTTCAGTACCGCAGAAACCGATAAAATAGGTCCTGCCTTGAAGGAGCTGGGTGAAGATGACTTCGATGAAATTGAAGTAAGATTGGTGAGAATCAAATTTTTATCTGAAATCGGAAATTAGTCGTTTTTTCTCCCTTTTCTTAAAAGAAACTTCCACACACCAAAATCTGCTTTCCTGCAATTATATAACAAGAATACTATTTTGAATGGCGGCGTATATGCTGATGTACTCGATTCGAGGATAATGTGTCCTTTTTAACCTTGATGCTATCCTGATACATTGAAACAGAATCTGCCGCTGTAACGATGCTGTCTTGTTTTGCAGGGACGGTATCCAATTGCAATT
Source organism: Bacteroidetes bacterium ADurb.Bin174 (assembly GCA_002070265.1). Classification (GTDB taxonomy): domain Bacteria; phylum Bacteroidota; class Bacteroidia; order Bacteroidales; family Paludibacteraceae; genus Paludibacter. Next base: position 2,381 of record MWCX01000020.1, on the reverse strand, counting down.
TGATGCTGTCCTGCAGCGCAGGAACGTACTTGCGTTTTAAAACGACACTATCAACATATACACAGAAAGAATCGACATCTTGAAGATTTTCATAAAACACGCCGCTCAAAGAGTCAATTTTGAAGTTTCTCTTCGCAATAAGGGTGTATTTATAACGTCTGAAAATGCTGTCATTCAAAACTTCATGACACAAACTATCCGTTTGCCCATCGGCATAATGTACCCGGAAAATTGTGTAACCGGATAGGATTGAATCATGTGGAAAAGCCCTCATTCTGAAAGAAAAATAATAAACATCTTTGCTGAGCAGGTTTTTATTTTTAACCGTAAAAAACAATTTAGACCTGGATGAATCACCAATTGCATGAAAAGCGGAATCCAAGCTCCAGATTTCTTTGATTTCGGGTTTTAGACGTATGGAGTCAGGCAACACCGGAAAATATTTTCCGGAAATAACATCCGCTTTGATTTCGTCCAAATCATTAGTTACCCCATTGTAAATTCGCTCGAAAACTTTTGGGTTTTTGGTATAATATACCAATGAAGAATCAAAATCGGCTTTGGTAATTCCGTATTTTTCAAAAAGAGCATGATAGTAATTATCTTTCACATCTTCCTCCACTATTCCTTGTGCTGAAAGGACACCCTCCAACAAGTGGTAATCAACCAAAAAAGATCTCATTTCCCTGCGACTCATCACACCTTCGGAGCGACTGCTACATGCCAACTGAAACAGTACCAAAATACCTAACAACCAAAATACGCTTTTATTAAGCATCTTGTCCGGCAGGTTTCTGAGATTTTTTGGAATCCAATTGTTCATTCAAATCTTTTCTATAGAAAATCAAAATGATGGCTGCCGCAATGGTGATGGCAGAATCGGCAATATTGAAGACAGGTCTGAAAAAAATGGTTTCTCCGGCAGCATTTTTAATCAAAGGAAAATAAAGCATATCCACCACTTTCCCATAAAATAACGAGGCATATCCACCACCCTCAGGCAGAAAAGCAGCAAGTTGCCAGGGAGTGCTTTCACTAAAGAGTACACCGTAAAAAACAGAATCAATGATATTTCCGGCAGCACCTGCCAAAAGGAGCGACACAGCCAAAATGAAACCGTGACGTGCTTGTTTTTTTATCAAAAAATAAATGAAGTAAGCCAATCCGCCAACGGCTAAAATTCTAAAAATGGTCAAAAACAACTTATCAACGATTTCCAATCCGAAAGCCATTCCGCTGTTTTCAATGAAATAAATCTGAAACCAATCAAAAATATGGATAAATTCACCTAATCTGAAATTCAGTTTTATATAGACTTTACTGACTTGATCAACGAGCAAGACAATGGTTATCAGCAATAATGATTTTTTTGTTACAGACATGCTTTTGATTTAAACAAGATTTCGGCAAAAAGTCTTCTTAATCAACCTTTTGCCGAAACATCAGTATCTTCATACAATGAATAATTCTTTTTACAACGCTTGAGTGAAACCTGCACATATTAGACAAATTCTTTTTGAATCTGACAAATTAACATGCTGATTTCATGCTCCATTATTTTTGTTGAGACTTAGCTTCAATGCTCAGCGTAGCATGAGGAACAGCCCTTAAACGTTCTTTTGGAATGAGCTTTCCTGTTTCTCTGCAAATGCCGTAAGTTTTATTCTCAATACGAATTAATGCAGCCTGCAGGTGCTGAATAAACTTCATCTGGCGTTGAGCCAAACGTCCTGATTCTTCTTTTGAAAGAGTAGCTGCACCTTCTTCCAATACTTTGAAAGTGGGAGAAGTATCCGTTACATCATTTCCGTCAAGATTAGTCAGGCCATTTCTCAGCATCTCATAATCCTGCTGTGCTTTCTCAAGTTTCTCGTTTATAATTTGGCGAAACTCTTCCAACTCAATATCTGAATATCTTGTTTTTTCTTTCATACAATTATAATTTATTTTCAAGTTTTCGTATGGAACACCCTCAATGATCTAATTCAATTATTCACAAGCACGAAATAATTGATTAAATTAGTTCATGTGTGTTTCATAAGCATAACTTTTAAAAGTACAACGAAAGTGTTTTTCTGATTCTAAAATTTGTGCGAATATACAACTTTTCTCTTTACCAAGCAATAAGTTTTTATGGTTTTTTGATTTTACTTCATGAGTTGAATTAATACACAGCCTGAGCAACTCTTTTTACACTTTCAGTAGCCATTAAACTATAAAAATGAATGCTGGGAACGCCATGTGCTATTAAATCTTTCGCCTGACGGGTACACCATTCAACCCCTACTTCCACAGTTGCTTCATCAGTTTTGCAAACACGCAATGCTTCAGCCAACTCATCAGGAATATGCGTATGAAAAATTTTGGGTAAAACCGTCAAC
>MWCX01000019.1 GCA_002070265.1 Bacteroidetes bacterium ADurb.Bin174 | reverse complement strand
AAACTAAAACTTTACGGAGGCTAAACCCAGATGGCACGGACAAAGAAAGAAAAGCCTGAAATTAAAGTTGGAAGCTTCGTCAAGGACGCTACTGTTGTTCAGCTGGTGTGGAAGACCAAAAAGGAAGCTGTTGGGCTCGGATACATTGAACCTGACTTTTCTGAGTGTGGTCTCTATGTTCCGGTACGCGTGACGAGGGTTGCTCGGGTTACTCCTACTGGTGTTGTTTCAATTGTTGGCAGTACTAATTTCTGGAGAGTTGATAGCGGTTTTGGTGAAAAAGCTGAGAATATTGGTCATAGTCCGAATAAGAAGTATGGTAGTTCTTCCAATATCATTCGTGTCATTGAGCCTGATAAGATTTCTGTTTTCGAGGACGAGATTTCGAAATGGAATAAGCTTGATCATGAACTTTCAGTCAAAGTTGCTAATGAGCGTAATAGCAAAATTATTGCAGAGTATGAAGCCGCAATTAAGGCTTATGATGAGGCTGTTAAAGCTAATAAGCTAAATGATCAGCATGTTATCATGAATTCTAAACTGGACGGTTCTGTAGTCAGAACCCTTGCCTTTCCCTCAGCTGTTTTTCTTGTTACCACAAAATATTCAATGTCTGAGCAATATGACGAAAGTACATTGGTCGTAGGTCGGGCAATTGTTACTGGTCATATCAACCGGGATAGTGGTTACATTGATACTAGCAATTGGGAGGAACAGGTCGACTATTTCCAGTGGAGGGCCTGGAAAGATGCTGGAATCGCAGATAAGGTTGAAGTTGAAAAGTATCTCCTTGGAATGGTTTATCTGCAGATTCTTGAGCGGATTCACAGCAATTGGTAGAAAGGAGTTAAAAGTATGTGGAAATGTATTTTTGAATATTCACCTAAAGGCATTGCTGTTCCTGATTTTGAAGTAAAACAGTTGGCGGCTGAATATGTTAAATATATTGATAAGCATCTAAAATATGATGGTTGGGCAAATTATCATGAGGAATCTCCAGTATTCTTTTATTCTACTTCAAACATCTTTTTCGCCCTTAAAGAAAGGGTTGCTATTGGTGAATTAAGTTGCGATTCTCTTATCTTTCGTTTCAATGGAAAAGACATTTCAATCAATGAATATGGAGCAATAACCGACTGGCCTGAAGGTTTTTGCGATATCGAAACTCAATTATGCGAAAGCACTCTTCGTGCTGCTTCGGCTCGTCGTAGGGTGAAGATTTTTGAAGCAGAGGATCGATGATTTTTGAATTGGATAGCTGATTTTAGAGGTAAAAAGTGGTTTCTATCTAATATGTATCCATGTCAATTTAAACTTGATGGAATAGTGTTCAATTCAGTTGAACACTATTTCTTCTATAATCGTGCCAAACATAATAAAGACCGTATCCGAATATTAAAATCGGATACACCTAACATGGCTAAGTTCATTGGTCGGGCCGTAGAGGAAGTCGATAATTGGAATGCCATTAAGCTGGAGGTCATGCTGACCGCTTTACGGGCAAAATTTGGACAGAACGAGGATCTAAAGAAGTTATTATTGGAAACAGGAGATGATTTAATCGAAGAAGGCAATACTTGGAATGATCTCTATTGGGGCGTTGATTATTATACAAGAAAGGGCGAAAATCATTTAGGAAAATTAATTATGAGAGTTCGCTCAGAAATTAAAACAGTTAAAGAAAATAAATTAAAATATATATAGGAGGAATAAATATATATAGGAGGAATAAATAAATGAAAGTTTATGAGATGGGTACACCTCAAGATCTTAAGGTTCTATTAAGCCGTATGGAAACTGAAAACTATTCCAGTCTAAAGGATTACAATATCCGTTTTGCTGTTCTTTTGGTTACAAATGAAAATACAAAAACTGGAGAAGTTTTGCCAGTATTCAAGCCTTTGCCATATCGAGTAAAGCTCAATGATATTAAAGATCGTTTAATGAAGAATGTTGATGTTGAAGTCCATATTGACATGTCATATTGGTCAGAATGCAGTTTAGAGGAAAAAGAAGCTTTGTTTGATGGAGCTCTAGAACATCTAGAAGTAGTTTATAAGAAAGATTTTCCTGTCTATCATGATGACGGTGTAATCAAGCTTAAGCTTGTGCATCCGGATATGGTTTATGTTGGCTATTCAATCATCGCTGAAAGGCATGGTGTTAAAAGTCCAGAAATTAAGACTTGGCTTGAATTTAGAGAAGAATTTAAAGACGTTTTAAGTTAGAAGTAGAGTTGGTGATGACATGTTTAAATTGCTGGTTCTAGTTATTTTCGCTTTTGCAATATATTTAGGAATATTTAAAGTTCGTAATGGTCGTTGGCCATGGAATGATCATGATATCAAGCCAACTGGTGGAGAAGGTGAATAATTTGCCAGATGAGAATTTTTCCAAAGAACTCGATTCAACTCTTGATACGTATACGCTATATCGAAGAGTAGGTATGATTAAAGGTGTAGTTAAAAATTTTAAGAATGGTCTTATTGATGCGGAATCTGCATTACTACGCATCGAAAAAATAGCCAATAGTATCAAGGAATTTTAACCGTTTACATATTACCGATCTTATGGTATAATACTCCATGAGGTGATGGTTATGGCGAAACTGCTAGGCATTAACGCCGATGAGGATTTTTGCGAACATTGCGGCAAAACCCACTTGAAGAAAGTTGTTTGGATCGAACTAGATGACGGGACAATACAGCATGTAGGTTGTGACTGCGCTTATTCTATACTCACAGGAAAAGCTAAAAACCGCAAAGAGGGCGGGCGCATTTATGACTGGCTTATGTGGGTCGAATATGCCAGGAAACTCGCCCAGAAGTTCCCCCCCGCTGAAGCTGAAGCCAAAATGTCAGCCCGTTCAGGGCGGGCTATAAAAATCGCAGACGGCAAAATCATTTTCGTGAATGAACCTAAAGATTCACTCTTCAGGACTTTCGACATTAACAAAGTGGTCTAAATGACCACTAAGCCCGACATCGAGCAAATCAGCTTTCGCGTCCCCCGCACCCTGGCCGATCAAGTCCGCCGCAAGCTCTTGGACCACAAAATAGCCACTCGCGAGCGCATCACGATTACCGATATCCTCACGCAAGCTTTGCAGGACTATCTAAAATCCGAGGAGGGGAAAGAAAATGAAGCCCAATAAACTAATTGAGCGGTACAGGAATTGCGATATTTACCAGCACTTTCAGGTTGGAATAAAGGGTTTTTCCCCGCGTGGTTGCCTTTGGGTCTTTAACACCATTGAAGATGCAAGGAACTATATCGACAAAATAGCGGATGGCGGATCCGAGCAATGGATGATTGGCAATCATGGCGAAATCACTTTCCGCTAAACCAGCCCGTCCGCGACTGAACCAAAAAACTAGGAGGTGGAGAATATGAGCATGAGATTCCCAATAGATAAAGCCGAGCGCAGGGAACAGATGAAAGTCTTACGGCAGATATACCCAGATTATGAAGCCCGTTACCATGATGTTTATGTCATGCGTTTTAACGGGGATGAAGAGCAATTAGAAGATCCAGACTATAGCTACATCGATACTTTTGTTTATGATACCCTGGTCTGGCATGCGTTTGGTAGAGAGATTTAACATGTCATTTGACCCAGACATTGATTGTTCTGCAACAGAAGAAGTTGTTTGTCCACATTGTGTATATCAATATAAGGATTCTTGGGAAATATTTAAAAACTCTGATTCTGACGAAGTGCGTGTTAATTGTGAAAACTGTG
>MWCX01000018.1 GCA_002070265.1 Bacteroidetes bacterium ADurb.Bin174 | reverse complement strand
CAATTATTCGCATTGTAACTCAGTTGGTAGAGCATATTTCGTGTCTATTCTCTTGGCAACTGAGCTATTTTCGCATAATGTCAATTATTCGCATTGTAACTCAGTTGGTAGAGCATATTTCGTGTCTATTCTCTTGGCAACTGAGCTATTTTCGCATAATGTCAATTATTCGCATTGTAACTCAGTTGGTAGAGCATATTTCGTGTCTATTCTCTTGGCAACTGAGCTATTTTCGCATAATGTCAATTATTCGCATTGTAACTCAGTTGGTAGAGCATATTTCGTGTCTATTCTCTTGGCAACTGAGCTATTTTCGCAAAAAAGTGGCTGCAAATATAGCAAGTTTTTTTAATCTGACGAAAGCTTAAATCAAAAAAAAGCGGAAAAGAAATCTTTTCCGCTTTTTTTGAAAATCTGCTCTTTAAGCTAAAGAAACAAATAATTCATCTTCTACCTCTTTCAGAATTATTTTGCCTTCACGGGCTAACCAACCAAGAGCCATGTTTAAATCCTTTTCTTTGAGTTTTGTAACTCTCTTAACAGCTTTGACATTTTTTTCGCCTTCTTGCAGCGCATGCCAAATCAATCCGGCATTTTGTCCAATTGTTTCTTTTTTCATCGTTGTTATGTTTAAATGATTTGAAATTTAGTCACTCACGTGATTCGGGCGCAAAGTTAATCAAATATGTTATATAGCACAAATTTAATGAGATTTTTTATCGCATCTTAATCAAAACATGCTTTATAACATATTATTTTGCACTATGTGACATAAAAAGGAAACCTACAGAGAGGCTGTTTCAAAACGAATATTCAACTATCTCGCACCACGGAACACAGAATACAGAGCACAGAATACAGAATACAGAAAGTGAGTGGTTGCTGAGCGGAGTCGAAGCGCAGCAGTTGGGTACTTATGGACGCCTTCCCACTTTATGCCTTGTACTTCTTAACTATTATGCTTGCATTGTGTCCGCCAAAACCGAAAGTATTCGACAAAGCTGCATTCACAATACGTTTTTGTGCTTTATTAAACGTAAAGTTCAGCCTATAATCAATGTCGGGATCATCATCACCCTCTTCATGATTGATGGTTGGCGGAACGATATCATTTGCTACGGCAAGGATGGCTGCAATACCCTCAACTGCGCCCGCCGCACCTAACAAGTGACCAGTCATAGACTTTGTTGAGCTAATATTTAATTTGTATGCATGCTCACCAAAAACCTTGATGATGGCTTTGGCTTCCGACGGATCTCCAACCGGAGTTGCAGTGCCATGTACATTGACATAGTCAATGTCTTCGGGCTTCATACCTGCATCTTTCAAAGCTCTTTCCATAACCAAGGTTGCACCCAAGCCTTCCGGATGAGTGGCAGTAAGGTGATGGGCATCGGCTGACATGCCTCCACCGACAACTTCACAAAGGATGTGGGCACCACGTGCTAAAGCATGTTCCAACTCTTCAAAAACCAAACATCCCGCTCCTTCCCCTATTACAAAGCCGTCGCGACTTGCACTAAAAGGACGGGAAGCTGTTTCAGGACTGTCGTTTCTGGTAGAAATAGCATTCATAGCGTTAAATCCGCCCACCCCACCCGGAGTAATAGAAGCCTCAGCACCTCCTGTGAGTATCACTTTGGCTTTACCCAATCGGATGTAGTTGAATGCATCTATCATTGCATTGGTGGAAGAAGCACAAGCAGAGGCAATTGAATAATTCGGTCCTCTGAATCCGTAAAGAATTGAAATCTGCCCCGCCGCTATATCCGAAATCATTTTCGGAATAAAAAACGGATTAAATTTAGGACCCATTTGTTGATGCTGGTAGTAAAAGCCGATTTCCTGCTCAAAAGTCAAAATACCACCAATTCCCGAAGAAAAGATTACGCCAACCTCATTTTTATCAATGGTATCAAGATCTAACTTACTATTCTCAATAGCTTGACTGGCAGCAGCCATGGCATAATGAGTATAAGGGTCCATCCTCCTGGACTCTTTTTTATCAATATAAAGATTGGGGTCGAAATCTTTTACTTCACAAGCGAATTTCGTCTTGAAAAAGGTGGTATCAAATTTAGTGATCAAGGAAGCACCACTCTTGCCTTTAATAATACTATTCCAGAATTCCGGAATAGTATTACCAAGAGGAGTAATAGCACCTATTCCGGTTACTACAACTCGTTTTAATTCCATAATGTTTTGGGGCAAAAATTATTATAAGCTCTCGATGTATTTAATGGCATCACCAACTGTAGAAATTTTTTCTGCCTGATCTTCAGGTATGGTAACTCCGAATTCTTTTTCGAATTCCATAATCAGTTCAACAGTGTCTAATGAATCTGCGCCTAAATCGTTAGTAAAGCTTGCAGAAGGTACTACTTCCGACTCATCAACGCCTAATTTCTCAACGATAATCGCTTTAACTTTAGCTTGAATTTCTGACATAATTTTGTTTTTTAAGTTGATAAATAAGATTTGTTTTTTAATTTTGCGATGCAAAGTAAATTAAATTTATTGACATTACATCTATTTTGTTGAAATATTTATTAATTTTTGCACAAAAAAGACTATTTTGAGCAAATTATCATTCATTTATGCCGTTTAATATTGCATTATTCGCTTCCGGTTCGGGGTCCAATGTTGAAAATATTGTACGTTACTTTTCTGATAAGCCCGATTTTCATTTTCCGGTTATTATATCCAACAAGTCCGATGCTTTTGTACATCAAAGGGCTAAAACACTGCACATACCATCGTTTACATTCACCAAAGACGATTTCTTTGACGGACATAAAATCCTCACGCTTTTAAAGGAATATCAAGTGGATTTTATAGTGTTAGCCGGCTTTTTACTTAAAATACCTCCCACAATCATCAGTGCTTTTCCCGACAAAATCATCAATATCCATCCTGCCCTGCTGCCGAAATTCGGAGGGAAAGGCATGTATGGTCACCATGTGCATCATGCAGTCATTGAAGCCGGTGAAACGCAATCCGGCATCACCATTCACTATGTCAATGAGCATTATGATGAAGGGAATATCATCTTTCAAGCCGTTTGCGAGGTGCTTCCGGAAGATACGCCGGATACCTTAGCCAACAAAGTACATGCACTGGAATATGAGTATTTCCCCTTAATTATCGAAAAAATTGCAACAACAAGAAAATAATAACAACTTAAGTGCAATTTAGAAGTGCAACACCAGGATATTTTTTTGGAAAAATTTGCAAAGTGAAAAAAACAACGTATATTTGCACCCGCTTAGAGAAGGTGCCATAGCTCAGTTGGTAGAGCAAAGGACTGAAAATCCTTGTGTCCCTCGTTCGATTCGTGGTGGCACCACATTTTTTAAAAAGCGCTTCAAATAAATAATTTGAAGCGCTTTTTTGTGACTCCGAAAGGATTCTAACCTTTAACCTTCTGATCCGTAGTCAGATACTCTATACAGTTGAGCTACGGAGCCTTTTTCTTTTGACAAGTGCAAAAGTAATGCTTTTAAATGTAACATCAAAATGAATGCGGAAATTTATCCAAATTATTCCCCCTGCCAATAATACCTCTAAACTTGACTTGCACTCACATTCACAATATACTGATGTAAATCAATTCGTTGTTTGAGCAATTCTTATTTCAACAAATCTTCAATCGCGAAATTGCATCATGCGACTGAGGTATTTACCAATGATATCAAATTCGATATTAACTATCGTGCCTTTTTTAATTTGGTGAAAATTAGTGAACTCATAAGTATAAGGTATGATGGCCACTTCAAAACTGTTATCTGTGGGGTTGCAGACAGTCAGACTTACCCCGTTGACAGTCACCGACCCCTTATCAACCGTCATGTAGCCACGCCGCGCCATCTCTTTATCGAAAGCATATTCAAACCGGTAATACCAACTGCCGGCAGCTTCTCTCACATCGGTACAGACTGCAGTTTGATCTACGTGACCTTGCACGATGTGTCCGTCTAAACGCCCATTCATTTGCATGCTGCGCTCCAGATTAACCTTAGAACCCACCTCCAACAAACCAAGATTACTGCGCTCCAGGGTTTCTTTGATGGCAGTAACGGTATAGGTCTTGTCGGTTTTCTCTACAACAGTCAGACACACCCCATTGTGCGAAACACTTTGGTCAATTTTCAACTCATCCACAAACGAACACGTCATGGTAATGTGCAGGTTATCCTGCTCTTTGCACAAAGCAGTTACTTGTGCTGCTTCTTCTACTATCCCTGAAAACATATTTCTTATTTACAATTTACTATTTAACAATTTACACCTTGTGCCAAGGATTTAGAGCTCTTCTATAATCACTTTCTTTATTTCTTACAAACTCCACTCGAAACCATCTTTAGTATCCTTCACCTGAAATCCTAAAGCTGTCAATTCGTTGCGGATTTTGTCGGAAGTTGCCCAATCTTTGTTCTTTTTCGCTTCAAGTCGAATATTCAGCAGCAAATCAACGGCTTTACGGTAAGCTTCTATACCTTCGGAAGCCGTTCCGACAGGTTGTAATCCCAGAATATCCTCTATGAAAAGTTTAAATACCGACTGCAACTCATCCAAATCTTCTTGTGAGATGGTCTCTTTTCCATCGTAAACAAGATTGATAATACGCAGACTTTCAAACAGATGCGAAATAACAATCGGCGTATTTAAGTCATCGTTCATAGCCTCCTTACACTTTTCTCGCAAGTTACCGATTTCGATACTTGATTTTTCGCTTGCTTTCAAGTTTTGTAATCGAGCGTACGCTTCCATCAATCGTTCCAAGCCTTTTTCAGAAGCCTCTAAAGCTTCACTGCTAAAGTCAACCGTACTGCGGTAATGTGCTTGCAAAATAAAAAAGCGAATGGTCATCGGACCGAAAGCCTTGGTTAACAAAGCATGCCCGCCTGTAAAAAACTCACCCAAAGTGATGAAATTGCCAAGCGACTTGCCCATTTTCTGCCCATTGATGGTGATCATATTGTTGTGCATCCAATACTTTACCGATTCCTTTCCGAGAGCGGCTTTCGATTGTGCAATTTCACATTCGTGATGCGGAAAAATCAAATCCATTCCGCCTCCGTGTATATCAAATTCTTCTCCTAAATATTTAGTACCCATAGCAGAACATTCTATGTGCCAGCCCGGGAAACCCTCACTCCACGGACTTTTCCAACGCATGATATGTTCCGGAGCTGCTTTCTTCCACAAAGCAAAATCGGTACTTCGACGCTTTTCGCTTTGTCCATCTAAGGCACGTGTGGTTTCCATCATCTCGTCTATATCTCTTCCTGAAAGCTTACCGTAATGATGGTCGCTGTTGTATTTTTCCACATCAAAATATACGGAACCATTGCTTTCATAGGCATAGCCGGCATCCAGAATCTTCTGTGTAAACTCAATCTGCTCCATAATATGCCCGGAGGCGTGTGGTTCTATGCTGGGCGGTAATACATTGAGCATTTCCATGGCTTTGCGGTAACTGTTGTAGTAGTGCTGCGCCACCTCCATAGGTTCCAACTGGTCCAGGCGTGCTTTTTTCGCAATTTTATCTTCACCTTCATCTTCGTCATTTTCAAGATGTCCAACATCCGTTACATTTCTCACATACCTTACCTTATACCCTAAGTACTTCAGATACCTGAAGAGAATATCGAAAGTGATGGCAGGACGCGCATGTCCTAAATGGGGGTCGCCGTACACGGTCGGACCGCAAACGTACATCCCCACATTCGGTTCGTGAATAGGAATAAACCGTTCTTTCTTACGCGTCAATGTATTATAAATATGTAATTGATGTTCCATATGATTTAAAATAATGTACCTATATCACTTGATCTGATTTTCCCTAAATGTTTGTATGCCAGTTCGGTTACCTCCCTACCCCTGGGCGTTCTTTTCATGAATCCTTCTTTAATCAGGAAAGGTTCATATACCTCTTCTATGGTACCCGGATCTTCACTCAAAGCCGTTGCAATGGTGTTCAAGCCCACCGGTCCGCCACTAAACTTCTCAATGATGGTTGTCAGGATTTTATTATCAATTTCATCCAAACCGAACTTATCGATGTTCAATGCTTCAAGGGCGTATTGTGAGATTTTTAAATCGATGTGCCCGTCGCCCTTTACCTGTGCAAAATCGCGCACACGCCGGAGCAGAGCATTGGCAATACGCGGAGTGCCACGACTTCTGCCTGCAATTTCTTTGGCTGCATCCTCTGCAATGGGAATATCCAATAAACTTGCAGAACGTTTGACGATACCGGTAATCACTTTTGCATCATAATACTCAAAATGACAATTGATGCCGAATCGGGCGCGTAATGGAGCTGTCAGTAAGCCACTACGCGTGGTAGCTCCGATCAAGGTGAACGGGTTTAACTCCAACTGGATCGAACGGGCAGAAGGACCTTTATCAATCATGATATCAATGCGGTAATCCTCCATCGCGGAATAAAGATACTCTTCCACAATCGGACTGAGGCGGTGAATCTCATCAATAAACAAGACATCATTGGTTTCCAAACTGGTTAGTAAGCCCGCTAAATCACCGGGCTTATCCAGCACGGGACCGGACGTAATTTTGAGTCCTACATTTAACTCATTGGCGATGATGTACGAAAGGGTCGTTTTGCCCAAACCCGGAGGTCCGTGCAATAATACATGATCCAGCGACTCCCCACGCATGCGGGCAGCCTGTACAAAAATCTTCAAGTTATCTACAATCTTGTTTTGTCCCCTGAAATCATCAAAAATCTCAGGCCTCAAGGTAGACTCGAATTCCCTTTCTATGTTGTTGTTACGTATGTCGAAATTGTCCTTCATATCTTTAATAAAACGGTATATGAACCATCTTTATAGAAATAAATGCCCTGAAAGTCGTTCTTATTAATTCGTTATCGTTTTAAACATTTCTTCTAAAGCCATATCCTCCGACTCACCCATCACTAATTTGGTGTCCGCTGCAATCTCTCCTTTATTGATGATGATAACCCTGTTGCATAAAGCTTTGACTTCCTGTAAGATGTGCGTACTCAGCATGACGGTTTTGTCTTGCCCAACTCCCTTAATCAGTGCTCTGATATCTTCCAATTGATTGGGGTCTAAGCCCGTAGTCGGCTCATCCAATATCAACACTTTCGGGTCAGGTAATAATGCCTGAGCCAATCCGACACGTTGCTTATAACCCTTCGACAACTGCTTGATTTTTTTATGCACCTCCGGTGAAAGCCCTACCCGCTCAATCATTTCTTCAATCAAAGCTTTCCTTCCCGATTTGATGCCATATATCCCTGCTATAAAATCAAGATATTCCCGCACATACATCTCCGGATATAGCGGGTTGTTCTCCGGCAAATAACCTATTAGAGCATTGGTCTGCGTACGATTTTCCTTTACTTCCAATCCGCAAATGCGCACCGAGCCTACTTCATATGCTAAATTACCGGTCAGGATGCGCATGGTGGTTGTTTTACCGGCACCGTTCGGACCCAAAAAGCCGACAATCTCTCCTGCGCCTATATCAAAACTGATGTTGTTCAGCACAAGCTGCTTTTCTATTTTTCTGGTCAAACCGGCAATCTGGATAGACATATGGAAGATTGAATGATGGTTGAAACTTGCAAAAATACGAAATTGCAGGCTAAATTAAAAATCTCAAAATCAGCACACCAAGCCGTCTAACAAAGCAATATAAATATCTATGGCATCTTCTAATTCTTTGAGATATATAAATTCGTTTGCTGTATGCGAACGGGCAGAATCACCGGGACCGATTTTCACGCTGGGGAATGGCATCACAGACTGATCCGAAAGCGTGGGAGAACCGAAAAGCTTACGCTTCAAAGACATGGCTCTTTCTACAAAAGGATGATCCAAAGGTGTAGCTGATGAACCCAAATGTGTCGAACGGGGTGAAATCGTACATTTTACGTTTTGCACTACAACATCTAAAATTTCCTCATTGGAATACTTCTCGTTGGAGCGAATGTCAACAACGAAATTGCAGCGATCGGGCACAACATTGTGTTGCGTGCCGGCTTCAATTTGTGTCACTGTCATTTTTACCGGACCAAGAAATTCTGACTGCTCAGGAAATTCGTAACTTTCAAACCAGGCAATATCTTCCATGGCTTTATAAATCGCGTTTTCACCCTCATTGCGAGCTGCATGCCCTGCTTTACCGTAACTCACACAATCCAGCACCATCAACCCTTTCTCTGCCACTGCGGCATGCATGCCGGTCGGCTCACCTACAATAGCAAAATCAATCCGGGGTAGTTCTTCTAACAAACTTTTCATTCCTTTTTCACCGGAAATTTCTTCTTCTGCTGCAGCTGCATATATCAAATTATAAGACTGTTTCTTTTTGGTTAAATAGAAAAAAACCTGCAATAAAGTTACTACGGAAGCGCCGGCATCATTACTACCCAAACCGAACAACCTGCCATTATCCACCACCGGTAAAAGGGGGTTATAAGACCAGCCTGCCACCGGCTTCACCGTATCTATATGCGAACAAAGCATGATGGTCGGCAACTCCGGATTGAAGTCCGGACTCATCAGCCAAATATTATTGTCCTTGCGATGCGCTGTGTAACCCTGCAATTCAACATAACGCTCCAGCATATCTGCTACTCTCTTTTCTTCTTTACTGAATGAAGGAATATTAATCATATTCTTCAGCAGAATGCTCGCCTCTTGTTTGTAGTCTTCGTACATTTTGTCCTTTATTTAATCAATTTCTGCTTTTTCATCCAAACTTGCAACCTATTAGGCCATTCATCTGCTTCAGGATTTTTCGGTCGCATACCGAAACCATGACCGCCCTCGGGAAAAGAATACAATTCAACCGGTATTTTTTTAGATTTTAAAGCTTCTACGAACATCAGGCTATTCTGAATAGGAACGACTTTATCATCTTCGGCATGAAACAAAAATGCAGGCGGAGTTTTAGCACTTACCTGTAATTCACAAGAATACAGTTTTATTAAATCCTCATCAGGATTTTGACCCAACAGATTTTGACAAGAACCCCGATGCACCATTCCTTTTTGCATAGAAATAACCGGATACCCTAAAATGGCAAAATCCGGACGGTTGTTTTTAGCCTTTAAATGCGTTGCTGCCGTTGCCGCCAAATGCCCTCCGGCAGAAAATCCCATGATGCCTATTTTCTTTTTGTTGATGCCCCATGTTTTGGCTTGTTTATGAATGATTTCCAAAGCAGTTTTTACATCCTTCAATGGTATGTCATGATGGCCGTTAGGCATGCGATAATATAAGACAAAAGCATTGACCCCAAGCGTATTAAACCACTTGGCTATTTCTTCTCCTTCTTTTACAAAAGCAACACCGGCATACCCGCCTCCCGGACAAATCAACACGGCTGTTCCGTTATTTGATGCTTTAGGAGCAAAATAACTATACATGCGAGCTTCAGAAATTTTAGTCAAAAATTCAGGATCCCGTAAAGTTTCATCTTCAGTAATTTCATTAGATTCTGAAGCGCCATTTGGGTAAAGTGCTATTTTTTCCTGAGCAATACCCATTTGTAACCCTAAAATGATTAATCCTGCAATAAATAATTTCCTTTTCATACGTTTAAATTTTATTTTTTAGTTGTTATATCATTACCATAGTTCCACTTTCTTTATCAATTAAATCGGCGCGTGTTATCACTACCTGCTTTACGCCGGCTTTCAACGCATCAAAAGCATTTTCCAATTTGGGTATCATCCCTCCCTGAATGATGCCTGACTGTACATATTCTTCAAAAAGAGCAGGCGTTAAAGTCGCAATCACACTGTCTTCATCCTTTCCATCTTTCAGCACGCCTTTTTTCTCAAAGCAATACATCAATTTGACATCAAAGTATTTCGATAAAGCCTTGGCTGCTTCTCCGGCAATGGTATCGGCATTGGTATTCAGCATATTGCCGGCTTTATCGTGGGTTAAAGGAGCCAATACAGGCACAATATTTTTTCTTATCAAATCGGCTAAAATATGCGCATCAACTTCCTTGACATCACCCACATAGCCATAATCCACTTCCTTTACCGGTCGTTTTTCCGAACGCATGTAGTTCAAATCGGCACCGGTCAAACCCATGGCATTGATGCCTAAAGCCTGCAAGCCCGCTACAATTTGTTTGTTCACCAAGCCACCATACACCATGGTCACCACCTGCAACATAGCAGTGTCGGTAATGCGCCGCCCGTCCACCATTTTGCTTTCAATACCTAAGCGGGAAGCGATGGTTGTAGCAGAACGACCGCCACCGTGAACCAATACTTTATGTCCCTTGATGTGAGTAAAATCCTGAAGCAACTGTTGCAAAGAATCTGCTTCTTCCACAATTTTACCGCCTACTTTGACAATGGTCAATTTTTCCATCTTAAAACTGAATTAAGGTGTGAATATCTGCTAAATTTTCCATATCAACCAACTTTTGCCGGCCGTTCAAAAACTCCAACTCAAGCATAAAGCTTGCATATATCTCTTTGGGATTAAATTTTTTAATCAGCTTCAAAGCCGCATGGGCACTACCACCCGTCGCTAACAAATCATCGTGCAACAAAACGATTTCTCCCTTATCAATGGCATCCTTATGTATCTCTAAGGAGTCGTGACCGTATTCTAATTCATAAGAATAGCTGTAAGTCTCAGCAGGTAATTTACCCGGTTTGCGCAACAACACAAAACCGGCATTGAGCTTATATGCCAAAATACTTCCCAATACAAAACCGCGACTTTCAACGCCCACCACCTTGGTGATACCTTTGTCTTTGTAATATTCATATAAAGTGTCTGCCAAAAAACGAAGCACCTCAGGTTTTTTTATGGCGGTGGTAATGTCTTTAAACATCACACCGGGCTTTGGAAAATCCGGTACGTTGCGGATGGATGCAATAACTTTTTCTATATTCATTTTTTATTGTTCTATTATTTTTTTGATAACCCATTGTGCCGAAATTTCACGATTTGCCGCTTCGGGGATGACGATGGATTGCGGACTTTCAATTACATCATCCGTAACAATCATATTGCGGCGTACAGGTAAGCAATGCATAAAATAAGCATTTCTGGTAACGGCCATTTGTCGTGCGCTTACTGTCCAGCTTCGGTCAGTACTTAAAATCTTTCCATAATTCGGATCTTGATAGGCAGCCCAGCTTTTGGCATATATAAAATCAGCATTCTCAAAGGCCTTCATCTGGTCGTATTCAACCCGGGCACCGCGCACAAATTCATCTGCCAACTCATATCCTTTGGGATGGGTAATGACAAAATCCACATCCGCTTCATTCATAAAATCGGCGAAAGAATTGGGAACAGCCTGCGGCAAAGCACGCGGATGAGGCGCCCATGTCAGCACCACCTTAGGGCGCTTTGTCTTCTTATATTCCTCTATGGTAATTAAATCTGCAAAAGCCTGCAAAGGATGTCCGGTTGCCGCTTCCATACTGAAAACCGGTTTGCCGGAATGTTTGATAAACTGATTGATGATGGTTTCATTGTAATCATAGGCTTTGTCCTCAAACTGCGCAAAAGCCCTCACGCCAATCACATCACAATAACAACCCATCACCGGAATGGCTTCCAGTATATGCTCCGGCTTATCGCCATCCATGATAACACCTCTCTCTGTCTCTAACTTCCAGGCACCCTGGTTAATATCCAATACAATGGTGTTCATCCCTAAGTTCATCCCTGCTTTTTGAGTACTTAAGCGCGTCCTCAGACTGGAATTGAAAAACACCATCAAGAGCGTTTTATTCTCACCCAAATGTTTGTAAGCAAATCTGTTCTTCTTAATTTCTAATGCCTCTTTCACTGCTTGTTGCAAATTTCCGAGGTCTTTGACATTGGTAAAATGTTTCATATTAAATTTCAAATTCTATTATATTAATTTGTCAAAAGCAATTATTGTTTAATTCCCTTTTGTATCACCAATCACCGTCCACTATTCACCATTCACCATTCACCAACCACTAATCACCATCCACCATCCATTCACTTCGGCTGCATCACCACCAACGGTACCAACATCTCTTCCAAAGAAATACCGCCATGCTGAAATGTATTTCTGTAATAGCTTACATAATAGTTGTAATTATTGGGATATGCAAAAAAATCTTCATTGCCGGCAAATATATAGGTTGTACTCACATTGGGAGACGGCAGACCTACCTCTTCAGGATCAGTTACCTCAAACACCTCCTTCTGATTATAACTTAAATTCTTACCTAATTTATAACGCAAATTTACATTGGTATTCCTATCACCTATCACTTTGATGGGATTTTTCACCTGAATGGTACCGTGGTCGGTAGTCAAGACAACCTTGTATCCTCTTTTAGCAATGGCTTTCAACAGTTCCAAGGTTCCCGAGTGCCTGAACCACGAAAGAGTAAGCGAGCGATATGCATTTTCATCATTGGCTAATTCACGCATCATTTTAGATTCGGTACGGGAGTGTGAGAGCATGTCGATAAAATTCAACACGCAAACGTTCAAATCATTGTCATCAAGTTGAGGCAATCTTTCAATCATTTTTTCGCAATAAGACGACTCGTTGATTTTATGATAAGAGAAGCTGTAATTTTTCCTAAACCTTTGAAACTGAGTTTCAATCAAATCTTTCTCATTCACATTTTTACCCTCTTCTTCTTCCTCATCTACCCATAAATCCGGAAACATTTGCTGAATCTGCAGAGGCATCAATCCGGAGAAGATGGCATTGCGGGCATATTGCGTTGCTGTCGGCAAAATACTCGAATACATACTTTCCTCAGAAAAGGTATAAAACTCGTTCAGGATTTCACGGATGATTTTCCACTGGTCGTATCTGAAATTATCAATCAGTACGAAAAAAATCTTTTCGCCTGCATCCAACAATGGAAAAACCTTGGTCTTGAATACATCCGGACTTAACAAGGGCCTGAGTTCAGGATATTTAAACCAATCTATATAGTGCCTCTTGATAAACTTATTGAAAGTGCTATTAGCTTCCGTCTTTTGCATCTTCAACATTTCATCCATACCGCTATCCGTCTCCGAAAGTTCTAATTCCCAATACACCAACTTCTTATAAACCTCTACCCAATCTTCGTATAATAGAGAGTCATTGATCTGCATACCGATTCGTCCAAACTCAGAACGATAGGATGAAGCAGTGTGTTCCGTCTGAATTTCTCTTCTATGGATATTCTTTTTCAGGGTCATCAAAATCTGGCTGGGATTCACCGGTTTGGTCAGATAATCGGCAATTTTACTGCCTATAGCCATATTCATGATGTTTTCCTCTTCACTTTTGGTTATCATCACCAAAGGCACATTCGGATGGATTTCTTTGATCAAAGGGATGGTCTCCAAACCACTCAAACCCGGCATATTTTCATCTAAAAAGATGATGTCAAAACTTTCCTTTTTACACAGATCAACCGCATCCTTCCCATTAGAAGCCGTAACAACTTCATATCCTTTTTCTTCTAAAAAAAGCACATATACCTTCAGTAGATCTATTTCATCATCCGCCCATAAAATTCTGTCTTTTCTCATCTTTTTTTGTATTTTAATTTTCTGTTTCTTCTTTTGATCCGGATTCCATTTCAGCCTTGTATGTCAAATAATCTTCAATTGTAAATCCTGATCTCGTCAATGCAAAGTTATGTTCCGAAATCACCAAGGGAAAAACCTGCAATTGCTGCATCAATTTATTGATTTCCTCATCTTCGGATACTGCCGACAGATACCAGGCTGCATCTTCATAATCATCGAATTCATATACCGACAAAGCATTTCTAAAATCATCGATTTTACTGATATTCAATTCAAAATCTTTCAGCAAAAACTTAGAAAAGTTGAATATTGCCAATTGAAACTGCAAATCATACAATGCTTCTTCCGGCTGAGGTGAAATCAGCACGATGCGGTGCAGGGTTGCCTTGTCGGGTTTAAATGACAAGCCGATATCCCCTTCTTCTTCTGTTGCAATGATTTCAACTTCACGGCGCGCGAGGATAGAACCGTGTGTTGTGCCGTGCTGCGCTTCCCTCCCCTGCATCAGCAAAGCAATAATATCTTTGGAAATACTGCTTACATCACTTTCGGGATAACTTTCAATTAATTGACTCAAAGTCTCTTCAAAGATATCTTGATCCTGTGTTTTTCCTATGCTGAGTGCTCTCAAAAAAAGAAATTTCGGCATCAGGGGACTCAGGGGATATTTTTGAGCAATCTCATCAACCATATTGAGCACTTTCGGGAAATCATTCCGGTTGAAAGCCTCGTATGCCATTCTATACAGAGAATCCTGTTCTTCAAACATCTGCTGTTTGGTCTCTATGAAATCCGGTTGATTCAACAACTCTGCATATTGCGTATTCGGATAATTTTCAATCAGCCTCATGCGATACTGTTCTGCTTCAGCTTTTTGACCAAGTTTCATCGATATGAGATAAGATTGATACAAAGCCTCAGGAACCAACTCGTAATTTGCAAAACGCTCCATATACTCGTCGAAAGTCTTTAGAGACAAGGAATAATCTTCAAGTTTGTCCTTGTAGATTTTTCCCATACTAAACAATGCCTCCGACCAAAGTAAATTGGAATGCTCTATTTGTTCTTCGGTCTCAGGTATTTGCCTTAAATAAAACTCCGGATTCTTTTCATCAGGAATATCTTCTTCCTCTTGTAAAGCAATTTTTTCCATGGGATTACCTTCCTCGTCCAATAAAATTGAATCGCTTGGCATCGCATTCACCGAATCTTGAGCAGCAACATCTTCTTCAAATAATACTGCTGTCTTGTTGACACGTCTCCAATTATCTTCTAATTTGCGTCTTCCCCAGCGGGATTGGAATTCAGTCTGCCCGCTTCTTACCAAACTCGGATTGTAAAAATACCATGCCCCTTGAACATTGCCGCCAATGATTTGAGGTCCGACCGACTGTCCCGCCCGCTCTTGATTTTCTTCCTGCCGAAGACGCATCTTCTCTTCTTTCTCAGCCGCCAATTTTTCTTCCAACTCTTTTTGAGCAATGTATGCCTGTATGCTTTTCAGCCTTTCTTCAGGCGATTTAGCCGATAGTCTTTGCAAACTATCCTGCAACATCACAATTTCATGCTGTACCACCAATTCGGCAAGTATCCCTGCTCTTTTTTCTATGCGGGGATAATCCGGAAATTCCACTGAGAGAATTTTAGAGGCTTCGTCATAACGAGGCTGTGCTTTAACATATTGCTGCATCGTATAATATAAGTCGCCCATATCAACCAGCACCATCGCCTTATCCATACCGTTGCGGGTACTGTTTTCCACTGCTTCTTCATAATAACTCAAAGCTTTCAAAGTGTCCTTTTCATTTAGATATGTCTTGCCAAGCGCATAATAGACCTGATCCAAATAATCCCTGTTGTTGAAATTACGCGCCATGCGCTTCAATTCCCGCCGCGTATCATTCATATTGCCCAAAAACAAACTTGCCCGATTGATCCTGGCATTAAATGCCATGGCATAGGGCGGACTTTTCTTGAGTAAAGATGAGTAGGTATCATAAGATTTCTTTTTAT
This sequence comes from Bacteroidetes bacterium ADurb.Bin174, assembly GCA_002070265.1. GTDB lineage: Bacteria > Bacteroidota > Bacteroidia > Bacteroidales > Paludibacteraceae > Paludibacter. The sequence goes on along the minus strand of MWCX01000018.1, from coordinate 52,506 downwards.
CACCGGTATATTGATACAGTTGAGCCAACAAAAAAGAAAACCTCCTTTTCAGATTTTTATCATTTTCCTTATCATATGCCATTTCCAAAAAAGGAATGGCTTCACGATATTGTTTCTTTTTCAATAATAAATCGGCTTGGAAAGCAGTGTACAATGCCACATTATCACCTTGTAGTTTTTTTTGATCCAATTTTTGCAGCATTTCTTCCGCTTCGTAAATCCATCCCATTTCGGCATACGAACGTATCACCCACAGTTGGCAAGTCATGACAAGGTCTTCATTTTCCTTAAAATGACGGGAAATATAATTGAAAGTGCCAACCGCACCCAAAAAATCAGCCTTGTAAAATTCAGCCTTTGCCAACAGCAACCACACTTCATGCATAAAAGGATTGTATTCTTCCCGGGACATGTATTCCCTGTAATTCTTTCGTGAAGTTCTACTGCGGCTGTATTTGGGTTTTGTCTTGATTGAGCGGGTTTTAATGGCTTTTCGGCACTTTTCAATGGTGCGGTCTAACTGCCCCTTGCCGGCAGAAGCATTCTCATGTTTGCTGATGGGATACATCGGAATAACCTGTCCGAAATCATCTTGGTTGGCTTCTGTAATGGCTTTCAAGGCTTCATCATAGCTTACTTTCCCGTTAAAATGAACATTATAACGTGTGTTAAGGGACTGAACAGCCCGAGTAACCCGGGTGTTCTTGTTCATGGAACAACCGGAAATAAACAGCAGTGCAAGCAAGCAGAAAATATTGAACGATTGAGATTTCAAAACAAAGATGATAAATAAGATGACAACCGGTATAAACAGGATTTTTAACGCTCTCTATACAAAAACTGAATTATAACTTTTCTATTGTATTTCAACCTACAAAAATAGCTAATTTCAACTATAAATGAGTATTTTTGTGCGGATTTAAATTCGAGGCGGTGCCTTATAAGTGCTCAACTACTGCGTTATTTTCGATATTCGGGCTCAGTCACATACTTCAGTATGCTCCTTCGCCCTCAATCTCAATGCCTTGTATTTGAACACTTCTAAGACACCTTGCAGGTTTCAGTTGAATATTTTTTTTGAGGCAGCCCCTTGGGTACTTGCAAAACCATTGGTTTCTGTGTTTTTTAAAGAAAAGATTATGTGGGTTTTAGTAACTTTATTGGTCGTGTTTGTGTCGTTGATGTTGTTCTTTTACCTGAACAAAAAAAGAAAACCCAACGAAAAGGTAAAAGTAAATGTTGATACTGACAGCGAGTGCTGTGGCGCACACGAGGTCTGCGAACGTAATTCCTTGATAAGTTCCGACTTTGAAATCGTTTATTATGATGATGAAGAGCTTGATGAGCTTGCAGGGATCAGTCCTGCAACTTATACGGAAGAGCAACGAGACCGGATTGCCTATGTGTTTTATACCCTAAAGGAGAGTGATGTAGCGGGATGGCTGCGTAGTTTGCAATTACGGAATATCTTGCTGCCGGATGGAATTAGGGAGGAGGCGCTGATGATTGTGCGGGAGAGAAGGAGTATAAACAGCCCCCTCTAAATCTCCCCCAAGGGGGAGACTGGAGGCGGAAATAGTATCCACGGCGGTATCTCATAAGTGCCCAACTGCTACACTTCGACTTTGCTCAGTAACCACGTTATTTTTGAGTTCGCGGGGTCCGGGGTGCGGGGTCCGAGTTCTGGGGTCATGCTGCGGCATGCAAACCGACCTCGTCCGGTGAGCCGAAAAATAAGTGAGAACAGCGTAAAACTATCAAAATTGTCCGTAGGACAAACACGTGAATAACCCCCGGATTCATCCGGGGTGGAAAGGTCGAGAATGGTAAATAAAACTCTGTAAGAGTTTCCCTAAACCCAAATTGTTAAACGCCTACAGCGTTTAGGTAGTCGTGGGTTCAATTGCCCCCAATTAAAATTGGGGGTTATGCACGTGGAACTTCTACGAAGTTCACATAGCGACTTTTTCGAGCGAAGCGGGCGCAGTCTTGATTTTTTTTGCTTCGTTTTTTTGTATCAAGACAAAAAAATGAAGTGGGATTTGGGGCAATGCCCCATATCCAAATTCCATCCCTACTTTACATATCTATTGGTACTATCAGGCTTAGAAGAGTATTGTCTAAAATAATAAGTAGCGTCAGATTTATAAACATTATATTTATCACCATTTTGGTCCAATTTATACCGCTCCTTTAATGTAAAAGTAGTATCATTCAGTATCTTACCGGAAAATATGGCTGTAAGTTTTTTGTTAAAGGAGCTTGCAACATATTCTTCAATTAGTATTGTAGAGTCCATGACATTAAATACCCCCCAACCAAATTGAATACACAGCCCCCTCCGGCTCCCCCGAGGGGGAAAAGCTAAGAATGTATATAGCTCCGCCGCTAAGGTAGTGGATTTTTTCGGTAATACCGGTAATATGATTTGTTTTTTCTTCGTAGTTGCCAAGATAATAACGGGTTTCTTTGTTGGTGTTGTTTTCTTTGTAAATTGACTTCCGTCGCTGGTCATCTATTATGACAATATATGTAAACTTTTTTTAGGACATGATAAATTATTGTATCCTATTTATAGTAAACATAAAACTACCAAATTTAAGTGGATCATGTTCATTGAAGTTATTCTCTTTATTATCAAATTCAATCAAAATGTTTCTTATAGAAGTAAAAGTTTCAGAAGTAACAGAGATTCTTTTTGCTATTTCAAAATTCTCTTGTTCATCACAAAAGAATCTGATTTCAGAGTTACATATCACGCCTTCAACAATAACTACAGTTTGTATTGGTTTGTCACTTATACCTATGTGCTTAATAAGAATGCTATCATTCCTTTCTGCCTGAATTGGTATGATATTTATCATTATGTATAAAATTACCCACATAACTTTTTTTATTAAAATGAATTTAAATGAAAATCTGAAGGTTGTCTTATAATAGTTATTGGGTATATTTTAATTTTATTGTTAATAATTGCGAAACCATAACTTACTGTGTAAAGTAGAATATATATTCCATGAACATGTTTACCCACGACTGATAAGTTCTGCATTCACTGTTTTTTGCTAACAATAGTTATCGGGAAAGTAAAATTTATTAAATATTTTTTTTGTGAACAAGGATTATATACAGCAGCATCTTTAAACTTAAAATTAATCATATCATCAGTAATGATGCTGTCTATTCTCTCATTAATGCCGCTATTTTCTTTAAATTTAAAATCTTTTATATATCCTTCCTCATCAATTGAAAAATTTAAAATAATCCTATGAGTTTTGTTTTTTGAATAAGACGTATCATTAGATAAAATTGATCCTATTTTTTTTGCGATGATATGTTTATATTCTTCAACATTATCCCAATTGTCTTCACAGCCAAATAAGAATATTGAATCATTATATTGGGAATACATCTGATAAATAGAAAACACTCCACACAATATGAATATAGCACTACGTTTCATCATGGTTTTACAAGAATTTCGGGAATGTAATATGTGTTGTTGTCAAAATATGAACCTCTACTATAGCCATCCCAGCCAATTGCTTTAACACAAATTCCATTCATGTTTTGAAATGCGTCATCCAAGGATAACATTGTATTTCCAGGATGAGTATGGTATACACCATATATATTAAATCTTTCCCCCATACCTAAAACTAAATATAAATATTGGTTGTGTTGTTCTATCGAAAATGGGTATGTCCCATTAATAGTACTTTGAACGTAATATATAGCTCCTCCATCCTCCCTTATTCCCCAAAAAGTATTTTTTGTATTCATGCCTACAACATTACTTAAATCATTAAATAAATAACCGTTTGGTTCTTCAAAATAATAGCCCCTATCAGTTTCATACATCATTCTTTCAACTCCATCTTGTCTGGAAACATGGCTAAGAAGTTGAGATGCTTCGTAGTAATTTCCTTGGAAAAAACGACTATCTCCTTTAGGTTTTTCCGGTATCGGGATTTCAATCGGTTTTCTTTCTCCTATAGGAATTGTTCCACCTCCACCAGCAGATGTTGACCAATGAAAATTCCAATTTGACATGCCACCAGTTGTACTTATACCACTAACTCCTATTGCAGCACTTCCCCATTGACTATTAAGAGATATGCCAAAACTGACGCTTAGTGCGTCTGGGTTAAATAACCAATAACCACCAACATAGCCAAAGAAAGCTCCAACGGCAATTCCGAAATACGTACCAGGATTTTTATAATCCCAATGTAGAGGGTTTAATTCTCCTTTGTTTGTACTAACGCCACCTAAGTAAGCACCTACAATGGTTAATGCTATAATAACAGCATCATCTATACCAAAAACGTATCCTGTTGGATCTGTGTATCTGAATGGGTTATTTAAACAATAGCTATACCGATTAAAATTCAGCCAATTCCCCGGTGCCTGCACAAACGGGTCGGGTGAGAAGAATTGTGCCGTCAGCGGGTCGTAAACCCGTCCGTTCATATTGATAATACTGAAAGCATCCAGATGCTCGTGCATGGTGTAACCACGGTTGACAATCCAGGTAGTACGATTATCCGTTTGTGTCCAGTTGGTCGGGTTTCGCCGTGCTCCCCAGGGATCATAAGCGTAGCGCTCTACGACTGTCCCTGATTCGTTGGTCAATGCAATCAATGAACCCAGGTAATCGGTATAAGTATAATACAAACTGTTAGTACCGTTACTGCGTTCAATATAAATTGCTCCGCTAAGGTAGTGGATTTTTTCGGTAATACCGGTAATATGATTTGTTTTTTCTTCGTAATTGCCAAAATAATAACGGGTTTCTTTGTTGGTGTTGCTTTCTTTGTAAACTGACTTCCGCCTTTAGAGCAAGATTGATATAAATTCAGTCTTGCTTTTTTTTGGCGGTATTTATTCAATTGAAATTTTCAAGCAGGCATATGTTGCCCCTTCAGGGCGCATGTATTTTGGGGCCATCATTAACCCAGAGCGTTGCTCTGGGCTGACAAATTTTGCCCTTTCAGGGCGTAGATAATTGAAAATATCGGAACGCTGCGGGGCTGTCTCAAAAGTAAATATTTAACCAAAAACCCGCAAGGTGTCTTAGAAGTGTTCAAATGCAAGGCGCTGAGATTGAGGGCGAAGGAGCATACTGAAGTATGTGACTGAGCCTGAATATCGAAAGCAACGCAGCAGTTGAGCACTTATGAGACACCGCCAACATTTTTCAGCCCAACGGCAACGCCTTGGGATTATATTTGTCTCTTTCTGAATAAATATATCAACAACAACACTGCAATCAAACTCACTATTCCAATCAGATAAGTGTCTGATTTACCGATATTATCAATATCAAAAGTGCTTCCTTCTCCTTTGAAATAATAAAAGAGTACAGCAACGGCATTGTTGGCGAAATGTGCTATGATGGGGACCCACATGTTTTTGGTCCACACCAGCAAATACCCCAAAAAAGCACCCATCAGCATGCGGGGAATAAAGCCATAAAACTGAAAATGAATGGTGCTGAAGATGATGGCTGTAATCCAAACTGCCGCATGTGATTTAAGATTTGTTTGTAATACCTGCTGAATAATCCCCCTGAAAAAGAGTTCTTCACCGACTGCCGGTATGATGGCTATCAATCCGATATTTACCAACAACCCTCCTACACTGTCCACATTCAACATCCTGATTGTTAAATCTTCCGCCCTTTTTTCCATATCAATTAAATAATTCTCCAACCAGGAAAGAGAGTCGGGAAACGGGATCGCGTGATTCAACTCACCCAACAGGTTAATGGCGGGAATAGCAACCAACATGATGATGACGGCAAACAGGACATATTCCCCTGAAGGATTGCGGTTTATCCGAAGATAAGCCAATGGTTGTTTACTCCAGAGGTAAGCCAAAATAAAAGGCGGTATGACAAACAACCCCAATGACTGAAAAAACTGAGCTAACTTTAAGGCTTTGATATCGGAAAAATTTCCCTTGGTAATCCATATTGACAGCAAGGAAAAAATCAGCATAAAAAACAAAGCAACAACTGTTAGCTGAATAATTCTTGATCCTGTTTTGGCATGACTAAAAGCACCTTTAATTCTCATGTGACAGATAATGTTGTTATAATTAAAAAAACTCCTGTCATCAAGAAGACAACAGAAGTTTAATTTCTAATCTGACAGGGTGTTAAGCTTTAGGTTTAGCCTCTTTAACTACCATGGCACGACCGTCCAATTCTGCCCCGTTTAATTCTGCAATGGCTTTTTCAGCTCCTGCATCATCCATCTCAACGAAAGCAAAACCTTTCGATTTGTTTGTTTCACGGTCCCTGATTATTTTGCATGAAGTTACTTCACCATATTCGGCCATAACTCCTTGCAAATCATTTTCACGAACCCTGTAACTTAAGTTACCTACGTAAATGTTCATAGAAAAAAAATAAAAAAATGAATAAAATAAACCTTTTAAGAACAGCATAAACAAAAGTGTTGGGTTAAGACAAAGCCTGCCGCCTAAAAGGAGAGGAGTCCGCTATAACCTATGCGACTGATTTACGCATGATTCTCAGGCACAAAGGAAAACAAATTATTTTACGTGTGCAAAATTTTTGTAAAATATTTTAAATGGGGCTGTCTCAAAACAAGTATTCAACCATTTCAGAACACAGAACACAGAATACAGAACACGGACTCAAAACTCAAAACTCAGAACTCAGAACTCAAAACTCAGAACTCAAAACTCAGAACTCAAAACTCAGAACTCAAAACTCAGAACTCAAAACTCGGAACTCGAAACTCGGAACTCGAAGTGCAGCAGTTGGGCACTTATAAAACACCGCCGGAAGTTTCGTTATTTCGGACGGACCTGACCTTCTCCTTTAATGATCCACTTGTAAGAACAAAGCTCCTCCAATGCCATGGGACCACGGGCATGCATTTTTTGCGTACTGATACCGATTTCGGCTCCCAATCCAAATTGTGCCCCATCGGTAAAGGCTGTCGAAACATTGGTATAAACACAAGCAGCATCCACCATTTTATCAAAAAGCGCGATATTTTGCTCATTTTCACTGATGATGCATTCGCTGTGTTTGGAACTATGCAGCGAAATATGTTCTATGGCTCCCTCAATGGACGAAACTGTTTTTACCGACATTTTATAATCTAAAAATTCGGTGCCGTAACTTGAAGCTTGTGCCCGTTCCAAAAAGGGATATTTGCCATGCAACACCTGATAAGCCGGTTCATCAGCATAAATAATCACTTTCTTGTCAGCCAGTTGCTCACACAAAACAGGTAGATCAGACAATCTGTCCTGATGGATCACCAGGCAATCCAAGGCATTGCAAACGCTGACTCTCCTCGTCTTAGCATTAAAAATAACAGACTTGCCCTTTTCTATATCAGCATACGCATCAAAATAGGTATGACAGATGCCCGCACCGGTTTCGATAACAGGAATTTTTGAATGATTACGCACATAATCAATCAATCCCTTTCCGCCACGCGGAATGATCAGATCCACATAGCCGACTGCATCCATCAAATCAGCTGTGGCTCCTCTCCCGGCAGGTAATAAAGTTACAATATTGTGATCTAAACCGTGTTTTTTCAATACAGATTGTATCAATGTAACAATGGCTGTATTGGAATGATGGGCGTCGGTACCACCCTTTAACACACAGGCATTTCCGGATTTAAAACACAAAGAAAACACGTCAAAACTAACATTGGGGCGGGCTTCATAAATGATGCCTATCACTCCAAAGGGCACACTGACTTTGGAAATTCTCATGCCATTGGGACGCTTGGTTTCCATCAAAACTTTTCCAAGCGGAGAAGGCAATGTCGCCACATTGCGTATGTCGGAAGCGATGCCCTCAATGCGTTCTTTGGTTAAAAGCAGCCGATCATACAAGGGATTTGACGGATCCATCAGTGCCAGATCTTTCGCATTTTCATACAGGATATGCTCAGACTGCGCAATGGCTTCTTGCGCTATTTCATTTAACACTGGATTGATGGTGCTGTCATCCACCAAATTTAAAGTACGTGAAGCATGCAATGCGTTTAATTTCCAACTCATAATTTTAAATTTTGAAGCCTATGAAATTGCATAGGAATCTTGATTTACACATATTACATTAATATCTCGGGGCTGTCTCGAAACAAATATTCAATCATCTCAGAACACAGAGCACAGAACACAGAGCACAGAACACGGACTCAGAACTCAAAACTCAGAACTCAGAACTCGGAACATCGAAAGCAACAATGATGATTATTCCAAATACAAATAATCATAATGAACAATGGGCTTTTGATTCTTCAACCCAATCAATTCGCGGGCTTTGGAACTGTTATACTGCACCTTGCCTATGCCTAAGTTTTTTCCTTTCTCATCCACAATTTTTACTATATCATCTTTTTCAAATTCCCCTGTAATTGAAGTTACCCCCACGGGAAGCAAACTAACGGCTTTATCTCCCATCAGAGCCTTTGCAGCATTGGCATTTACAGAAATTTTTCCCTTTACAAAATCCTCACTGTGTGCAATCCATTTTTTCACAGAAGAGACGGAATCCTTCGAAGCGACAAAGTGGGTACAAACCACATCGTCCTTTTTATCCATCAAACGAGTCAGGATGTTTTTTTGTTTGCCGTTGGCAATATAAACCTCAATGCCTTCGTCTGCAATTTTTCGGGCAATGGCAGCTTTGGTAGTCATACCTCCCCGCCCGAATGCCGATTTGGAAGTCTGAATAAACTCTGCAATATTATCTTTTTTATAAATTTTCCTGATCACTTCAGACTCCGGATCATCGGGAGATCCATTATAAATACCATCTATATTGCTCAATATAATAAGCGCTTCCATGCCCATCATGGAGGCGATCAAACCCGACAATTCATCATTATCAGTAAACATCAGCTCCGAAATGGATACCGTATCATTTTCATTTACAATAGGGAGCACCTGATTGTCAAGCATTACCCGCATGCAATTACGCTGGTTTAAATAATGCCGGCGACTGCTGAAATTTTCTTTCATCGTCAAGACCTGCCCGACCGTAATGCCATGTTTCTTGAACATATCCCAGTAATGATTGATCAGCCTTGCCTGACCAACAGCCGAAAAGAGCTGCCGCTGATCCACCACATCCATCTTTTTGGATACATTTAATATACTTCTACCGGAAGCTACGGCACCGGAAGAAATCAAAACAATCTCAATTCCTTTATTATATAGTGCTGCAATCTGGTCTACCAAATTCGACAAACTATCAGTGTCGATGGTACCATCAGCTTTAGTCAGGACATTGCTTCCGATTTTTATGGCTATCTTCTTATATTTCATGTGTTTATTTTTTATTTTTTACACTAAGGTCACATGGAACACGCCATTAATCATTTCCTTATGTTTGAGAATTTTCTCAAATGGCTGTTTCATCACACTTTCATCTTACTCATTATAAATTACGTGCAATAGGGTTGTACCGACTGCGAACAGCGTTTCTTTGCTGATATTCCTCATGTCGTCATTGACTGTATGCCAATAATCTCCAAAGCCGTGAGCAGAACGCGGATCATATTGAATAATATTAGCACTGGGAACACCGGCTATTTGATTGACGTACAGATGGTCATCGGTAATGATACCTCCTGCGGCATTGATGAAATACTTATCAAAACCCAAGTTTTGGGCGGTATTCCAGATCTTATCCACTAAAAAGCGGGCATAGCTGTCGGATATCTGTTCTCGGTAAAATTTGGCATCTTTCGCTCCCACCATATCCAACAAAATTCCATATTTAGGATTGTAAGGTTTTACATGGAGGTTCTTTGCCCAATATTGAGATCCGAGACACCAGGAATCAGCCACATAGGTATGATGATTTTCCGGTGCACCATAATCTTCTGCATCAAAAAATATGATATCAACACCTACCTGAGGAGGATCAAGACTGATCTGGCGGGCTATTTCCAATAATACACCGACCCCGCTGGCTCCGTCATTCGCACCCAATACAGCCCGGTGAAAATTTTTCGGATCCGGATCATGATCAGACCAAGGGCGGGTATCCCAATGCGCAAAAAGTAAAATCCTATTCGTTTTTTCAGGGGAAAAAGATGCAATAATATTGTGAGCATCCAATTTATCTCCGTTAAAAGCGGTCAATTTTACCTTTTGATTGATAAGAGTCGCACCAAATCTCTGTAAAGCAGTTACCAAATAATCGGCACAATGACGATGGGCGGCAGTATTCGGCACCCTGGGACCAAAATCCACCTGCTTTTGGATGTACCCATAAGCCGAATCGGACGAAAACACGGGCACTGTTGTCGCCGATTCATTTGACGCAGCAGATTGAGCTGAATTTCTACAGGCATACATCAGGATGATGCATAGTAATACAGAAATATTCCTTATCATTGCAAAATTATTCATCGAACAAAGATACTGCTTTTTGTAGAATTATTTTATTAGCAAATTTTTAGGTGAAAGAACAAAATTTGGATATCAAGTCACTAAAACTGTTATAAAACATATTTTTTGAGTTGTTTTGAAGATAAATTCAGTCTTTCTTTGCAAGTGTTAACTAAACAACACAATCTTTTTTACGCCTTAAAAGAACTAATGCCTGCTATAGGGCGAGACTTTGCAAAAGGTCTCGCTTTTTTTACATCTACCGGCATCCGCACTCGAATAACATGAATAAGTCTTTGTTATTTGCTATTATCGCTTTCATTTTGTTAAAATTTACACTTGTTTTTATTGCTTGTTCGATAAAACCGTTATTTTTGCAAGGATTTATAAAAAACATTTTTTATAAATGACAAAACAAATATTTCAACTAAAAAACTACTATACAAAATATTACACAAAATGAGTTTAAACATTATTGTACTTGCCAAGCAGGTGCCTGATACACGCAACGTCGGAAAGGATGCTATGAAAGCTGACGGTACTGTTAACCGTGCTGCTTTGCCTGCTATTTATAATCCGGAAGATTTGAATGCACTGGAACAGGCACTGCGCATCAAAACTAAATTTGAAGGTACCCAGGTGCATGTATTGACCATGGGTCCCGTACGTGCAGCCGAAATCATTCGTGAAAGTATGTACCGCGGTGCAGACGGCGGTTATTTGCTCAGCGGACGTGAATTTGCCGGTTCCGACACCTTAGCAACCTCTTATGCCCTTGCTGCTGCCATTCGTAAAATCGGCAAAGTGGATCTGATCCTTTGCGGTCGCCAGGCAATTGACGGCGACACAGCACAAGTTGGACCACAAGTTGCCGAGAAATTAGGCTTGCCTCAGATTACTTATGCTGAAGAAATTCTTCATATCTCCGAATCTGAAGTAACGGTAAAAAGAAGGTTGGAAAAAGGGATTGAAACCGTAAAAGGTCCTTTACCTATATTAATTACTGTCAATGGCTCTGCTGCCGGTTGCCGACCCCGCCATGCCAAACTTACTTTGAAATATAAGAACGCCAAAACGGTCAGTGAACGTCAGGCCTCTTCTACAGATTACACAGAGCTTTTTGAAACGCATCCCTATCTCGACATTCCGGAATGGGGTGCTTCCGATATCGAGCACGAACCACAATGGTTGGGACTTGCAGGTTCTCCTACCAAAGTAAAACAAATTGAGAGCGTGGTATTTACAGCTAAGGAAAGTAAGCGTCTTACACCTGCTGATAATGAGATAGAAGATTTGATCAAGGAGTTGATTACCAATCACACCATAGGGTAAACGGTGTCTTATAAGCGTCCAACTGTTTTCGAGTTTCGAGTTCCGGGGTACGAGGTGCGAGGTGCGAGTTTTGAGTTTTGAGTTTTGAGTTCTGAGTTCTGAGTTCTGAGTTTTGAGTCCGTGTTCCGTGCTCTGTGTTCCGAAATAGTTGAATATTTGCTTTAAGACAGTCCAAAAATGTAAATTAATTAAAATCAATAAACACGAATTTATGAGTAAAGATACTAATAATAACGCAGAAAATCTTACATCCATTTCTTCGAAAGAGCTTGGAGGTAACATCTTTGTATATCTTGAAATTGAAGAAGGCGTGGTTGCAGATGTAAGCTTAGAGTTGCTAACTAAGGGGCGTACCTTAGCCGATAAACAACAATGCAAATTAGAAGCTGTTGCTATAGGTTATCAACTTGAAAAAATAGGGGAACAAGTGTTTCCATATGGAGTAGATACTTTGTATCTGGCTGATGACGAGCGCTTATCGCCTTATACCACGCTACCGCATACTTCCGTACTCGTGAATCTTTTTAAAGAAGAAAAGCCACAAATTGCATTGATGGGCGCAACTTCCGTAGGCAGGGACTTGGGCCCGCGGGTTTCGTCGGCGCTGTTTAGCGGCTTGACTGCCGATTGTACGGCTTTGGAAATCGGTACCTATGAAGATAAAAAAGAAAAAAAGGTTTATGAGGATTTGTTGTATCAAATTCGTCCTGCCTTTGGAGGTAATATCGTGGCAACCATTGTTAATCCTGACTGTCGCCCTCAAATGGCAACGGTACGTGAAGGGGTTATGAAAAAAGAAATACGCGATAAAAATTACAAAGGAAAGACCATTCGGTTGGACGTATCCAAATATGTTGATGATGCTGATTTTGTGATTGGGGTGATTGAGCGTCACATGGAGAAATCCAAGATTAATCTCAAAGCTTCTCCCATCATTGTAGCAGGCGGCTACGGCATGGGCAGTGCCGAAAACTTCAATATGTTGTTTGATTTAGCTCGTGTGTTAGGTGGTGAAGTAGGTGCTTCACGTGCCGCTGTGGATGCAGGATTCTCAGAACATGCCCGTCAAATTGGGCAGACCGGCACTACCGTTCGACCAAAACTGTACATTGCCTGCGGCATCTCCGGTCAGATACAGCACATCGCCGGCATGCAGGAAAGTGCCATGATCATTGCCATCAATAATGATCCCCAGGCACCCATCAACGCCATTGCCGACTATGTGATTACCGGCGATGTGGCGGAGGTGGTGCCGAAGATGATTAAGTTTTATAGGAGGAATTCGAAGTGAATATGTATTTAAGAAGTTAGGGAAGTTAGGGAAGTTAGGGAAGTTAGGGAAGTTAGAGAAGTTAGAAGTTAGAAGTTAGAAATTTAAAAAACTATAAATTATGGAGAAAACCTGTTCGTTTACAAATTTAAATATGTGGAAGTTAGCTCATGAACTTGTTTTGCAGACGTATAAAGTTACATCTACATATCCTAAAAGTGAGCTTTTCTGTCTTACAAATCAATTTAGGAGGGCTGTTGTATCTATTCCCGCTAATATAGCTGAAGGATATAAAAGATTAAGTAAAAATGAAAAACTTCGCTTTTTCAATGTTGCACAAGCGAGTTTGGAAGAATGTAGATATTATATGATCTTGTCAAAAGATTTACTTTATATTAATGATAAAACATTTGAAACCCAGATGAATCAACTTTTAAAAACAAGCAAATCTCTTAATAAGTACTGCGAGAAACTCCTCTCTGATATTCGCACCTAACCCCCTAACTTCTTTAACTTCCCTAACTTCTTTAACTTCCCTAACTTCCTTAACTTCAAAAAAAATAAAAATATTAAACCCAAAAATATGAACTACTACAACAACAACCCTGCATTAAAATTCCAGCTTTCGCATCCTTTGATGCAGAAGATAGTTACCTTAAAGGAACAAAACTTTAGTGAAAAAGATGCGTATGATCATGCGCCTCGTGATTTTGAGGATGCCATTGACAATTATGAACGGGTGTTGGAAATCATCGGAGAAATCTGTCATGATATCATCGCTCCCAATGCCGAAAGCATAGATCAGGAAGGACCGCAGGTAATCAACAATCGGGTGCAATATGCCCGGGGAACGCAAGAAAATCATGAGGCTTTAACACAGGCCGGTTTATATGGAATATCATTGCCACGCAAGTATGGCGGATTGAACTTCCCCATTATACCTTATGTGATGGCCGGAGAAATGGTATCGCGCGCCGATGCCGGTTTTGCCAATATTTGGGGCTTGCAGGATTGTGCCGAAACCATCAATGAATTTGCCGATGAAGATATCAAAGCTGAATTTCTGCCGCGCGTTTGTCAGGGCGAAACTTGCTCCATGGACTTGACCGAGCCTGATGCGGGTTCTGACTTGCAGGCTGTACGGCTCAAGGCCACCTACGATGAGCGTGAAGACATATGGTATTTGAATGGCGTGAAGCGCTTTATCACCAACGGTGATGCACATATCAAACTGGTGTTGGCTCGTTCGGAAGAAGGTTCTACCGACGGAAGAGGCTTATCATATTTTGTAGCAGACAATAATTTTGATCATACCATCAAGGTGCGTCGCATCGAAAACAAATTAGGCATCAAAGGTTCGCCCACCTGCGAATTGGTGTTTACCAACACACCTGCAAAATTGGTTGGGACACGGAGATTGGGGCTTATCAAATACGTTATGTCACTGATGAATGGGGCACGTTTGGGTGTTGGCGGACAATCGGTTGGTGTTTCGCAAGCTGCCTATGATGAAGCCTTGGCATATGCCAAAGACAGGAAGCAGTTCGGTAAAGCGATCATCGAATTTCCGGCTGTATATGAAATGCTGTCATTGATAAAGGCTAAATTAGATGCTTCCCGTGCTTTATTGTATGAAACCTCCCGTTTCGTGGATGTGTACAAAGCGTATGAAGCCATTGAAGCAACCCGTAAGCTGACACCGGAAGAACGTACTGATTATAAGGAATACCAAAAGCTGGCAGATGCATTTACGCCGGTTCTGAAAATGTTTTCCAGTGAATATGCCAACCAAAATGCCTACGACAGCATACAGATACATGGTGGTTCGGGTTTCATGAAAGACTATGCCTGCGAACGCATCTATCGTGATGCCCGTATTCTGACTATTTATGAGGGAACTTCTCAGTTACAGACAGTAGCAGCCATCCGCCACGTCACCACCGGCAACTACCTCAAACAAATCAGATATTACGAGGCTCAACCTATTAATCCGGAATTTCATTCCTTGCGGAAGAAGTTGATTACCATGACCAATTTGTTTGAAACAGCAACAAACAGGGTATTGGATGCTCAGAATCCTGAATATACTGATTTTCAAGCGCGCCGTTTGGTTGAAATGGCCGGTCATATCATCATGACCTACCTGCTCATCATCGATGCCAGCCGCGATGACATGTTCCGCAAATCAGCCGAGATATATCAAAAATTTGCTGAAGTAGAAGTCAGGAAACACGCTACTTTCATTAAAAACTTTGAAATAGATCAAATTGATAAATACAAGATCGGTTAATATTAGTCTAATTACAGAAATTACCTTTTCAAGAAAAAAGCAGTATCTTTGCGGTTGAATTTTAATTTCTCATTGATATTATGAGTCAATTAAGTAGAATACTGGGGCAATACGATGCTCCTCAACAGGCTATGGCTCAAGGCGTTTATCCCTATTTCCGCCCTATTGAGTCTGATCAGGACACAGTAGTAAGCATCAACGGAAAACCGGTTTTAATGTTTGGGTCCAACAGTTATTTGGGACTTACCAACCATCCACGTTTAAAAGAGGCATCCATTAAAGCCATTGAAAAATACGGTACCGGTTGTGCCGGATCGCGGTTTTTAAACGGAACTTTAGACATTCACATAGAGTTGGAACATCGGCTGGCTCAATTAGTCGGAAAAGAAGCCACTTTGGTTTATGCCACGGGCTTTTCCGTTAATGCCGGTGTGATTCCTTGTCTCACAGGTCGTGAAGACTATCTGATTTTTGATGATTCCGATCACGCTTCCATCATCGAAGGGAAAAGATTATCCTTTTCGAAGCAACTGAAATTCAGACATAACAACATGGAGGATTTGGAACGCTTGCTCAAGAAGTGCGAACCGGAAAAGACAAAAGTTATTGTTGTGGATGGAGTTTTCAGTATGGAAGGAGATGTTGTAAAACTGCCTGAAATAGTAGCTTTGTCGAAAAAATACAATGCTTCCATTATGGTGGACGAAGCTCACTCCCTTGGTGTTTTTGGTAAAACAGGAGCAGGTGTATGCGAACATTTCAATGTTATCGAAGATGTAGACCTGATCATGGGTACCTTCAGCAAATCCTTGGGTACCATCGGCGGATTTATAGCCGCAGATGAAAATATCATCAATTTTTTAAAACACCATTCACGAACGCTGATATTCAGTGCATCCATCACTCCTGCTTCTACAGCCTGTGTGATAGAGGCACTTAACGTCATGAAAGAAGAAACCTGGCGACAGAAGAAGCTTTGGGAAAATACCGAGCGGGCAAAATCTCAATTCGTTCAACTGGGATTTGATACGGGATTTTCGGAAACACCTATTATTCCTTTGTATGTACGTGATAATACCAAAACGTTTATGCTGACGACAATGTTGATGAATGATGGAGTATTCATCAACCCGGTAGTATCGCCGGCAGTCCGCTCTGAAGATACTTTGATTCGTTATTCCTTGATGGCGACGCATACCTTCGAGCAGATTGATGAGTCTGTAGAAAAAATCGCAAAGGCAGCAAGGGCGTTGGGGGTTATTTAAAGCACTTTCACGTTCAGGAAATTCGTTAAATTTAAACATAATCAAGCCAACTATCTCATAATGACTCAGTTGGCTTAGTTTTAGTTAATTAATAAATATCCCTTTTCAGGAGAATACCCTTTTAGAAAACTTGAATTTTCTCAACAAACTTTTGAGACCCATTGGTAAGTTTTACGATATACAGTCCCGGGTTCAAACGAATGTGTTCAGCATTTTTAAGGCTTTTATTGATGATTTCCACCCCTGTCATGGTGTAAATAGAGATAGAGATATGCTCAAACTTATCTGACGAGACAGAAATTCCATGATTTACTTTACTAATTTGAAAGTCAAGCCCTTCGTCACCAGTTAGCCCACTAACAATTGTGTTCTCCCAAGTCAAAATAGGATAGCCTCCATTTATATTTTTACTGTCTGATTCATAAGCATCTCCTAATTCAACAGCAGCTGCTTTCATACCGGCAGTTGTTTTCTGGGTAACTGATACGGTTTTATTATTGGTGTCAGTATAAGAATCTACTCCGTAAGCACTCTCTTCCTTCCCTATTCCCAAGAACCCTGAGCCACTATTGACATCGAAATCATAGTAATTATTAGAAACAACTGAAGAAGCGTTGAGTGCATCAGGAAAAGCACCCACAACCGAACCCACAAATCCTACAGTAGTATTGCCAACAATTGAGCCTGCATTGTAACTATTAGAGAGATTGCATAGTTGCCAAAAATACCTTCCTACTACTCCACCAACGGAAGCAGTTGTTCCTGTAATTGCACCCCTATTATAACAATTGGATACGGTACCACCGGATAATTGTCCCACAATACCTCCTACGTAAGATTTGCCGGAAATTGTGGCTTTATTATAGCATTTATCGATAGTTCCACCCTCATTAACTGAACCTGCGATACTTCCAACAAATTCGTAAGTTGTACCTCCGCTTACACTACCACTCTCAATACCTAAATTTTTAACTGTACCGGTACCGTTTACTTGCTTAAATAATCCTGTTCCGTTATCATCTGCCGCGGTAACATTAAGCCCCATGATTTTGTGTCCGTTTCCATCAAAATTTCCGATAAAAACATAAATTGGTGTCCAAGCGTGATTTTTTAAATCAATGTCTGTGGTGAGTTTAAAATACTTATTAAGATAAGTTCCAAATCCGGTTCTTGCTTCATCACTTGCCATATATGCTAAGTTAGCTGCTGATTCAATTAAAACAGGGTCTGCTGCAGTGCCTTCGCCACCTGCCCATACTGTGCGAGTTATTCCATCCCAATCGCTGGTTGCTGATTTCACATAAAATGTACTTGCTACCAGCACAAAACATAATAGTAGTAATTTTGTTTTCATAAATAATAATTTTTAAAATTAAACTTAGAGAGTTAATTGACATCACAAATATATATATCATTCTTTTTAGATATGTTATTCAATCATACGAAATTTGTCCTGATTTATCCGAAAATAAAACTAAGCGTAGGTTTTTAAAAAACTTGTATTTTCTGAACAAATTTTTGAGACCCACGGGTAAGTTTTATGATATATATTCCCGATGTCAAACGAATGTATTCAGCATTTTTAAGGCTTTTAGTGATGATTTCTACCCCTGTAATGCTGTAAACAGACAATGTAATATGCTCAAAATCATCAGCAGATATGGATATTCCATTATTTACTTTAGTAATTTGAAAATCAACAAATTTGTTGTAGACTAACCCGGTAGGGGGTAGATTTTCCCAAGTCAATACAGGATAACCACCATTTATATTTTTACTGTCTGATTCATACGCGCTTCCTAAGTCCGTAATCATATCAGTTGATTTCATCTGCGATGTTGACCTTTGGGTTACACTTACAGTCTTTGGTGGTACTCCATCCTCAGTAGAACCGGGTGAGTTGAAAACATCTACCCCTGTCGGATTTCCTTCTACACCTATTCCCAGCAAACTACTGTCGTAATTCACATCAAAATCGTAATAATTGTTAGAAACGACTGACGCAGGTTTGAGTGCGTCTGCAAAAGTTCCGACAACCGAACCCACATATCCAATAGCGGGATTTCCGACAATTACACCTGCATTGTAACTATTAGAGAGGCTGCATACTTGCCAAAAATATCTTCCTACTACTCCACCAACAGATGCATTTCCGGTAATTGTACCCTTATTGTAGCTGTTGGACACGGTACCTCCGGATAATTGTCCTACAATTCCTCCGACCATTTGCGTACCGGTGATTGTAGCTTTATTATAACATTTATCTATAGTTCCGCCCTCATTAACTGAACCTGCGATACCTCCAACAAACTTCAACCCATCGATATTACCACTCTCAATACCTAAATTTTTAACTGTACCGGAGCCGTTTACTTGCCTAAACAATCCGGTACCTTCATCATCTGTTCCTATCATTTTAAGCCCCTTGATTTTGTGTCCGTTTCCATCAAAATTTCCAATAAAAATGTCAATAGGAGTCCATAACTGATCATTTAAGTCAATGTCTGTGGTAAGTTTAAAATGGAGATTGAGATAAGTCCCAAATCCTTCTCTTGCCGCACCACTTGCCATATATGCCAAATTAGTCGCTGATTCAATTAAAATAGGGTCTTCCTGAGTACCTTCGCCACCTGCCCAAACTGTGCGGGTTGTGCCATCCCATTTGCTGGTTGCTGATTGTACAGAATAAGTGCTTGCTACCAGCACAAAAAGTAATAAAAGTAATTTTGTTTTCATGTGTTTAATTTTTTTTAATTGTTGTATGGAACTCTCAATAAACTAATTTAATCACTCCCTCTGGTGAATAATGAATCAACTTAGTTCATGTTCGTTTCATAATGAATTAATTTTAAAAATTAGTTGATCAAAAATATATCCCAAAATTACATCATTACTATTTCAATGTATGGTGCAATAATCCGAAATAACTCCTTATTTGTCCGGAAAATGTTGTTGTTGTCTGTTTACTTCTCTTTTAAACACCCAAAGACCGGCTTGAAACGGCGGGTTTTGTGTTTGGGAATGCTGCTCACCGCTTACTGCTAACTGAAAACTGCGCATTGAAAACTGTTAACTAACTACTCTGACTGCATCTTTCTTCTCTAAATTGAGAAGGTGAAATACCTTTTATTTTTTTGAACAGGGTGCTGAAATGGCGTGGGTAGTTAAATCCGGTTTTATCACTTATTTCATTGATATTCATATCGGTATTGATTAAAAGACGGGAAGCGGTCTCTATCCGTATTCGGTTGATGTAGTCATTTACTCCCAAGCCTGTAAGTTCTTTTACTTTGTCGTAAAGCGAAGTGCGGCTCATCGCCATTTCTTCTAAAAGTTCTTTAATCCCAAAATCAGGCTCCTGCATATTTTCATTGATAAACTTGTTCAGTTTGAGCATAAATTTTTCATCGGCATTGCTAAAGGTGGATTCTTGCAATGAAATGCCTTGCCCAAGAAGATACCGTTTTCGAATATTTTCCCTTTTCGTCAGTTGATTGGCACATAGGCTTACCAATAGTTCCATCTCAAAAGGTTTGGGTAAATAGGCATCTGCACCTAATTTGTAACCTGTTATCACATGCTCTGAATTGCTAAGTGCCGTAAGCAAAATAACCGGGGTGTGGCTGACGGACAAATCATCTTTGATGGTTTTGCAAAGTTGAAAACCATCCATATTGGGCATCATCACATCGCTTACAACAATATCAGGCGTGTGTTTTTTAATTTTTTCAAGCGCTATCAGACCGTCTTCGGCCGAAAACACTTTACCGAAATACTCGGACAGAGCATCTTCCAAAAAAGTTCGCAAGTCTGATTCATCTTCCACTATCAGCACGCTATATGGTGTTAAGTCTTTATCATCCGGTTGGATGATGGCATCCGTTACATCAGTTGAAGCATATGATCCTGTGTCCAAATCTTCTTTTCTTGTTACGATTATATTTTCTTCTTTTCGCAATGGCAGTTCAAAATAAATGGTGGCGCCTCCGGTTTCATTGTTTGCAGCCCATATACTTCCGCCTTGCATCTCAATCAGCATTTTTGCATAAGAGAGCCCTATACCGCTCCCTTTTACATGGTGTTTACCTTGGTAAAAGCGAGAAAACAACTGATTTATATCCACATCGCCCAGTCCCATGCCCTGGTCGGAGACTTCTATTCGTACATGCTCTTCCTTTCGCCGGGAGCGTAAAGTAACCGTGGAGTTTGCGGGAGAGAATTTTAATGCATTCATCAACAGATTAGACAAAACAATGCTGCTTTTATTTTCATCGAAAATTATCTCACCTAATGACTCGTCTAAATCAAAATTAACCCTAATCTCTTTTTCGTTAAATTCCGGCACAAATGCATCAGCAACTTCTGTTAGCCAACGGTTCATGTTTTCTTTTGAGAAATGCAACTCTTCCTTGCCGAGCTCCATTTTCCGAACATCAAGTACCATATCAATCACTTGCTTCATTTGCTTGGTTTGTTTGAAAATGTTCTTTAATTCGGTTTCTGCGTTTTCGGGAGCAACTTTTTTCTCTATCAGCCGTTTCAACGGAGTGTAAATCAAGGTGAGAGGTGTTCGCAGTTCGTGGCTTATATTGATTAAAAATTTGATTTTTTCTTCATTCAGCCTGTTTTCATGCTCTTTCAATTGCCATTTGAGCTTATCTTCCTTCTTTTGAAGTTGCTTTTTTATCGCATACAATACGGCACCTGCCACAAGAATTGAAAAGAGTGAGATAAACCAAAAACTTTTCCACCAGGGTATGGCTACTACTATTTCCAACAGATTCTCTGCGGGTGACCACTCACCGCTTTGGGTATCACACGACACATAAATATTATGTTTCCCGGGCTGTAATTTTCCCAGAAACAGTTTATTGCTGTATGTTTCTATTTGTTGATTGCTCGCCGATGATATATTGTACCTGAAAACATGTTTACGGAACATGTCTTTTTCTTTTACTATAATTCTGATATTGACGGAAGAATGATTCCAGGGTATTTTTACTTTGTTCCCTTCCAGCCGGTCTAAAATTGAAATTCCATCTAATTCAATACTGCTTAGATTTAATTCCGGATTATCTGTCACATCAAACACAATGTCGTTATTTATTCTTACCAATCCCATGTTTCCGCCTATAAACAAATAATCACCTTGCATGGCATAGGGACTGAAAGCCAGCTCATTGACCGGCACACCATCGGATTCGCCTAAAATGACAAATCGTTGTTCGGCAATAATATAGACAAACAGCATATTCTGCGCTCCGATCCACAGTCGCCCTTTTTTGTCGGGCATCAGTTGCGAAATGTTGGAAAACAAATTAGTAGGAATAGCGGTCAGTTGATGCTCTTTTTCATGGTACATAAAAAGTCCGTCATTACTTCCTATCCAGAAATTTCCGTTTTCATCGCGGCAAGCAGAGGTAAATTCTACCCCTTCGGGCGCTGACACAAGTACATGCAAACTGTTTCTGGAGAGAGGGATCACGAGTATATCACTCATACCCAACAGATAAAGTTCACCCGCTTTTTCGCCCACTACCCTTAGTGCCGCTTTCCGGTTGATATTGAGCTTCGGGTTATCTATGATTTTTGATTGCTTAGATATCCGGTCGATAGAATAGATGTGTTGCCCGAGTATCAACAGCTCATTTTTTGTGGAGTAGATGCTTACTAAATCGCCATAAGAAAATTCTTTTTTTAATTGTTGGGGGCTTATTAAATCGAAGGGCCGGATCTGTTCTGTTTTTTTATTGAAAAGATAAAGCCCTTTGTTAAAGCAGGATAGCAACAATTCATTTTCAGAATATGGAGCAATAGCCGTTATTTTGTCATCAGCAGTTGCCTTGAAATGTGTGAACAACTCACGCTCAATATGGAATAAATTCAGTCCCCCGCCATCGGTGCCAATCCAAAGTTTCGAGTCATCTTCCTGATAAACGGTTACTACGGCACGCTCACTTAGTCCGTGGGGATTATTAAAAGAGACGTCTTTGAATGTTTTGATAAAAACTTTTTTTAACCCCAACAATCCACCTACTATGGTTCCTACCCAGATGTTATCGTCTGCGTCTTTGTAGAGGCAATACGTGGAATTGTATTGGAGATGATTGGGTTCCCCTGGCTCATGTTTTAGCACACTGGTTTTTCCTGTGTTAACATCATAAATATTGATTCCGCCGCCATCGGTTCCGAGCCAAATTTGGTCCTGCACTTCCAAAAAATCAAACACAATATCGTTACTTAGATTGGAGTTTTTGGTGTTAAGTTCCACCACTTTGTTTCCGTCCGGATCAAAGCAAACCACACCATTGTTGTAAACAGAGATCCACAGCCGGTTTTTTGAATCCAGGAAAATGGTATTTATTTCTTTTTGTGTAAAAAAGGGATATGGCTCAAATTGTTTGGTTTGAGTATTAAGTGCCCATATTCCGTCTCTTTTTGTGGATAAGATCAGTCGATTGTCCGTCCCTTTGTAAATATTATAAATTCTGTCTTCCTTTATTGGTGAGGGCTTGGTTAAATAGGGCGCTACTTTGGCCGAGTCAAAGTAGTATGCATACAACATTCTGTACTCGCCGCCAAAAATAATTTTATCTTTCTCCATGTAAAAAGACCAAGCCTGAAAAGGTTCTCCTTGATACAGTATTGGCGTAAATGTTTTCTTGATACGATCATAGATAACCACTCCTTTATTGGTAGAGACATAAATCAGTGAACTCTCATCTTCGGCTATAAAACGGATAAAGTTATCGGGCAGTCCGTTTTTCTCGTTCTTATTATACAAATAGGTGGTTAATTCAAATTGGTCGAAGCTATTCAATCCGTGTTTTGTCCCAATCCAAATAATTCCTTGCTTATCACGCAATATGCTTTGTACGCGGGATTGAGTAAGCCCTTGCTCCAATGAAATTTGTTTAAAATAGTAATCGGTTTCTGCAGCATGTATGGACAGTATGCATAGAAACAATGAAACAGCTAATGATATTGGATACCGGTATAACATGTGTTTTCGATGCGAATTTGATTGGACAAATTTATAAAAAACAATCGTTAAATCATCTGTTTTGTTTAAAAACACTCCTGTTTCGGATTTAGGTTGATTTTTATTGGACGTTTAAATACATTGTTTCAGAAATAATAATCTATTTTTGTCTCAATCTTGATCACATTTAAAGCTGTGTATTATCCAACTACAAATTTTAAAAATGAATAAAAAATTTTTTATCGTAGCAATCTTGATTTTCTGTTTGGGGGGTTACTTAAGTTCTCAAAGTAAAACCTCGGTATGGAGTGGGCAAATCAGCAAGATAGTAAAAGGAAATGGAACCACAAGTGACCCATACCTGATAGAAACAGCCGAACAATTAGCCTATTTATCAACCGAAGAGGCAAAAGCAAATGGTTTTTTGTCTGCACACTTTCAATTGGTTACCGATATTGATTTAAATCATCTGCTTTGGACACCCATTGGAGCGCCGGCTTTTACGGGAGTTTTTGACGGCAACGGACATACGGTAAAAAATGTAAATATAAATACATCCGGTCATTATGGACCTATTTCTTGGGATGCAAACTTAGGGTATGACTACGCAAGTTGGACAACAAACTGGACAGATGCGTCTCAACTGACTTATGGGAAAACTCTCTACGATTTTCGGGACGGGAATATTCGTATATGGACAGAATCAGGTACCAGACAGCGCCCCAAGATAAGAGCTGTGACACAAGATCATACAACAGGAGAGTATAACTGGAGAGTATATATACCGCCTATGGAAATGAATAGTCAGGTAAGTATCGGGGCTTTTCTGTACTATGATGATGAACATGAACTGGACTTTGAAATAGGTTCCGGTACAGCTGCAGCGAGAAGTGCAGTCAACGCACAAGACGATGAAGTACTGATGTATATCACTTCGCAACTTAACCCTGAATATCTAAGCATTCAGCCGATACAAAGCGGGAAATGGCATGATTTAAGGTTGTCAATTTCAGAAACGAATGACCATAAGTATTTTGTAAAATGGATTGTCAACGGGGCAAAAGTGGGCAGTGTAAAACTTGAGTACGGCAAAGAGATTCCTTTCGGAATTCTTTGTAGTCTGGAGAATTTAGAGTTTATGGGTGATGCTCCCAGCACCAGAGAGCACTATGTGTTGTTCAATAAAATGGGTTTTACTCCGAAGTAGCAAACACATCGACATGCGTTAACCGACATTATGCTAAGCCTGAAGACTTCAGCATAAATTCTTGTAAGTAGGTGGTCAATTACAGCTATTGTCTATTATAAAAAATATAAAAATGAATAAAAACTTAATCATTGCATTAGTAATCTTGATTTTTTGTTTTAGTGATTATTTAAGCTCTCAAAGTCAAACCTCGGTGTGGAATGGACAAATAAGTCCGATAGAAAAAGGCAGTGGAACCGAAAGTGACCCATACTGGATAGAAACAGCCGAGCAATTCGCTTATTTATCGACCGAAGATGCAAAAAACAAAGGTTTTTTGTCTGCATATTTTAAATTAGTTTCCAATATCGATTTGAATAATCTGCCTTGGACACCCTTCGGGACAGCCGCATTCACGGGAGTTGTTCATAGCAATGGATATGTGGTGAAAAACGGAGAGGTCAATATTATCGGTACTCCCGACCCTGCCGATTGGGACGGGAACTTAGGGTATGATTTTGCAAGTTGGAAGAGAAACTGGACGGATGCGTCGCAGGCTACTCATGGTAAAACGCTCTATGAATTTCGGGATGGCAATATTCGTTTTTGGACAGAAGCCGGCACTGGTCAACGCCCAAAACTAAAAACCGTAACACAAAGGTATAAAACGGGAGTCTATAACTGGAGGGTCTATATTCCTCAAATGGAGATGCATAAAAAAGTAAGTATTGGTGCTTTTCTCTATTATGATGACTATCATGAAGTAGATTTTGAAATAGGACAGGGAAAAGCCGATGTCCGAAGTGAATACCATGCAAAAGCCGATGAAGTGCTTATGTATCTCACTTCGCAGGGCAACCCCTGGCATCAAAGCATTCACCCCATCAAGAGTGAGCGATGGTATGATCTATCCATGTCGATTTCAGAGACAGAAGATCAACAATATTTATTAGTATGGCTACTGGATGGCAAAGAGATAGACCGCGTAAAATTGGAATACGGTAAAGAAATTCCATTTGGCATTTATTGCAGCCTGGAGAATTTAGAGTTTATGGGCGACGATTACAGCTCGCGGGAACACTACGTATTGTTTAATAAAGTAGGCTTTACACCGCGATAGAAACATGAAAAAACAATTATACAAAATTTATACACCATGCGAAAAAAAATCATTATTCTTTTATTCGTTTTACTAAGTTCATTTTATGCGGTAGCCCAACTGCAGGAAGTTACCGGCAGCGTAATGAGTGCGGATGAAGAACCACTTATCGGGGCATCTGTTCAGATAAAAGGAACAACGCTTGGTACATTGACAGACATGAGTGGAAATTTCAAATTAGCTGCCATGGACGGGCAAGTGTTTGTAATTAGCTATGTAGGCTTTACCCCACAAGAAATTGTAATCGGCAAAAACCAACCACATCTCCGAGTTGTTTTACAAAGCAGTAGCAAGAGTTTGGACGAAGTGGTAGTTGTAGGTTATGGAGTTACACGTAAGCGGGATTTGACCGGATCAATTTCAAACATCAAAACAAAAGACGTAAAAGCCGGCGTGGTAACTGATGCGGTTCAACTGCTTAAAGGTAGGGCTGCGGGTGTAGAAGTGAAGCAAAACAATCACGAACCGGGTGGCGCTATCAGTGTGAGAATCCGGGGAGCATCATCCATAAGCAATTCCAACGAGCCGCTATACGTTGTGGACGGATTTCAAACCAATATGGGAAACCAGATCAATCCCGATGACATTGAATCCATAGAAGTGCTCAAAGATGCCGCCACCACATCAATCTATGGAGCCAACGGAGCCAATGGAGTGGTCATTATCACCACCAAAAAAGGGGTTAAAAACAACTTTGCCCTGGATTATTCGTCGAGCATTTCTGCAAAGCAAATGAACAACCGGCTCAATAAGCTGACCGCCAAAGACGTGATTGATTTCCGGATGAAGTACTGGGAAGAAAACGGACGTGACGGGAACCCGCCTTATACAGAAGAACAACGGAAATACATCGGTGAGGGAACGGACTGGTTAAAATTAGCCACCAGAACAGGGTTCACTCAAAATCACTCCATTACGCTCAGTGGTGGTGAAAACAAACTGCTCATGGCTGTTTCAGGAAATTATATGAAAGACCTGGGTGTGTTGCAAAACACCCAATTCAACAGATGGAGCGGACGTATCAATATTAATTACCAATTATCCAGTCGCGTACGTTTTGGTGGGTATATGTATGCTGTGCGGACAAATAAAAATTACGTAAACATGGGTAAAAATCCGGCAACAGACAATATACTGTACGGACTGTTTCTGGCTTCACCCATTGACACCCCGAATGGAGTAAATGTGTTTGGAGACCCTACACGTAAAGTAGAAGTCCTTTCTGAGTTACTCAACGTGGACTTTGACAACACAAGCAATTTAAGCTATCAATCTTTTTTTGCAGAAGCAAACATCCTAAAAAACTTAACGGGTAAAGTTCAGTATGTGTACAATAACGAGAACAACAAAAGCATGAAATACTATCCCAAAATGACGAATATTGGGAAAGCAAGTAATGGAGTTGGGATAGGGGAGCTTTATAAAGTAGATAGTCATCAATTGGACGCTTTGCTGACTTACCAAGAAACTTTCGCTAAAATTCACAACTTTAAAGCAGTAGCCGGTAGCACCTATACGCAGTATATGGAAGAAGGCTTGGGTATGAAAGCCACCGATTTCTCTAATGATAATTTATCTTACAATAATTTTGGAGCTGCCGCAAAAAGAGAAAGGCTCAATTCGTATAAAGTAAGAGCCACAACGCTATCTTTCTTCTCCCGATTGGAATATGTCTTAAACGATCGCTATATTTTAAATACTACGGTGAGAGCCGATGGAGCATCCCATTTTGGCGACGGTAACAAATGGGGCTATTTCCCCTCATTCTCAGCTGCTTGGCAGTTAGGCGAAGAAGAATTTATGGGCTTTATCCGTCCTTTGTTTTCATCCTTGAAGTTAAGGGGCAACTGGGGCGTGTCGGGTAATTCAAGATTCCCGCTGTATCAATCAAGAACAAAATTCGGCTTCCAATATGTTTACCTGGGTGGTACAGATAACGTTATAGGAATGTATCCCAATATTCCGGGGAATAAAATGCTGAAATGGGAAACTACAAAACAGTTTGACTTAGGAGTCGATTTCTCATTGCTCGACAACCGTTTTGAAGTCAATTTTGACTACTATATAAAAACTACCGATGACTTGATCAATCCGATAAAAATTAGCGCAGCAAACAATGGATTTGTAGAAGTTACAGGCAATAACGGCACAATACGCAACAACGGATTTGAGCTGTTTATTAAGTCAAACAACTTGAAATCGAAAGACTTTGCTTGGACAACGACGCTCAATTTCGCCAAAAACAAAAACATAGTGGTAAAACTGAACAACGGAGAACCGCGTTACGAAACCATTCGTCCACATGGATATTATGACATTCAGGAGTATATGTTGCTGCAAGAAGGGCAATCGCTAAGTTCAATTTACGGCTATGTGTTTGACGGCATCATTCAACAAGGTGAACCCTACCCTATGCAACCCAATGCGGTGCCGGGCGAACCTAAATTTAAAGACCTGGATGGCGATAGTATCATTACCCCAAAAGATAGAACAGTGATCGGGGACGGTAATCCCGATATTATCATCGGTATAGGAAACAACTTAAAACTGAAAGATTTTGATTTTTCGTTTTTCTTTGATGCATCCATAGGTGCTGAACTGCTCAATATCACCCGCATAGTGATGGAAGACCAGACCCTGGTAAAACATGCCATGGACAGGTGGACACTCGCTAACCCGTCAAACACCATCCCGCGCTATGGATATGTAAGGGATGCAGGTTTGAAATACGGTTCATACATCAACTCACAATTCGTCGAAAAAGCCGATTACCTGAGATTGGCAAATATAGAATTAGGATATACGCTGCCGGTAAATAAGATGGAGAAGTTCAATAAATACGTGAAATCACTCCGCTTGTTTGTTGGAGGACAAAATCTACTTTTACTTACACCTTATACCGGCTTAGATCCGGAAGTGAGTACCAACGATGGTGTTTCCTATATGCAAGGATTAGATTACAACTCATATCCTTCTTTCAAATCCGTCAATTTAGGAATTAAAGTAACTTTTTAAATGCATAAAATCATGAAATTCTTTATAAAAATATTTTTTATCATAGTCGTTGTTACAGGTATTTACTCTTGTGAAGACCCACTGAAAGAGGTAGCCTATTTTGAGCTTACCGAAGATTTGGCTTTCGGCACACAAGAAGATGCACTTGCTGCCATAAATTCCATTTACGAACCACTTATCGCAGTAACCAACCGGGATATTTTCTACTTAAATGATATTGCTTCGGATGGTGGGTACCGTGCCAACGAAAACGCTGAAATACTCAATTTCAATAAGTTAAACGAAAGTCAAGATGTGGTATGGTCGTGGGAAGGATATTACACCCTTATATCCCGGGCTAACATCGCTATCCCGAATATTGAAAAGATAGCTGTTGAAAAATTTTACGCCAAAGATGTTACCATAACCGACCAAGTAATCGAAGATGCAAAAGCACTGAAAGCGCGCTATTTGGCAGAAGCATATTTTTTAAGGGGATGGGCTTATTACCAATTGACTGATATTTTTTACAAAGTACCTTTGAATTTAACTTTTGAAAAAGAAGCCAGGAATATTCCGCTCTCGTCCATAGAAGATATAGAGGCACAAATCATTTCAGACCTGTTGGAGGCTGAAAAATCGCTGCCTGAAACTTATCCGACCAACAAAGATGCAGGCAGAGCTACTGTAGGAGCAGCACAAGGTATGCTTTGCCGTGTATATATGCGTGCAGCAGGCAGGATGCGGCTAAGTGGCAACGGCGATGCAAACGCCAATTGGCAAAATGCATTGACCTATGCCAATAAAGTGTTGGCATTGGAGAGCAAAGGGGTTTATGTTTTGCAAAAACGGGTTTGGGATATCTTTAACCCCGATTTAGAAGCTACAAAATACAACAAAGAACTGATTTTCGCTGTCCGTTCAAACCCGGATTCAGAGTTTGGTACTTCGGATATCGGTATGAACTTCACTCCTTGGAATTATGATATGGGATGGAATTTAATCAATATCCCGCTGAGTGCAGCATGGCAAATGGATATGCAAAATGACGAAAGATTTACAAAACTTGTGGTTTCATCTTTCAAGGATGTTTATGAGCCGACTCGAATTAACTATGTTATGCCGACATCCATTGAGAAGGTGGGTACGCTTTACAAAGAAACTCCAAATCCCACCAATCCCGCAAAACCGTTTATAACCAAAGAGTTGGATGCGGTATATACAAAAAAATACAAATACCAACGCACCGGAACCTATAACTACAACACCGGAAACAATATGCCTGTTTTGCGTTTGGCAGATATTATATTGTGTAAAGCAGAGATATTAAACGAGTTAAATTCACCTACGCAAGAGTCGATTGACTTGATCAACCGCATTCGCCAAAGGGCTTTCCAATCCTCTACTTTCAATTTGAATTTAGCCGATTATCCATCGAAAGAAAAATTGCGTGAAGCCATTTGCGATGAACGCTTTTTGGAATTTAACAGCGAAGGAATGCGCCGTCCCGATTTAATCAGAATGGGATTGTGGAAAGACAGAATGGACAAATACATTGCAACTAAAAAACTTCAAACCGAGTGGGAAGAAAGAAACTTAGGAGCACCTGACCTAAGTGATAAATGGAAGGTATATCCCCAGGACTTGACCGAAAACGATAAACGGCGTTATTTCCCCATTCCAAAGAAGGAAACGGATATAAATCCGGAATTATTGAAACACCTTGATGATTTTAAAGACTGATAACCATGAAGTTAGAAAAAATCATTTATTTAGTTTTATTCGCAGTACTCCTTTTGTCTTGCCAACCGGATGATGAGTTTGTAACTCCTCAAACATTGGTTGAAAGCATTCAGGCATCTTCTGCCAAAAATAATGTGTTGCACATTCAGATAGAATTAAAATTTCGCAAACCGGCAACAGCTGAGGTCTCTTATTGGAAATTATCCGATCCCGGCAACAAAAAGAGTGTCAGCAATGTGTATGCGTCTGAAGCAAATGCCCAGACTCTCCATATTTTGTTTTTGGAAGAAACAACCAAGTATGAATTTGAAGTGAAAGTAAGGTCCGGGAAAGAATGGACTACCACCCAAAAGTATCAATTCACCACATCTTCGCTGCCGACCAATGTACCAAGCTACACCATAGACGAAAACCAGTTAAAAGCTCCCTTAGGTGGGTATATTCTTACACAGCAACGGGAGAAACCGGGGGCAATCACCATGATCAACGAAGAAGGTAAAGTGGTGTGGTATTATTTTTCCAATGCTTTTATGACCAGCTCTAACTACAACCCTAATTATCAGACTATTACTTGTACAACAGGAAACTCATTAGGTCGGGAAGGCAGGTCGGTATTTGTAATCGATTTGTTGGGAAACCTTCTGTTTAACAAGTTGGGGACAGAGCTTGCACGGGAATTGGTTCATCATGATGCCAAAATGCTTGATGACGGAACAATAGCCGTAATCAGTCAAGTACCTGAACAGTTTGACCTTTCATCTGTTGGCGGAGCAAGCGATCAAACTGTTGTAGGCGAAGGCATCAATATCTATGACCTGCAAGGCAATAGTTTGTGGGATTGGAGCTGCTTTGACGAGCGAAACCCTATTGATGATCCAGCAATCGTTGACGGAATTGAATCCACCGGAGCGTCCCGTCTAAATGATTGGTTACATGCAAATTCGGTTTCGGAAGATAAAGACGGCAACTTACTGATCTCATTTCTTAATGATTCCGAAATTTGGAAAATCAATCGTGAAACCCGCAAGATCATGTGGCGACTGGGTGAAAAGGGCGACTTGGAAATAACCGGACTGAAAACACCCATGTCAGGTGTTCACTCCGTATATATTGACAACGCCGGGAAACTTTCTTTCTTGGATAACGGAATGGCTAATCAAGAGTCTAAGTTCATGAAGTTTGATATTGACGAAACAACCAAAAAAGCAAATGTACTGATGCAAACCGCATTCCCGAAAGAGTATGCGTCAAGATTTATGGCAAACGCCGAAGAAATTGACGACCACTATTTACTGTTCGGTTCATCTACTAACAAAAAAATTTTAATATCAGATAGGGAAGGAAAATTACTTTGGCTATGTACCGCTCCGCACACGTTGTACAGAGCTAATTTTGTGAAATACGCTGATATAGAGCAGTATAATAATCAAAAATAAGTATTTTCGTACAATTTAAGCTTATCTTGTTGTTTCGCTGTTTAGCCCCCGCGGGTATTGAAAGCAACATGGTTCCTGAGCGAAGTCGAAGCCTAGCAGTTGGACAATATGAGACACCGCCCAGAAATAAGTATAAATTCGTGTTATACTGCAACGGAAAAAGCAGAAGTAGAAAAATTGTAAATGGGATATACTCCCATATGTTTTCATGGATATCTTTTTAGATATTATATTAATCACAGAGCCAGGGGGGAAACTCCCTGGCTCTGATTATTACATTATAAAAGGTCTGCAAACCCTAAGAAAGTCTTTTAAAATTGTACTGTGTTTGCACACAAGTTTTAATTGTTAGAACACAACCTTAAACTCAACCCTTCTGTTTTTGGCTCTTCCAGCCGCAGTACTATTGTCAGCAACCGGCATGGTTTCTCCGTATCCTTTTGATGTCATCCTGTCTTCGTTGATACCTTTACCAACAAGATACAGTTTAACAGCATCAGCACGTTGCTGAGACAATACAAGATTTTTATAGTCATCACCCTGACTGTCACTGTGACCGTTGATTTCAAGTGAATAAGCCGGATTCAGTTTCATAATATCAGCAATCATATCCAAAATCTGATAAGATGATTTCTTTATTACATCTTTACCTGCTTCAAACTGAATTCCTTGTAATGCTTTGGTGAAAACTTTTTTGGTTTCTTCTTTTACTTCGGGACAGCCTTTGTTTTCAGCAATACCAAATTCTTCAGGACATTTGTCCAGATAATCAGGAACCCCATCTTTATCTGTGTCTATTGGTCTTCCTTCAGCATCTACTTTAACACCAGCCGGTGTATTAGGGCTTTTATCCAAATAGTCAGGCACCCCGTCATTGTCACTGTCAACCGGACAACCATTTGCATCTACTTTAATGCCTGCAGGTGTATCGGCGCATTTGTCCAGATAATCAGGTACCCCGTCTTTATCTGTGTCTATTGGTCTTCCTTCAGCATCCACTTTCACACCAGCCGGTGTATTGGGACTTTTATCCAGATAGTCAGGCACCCCGTCTTTGTCACTGTCAAGTGGACGGCCTTCTTTGTCTACTTTTACACCAGCCGGTGTATTGGGACTTTTATCCAGATAGTCAGGCACTCCGTCTTTGTCACTGTCAATCGGACAACCATCTTTATCAACCTGTACTGCCGGAGGAGTATCTAAACATAAATCTCTTTTATCAGGCACTCCGTCTTTGTCTTTGTCTGCTGTATTCCCTAGCGTAAAGATAAAGCTAAATACATGTTTTCCAAATCGGTCGTTTCCATCCACAGATTGATAGATCGGCACTTCAGCACCTCTGTTTTCATCACGAAGGTCTTTGTTGGTGAAATTATAAACATATTTGTACTGTATTGCAAAACGATTACTTATTTGATATTTCAAACCGGCACCCAGAGGGACAATTAAATCCAATCCATCGGTAACCCTTTCCGGATATCGTTCCGTTTCCAATCTAAAGTTGTCGTTGTAAGCAGCTAAACCAACCCCTAAAGTCAAGAATGGGTAGAATTTTGCCTTTTTACTCAGGATGTAACCATTGTTAAATTTATAGTCCAAGTGTAAATCGGCATCAAACTTTCTGACCAAGAATCGATCAATTTTACTTAAAAAATAACCATAATCTCCATAACTGCCTCCAAGTCCGATGTTGAATGAAGGATTCAAGTACATAGACAAATTAAGACCACCTCCCGGGTAAGCATCATTGAATTTCCACAATCCATTACCATAGTCTCCTTTGTAATCATTTTGAATTAGATTAAAGTCCAAAGCAAATTTGTTATCAGCAGTCTGTGCAAACAACAAAGATGAAAAGAACCCAGCCAAAATAGCTAATAAAAATTTTCTTGTTTTCATAATTTTTTTAAGTGAATAAAGTGAATAATTAGTTTTATCATAAAAAAGCCATTTAGTTTTTAAAAGTAATAATATGATTAATTACAGTAAATACTAACGTCTGTCTGATGAAAGCACCAAAGGTACAATATATTTTTTAAATAAATAACATTTGTATAATTTTTTATACTGTTGTTGTGCTGTATGTTTCATAAAATCAGTTGGTTGTTTGTGAAAATAATAAAGATGAAACTCGCGACCCCGAATATCGGAAGTAACTAAACAGTTGAACAATATGAGACACCACCTTTTTCAAACTGTGATTTGTCCGGAAACAAGTTTTCCAAAAAAGGACGAATCAATGCCCTGTCTTCATCATTTGCACGTTCCGAATCGTTCAAGCAGAACAAATCCGACTGAAAACGATCTAAGTATTCTTGAAATTCCCCCCTGTGCACACGGATACGGGAGGATGTTTTCCTTGTTGCAAATTTCAAATGGGCTCGCCCGACAGCTAAAGCATA
This sequence comes from Bacteroidetes bacterium ADurb.Bin174, assembly GCA_002070265.1. GTDB lineage: Bacteria > Bacteroidota > Bacteroidia > Bacteroidales > Paludibacteraceae > Paludibacter. The sequence continues at coordinate 18,043 of MWCX01000018.1, read as the reverse complement.
ATAACTAAAAATAATGCGCTGAATGTCCTTATGAGTTCTGAATTGGTGAGTGATAATTGCTTGAAATTCTTCTTTAAAAACTTTCTCTACTACCATTGCAAAATCACTTTTTCTGTATGCATCTATGTTGTGATGCAAAACTCCGGGATAATACACACCAAATTTTTTTTTGATTAGTGCAATGGAATTATCTATGCTTTTTCGATATGAATTAATGCTGATATTCATTAAGTTTTTAAACTTACTCTCTATACGCTGGAAGGGTAAATACTGCAATCTGACAATCGGAAGTCCGTCTGTACCGAAAAAAAATGAAGGTAACAGATTGGTATTTACGAACATATCATCGTTGGCGTATAAAAAATACTCGCTTAAGTCCGGAATGCGATACATGAAATATTCAATCACACGTGAATTAAAACAAGGCAAGGCTTCCGGAGGTAAAATTTCCCGGTGATCTACAATGGTAATTTTAGGGTGATGAATATCTAACCATGAAGGCGTTTGATTGTCGGTAATGATGAAAATTTTGCGTATCCAGGGTAAATGCTTCTCAACCGAACGCAGCGAATACTTCAATTCATCATTGTTTACGTAACGACCGGTGGTGTTAATGGCAGTTCCGTCATTTCTACTCGCTAATGCAGCTTGCTGCTTGGCTCTCCAAAGCGGGTCACTGCCGTCCACCCAAAGATACACCAAGTCAATTTGTTTTATTGTATGTTGTGACATCTGAAAATTATAATAAAAAAACTCCCCGATACAATGTATTTCAGCTATCGGAGAACCTTATTAAATGCTGACTCAAAGATATGTAATTTTCTTATTTTTTTAACATTGTGAATAACTTATTTTTTATCAATTGTACAAAACCCTTATTCAATTATTGCTATAATCTTGATTGTTAAAAATTTAGACCACCTTCTTAATTTCAACACAAATGGATACTTCTTTTACCTTTTGCCATCTTCATTTTTACCTTTTACCTTTTGCTCTAAAGTAGAAAACCAAAATTTAAAAATTAAAAACTACCTTTGTCCTTTTATACTTTTGATATTTTTATCAAAGCACATGACAAAAAATACTCTATAAACCACAATTGACTAATTTGCAAGACTTTATGCGCTGAGTGGTAACTGACCTCGTCCGGTAAGCCGAAAAATAAGTAAGAACAGCGTTAAAAATCGTCCTTGTCTGAGCAACGAAGTTGCGAGTTTGGACGATTTAGCTGTTCGAGCGTAAATTTTTCGAGCGAAGCGGGCGCAGTCTTGATTTTTTTTTGCTTCGTTTTTTTGTATCAAGACAAAAAAATGAAGTGGGATTTGTGCCAACGCCCCAAGTTCGGTAAAGTTGCATAGTGATTTTTTAATTTTTGACATGTGATAGATACATTTTTATTAAAAAACATATATGACACGTATAAAAAGATTACTGTTTTTGCCTCTTTTTCTCATAATGATTTCACCTGTTAAAAGTGATGAAGGCATGTGGATGTTGCCACTGATTGAACAACTCAACATTAAGAAAATGCATAATATGGGATGCTGCTTGACAACTGAAGACATATACAGCAACACTAAGGTCAGCATGAAAGATGCAGTGGTAATCTTTGACAGAGGCTGCACAGGGGTGGTAGTATCCGACCAGGGATTGGTTTTTACAAACCACCATTGCGGATATGGCGCCATTCACAAGTTGAGTACAGTCGAACATAACTATCTAAAAAATGGCTTCACTGCCCAAACATTAGCAGATGAACTTCCGGTACCCGGACTTACCGTTAAGTTTTTGGTCAGCATCACGGATGTCACCGAACGTGTATCAGAAGCTCTTCCCGATAGTTTAGACTTCAATGTCAGAGCGGAAAAACAAGATTCGGTACTCCGACTCATCAAGGATGAATATAGCAAAGACAACGACTACATTGTACAAGTTAAATCCTTTTACAGCGACAATGAGTTTTATGTGTTTGTCTTGAATGAATTTAAAGATATTCGTTTAGCCTATGCTCCACCTTCCTCCATCGGGAAATATGGAGGAAACACGGACAACTGGATGTGGCCCCGACATACGGGCGATTTTGCCGTATTTCGTATTTATGCCGATTCTTTGGGCAATCCCGTTACATATCAAGCAGATAATATTCCTTACACGCCTAAAAAGGTAATTCCTATTGCCACTCAAGGTTATCAGGAAAATGACTTCGTCATGATATTGGGAAATCCGGGCAGCACTTCACGTTATCTGACTTCATACGGCATTAACAACCGTATTCATGCTATAAATCAATCCCGCATTGATGTGCGTGGAGCGAAACAAGCCGTCTGGGAGTCATTCATGCAAACCGATGAAGCCATCCATATAGCTTATGCCGATAAGTATGCCGGCAGTTCCAATTACTGGAAAAACAGCATAGGCATGAATCAATCCGTTGAAAAACTGAAGATTCAGGACAGGAAAAGAATGGTGGAGAAGGCTTTTGAAAAGCAAATCGAAACCACGCCACTTTACGCTGAAAAATACGGGAACGTACTCCCTGCATTGAAACGAAATTACGAGCTGACTTTCCCCTTGCTTCACGCTTCTTCTTATTTGAGGGAAGCCTTGGTAGTTGGGGTTGAAATGCCGGGCATAGCTTCTGAACTTCAAAGCCTGGTAAACAGCAATCTACCTTTCGACTCCATCAGGAACCGATCCAAGGAAATATATAAAGATTATGTTCCTGAAGTGGATGAAGCAACTTTCGCAGTCATGCTGAAAACTTATCGTCAACATGTAGATAAGCGTTTCCTGCCTTCTATATACCAACAGATTGATAAAAAATTCAAAGGCGATTACCGGCAGTATGCTCAGCATGTGTACAATCGTTCAAGTTTTACAAGTCATGATAAATTTTGCAAAAGACTGAAAGCCAAGAGAATTGACCTGAAAAATGATCCTGCTTTACAATTCCACACAGCGGTTATAAAAACCCTGAGTGAGTTGAACAGTCATTCTTATTATACAAGCTTAGATTCTATTCAACATTTGAATCGCATGTTTGAAACAGGCTTGAAAGCAATGAATTTAACAGACCCAAACAAGCGATACCCCGATGCCAATTCCACCATGCGTATGACTTACGGAACCATTGGCGGCTATCAACCGGCAGATGCGGTGACATACGACTATTTTACCACTGCCGAAGGAGTACTGGAAAAAGAGATCCCGAACGACAGGGAATTTCATGTTCCGAATGAGTTAAAGACAGCTATTCAACAGCAAGATTTTGGGGCTTATGCAGATAAAACATCCGGCAAACTTTTCGTGAATTTTCTGTGCAATACGGACATAACAGGTGGCAATTCCGGAAGTCCGGTTTTCAATGCCCATGGAGAATTATTAGGCCTGGCATTCGATGGCAATTGGGAAGCCATGAGTGGTGATATCATCTTCGAACCGGAGCTGCAACGAACCATCTCCGTTGATGTACGCTATATGCTTTTTATCATGGAGAAAATTGGCGGAGCGGAAAGGCTGATAAATGAACTAAGAACGAATTAATGAAGTTAAGTAGTTGGTAGTTAGTAGTTTGTTTTGGAAGTTAAGGAAGTTATAAGAAGTTAGGGAAGTTAGCGTGTTCCGGGGTCAGTTTTTAGTTCATCGTTCTTCGTTCTTAGTTTTTCGTTCATCACTCTTCGTTCTTAGTTAATTTGTCCTTGCTCTTTGTTCTCAGTCAAACAATTCAACAATTAAACATCAAAACGACACCGCCCCTCCCAGCATAAAATTAAGTCCCTGCACCTCATAACCGTAAAATTCCTGGTATTTACTGTTCAGCAGGTTGTTTAATTGCGCAAACACTGAAAAGGTTTTATTAAAGGTATAAGTTGATCCTAAGTTGATGTCAATTTTCGGGTTCATTTTGAAGGGGTTGTCGCCTAATTTAGCGTAGCGTTCTCCCACATAAAATGCCGTAGCCATAACCGTCAGGTTTTTATTGATCCTGACATCTGTCGAGAAATCTACTTCAAGGGCAGGCTTCATCCAGGCATAAGCTTCCGTTTTTACCTTCCAGGCATTGTAAACACCCTTTAACTGTACATTCACTATATCTTTGTGGTTATAATTGATACGCATACCGGTTTTAAATAAAGACGCATTGCTGTAAAGCACATCAAACCTATTGATGAACAAATCAGTAAAATCGCCCAAATCAGTACCTGAAGCATATGCTTTATTCACATAAAAATACTGATCGACTATGTATCTGTAATCCACAAAAGCATCAATTAAAACGGGATGCAATGGTTTCAACTTAAATCCGAAATACGGATTCACGGGAGTATAAACATCTTTCACCCTTAAGTCATGATAAACATAAGGATTTTCAGCATAGATGGTGTTTAAGTTCGATAATTTAAAATCACCAACGACGCCGCCATACAGCGAAAGCCATTTCGGGAACACGCACCATTCACCGCTCACGTCAGGCATGGGATTAAAGACACGACCGTGCACAATAGAAAAAATAGTCTTTAAACCGGCGCGCAGATACCAATTATCTCCTTCCATCAGGTAATACGGGTTTAGAGAAAGGACTGCATAATAATTCCAAAAATTAATTTGAGTCAATTCTTTCGCACCATAAAAAAGATTTTTAAAATCCACATCCACTCCCAGACGATGAGCGCCCAAAGCCATATCAAATCCATAGTTTGCTTTCACTATGGTTTCTTTCAATCCGCCATTGACATCCATAAACTCATAATTTAACTCGCCCATATGCTTCGTTCCAACAGCATCCGGTAATGAACGAAAGCCTATTTGGGCATGATACCGCCACATCATTTTATTCAAGGGATTATTTGCCAAATCACCCAGATTAATGGTCTGTGGTGTGCGCGTAATCTCCGTTAAATTTTGCTCCGTATAATCAGGAAAAGGTTCTGAAATTGTGCTGATATGATTATTTAAGTCAATGGTGTCTCCCATTATTCCATGGAAATTATCTCCGTAGTAATTGAAGAACCTGTGCGATACGCCTGCCTCCGCGTACAAATCATAGCTTGCAAAATAATGGTTGTATGCCAGGTTTGCCCGGCTGAACGCATGTTGCTTTTTTCCGAATGTTCCAAGGTGATTCAGCCTCAAATCCAAGCGATCTTTTTCTTTGTTGATCATGGGCAAAGCCAGTTCACCCAGCGTATTCCAATAGTTGCCGGCACCTAATCTGAGAAAAGCTTCTCTGGGAGATTTCATAGGTTCATGTTTGACCTGTTCGGCAGACAGGGTGACGATCTGCCTGTCCAAGGACAAAGGTTGATAAATTTCCGAATAATCTACCCGTCCTTTTTTTGTATCTATCTGAAAAACTTCCGGGATACCGGTAATCTTACCTGCATCTTGAATAACTGGTTCGAAATCTCTTTCTACCGTTATGTTTCTATCAATTTGTGCAACTCCTGTATGAATCGTTAAAAACGCCAATACAATGATCCAATATTTTTGATGAGTTATCATATGCTGTTTAAATTTATGAAACCATAACAATCAATTAATTAATAACCTTCGACTTTTCCCTTCTGGAGATAGCATCCAACCGGGTTGTTATCATCTCCTGAATATCATCGTCTACCTTGTAATTACGCTGCAAACTTAATAAGTACTGCTTGGCCTGGAAATCTTGTTGTTTTGACTGATATATATCTGAAAGCAAGACAAAGCTCCGGGCTAGCCAATATTGAAAAGGGGTATTCTTTTTGGCAAAGTCTAAAATTTCCTTTTCAGATTCATCTAATTTCCATTCCGTGAAATAAACCTGAGCCGTCAAATACTTCGACTCGGCACCTATGGCAGTTCGGGTGTCTGTGGAAAGCCACTTCAAATCCTCCAGTGCAATATCCAATTGTTTGGTAGCAATATAAGCCTTAGCCCTATAGTATCTTGCTTCATTCAACACTTCAGAGCCAGATTTGGAATCAGACACTATATCGTGCGCAATACCGATTATTTTCTGGTAATCTTTCAGTTGAAAGCTGCTACGCAATATACCTAAGCGGGCAATGTTTTTCCTTTCGCTTGTTTGAGCAATTTGAATCAATTCTTCAAAATATTCCAAAGCTGCACCATACCTTTTCTGATCATAGGTAATTTCGGCTGAACGAGTCAGGGCTTCTTCCATATACTGATTTCCCTGTATTCTCATCAATTGTTGATATTCCGCAAAGGCTTGATCATAATCCTCTAATCTGTAGTAGCTGTCGGCAATGTAAAACTGTGCTGCTGTACAATATTTACCTCCCGGACAATAATTGTTCAGATAAGTACGGAAACCCGTAATGGCTTGTTTGTAAGAAGAATTCATATATTGTTTTTCAGCAGCGATATAACTGATTGAATCTTCATGACTTACACTGATGCGTGAAAACTTCATATCCAGGGAATTCACATAAGCCAAATAGGCCGGGACATTGTTCATTTCAATGTGGATACCTTCCAAACTTTGTAAAGCCGTGAAAGCTTCCACTGATCCGGGATATTGAGCTACAACCGCTTTGTAGGCATCAATTGCCTCCGGATATTTCTCCTGATTCTGATAGATCATGCCAATTTCATAAGCCGCACTGCGTGCCATATTACTGTTGGGCAATAAGTTCAACAAACGGCGGTAGGCACTCAAAGCCTCTGCGTCATTTCCCAGCATGATATAAGCCCTTCCTATTTCATACAAGGCATCATCTGCAAACTCAGACTTCGGATAATTTTTCACCAAATCATTCAGGCGAGAAATTTTCGTGCTGTATTTTTTTTGTAAACCGGCAACATATCCACTTTGAAACAAGGCATAATCACCGGTATTGGGACTTAAATTTGCGGATCGGGTATAAATTAATTCCGCACTGCGGAAGTCTCTGTCGTAAAAATAACAATCCCCAATACGGTTTAATGCGTCGGCAAAAACATCCGACTTTTTATTACGTTCAAGAGCAATATAACGATCAAAATACTCTTTCGCTAACCGGAAGTTCTTCTGAGAAAAATATGCGTAACCCATACCATAATGTGCAGGCACGTAATTATTGCTTCTATTAGCACCGGGCAATCTGAAAAAAGCATTTAAATCATCAATGCTGTTTTGATGCATTCCTAATCTGTAAAAGCTTTCAGAACGCCAATAATAACTTTCAGGTGCATAAATTCCGGTAGGAAGATTTTGGATAGACAAAGTGAAATAATCCACTGCCTTATTAAAATCCTGACGAGCAAAAGCTTCTGTTCCAAGCTGATACAGAATATACTGCTTGGCTTCTAAAATTTTCTCGTTGGGGCGGGCAACTTTTTGGATGGATTGATAAGCCACTTCGTAATTTTTAGTAGCCATATACTCCATGGCCAGATAGTTCTTGACTTTATCAGCATCCTTCGAATTTGGAAATTCATCTAAAAACTGCTCCAGCGCACTGATGGATTCGCCGAATGCCGATGTGGTTTCATAAGTTGTCAACGCATAATTCAACAAAGCTTCTTCACGCACCTGTTTGTCAAAATTTGTTCGTAAGGCTGCTTCAAAAGCCAAACGGGCATTTTCTTTATCATTGGCTCTGATGTATGCGTTTCCAAGGTGCAAATAAGCATTTTCCGTCATGGCATCAGGCTCTGTGGTTACCCGTTGAAAATACGGGATGGATGAATAGTGCCTGTTTAAACGAATATGTGCTATCCCCAGCATATACAAATCATTGCGTAACATCTGTGGCGACATGCTCTCGTATCTTTTCAAATAAGTGATGGCGTCCTCGTATTGACCTTCTGCATAAGCCATTTCTCCTTTGATACGGTAGATTTCGGCATTATCAGGATGATTGGGGTAATGCGTTGTGATGAACTCATATTTTTCATTCATCTCTTTCCTGATCCCCAGGTAATAATAAATCTGAAACAGATAAAAAGCAACTTTTTCCTTGTAAACCTCACTCTTTTCCAAACTCAAAAACTCAGGTAAAGCGGCTGAATAATCCTGCAATGCATACTCTGTGTAAGCATAATAATACTTTGCATCTTCCTGTCGCTGAAACTTTTGGTCTTTTAAGTCTTTGAAAATCACCAGAGCCTCATGGTAGGATTCAGTTCCAAGCAATGCATAAGCTTTGCAAAACAGAAAATTCAATTTTTCTCTGCGATTAAGGCGTTTCTCATTGACTTTGTTGAAATAACTTAAAGCATCTTCAAATTGGTTTTCCTCATACAAAAGGATACCAAGCATAGCATATAGCTTATTAATAAAGGGAGTATAAGGATTTGATGTCAAAAAATGCTGAATCAAAGAAAATGTATGCTGTTGTCTCAATTCAAAAGCATTGGCAATCAGATAATATTCCGCTTCATGCCTCTGACCGGCTTGGATCTTATCCGTTGAATTTAAAAACTCTTCAAAACTGCGATAGGAAGCCATGTATTTCTGTTGGTCGAATAGCTCTTTGCCTTGTTCAAACAAACGATCCGAGTGTGTATAAATCAATGTTTGTTGGGCGTGACTGCTTGTGAATGCCACGAACAGCAACAATATCAATAAAATCTTTTTCATATGGTTATAATTTGTTTCTAAGTTATCACATAGATAAACGCATCATTGAGTGTCCCAAAGTGTTTAAAAACTTTCCTGCAAATTTACGGGATTTTATTGAAAAAATAGCTATGTGTTAAGGATTTTGCAGTAGTTGGTAGTTAGTAGTTGGTAGTTAGTAGTTTGGAAGTTAATGAAGTTATAAGAAGTTAGGGAAGTTAATGCGTTCCGTGTTCACGTGGTCTAATCGTTCATCGTTTTTCGTTCTTAGTTCTTAGTTTTTAGTTCATCGTTCTTTGTTCTTGTTAATAACTTTTTAGCCAAGTTGTTTATGTAAATAGTAATTAATACCTTATTTTTGCAAAAAATCTTTATGAGACGTATCTTTTCCACTCCTGAGGATGATTTCAACGAAACAGTTAAACGTTATGAAGCATTTCTTTCCAATCATGACGGCACATCGGGATATTTTGATGTGGAAGAGCTTGAAGATATCGTTGATTACTATTTGAGAAGCGGACGAACCAAAGATAGCTCGGGAGCTTTGGAATTTGGGCTGAAATTGCATCCCAACAATTTTGCTTTGAGAATTAAAAGGGCTAAAATTTATTTGGCTACCGGTGATACCTATAAGGCATACAGCATCCTCGAATCATTGGGGACGCACGATGATTACGAACTGAATCTGCTGAAAATCGATGCGCTCCGGAAGCTTGAAAGGAAGGAAGAAGCCCACAGACTTTGCAAACATCTGATAGAAACTGAAGGTGAAGATATAGATCAGGTATGTCTGGATATTGCTTATATATTTCTCTCTGATTACGACATCAATTCGGCTTTTCAATACTTAAAGCGTGGTGAGGCTTATAATCCTGATAATGAAGAGTTGTTGTTTGAATTAGCCTTTTGTTATGAGCATCTTAACGAACATGCAAAGGCTATTCGTGCTTATAATCATATTCTTACCAAAGACCCCTATGCCGGTGAGGCATGGTTTAATCTCGGACAAATCTATTTTACCCACCAAAAGTTTCAACATGCGCTTGATGCCTTTGAATACGCCAGGGTAATTAATCCGGATGATTCGCTGACTTGCTTACAGAAGGCTCATACGCACTTTCAACTGCAGCAGTACGAAGCTGCTTTGGATGAGTTTTTTGCTTTTGAAGAACTGACGGTGGATAGTGGCCAGACCTACCTTTACATCGGGGAATGTTACGAAAGATTGGAAAAATATCAGGACGCCATCACTTTTTACCAGAAAGCTTTGGATAAAGATAAGGACAACTATGAAGCTCTTATCGGCATTACCGTTTGCTTGATGGAGCAAGATCTTTTTCAGGAAAGCTTGCACTATATTCAACAAGCCATTCAAATTAAAAATGATGATGCCGATGCTTGGGTGTATTTTGCTGAAGCGCTGATGGGCTTGGATGATACAGCGGCAGCTTTGCTTGCTTATATGAAATCTATAGAACTCAACCCCGATCAACCGGATACACTGATGGCCATTGCCAATATCTTTATGGAACAAGAAGAATTTGCATTGGCAATCGAATATTACCAACAAGCATTAAAGTCTGATGAGTACCATGAGTTGGAAAATATTCATCTCTTTATGGCAGTTGCATATCATCTTGCAGATAACGAAGATGCAGCACAACTTTCACTAGCCAAAGCGATGGAAGAAAATTTAGATGCACAAAAAATATTTAATGAGATATGTGGGGAAACGAAAAACTAAGAACTAAAAACGATGAACGAATTAGACCACGCGAACCCGGAACACGGAATACAGAACACGGACTCAGAACTCAAAACTCAAAACTCAGAACTCAGAACTCAAAACTCAGAACTTCCTAACTTCCATATGAATAAAAAAACCATCATCCTATCACTTTTTTTTATCTTCAGTGTAAACGGTTTTATTTATGCTGAAAATGCTTCTGATTCGATTGCTGCCAAGCCATCCATTATTCAGCAAGTGGCAAACTGGTATGAGGATCATATGAATTATTACACCATCACTTTGCTGATGGCCGTTGAAAGCTCATTTGTCCCTTTTCCGTCTGAGGTGGTAATTCCGCCGGCGGCTTTTATTGCCAGCAAAGAAGACAGTCATTTGAATATCTATTTGGTGGTACTGTTTGGAACCATAGGAGCATTGATTGGGGCATATGTCAACTATTTTTTGGCATTGTGGCTGGGTCGCCCTTTGTTGTATAAATTAGCTGACACCAAAGCAGGTAAGATGTTGCTACTCAGCTCCGACAAGATTAAAAAGGCAGAAGCTTATTTTCAAAAACACGGCAATATTTCTACTTTTATAGGGCGGTTAATTTCAGTTATCCGGCAGTGGATTTCCGTTCCGGCGGGTTTAGCGAAGATGAATTTACTTGCTTTTAGTTTTTATACCTTTTTAGGTGCGGGTATTTGGAATGCTATTTTGGCTATACTGGGTGTGGTGTTGCACCAGCAAAAGGACATCATTATGAAGTATTCACATGTGATTGGTTACGGGATATTGGTAATAGCAGTCATAGTCGGATCTATTTATCTATATAGGTATCTCCGCAAAAGAAAAAAAAATAAAACATGAAGTATTTTGGTATCATAGGTTTTCCGTTGCATGTGTCTTTTTCCCGGGATTATTTCACAAATTATTTCCGACAAGAAAAGATGGCTGCGCAATATGATTTATATCCCTTGAAGGATATCAGTGAATTTCCGGCATTGGTTCAAGCACGTCAATTGAGTGGCTTGAATGTGACCATTCCCTACAAACAACAGGTGATTCCGTACTTGGATGAGTTGGATGACACTGCTGCTGCCATTGGAGCGGTAAATGTGATTAAGTTCATGCAAGAAAAAAGGGGGAAAAGTGGAAACACCAAGCTCAAAGGCTATAATTCCGATGTCATAGGTTTTTCAGATTCCATACGCCCTTTTTTACAAACACATCATGCAAAAGCATTAATATTAGGGACTGGAGGAGCTTCTAAAGCTGTGGATTACGGCTTGCGACAATTAGGACTACAAACGCGTTTTGTGTCCCGAAAACCCACGGAAACAATTTATGGTTATACAGATTTGACCGAAGAAATCATACAAAACCATCAAGTAATAGTCAATACTACCCCATTGGGTATGAGTCCGAATGTAGAAGCATGTCCGAATATTCCTTATGAATTCCTGACAAACCGACATCTTCTGTATGATGTAATTTATACACCTGAAGAAACTTTGTTTCTCAAAAAAGGAAAAGAGCGGGGATGTGTTGTGGTGAATGGTTTGGAGATGCTTTACGGACAGGCAAGAGCAGCCTGGAAAATTTGGAATGATTAAGTTAAATAATTGACATATACATACGGCATATGCAAAACACCAAAACACCATATACATTCGACAGGGTAGTCAGATTGCTGATTGGGCTGGCGGTTATAATTATCCTTATACTTTTATTCAGAAGGTTGAGCGCAGTCCTCACTCCTTTTTTTGTAGGATGGTTGATAGCATATTTGCTGCATCCAACAGTGCAGTTTTTTCAATACAAGCTTAAATTCAAAAGTAGAATTCTGTCTGTCATTACCACTTTGGTGTTATTTTTCGGAAGTTTCACGGGAATCGTAATGTTAATTATTCCTCAGATTACCAAAGAAGTAAGCAGGGTATCCGTTTTGATACAGAATTTCACACAAAATCTTGATATCATCGGATTTTTCCCGTTAAGTTGGCAGCACGCCCTGGTTGACTTTTTCTCCAACATTAATTTTGGTGAGCTAATTAATAATCCAAACATCATAGAGATGCTCAAAAAGATAGCACCTCAGTTGTGGGGTTTTCTAAACAGCTCGCTCAGTTTTGTTTTGAGTATGGTGGTGATTGTCATAGTACTGCTGTACCTGGTTTTCATCTTGATGGATTATGAGAAAATCACCGGTGGCTTTCCGAATATCATACCACCCAAATACAGGGCATTGGTAACCGGTATTTTAAGTGATATTGAAATTGGGATGAGCCGTTATTTCAGGGGACAAGCCCTGATTGCTTTGATTGTAGGTGTTTTGTTTGCAATCGGATTTGTTATCATCGACTTGCCCATGGCAATCATTTTTGGATTGTTTGTAGGCATACTCAATTTAGTGCCTTATCTGCAAACTGTAGCGATAGTGCCTTGCACATTCTTAGTCATTTTAAAAGCTTCCGAACCAGGACAAAGCTTTGGCGGGGTTGTGCTGGCTGTATTGATTGTTTTTGTTGTGGTACAGTTGATTCAAGATTTGTTTCTTGTGCCGAAAATCATGGGTAAGGTTACCGGTTTGAAACCCGCCGTCATTTTATTATCTTTGTCAGTCTGGGGCTCCCTGATGGGCATCATTGGAATGATTATCGCCTTGCCGCTGACTACCTTGATGATTTCTTATTATAAAAGATGGGTATTGGGTAATGAAAATATGTCGGCTAATCAAATGAATGTTGTACCGGAAACGATAGCAGATAAAGACATTCCGGATATCCCAAAAGAGGATAAATCAGTTTTAGATAAAAAGAAATAATGTCTGTAAAATCTATTTTATTTGTATGCCTGGGTAATATTTGCCGTTCACTAAACACCAATCACTAAACACCAAAATATGAACAGAGAATTGCTTGTAACATTAATTCGTAAAAACATTGATGAACTTATCATGTTGACGGAAGGATTCATGGAAATGGATACTTATCCCGCTGCCATCATCAATTTAGCTAAAAATAAAACGGATGATATTTGGTCTTATATCAATCAGCTTGAAAATATAAAAACATCTAAGCCCACTGCTATTCCTACTGAAGAAGAATTGCAAACACCTGAAAAAGAGGAGGAGGAAATTTCTGCTTCAATGGACCCTGAAGATTCTGAAGAAGAACCAAAAGAACCGGCTCCAAATCTTGTTGAAGAAAGTGTGATTGCAGAGGATATTGAAGAGGATGCAGTTGAAGAGACAGTCTTTGCACAAGAAGTAGCAGCAGCAGAAGAAGAAGAAGAAGAAGATGATGATGATGATGATGATGATGATGATGATGAAAGCCTTGAAGAAATCATTGAGGAAGAAGATATAGCTGTTGAGGAAATTCAAGAAGAAATGGAGGAAGAAGATGAGGAGAAAGAAAAAGAGGAAGATGAGGATAATGCGGAAGATGAAGAAGAAACTGTTGAAGATGAAGATAAAGATGATGAAGACGAATCTCAAACCATTGAAGATAAAAAAGTTACGCTTGCAGAAAAAATTTCTGCGGCATCCTTTTCTTCGCGCAATGACAGTCTTGGAAGTGATGACAACGAAGGTTTGAACACCGTTTTAGGGAATAAAAAAGTGGATGATATCCGTCAGGCAATCAGTTTGGGGGATCGCTTCAGATTTCAGCGGGAATTATTCAAAAACAATGGAGAAGAGATGAATAAAACGCTGAGTTACATCAATATGTTGGCTACCTATGAAGAAGTGATCAGCTTTCTTCAATCGAAATACGCCTGGGAGGATGACAATCCAACAGTTGAAGATTTTTATCAGCTTGTCAAACGTAAGTTTTAAGTATGAAGCTATACGTAGTACCAACTCCCATTGGGAACTTGGAAGATATGACCTTGCGGGCTGTCAGGGTATTGAAAGAGGTTGATTTGATATTGGCTGAGGACACGCGTACCAGTGGCTTTCTACTCAAACATTTTGAGATAGACACTCCTGCCATATCTCATCATAAATTCAACGAACACAAAACAGTACAGGGAATAATCGACCGGTTGAAATCCGGTCAGACCATTGCTCTGATTTCGGATGCCGGTACGCCCGCCATATCCGATCCGGGCTTTTTGTTGGTGAGGGCATGCATTGAAAACGAAATTACCATAGAGTGTTTGCCCGGTGCTACTGCCTTTGTCCCTGCCTTGGTAGTCTCCGGTTTACCCAACGACAGATTTTGCTTTGAGGGCTTTCTTCCCCATAAAAAAGGACGACAAACCAGGTTGCAGTCGCTCGTCGGCGAGACTAAAACCATGGTCTTTTACGAATCCCCTTTCAGATTGGTTAAAACCCTGACGCAGTTAGCAGAAGTGTTGGGCAGCGACCGCCAAGCTTCCGTTTCACGTGAGATTTCCAAGTTTTATGAGGAAACCAAACGCGGTAGCTTGAGTGAATTGGCAGAACACTTTTCGCTGCATCCTCCCAAAGGAGAAATTGTGTTGGTGGTAGCGGGGGAATGAAACAAACTATTCAGTAAGCCCTCTCCAACTATCTGTTCTGAAGGGTGATGCAGGTAATCCGGCACCATTGTATAAATTACATATAGGATTATCAGCCCAGGCATATCGAACTGCTACCGGAAATTCTACTTCGGGAGATGAAACGATAATTTCATCGCCATCAATGCCGGCATCAGCCCAATAAAACTTATGATCTACTCCTGCTATTGTAAATCCTTGAAGCTTTTCTCCGTTTTTAGTTTGCAACCCTCCGTCTGTATGTTCGAAAGAAAGTCTGATAGCATTTCCTTCAATTTTATAGGTTTTATATACAGGACCGCTGTACGTTATCTTTTCTCCATAAGTTTGTGCGCGAGCTGCCAAAGCTAATCTTTTACCTACATCTTGCTTGTTGCGTGGATGGATGTCATTAGCTTCACCTATATCTATGGCAACCGCCACACCTGTGTTATTCAGGTTTTTAGCAGTGAGCGACTGTGCTTCACGCAATTCAGCCCAGGATGATTCAACCGGTTCAGTTTGTAGTTTCATGAAATTAGCCAATTGTACTATATAAAACGGAAATTCATGCCCAAACTGTTTTCTCCAGCTATTAATCATCAGCGGTAGTAGATCTCTGTATTGAATGGCGCGATTGGCATTAGATTCACCCTGATACCAAATAGCGCCTTTGAAGGCATAAGGAACTAAGGGATTAATCATGGCATTGTAAAGAACAGTAGGCTCATTCGCATTTTCATCGAGGCGGCGGGGTAAAGGTCCGATAGTATTCAAATCCAAAGATAGTTTGGCTTTCCAATTGCCGGAAATATCTATTTTCCCTTTTGAAGATGACAACCAATAACTTGCTGCATCACCTCCTAAACCACCCAAACCACCTGTATCTATCACCCTAACGGCAATGACGGATTTTCCGGGCTTTACTAAATTCCCTGGTATTTTATAATTGCGTGGTGAAAAACATCCTTCTGTTTGGCCAATCAGTTCGCCATTGAAATAAGTAAAATCATCATCATCAATAGGTCCCATGTTGAGTGTGACTTCTTGACCACTCCAATTTGCCGGAATATTAATTTCTTTTCTGAACCAGAAAACCCCGTTCTTATGAGTCATTCTGACCGTTTGAACCATCTCCGGGACCGGGAAATCAAACCAATCAGCATCGTCAAAATTCTTATCTGCCCAAATCAACTTTCCATTCTCAATGCCTTGATCCTTCGTATTTAGATCATGGAACCAATTCTCCAGGCTTTGCTGATAAATCCTTTTGAGTTCTTCTTTATCAGAAGGTAATTGACGAATTTTTTTGACATAATCGCTAAAATAAGGCATTTGCGACAAACAATCTCCTTCCGTCCATGCCTCAGCCAGAGTTCCACCCCAAGATGAATTAATCAGACCAATGGGAACATTCAAATTTTGATGCAAATCTCTGCCGAAGAAATAAGCAACTGCTGAAAATCCACCCACCGTTTCGGGAGAACAAATTTGCCAGGTGTCACCCACGACTTTACAATCATCAACAGGCAAAAGAGCTATCCCTTTTTGAATGGTAATCATACGTATTTGAGGATAGTTAGCAGCAGCGATTTCTTGTTGCTGATTCATCAATCCATCATTTAAACGCCATTCCATATTGGATTGACCTGAACAGAGCCAAACCTCTCCTATCAAAATATTACTCAGCCTGATCTTCTCTTTTTTCCCCGATGTAATAATTATCTCATACGGTCCACCGGCTTTCGGAGTAGCCAGACTTGCTTTCCAAATGCCATGTTCGTTCGCCCTTACAGTTATTGTACTATTGTCCCATGAAGAGAAAATGTTTAACTGTTGTTTTGGCTCTGCCTTGCCCCAAATCGGAGCATCGGTTTGTTGTTGCAACACCATGTTGTCGGTAAATAAGGATGACAAACTGATTTGCGCTTGTACGCTTATTATATATAAGGTACAAAGCAATGTGAAAATAACTGATTTTTTATACATATGATTTTTTTTAAAAAATTATAAAACATTCCAACTGTTTGTTTTAAAATGTTACATTGGCACCGACAGTTACTCTTTTAACTGCAGGATAAGCTCCCATGCTGGCACTGCCACCAACCGAAGAACCCTCCCTGTCGTCAGGCAAATCTGACCAGAAAAACAAATTGTTACCGTTTATATAAAGCTTAAAGGAGGAAACACCCATAAAACCAAGCCACCTGTTGCGATCTTTTTCGAAAAGATAAGCAATCTCAGCGGTTTTAAGGCGCAGATAAGAAGCATCATACAGATAATAATGTCCAATGTTTTGACCTGCAGTCTTCCACCTCGGCAAAAAAGAACTCGCATCCTGATTGTCTTTTGACCAGTGATCTCGCACATGCTCGAAAACTATATTCGTATTGCTGGAAAAATTCATCAAAGGTACTGAACGAGAAGCATTGCTCACACCATAAAACTGAACCATGGCACTGAAATTCTTGTATTCAACACCAAGCGATGTGCTGTAGATGTTCTGGGGAATATTGGAATACCCGTAAGGAACATAATCATAGTCATCTATAACACCATCACTGTTGAAATCCAACAGATTATAAAAACCGGGCAGCTTATAATTATCATTTCTTGCGGTGGGAACACTGGCATAAACCTCATCCCAGTTATTGTAAAAGCCCGTCTCAAGCAAGGTTCTGGTCTGACCGATGGGAAAACCCTGCTCCTTCTGATAGGCAGGAAGCAGAACCGGATCGTCCTTAAAAACTACCTTGTTCTCATTGTGGGAAAAAGAAAAGGTTGACCATAAACGTGCTTCACGGAATCTTTTGTCGAATTTGAGTTCAACTTCATAACCGGTGGAGTTGACACGACCCAAATTGGCAGCAGGGGGTGCGGCACCAAAAAAATCAGGAATACTCCTCGCACCACCGGCTATAAAAATGTCCGTCCTTTTTTCCGTGAAATACTCTACATTTAAAGAAATTAAATTATTAAAAACCCCCGCTTCAAACCCGTAATTTTGTTTCCGGGCTTTTTCCCAATGGATATCCGGATTACCAACGGATAATTCTTTATACCATATATAGGGACTTGCAGAGTTATCAGAGCTTAACAGGGAACTGCCCCCATAAGAATATCGGGTGGAATACAGCCATCGGGAACCTCCCGACCGGTCATCGCCCACATAACCCATCGTATAGCGAAGCTTCAGCTTATCCAGCCACGCCCGTTTTAAAAATCTTTCATTGGCTATATTCCAGCCCACGCCCAGGGAA
>MWCX01000017.1 GCA_002070265.1 Bacteroidetes bacterium ADurb.Bin174 | reverse complement strand
ACAGAGACGCAAACCCTCGATTTATTACAACATTAATGTCCGGCTGTATGACGAAGGCACCAGGGTTGTCTCTGCGAAAAGCGAAACGTTCCGCGATGACACCCTTGCCATCAGAGAATGTGCTGCAAGCCTCAGCAAGGCGAACAGCAGCCAGGCAACCGGCAAAGAGCAAAGTTCATCCGGCGGGGTGTTCCCTCCCGGCACGGAATGCCAGATTTCAGTAAAGGAAAAAAACCTTGCTGTAGACGACTTCTCACTCAGGCTCTCCGGACCTGATACTGCAGCCCTGCTGAAAGGAGTTGTCATCCGGATGTGGTTTGATGGCCACAGGACCGTGGAGGTGCCGGCGGGTAACTTCTTCGGCACCGGTTATACATTCAACCCCTGCAGAACCCGCTTCACAACAGTGGATACTGACGGCAGGCTGAGCTCTTCATGGCTGATGCCATTCCGCGACAGTTGCAGGATAAGCATCCTCAACAACAGCCATGACACAATTGGCCTGGAAACGCTGGTTACGACGGCGCCCTACAGGTGGAATGAAAGCTCAATGTATTTCGGGGCCTCCTGGAAGGAGTACCATGGGTTTGAAACTGCCGGCTCCGAAAACACCGGGGGAACGGGTCTGCACACTGATCTGAATATAGCCAGGCTGAATGGAAAAGGGTTATATGCCGGTGACGCGGTGCTGGTTTTCAACACTGCTGACGCCTGGTGGGGTGAGGGTGATGAGAAGATTTACACTGACGGTGAAGTTTTCCCCTCATCCTTCGGAACAGGAACAGAGGATTATTACGGGTACGCATGGTGCCGGCCGGAACCGTTCAACCATCCGCTGATTGCACAACCGGCCGGGAATGGCAACTTTCACCCGGGGATGAGTGTGAATATGCGCTACAGGATCCTGGATGCGATACCATTCAGGGAATCACTCCGGGCCGATATTGAAATGTGGCACTGGGTAAAAACTACCATCGACTTTTCAGTCACAGCCTGGTTCTACATGTTGCCTGAATTGAAATAAGTGCACCGGCCAGGGCCGCTCATGCTGTCCTGCCAGGGAAGCCGGACTATAGCTTATCATCTTTCCCCTTCCCGTTCCGGGGAAAGTAGCGGAGCCATAAGCCGGTAACAGCGTATTGTCGCAAGTAGTTTAATAAATGCTTGTATATCAATACTTTGAAATTGTTATACAAAAATAGGTATAACATAGGTACAACAAATTAAAGGGTAATTTTTACCAATTTTTGAGTATCGAAAATAGCCTTTTTCCTTTGATTTTAGCGGTGTTGCTCAATAATTGATACTTGGGTAGCTCGGAGCAAAAAAATCGATTGTAGGGCTTGGCAAAGCCTTCTGTGACCATTATTTCATTTAAGCATCTGCCATCAGGTAAAATCACATAAGCAAGGGTTCTTCCATAAGCATCTTTTAGATTCTCAATTTCCTGCACTATCGTTACACTGGTTTCGGGTGGTGCAACTTCAATCATAAACTTTTGAGCCATTCTGCCCATCTTCATCAATAGCTGTCCGGCTATGTGTGTTTCTCTTTCATCCTGATCTAATTTTCCACACATTCTCAACTCGGGTGCATCAATCCCCAAAAGCCTGATTTCCTCCTCTTGCTTGTTGATTAAATTGGTTACAATTAGCCCATCTCCGTCCACCACTTTGGCAACTTTTAGATGTGTTTTTAAAATCTGCTGTTCTTTTACACTGATATACATTGTTTCGCATTGCTTTAATACTTGATAGTCAAGTAGTTATGGCGTAAATTTACACTAAATTTTTCAATTGTATAACATCTAAAAAAAATAAGAAATGGCAAGACAAACAGGCCCTATTAAGTACAAAGGAACACTCGGAGAAGTGCGTCACTTTAAAATCAAAGGATTAAAAGGCGATTTCGCAGGACTGAAGGGCGGTCCATCAGGCGAACAAGTCAAAACAGCACCAGAGTTTGAGAGAACAAGGGAAAATATGAACGAATTTGGCGGTTGTGCTGCGGCTGCAAAATCTGTTCGTGTTGGTCTTGCTCAGCTAATGAAGCAAATGAGTGACCCGCAGTTAACAGGTCGTTTAACTGCAATTATGAAAAAAATCAACTTGGAAGACCAAACCGAAGCAAGGGGTTATCGTGCTATCCTGGTATCTACACAAGGTCAACACCTGAATGGATTGAACTTCAATAAAAATATCAGCTTTGATAGTGTATTTTATGCTCCTTTCTCTCTCACTAACACACCAACCCGTGATAGTGCAGATTTAACAGTTGCTCCTTTCAATCCGTTGAATTTTATCAATGCTCCTGCCGGTGCAACTCACTTCAGATTGATTAACGCCATTTCGGTTATTTCTGATTATGCGTACAATTCAACTTCAAACATTTATGAGCCTGTGAATGCTGCTCTAAATGAGTTGTCTGATGTTGCTTACTCTGGCTACCTTGATTTGGCTACTCCAATCGCAACTTCAACCACAATCACTGCTACCCTACCGGGGTCGCCTACTATGACGGCTGACGTGAGTGTGTTGAATAGCATTGGAATTGAGTTTTATCAGCAAGTTGGATCAGATTTCTATCTTTTCAACTCGGGTAATGCCTTGAAAATTCAAACCATCTTCTAATAACTTTACAGGGTTATTGAACAGAGAAGCCCCGTCAATTTTTTGGCGGGGTTTTCTTTTTGCATCATTTTTCATAATGATAGCAATTATGTTGCCTTTATGGTCGCTTTATAGTCGGGTTATGGTCGAAACGATGAGGAATGCTCACCGTTTCAAAATGTACCTGTAAAATACTATCCGCTTGGCTTCTTCAATAAGTAGCAAATTTTGCTTGTATTGGCTTTCCATTTGCTCCAAGCTTCTGAGGGTGGTAACTGACTTTTTAAACTGCTCAGGGCTTTCTGTTGCCTTCTGGAAGCCTTCACGGATGCAGTCTTTCACATCTTTGAGATTGACGAAAGGAATAACAGAGCCACGCAGGAACTGATGAAAAGCCTTTGACCGCCACAAACCGAAAAGCAGCCAGTACACTTGTTCTTTTTCTTCTTCATTATCGAACTGGATAACGAAGCAATTCGGGCAGGGTGCTGTGAGTGGCTTTCCGCTGTTGTTGCCTTTGTTAAGGATGAAAAAATGAGGCTTTGGATATTCATTTCCGAGCCTGTGCGATTTGATGTTTAGCGTTTGCATAGTATGAGCCATTAAATTTTTGCTCGCTTCGCTTCGCACATTTTTTCAAAAGAAAACAGAAAAAAAAACGAAAAAAAAAAGAAAAAGAAAGCCGATAAAAAGGGTGGCTATGGCAGGGCTGTCAAGGTTTTTGCAAAAAAAATACTACCCGATAGGGTGGAGATTTTTTTTGCAAAACCCGTAGGGCTTGACCTTTACTGCCCTATGCGTGGGCTTGTGCGTAGCCACCCTATCTTTGCTTTCCTTTTTATTTTTTTGAATTAAATGTTCGTCTTTTAATTAGATACCGATGAACTTCTTGTGAAACGGATAACTGTTTTTTTTTGTAGAAAAAAATTAATTGATATGGAAAATCCGTTTGAAATAATTATTGAGAGATTAGATGCTATTGAACGATTGCTTTATGAAATTAAAACAGGTAAGCAGATTGATAATGTGCCTGTTGTTTATGCTAATGAGTTGATGAATGTACAGCAGGTGGCTGAATATCTTTCCTTATCAGTACAAACTATTTATGGCTTGGTTCATAAAATGGAAATCCCTAATTCTAAACAAGGTAAAAGGCTTTATTTTAAAAGGTCTGAAATTGATGAATGGATAAGTCAATCGAGGAGGAAAACGAGGGTTGAAATTGAACAAGAGGCTACCAATTATTTGCTTAGGAGCAGAAAAGGTAAATTTTGAAACGGAAGGTTGATGGGTGGCACAATTCCAATGGGGTAAACACTTCGCAGGGGTAAGTAAAGCATACCGCTA
Source organism: Bacteroidetes bacterium ADurb.Bin174 (assembly GCA_002070265.1). GTDB lineage: Bacteria > Bacteroidota > Bacteroidia > Bacteroidales > Paludibacteraceae > Paludibacter. The sequence goes on along the minus strand of MWCX01000017.1, from coordinate 22,231 downwards.
AAAAAAAGTGCGGTGGGAAAAAGCAAGTGTGGCGATTGAACGAAACGGAACAATTGCTTTGGGTATGGAATGAAGCAACATTCGGCTACTTATTGCGTGGGCTGAACTTTGCTAAAATTGCAAACCTTGCAAAGTTGCATTTGTGGAATGGCAAGTAGCCGGAGTTGCGGAATGGAATATTGCGTGGGTATTGTGTAGTGTAGAGAATGAGCCACTCTTGCTGTGGGGTGCTGAGGTGGGTGAAATGAATGGAAGCGTAATGTAGTGGAAGATCGTGTAGCGATAGCGAAACGCTGAAACGTAATGGAGCTGGAATGAATGAACCTACCGCAAGCACATTGGCAATAAACAAACTTATGCTTTACTTATCCCCTGCACCGCTGAAAGGGTGGTGGGGAATTGTGGTTTTCGGGCAGTGAAGCAGGGTTGCGGGATGGCTTTGTGCGGCTACTTAACATAATGTTATTATGGGACATAGGGCTTGTCCCCGTAGCGTAGCGAAGCCCTTGTGGTATGTACCATAATGCCACATTATGTTAATGTAGCTTTGGGTTGTTTTTTTTCTGGCACAAGTGGGTACGGTGGTGGTGGTTGGAGTACCCTACGCCTTTTTGCTTTAGAGGGTTGGCAAGGCTCTAAGCCACCGCATCCCGAAAGCTTTCGGGAGAGGATGGCTTTGTGCCTTATGTGCGTTGGGTTGCAAAAAGTGTGACAGAAAAAAACAACAGAAGGGTTGGCTGTGCGGAAGCCTAAAAAAAGACCGTGCAAGCCCTGAACGCTTCATTTGTTCGTGTGGTGTATTATTTTTAATAAGGAACTCACGATTGCTAACGCAATTTAAGTGAAGGGCGGGGATTTTTTTAGGCTGGGCAATAACCCTGCGGAACTGCCCGTTATTAAACTCGTGGCTCTGCCACACCGCTTTAAAAAAAGGGTGCAAAGGTAGTGGATTTCTATGAAAAACGACTATCTTTGTGGCATAGATTTTTAACAATGAGTCAACTTGATTACATTAAAGATATAGCAAAATTCGGTCTTGAAAATGACCAGGAAAGGCTATTGTCTGTACTCAACGAACTTATTGAACATTCGAAGAAAACTAAAAAACTAAATTTTGCAATACAGCTACAATCTATTCTGAAGGATGCCATAAGACTACAAGGCACAAATACGCTTACTAAAGTTGGCTCTGATAATTACTATCAGAAGTTAGATGACAGAGAAATTGCTGATTTAATACTTGAAAAGGTCACATCTGACTATACACTTGAAAATATTATTGCAGAGGGAAGTGTAAAAAACGAGTTAAAATATTTCATTGAAGAACACCAAAAGATTGAAATTCTTAGAAGGTTTGATTTGCCAGTCGCCAATAAAGTTTTAATGTATGGACCTTCGGGTTGCGGAAAAACACTGGCTTCATATGTTATTGCAGGAGAGCTAAAGAAGATGATGGTAGTAATCAATCTTGGGGCAATCGTATCTTCAAAATTAGGTGAAACAAGCAAGAATCTTTCTAAAATATTCAAAAAAGCTGCCGTTGAAGATTGCATAATCTTTCTTGATGAATTTGACAGTCTTGGAAAAGTACGTGATTACAGTCAAGATCACGGAGAAATGAAACGAGTAGTAAACACAATACTACAACTTTTTGATTACCTACCGCAAAGCAGTATCGTTATAGCAGCAACAAATCAAAAAGATATGCTTGACGATGCATTGATTAGAAGATTTGACAATATCATTGAATTTAAGTTGCCTAATGAAAAGGAGATACAAGAGTTAATTGCTTTAACTCTGAAGAATGGTGTTTTCTCGTTTGATAAAAAAATCACTTCAAACAAAATCATAAAAGAATGCTTAGGACTCTCCTATTACAGCATACAAAAAACCTTAGTTACGGCTATTAAACGAAGTTTATTTGCTACTAAAGAACCTGAAAAGAAATTGAGTGGCAAAATTGATACTCAGATTTGGAAAGAACTTGTTGAAGCTGAAAAACAAGCGCTCAGTAAATAAAATAATTATAAATCAATAGAACCTTCAAGTTCTATATCACCAAGCACTTCTAAGTTATTTATTTGAAGTAGTTCATCATAAAGTTTGCCTGATTTCTTTTTAGTATTTTCTTCTATGGATATTGCCATTGAAAACGGAAATTGCTTTGGATAGCTTGCCGGTAAGCCACCAATAATTTGAGTTGAAACTTTGCAATGTATTGCTAATTTCAACACCTGATTTTCTGATATTAAGTGGTTTAAATCAATTGTAAAATTGATTTTCTGTGAATTAGAAAATGGTATTGGCTTGGAAACATTTCTACCGTTTTGAGACCAAGAAAGCGTAGACCTTAGCTTTGAGTTAAAATCATCATTTTTTGCATTAATCTCATCTGCACTATGATTCTTAAAGAAACTAAATGCCATATGAATAGGATTATATGACAGTTGGTTGTTTTGTAAAGGTTCAAAGCTAAAACATAAAGTCGCTGTAATTTTTACCAACCCTTTTTTACGACCTAAATCATCTTCAAGTAAATACTTTGGAAAATATATTGGGTAAATTTTTAAATCAGTATCAGAAATAACATCTTCCAAAATCAATGTGGCTTTATTTTCATTTGAAAATAAGCTATTTTCTACATCAACAAATCCATTCCCAGCAGTTACATTAAGCAAATGACTAACTTGTTTAGGAAACTGAATATTATTAAGAGAAGCACCATTTATAATAAGTGCTTTAATGGTTTGTGCATTAATATTGGGATATTCATTTAAAATTTTTGCAGCTAAATTTGCTGTCAAAGGAGCTGATAAACTTGTACCTGTTTCTAAAATGTAACCTAATTCTGGACGTGCTGACAATACTGCCATTGCTGAATTATCAATGTAATCAATAGTTGTAGGATTGTAAAAACCTAAATCGCCACCACATTCAATGACATCAGGCTTGAAATAATTTTTATTTGATTTATTACGAGGGAAAACTGCTGCCAAGTCTATATGGCCTTTTCTTGAGTATAGGGTTGGAAATTCTCTACCTGAAGAAATACCATAAAATGGACCGTTGTTAAGATTTTCAGCTGCTGCACCAACTGTTACATTGTTAAGACTATCAGCAGGTGTAGAAAGATTTGTGTGTACTGAACCGAAATATGCCAGGTCGTAATCAGTATTTTCATTTACAGCATTGATATTATTCGCTGTGCAAATGAATATCAAGCTATCTGTTGAATGAGCAAATTTATCTAACTCATAAGTATATGAAGAAAATGGTTCGTTTTTAGCTTTGAACTTATCGTAACATATAGTCAACACAAATAACTTCATTGAGGGGTATTTGCTTTTAGCATCATAAAGCATTTTTACCACTTGCGTTTCGGATAAATATCCTTTGCCACTTTCAAACAATTTTATTGATAAAAGTTTTGCATCCGCCCTTACTTCTCCTTGAAATTTGTTTAAATGATTAATCCTACCCAATGCAGCTAATGCCGCAACTGCTGTGCCGTGACCTTCTCTTTTAGTGCCAGAAATATCAATCAATGGATTGCCTTGTAAACTAAATGAGTCATCTTGAATTGTAATAGACTTTAGAGGTGTATCCATACTGATACCGGTATCAATAATTCCAATCAATGGCAAATCATCCGCTGCATTTGAAATATTGAAACCATATTCTCTTTTTACGAAGTTGAAATCAGATGGTCTTACAATTGATGATAATGAACAAGTGACATTTTGAATAACATCAAAATTCTCTGCAATCAACTGCACCTGCTCAAAAGACACATCAAATAGTTCAATTCTATTTACAGTTTTATCAAAATAGTGTGATATGCTATTACTTTTAAGAAAAGCAATTAAAGACTCAATTAACGCATACTGTAATTGAGAAGCTAATGGTAATTCAACTAAAGATAGGTAAACAACATTGCCAATTTCATCAACTTTGAAGCGTATGATATCTTTGGCTGTTAACAGCTTAAAACTGTTGACATAGGTAACGTAATTATCGTATTTACTATCGGGATTAATATTAAGACCAAATTGTATAAAGCTATTTATTTCATTTAGATATATCTGAAATAAGTCTCTATTAACTACTGCGAACAAACCTGATTTACCAAAATTGAAAAAGTTTATTGCTTCAAGTCCAAACTTCTTGTAATAATCATTGAAGTATTTGCTAATTACGAATTGTGAAACGAAGTTAACTTGAATATAATCTACATCCGCAGGTATTTCAAGACTTCTATTTTTACGAGCATATTTTTGCTCTTGGTCAATCGTAAAATTTTCGATACTTACACGAAGATTTGATGCTTGCCTATAATAATTTGGTGGTGTATTATCTTCTTCATCGTCTTCTTCTTTTCCAAAAACGCCATATTTAAACTTTATCTTACTAACTTCTTCAAGTTGCTTATCGCTTAATAGCTTTAAATGTTTTCTCTTTGCCATTTGAATAAAATTTAACCCATCATCAATAATTCTCTGTCAATTCCTTTGATATACTCCCATTTTGATGTGTGGTAGTTGTTTGCAATGGTTGATAAATCAGGTATTTGGTAGTAAGCAAATATCGTTTTATCCATTGCACCAATGTTGATTTGTTTGGTGTGGTTTACGATGGCATATAGCTTTAAAATGTCTGCTACTTGTTCTTCTGAAAGGGTTAGTTTTCTGATTTGTTCATAGGTTGTTGTTGTTTTAGGCTCTATAATATCAAAGTCAGATAGCGTTTTAAGAAATGACCTTGTGGACCGCTTTATGATTTCAGCATCACCATAAGTTTCTGTCATTTTTTTGGTTAATGCTGTTGAACTGATTTCCTGCGAGCTGTCGAATATCTTAAAATAGGTTTGGGTGAAGTACTTTAGTATTTCGTAGTCCATTATGAACATGGCCAAGTAGATTGGCTTCATGTAGTTAAAGTCTTTTTGTTTGCTGAGTTCTATTAAAAAGTTATTTTCAATCAGGCTTTTGCTTTCCTGAAAGCTATAAATAAAGGTTCGGAAAAGGACTGTTCTTGTTTTTCTTCTACCATCTTTACCTGTTAGCTCAACAGCTATATCATTATAAGCATCATAAAAGTCTTCCGGCTTTTTGCCTGGCTCAACTAAACGAAGCGTTTTATATATCCACTCGGGTTTTAAAGGTCTATCGTATCCTATCATTGCGTTAATTTTATGTAGGGCACTACCATTTCTTCTAAGGTAATACCACCGTGATTTACTTCTATTGTTCCCATGTTGGCGTACATTGTTCTTCCTTCTGGAAGTGCCAAAAGTTTGTCATCTACAAATGGAATTTTTAATGTTTGCTGTTTGACGTGGCTTACTGCATCAATTGGCACAATGGCTGCTCTTTTTGCAAAACTATCTATCAAGTATTTCTCTAATTTTTGCCCATTACCAACTGCCACAACAGAGCCGTGATCGGAACAAATGAAAATGGAATATCCATTTTTTAGAAGTGTGTTGATGTCGTCTTTTACTGTTGATTTTTCTAAGTATCTCCATACAGCATCAAAGTATGGTTCTTTGTTGTCTTCGAGTGGAGCAAAATGAGTTGAATGTCCTAAATCGTCATAAAATGTGTAAAGCACAGAAACTACATCATAGCCCAATATAGCATCTGATGTTATTACGTCTTTGTCGGTAAAATATTTGGTGTGCTTGTTTTCAAAAAAAGCTGCAAAGCTTTTTGCTTCTGCGGCTCTACCTGGTGATTTTAAATTGTAAACATCACTGCTTCCTTGAAATATTGCTGACCTTGATATGGCCGTTACCGAAGGTAACATGGCAAAAATGGCATCTTCTTGAAAAGCAATGGCTTCATCCTTTAAATAGTCTTTGAGTATCAACCATTCTGCCCAACCCATACAATCGAAACAGATTAAAGCGATTTTATCATTTTTGATAGTTTTGATATTTGGCAATATTCTGTCAACTGATTTTGGTGACTTTGGTGTGGATGCAAACATTACTTTTTCCATGCCGTTGGCAAAAAAGAATGCTTGAGACCAAAGGTCTATTTCGGTTTGCAGTACATTATTCTGTTTACTCTTTGTTTGGTAATTCAGATAAATCAATTCACCCCAAAATTTACCTACTGTAAAGATTGATTCTATTGTAGCGGGTACGCTAATGGCGGTTTGTATTTCATTTTGAAGTGATTCTATTTTCCTTTGGCTGGTTCGATTGGATGCTATTTCTAACCATTTTGGAATATCAGTTTCATTGAGTACCTGATGTCTGTCTGCTTCATAAATAGCATCTAATAAATTAGATAACTGGTCACCTGAAAGGTTTTTTAGTGCCATGTGGGCATTGCCATTAACTGGCACATCTGACCAGGAAAATGTTTTATGTGTCCATTTGTTGGTTATAAATGCCGGAATATCTGATTTAGGTGTTATGATGTTGAGTAAATCGAGTTGGGCTGTAAATGCCATCAAATCGGCTGTGGAGGTGGCAATAGCATACGAAGTTTTTCTTTCACTCAGCCAAGTGAGGAAAGAAGGTGATGTTAATATACCTGTGTGGTCTGTAATGACCTTTGGGGTATTAGCATCCAAATTGAGTTTGATATGTATTGCTAATTGCCACTGCATGGGTTATGAGATACCTTCTAATTGAATTTCTGCTGCTTCTACAAAATCACTCAATTCACCGCTGTTTTCTAAAATTGATTTATCCAACTTTTGGGCAATAGCCATGATGTCTTTAAAACGCTTGTCTTTGTAACACACTTCAAAACCATACACCAATGCTTCTTTGCGTACTTCTTTGATTTTCTTCTTATCCGTTTTAGCTTGAATAAGTAGGGATTCAAATTCTCTCATTAAAGCTTTTTCACGTTTCTCTGCTATCTGATTATGTTCAGGCTCTGATTTAGGTCTACGGTATTTACCATCTTCAAACACAAAATTTTGTTCAAGCATTTCACGCAGTTCCGGCACAGCATCGCCTTGAATGTTTGCCAATTGATTAAATGCCACTGATACATCAGAAAATGATTTTGGTTCAGATAGAAAGTTAAACAACCAAACTATGGCTGACTTTTCATCTGTAACAAAAAGGAACATGCCACCTGCCTTAACTTCATCAATGCCATCTAACTTCATTCTCTTTTTATACTCTAAGTATGAATTGATTTGATTGGCAGTAAACCAAAAACCGTCTTCTTGAGCAAAGTTTTGATTTAATAAACTGTAGAATGATTTTGCATCATATCGTATTTCGTATCCCCGTTGAATGTAATACGCTACCATTTTTGAATACAACATTTTTTCAGTACGTTCAATGATAGGTTTTGCAGGTAAATTGGATAAAAACTCCTGAACAAAACTTGCTTCAAGATTTTCACCAGCCTGTTTAAGAAAACTATCAACAAAACTCTCTCTCGGTTTAAATGCAGATATAACCAAGTCATTTGCAACTGCACCAGGTGCAGTAACCTGCTTAAAGCTACCCTGCTTCTTATCAAGTGTAGAAACTTGGCTTATTAAAAAACCTGCTTTTGTAATTGCTTCTTGAATACCGTTCCAAACAGAGGATTTTGAATTATGAAAAACTACAGTTATCCAACGTTTTGGTTTTAAAACTCGATAGTATTCTTTAAAAGAAGCAAGCATTATACTGTTATATTCAACCAAACGCTTGTTCTGTGTTTTGTTAATTATTCCTTCTTTATCAGTATTAGTATAAACCTTTAACCATGCTTCCCACCAGAAGCTTAATTCAGAGTACATTAAATTGTCACCAAAAGGTGGATCTGTAAAAATATAATCAATGGAGTTTGGTGGTAAATTTGATAAATCAGTAACTGATTGATTCGTTACCAATACTTGGTCTTGTTTCCATTTCTTACACTCATTCATTTTCAAATAATCTCTGAATTTATTTTTGAAAAGAGGAAGTATTGCACGTTCAATAATTAAAGATGGTATATATAAGGTGCCACTTAAACCACCTGTGCCACCAAATCTAAAACGGTTTGTTATAGTTGCCCTTTGAATACAACTCTGAAATACATACAAAAGGTCGGAAGAAAATTTAGACTTAATTATTTTATCATAAATACAGGCTAATGCGTAAAGATTTCTTTTTGTAAAAAAATGATGAACATGTGTGTATCCTGATGAATCATTACGTCTTGATTCATCTCCTTCTGGCATTCTATCTGACGGATACCAATATGGAATACTTAAATTTTCGATTTTTTCAAGGAGTTTTAAATCACTTTCGTCAGCTTTCTTCTCAAATCGCTTAGTTCCAATTGTACCTTGAATAACAACAATAGCTTTTTTGGCAATCTTTATATTCGAATTAATGGTGTTATCGAACATATCTTCAAAGCTGGTTTCACTATCTGCTTTTGATATATCTGCATTACATCCCTTGCATTTATACTTTGATTTAATAGTCTTTTCAGTAAAATCAACAGCATAATCCGAAAAAACATATTCAGTTTCACAGAATTTACAAATAAAGACATCCGAAAGTATTGTATTCTGAATTACCCCTTTTTTAGTGCCATAATCTGTTTGAAACATCCAATTTACTTCATTCTCAACTTCTCTGTAAATTCTGTCAAATTCTTGTTTAAGGTCTATTGATGATGTTTTAGGTTTATTATATCCGAAAGATATTAAAGAAGCAGAAGGTCCTAAATCATTTAAAATGCAATGTCTATTTAATGAAGCTGCACTAAATCCTGTAGAACCTGTACCGCTAAAACCATCTAATACTATATCATTTTCTGAGGTAAAATGGTCAATGTATTGGTGAATAGCTTTGTAAGGAATCTTCGTATGGTAAGAATGGGCATTATATACAGCATCATTTTTGCCTTCGCTTACATCACTTATAAAAGGTTCTCTGAAATAATTATCTGTATCTTCATTATAGGGCTTACCAAGCTTTTCAATGAACTCCTTAATGTAAGGATTTGGGCAAGCTGTATAATAAGGTGGCTGTGATAAGGCAATAATATCTTCATCGCTTCCTTTAGGGAAACCATCTATCTCTTTTAATTGTGGCAGTTTTTCAGCCAAATCTTTTTTATAGTCCATGTTTATTCTTCAATTTTAAAGCGTACTTCCTTGCCTTTGTTTTCGTTTTCGAGCTTGTTGTAAAGGTTAAAAAATGCTTCTCTTATTTGAGGAAGTGTAAGCAATTCATCTTTTTTAAATACTTCATTCATCAACTTACTGCGGTTAAGTGCAATTACTTTGATGTCCACAAACAATTTATTGATGGCATCTATCAAAGATGCGTTTATCGCATCAGGAAGTTTGCCATTATCTATTATGGCCTTTATTTGCTTTTTATGTTCCGGGCTTATTTTTACCAAATCCAATTGCTCTGATTTGTTTTTTACTTCCTGAATGGTGGTTGTTGTATAATCATCGGCTATTGCCTTTAATGTTTCGGCTACTTTGGCAGCTTCTTTTGGAATAGCATCATAGTCTCTTTCTACTTTCATGAAATTACTCGCTATATCAAAAGGAATTTCATACAGTTTATCTACATCGGTATTCTTTACCCGCATTGCCAACAATGAGGACCAATAGGTAACCTTACTATCCAACTTTTGCTTCACATTGCATGCTGCATTTGAAAGAATACCCGCTTTCTCAAAATTTGGATCTTTTGTAAAGTTTTCTAAAGGTGACCAGTTTACCTTGTTTCCAACGGTTGCGTTTAGTGCCGGGTAATAGAACTCTTGTACATACATTTTTTTAAATGCTTCTATCTTTCCGGCAATAGGGAACCTGTCGCTGAGATTGATGAACTTGGTAAAGTCTTTTACGATTGTAGAAGTATCGTTAAAAAATGCTTGCAATTTTGATTCAATAGATTCGTCTTTGAGATATTTGCGATTATGCTCCATAATCTCTAATGCATCTTTCATGTATTCAATACCCCTATGAATATTACCGTCATAGTCAGCCAATGCAGTCTTTATGCTGTCAAGCAATTGAAGTGCCGAAGAGAACTTTGACAAATCGGTTTTTAGGTGTTCTATGGTATTGAATCGGGCATGGTTGTTTATATCTAATACTGCCCAATCTATACTATTTACTTCTGCAAATTTGGTTTTTACGCTATCGATATTGATAAATAAAGGAGATCTATTTTCCAATCTGCTTATCAAAAACTGCACTGCACGTAGGGTGTCTGTAATCTCTTTTACTTTGTTTTTATATTCTAAAAATGCCGCATTACGGTTGGCTTCTTGGAGCATTTTTGAACCATTTAGCCCAAGTGCGTTCAAAAGATTTTGAGCAAAGTCATAAGACAAATCTTCTTTTTTAACAACATAGATGATGTTTTCAAACTGGCTTATGCTTCTAAACTTCTCTTTTACATTTGAAATATCAATTTCATCGCCACCCCTGCCTTTGAGAGCCACTTTGCCCAATGTAGTTAGCAGAACCAACAGGAAATGAACCATTTCAGCTTCTAAACCATACGGCTTGTTCGACAAGTCGGCAACTATCTCTTTTTGAATATCTACCACCTTACCACTTTTTGCATTAACGATGGTTAGAATTTGTTGGGTGATTTTATTTGAACTTACATCCGGGTCCCCATTTGCGTTAAGTAAGTTTAATGTATTTAGGAAGCTTTTACTACGAATGGATAGCTGTCTGAAATTACCATTGGTAACTTCATCAGCAATATTGGAAAGTGTTGTTGTAATATTACCTGAGGAAAGTATTTCAGAATACTTAGGATGCTCAGGATATTCATCATTAAAGCATTTATCAAATACTTTCTTTTTCAGTTCGGAAATTACTTCAGATAGATTATTAAAGTCTTTGCCTAAAGTTGATTTTACTGAAATAGGCTGACCATTTAATTTGGCTTCACTAAGGTTAAGTGTCCACATGGTAATTCTGTATTTGATACCAGGAACAACAACACCCGCAGGATTTCGATAACCATCAATGGTCTCCTGCATTTTTTTCTGCATGGTTGAAACCAAAATGTTTTTACCGATTAAAGATTTAATGGCAACAATTCTTTTTAGAATTTCAATATTCTCCTGCTTGCCAAACTTAATAGTGATGTCTAATTGATTTTGGCCGTATTTAACCGCTTCTTTTTTACTGAAAGGAGATTGGAAGTTGATGACATAATCAGCAGCATCTAAGGTTGATATTTCCTGACCTTTCCGATTAAAAACTACAAAGCCCTTTCTGAAAGATTTTACTGATAGCCATGTGCACTCGTCTGTAAAAACATTAGGTATGTTCTTGTAAAAATCTAAGTCTAAGGTCTCTTTAATTTGCTCAAACAGAACTTCTTCGATTTTGTCTTCATCACCACCAACGGCATTTATTTCATTTTCAATTCGTTCTTCCGGGTCTTGACCATCAATAGCTGGATCAAACTTAAAATAATCATTACCTGAAATATCATCTTTGACCACTTTAAGGTAAAAACCATCTGTTGCTTCTCTTATCTTCTTTACAATGATAGAAACCTGTACATGAGCTTCCAAAGCATTATTTTGAGGTATAATTAAAAGCTGTTCCGCTAATTCTTTTGCTGTTGCACCATTTTGACCTTTACTCCAAAGGGAATATACTGCTAAGCCCTTAATCAGCTTGATAGCATCGGTATGTAGTTTAGATTCAAGGTTTGCTGTAATTTTCTGGACAACAATATTTACCACTTTCACTAAATCATAAACGCCTTCTAAGTTTCGATTATTCGGGTTGTTGGCAAGTATGTCATAAATACGGTCGAAAGTGAAAAAGTAAGGAAATGGCTTGTCTACCACATACTTTAGTTCGTTTTGAGCAAACTGAATGATACCCCTTTTCTCAAAATAAGGAAGTTCATGGAAAAGATTAAGCAAACCGGGTGTGAATGGGAATAACTCAATGTATTCTTCTTGTTTATTGGCTACATCTTCAATCTTTTTGATGAATGGTTTTAAGGCACCTGCAATTTGAAGTTTTTGTTCTCTTGTTTTTGGAACAATTCTTTGTGCAATTACTTTTTTTACTGCTTCTCTGCGTATGATGATGTTTTGAAAACGTTCACTGATACGAGCTTCATCCCCAGCAATATTTGCCAATTTGGGACTTGAATAAATATCTTCCTGCATGGATATGGCAAGTAGAATATCCTGGTCTTGACAAACCTGTGCAACAACTCGTAAAAACTGAAAGTCACGTTTTATTTTGAAAGACTCTTTTGCTTGCAAAAAGTCTGAAACTTCATCCACAACAACCAACAATCCCTTGCTTGGGTCATGTGATTTAAGAGCTTCTATTATGTTTGCAAGGTGTTCTTTGAAGTCTATAATATCCGGTGTGAGTTTTGGAATCTCAATGCCATAAGTGCGTAGAATTTGTTTTTCTAACTCCTTGAAAAAGAAATAAGATAAATCAACATCTACTGGTTGTAATTCAAATTGGATAGTGTAAAAACTTCTTGCAATTTCATCTGCTGCTTTTCTTACCTTTTGGTTTTTTATTAACTCCCTAAGTGAAGGGTTATTAATGACACTTACCAAAAAAGCAATTAAGTGAGATTTACCGCTACCGTAGTTACCTATAATTTTTACCGCTTTATGGTTGGGCTTTTTAAGATTATCAAAGAAATCGGTAATCTGTTGCTCTAAACCTTCAGAAATGATAAAACTTGAAATAAGTTCTTTTTGGAGGTCAACTTGACGCAGGTCGGTATCAATATCAACTACATCTTTAATAACGGTATAATTGAACAGTCTACCAATGGCATCATCAGGGAGTTCATCAGACCTGTTGTAATTGGCCTTGATGTCACTTACAATGCTTATATAGTTTTCTTCTATGTCATTGATGTTCGTAACCAATATGTCGTTAATATCCTTATCGTAGTACTCTTCTGATCCTAACTGACCATATGAAATCCTATTACTTATAATCTTTTCATCTTCCAAAAAAAGAACACTGCTTTTGTTCCTTGAATTGTACTTAAACGCACCTACTGGTGAAATTTTGGTGAATGCCTTGTGGTATAGAATGCTTGCATTGGTGAGTATGATTTGGTCTGGTTTGCTCAAAAACCATTCTTTGATTTTTTGTCCAATATCGTGGCTTGGCTCATCTACTGATTCCAATTCTACAAACAATGAACCTAATTCAGCACCCACATCTACAAGCGTATAGCCATGTTTAGTTAGGTAACTGATTACTTTGTCTTTCTTCGTTTGGTTATCGCCAACTACCGCCCAAAGCTTAAATCTTAGGCTATTAGCCAATGACAGGTATGTATCTATGTGTTTTGTATTATCCATTGCTTAACTCTTTTAAAACTATTTCTAAGGCTTGTTTACCAAACTTCTCATTTTTAATTACTCTTTTTACCTTTTCACCAACCCAAAGTGGCAATAGGTCATTTTCAGGAACCCCTAAAAGGGTTGAGATTTTTTTCAAATGTTCTTTACTCACCGGCTTGTCGTTGTTTTCCATTTTGCTGATGTAGGCGGTATCAACGTCTAATTCAGCTGCAACTTGCCTTTGCAAAAGTCCTTTTGATTCCCTTAATTCTTTGAGTTTCTCTCCGAGCATTGGTTATACCTTTTATTGACTTGTCCTATAAAGGGCAAATATAGTGATTAATATGAAAGTAAGCTTGCAAAGTTTGCAAAACTTGCAAAGTCGCTTTACTGCTTGATTTTTTGATAGATGCCATTCCGTGTTTTCTCAATCCATTTGAACGCTACCAACTTAGATAAATAAAGGTCTGCGGTGCGTTCTTTGATTCCAAATTGAGCTTCGGCAAGTGTAACGGCTTCTTTTCTGCGGAAAGAAGTTGGGAGCTTGTCAAAGAATTGCTTTAGCAATTTGTCGGTAACGGTGGCTTGTTTGGGCAGCTCTTTGAACATAAAAACGGAATGCTCCTGATATACTTTCACCAACTTTAAGGCAATGTCAAAATCTTCGTCTGTGCAGGTATATTCGGTTGCTATTTCGCCATTATCAAAATACCTGAGGGCTGTGATTATCATTGCCACACGATACAGTATTAAGCCTAAACGCTTGGATGTACTGGATAGGTCTTCACTTACAAAGGTTGCCAATGTGGTTAGTGAATCTTCGCCATAGATATTGAGTTTATCCCACTGGTCTTGTGTAAGATTAAATTTGATGCTTTCATAATTTTCAAGGAACTCAACGAAGTTGAGGACTTTATCTGATAGTGCTTCAAAATGGGCTGTAAGGTTGATACCGTTTAAGGTGTCACTGGCAGGAATCCATACTATTTCAGATTTGAAAGTATAGAAAATGAAGCGGCTGAATAAGCCGTCTTCTGCTGACTTAATTAGGTTTTCTACCTGTCCGGGTGTACCTGCCAGTGCTACAGATAAACGAGGCTTTTTTAACTCAACCCATTCTTTGTTTGTTTTTCGGCTATACGAGATTGGTTCGTGATGGTACGCCTTGCGAAGCAAGTCGGAATAGCTGCCCCAATCCTGTTTGAGTACTGCACCCATTGTGTCGGCTTCTGTTTCGCAAAAAATGCCTTGTTCGTCTCCTTCTTTGAGGTGTTGAATTACTCTTGCACTGCTGTTGTTGGCAGGGATATAGAGTACTTTAAAAGGTGGTTCTTCGGGTGGCTCTAATTCTGATATATCTTGCTTTTTGTCGCTGAGTTTACGCTTGTACTCCTGTAATTCAATTTTGTAAATCTTTAGCTTTTCGGTGCTTTCGGCTACCAGCTTTTCGTGAAATTTATCGCCTAATGCTTTGGCAAAAGTCAGTGAGCCTTTGCCGCTTGCGGCAGGGGCAATGATAAAAATAAACAGATTTGCATAGTGTTCTTTGGCACGGTATAAGCCCACTACATTACGCATACAGCCACTAATGATACTCAATGCACCTGTGAGGAAAATATCCCGTTCTCTGCGGTCTTCAAATACACTTGATCCATTTTTCAGAATTTCGGGCAAAAGAGGAAATACTTCATCAGGAATGAAAGGCATATTCATCAAAAGCTCGTCTTTTGATTGTGGGGTTGCTTCGTTGGTTTTTGCAAAGTCTGCAAACTTTGCAAAGTCTGCTACATTGTTTGCATAGGCACTGTGAATGGTGGGGGTTGCTTCTTCGGTATCGAGGTTGAAGTTTTGCAAAATATAGCCAAGGGCTATGTTTTCTGGTATTCCGGCACGGTTGCAATTGCAAGCCAATAGATGCACAAAGTTGTTTCGGTTGCCTTCGGTGTAGGTGGCTTTACGTTCAGTAAAGTCCACACACTTTCCAAATACTTCGAGCCAATCGGTATCATCTGAACTGCCTACTGTATGCTTGGTTGGTTCTTGCTCTGCCTTTGGCTGCTCCTTTTTGGGTGGTTCGGCAGATGCCGTTTCAATGTTTACATTGAACGGTTCTGCATTGATGTTGCGGTAGCAATCAGGGTCGTAAGACATAAAACAAAGGCGTGAAACGTCTTTGCCTGATGGGTCAACGACAAGCTGCAAAGCTTGTTCGTAATAATCGGAAACCTGCTGAAAGGCTAATTTGTGATGCTCTGCTGTGCTGTTTACAGGTACGATAATTTTTAAGCCGTTGCCACTCGGACTGATAAAAGCGGCAAAAGTGTAGGGAGCTAAAGCGACCAAACTTTTTGCCCTTGCCAAATCTTCGGGGCTTAATTTGTCTAAGTCTAAAATTACAAATCCGCTGTATTGCGTAAGCAATTCAGCCTTACGGCCATTTTCAAATGTGCCTGATGGTGTGAATGCCGGAAGTTGTTTTTTGAGTTTGTCGGCTTCTTTGTCTTGACCTTCGGCAATGAGCTTGCGAATTGCTTCTACCTGCACTTTGTAATTGCCTTCTTGAATTTGTTTGGTGATGATGATGAGTGCCTTGTGTTCTACCAATTGCACATAGTTTTGAAATATTGATGCTGTTGCCATTTTTTCTAATTTTTACAGGGTTATTACTAATTCTCATTTTCTCTTTTTAAATGCTTGGTTGTAGTTGCTATCGAGTAGCTTTTGCACATCACTCATTCGGTAGTAGATTTTGCTACCTACTTGTGAAAATGAAATGATGCCTTCGTCACGCCACGTTTGGGCGGTGCGTTTACTGATGTTCATCAGCTGAAGAAATTCTTGGTTGTCCAGAAAGAGGTCTTTAGGGTCTTTCTGTTTTTCGGTTAAAACGGACTTGATTTCGTCCATTCGCTTCAACAGTTCTTGATACTGTTCTTTTGGTAAGATTACTGCTTCCATTACTTTTAAAATTTTGATGTTTATGAATGATTTCGGAAGCAAATTTGGGCAGTAAGGAGAGGCTAAAACTCTTTGCAGATAAGGGTTTAGAGTATGGTGTAGAGTGTAGAGTATGCCAAAAAAAACGCCAAGCTGTTAAGCCTGGCGTTTGATATTGGATGAAAGTTTTTTAAAAGTTACGAGAAGGTGTAGAGTGCAAATCAGAGAATATTGACCGCTTTTTCAATGATGGCTGCTCGGGCAGGTGCTTTTTGTGTTCGGAGTTTGTCTTTGGTTAGTTCTGTACCGTCTGCCATTTCAAAACAGTTGATGGTGATTTCCCATTGTTTCTGCTTGGTATCTTCTACCTTTTTGGCTGTGTTGTGCAGGGTTTTGATAAAGTGTGCCAATTCTGAAATATTGCCTGTCCAGATGATTTTTTGCTCAATTGCCTTACCGGAAAATACGCTTCTGAAATGCGTAAGTTTTGTGTCTTTATGAATTAAAGAGTTACGCTTTAATGATTCCATAAGATACGTAATGTTTTGATAACCCTTTGCGTTATCAATGTAATTGAAAGATAAAGCCGAAGGCTTTGTCTTGATGGGTGGTGGTGGGAGTTCAGGAGTACCAATTAGACCTGCTCTAAAATCATCATATATCTTTTCCAGTATTTCTTTAAAGGTCTGAAAATGGTTGGTGTAGTGCTTCCATACGTGGGTGGCATATTTTGAATCATATTCATTTTCCTTGTACTCCATTACATTCGGGTACCAGTAGGTGTTGTGATAGTTGAGCAAAAATGCTTTGTGTCGCTTTGGTGGTGTATGGGTTTTGAATTGTTGCAATGATAGGCTGAGGTATCTGTTTATTTCCTGATTGTTCAATGGGCGGATGCGTTCATAGATGGATTTTGAAAACTCATTGAGCAAAGGACCGGAAATAAAATTTCCAAAATAATGGGGGTCGAATTTGTGGGTTTCCCAAAGGTCATCAATCTTTCGCTTGTACTCTACTGCTTCAATCGCCAAGCGGTTTTCCAATTCTTCTACGATGAAAATTTCTTCATCATTGTTTTGCAGTTGTATGGGGTCAGGGGCTTTTGTAAGTAGTTCGGCTTGCTCTTTTGAAAAGGTGATTTCAGCACCTAAAATTTCTTTGAGTTGGTTGTTCCATTCCGGGTCTTTAATGGACTGGATGCCGTGCTTCTCAAATAGTTCTGCTCGGGTAATGGCTGCCAGGCTTTTTGAAAGCCTTGCAGCTTTGTGGGCTGGGTGTAGTTTGTCTAACTCTTTCAGATGCTTATCTAATGCCATTCCCCTTGACTTTTTAAGGGCTGTTTTAAAGCCTTCTGTCCACCTTTCTATTTGGGTAGTGTTTCTTATGCCATAGGTAGTTTGAACGTCTGTAAAGCGTGGATTTGAAGGATTGGCAAGGTATTCATCAATGGTGAAGCCGTTGGCTTCATCATCAAATTGCCAAGTGTCCAAAAAATCAATTATGATTTTTGCCCTGATGTATGCTTTGCCTTTATCGCCCATAGGCAAGCCATCAACGAAGTTGAGCAGCTTGTCGATGTGGGCGTTGATCTGATTGTCTGAAAGTGTTGCCATATAATGCGAAAAAATAATGTTTTTAGCCTATGTATTCATCTACTGCCTTGTCCAATTCTTCATTGATGATTTTGGCGTACACTTGTGTAATGCCAATACCGGAATGGTCCATCAATTTTGAAACGTGTTCTATTCTCATACCGTTGTTTAATGCTCTGGTGGCAAATGTGTGACGGCTGAGGTGGAATGATAATGAAAAGGGCAGTTCAAGTGTTTTGCCAAAATTGTTGAGGTGGAAATTACAAAGTGCGTTGTGCCTTTCGGTTTCTCTTGTTCTGAAAAAATTGTCCTTGAAATATTGGTCGCTGTATTCCAAAAGCGGGAAGATGAAATCTTCCGGCTGATTGTTGTCTGTTTTGTACTTGTTCAAAATTTCAATGGCTAAACTGCCGAGCTTGAAACTGTGCTGCCTGCCTGTTTTGCGGATGACCTTTGTAATTCTGTTGTCTGCTGCATTGAAGTTTTTCCATTGCAGTTCTACCATATCACCGAAACGCAAACCACCACCATAAACAGAAAATAAAAACATATCCTTGCAAACTTGTGCCTTGCCTGTTTGCGGTACTTCTAAAGCTATGAGGGCTTCAAGCTGGTCTTTGCTCAGGTAGTTTCGTTTGCCTTTTTCTTTCTTTACTCTGAACTTATCAAAAGGGTATAAAGTAACCGGGATAATATCTTCTCGCTGTGCTTCCTTGAACATTATGGAAAGGATAGTCAAATAATCTTTTAGCGTGGTTACATTGATGTCTTCAAAGTAAACTTCCTTTGTACCCATAAAGGTTTCAAACTTATTGAGGTACTTTACATAGTTGCGGTATGTTGCAGGGGATAGTGTTGTTTTCTGCTTCTCGCATCTTGCATAGCTGTATTCAAAAAAGTTTGTTGCTGCCTTGCCTTTGATGGCTTCTTTTAATTTCTTGGCTGATGGCTGTGATTTCTTTCTCTCCAGGTCTGCAACCTGTCCTTCGGCTTCTGCTACCTTTTGAGCCAACAGTGCATTAATTCGTGCAGAATTTGAATGGTTCTTTTTAACTCTTTGTTTATCTTCGTCCCATTCATTAGGCTGTAAGCGAACACCTAAAGAAATGAATTTTGTTTTGCGGTCTTTGATAAGTCGGAGGTATAAAGGGGCTTCGCCTGTTTTACCTACTTTATCATTACGAAGTATTAATTTAATTGATGCCATATCTAACTATTTACAGGGTTGTGCAATGCGGTGCAACTGAGTACAAAGGTACAACATTGGGTATAACAAATCAAGCTTTTTGGTACATTTTGTTGCACCTAAATGAAATTAGAAAGTGGCTTAAATGCTTATTTCACAAGGGTTTTGAAGCAAAGCGAAGAAAAAGGGGGATGATAATTGACAACAGTGAACACCAGCAATAACAGGCCGGTAAAGGTGGTATAGACAAGCTTGAACACCTCACCATCAATGCCAAGCAACCTGTCTATTACTGACATGTCATGAATGTCTTCAACCAGGTCTGACCTCCTGTTCTCGACATAAAGCACCTTCCCCGTAGCACCGTCAAGCTGAATGCCATGGTAGTGGCGTGCGAACACAAACTTTACCATCCCTTTGTCAGGCCTTATGTCGATCCTGTCAAGCTCCTCGCTGAGTCCCTTCCTGCCTGTTTCATGAAGCGTCCTTATAGCTATCGCATTAAGCGAGTCAAGCGGAAGCCATTGCCGCAAATCGGCAGTAGTCCCCTCATGGGAGACCGGATGCAGATACCCGCTGCTGTTTTTTTTCCAGCCGAGGAGTATTCCCGAAATGGCAACTATTACCAGGACAACAGACAGGAATGAGGCTGTCAGGCGGTGAATTCTCCTGATCAGTTTCACCCTTTCCACATTTCCTTTTGTGCCATTTGTCAATGCCATACTGCCTGTTTTTATTTCAGGGGAACAAAAAAATTACTATCGATCTGAACCAAACGACCTGCTTCCGGGCTACTTCTATGAAAAAACCAGATTGTCACCATAATCTGTTATTACAACAAACTAATACCACCTCTGTCGCCTCATCTTGTCCTTCTCATTGACAGGATTGGCATCAAGAACGAACATTCCGCGTCCGTGAGTGGATATGATAATCATATTGTCACGCGGATGAACCTGCAGGTCATGGACGTAAGCAAAAGGAAGATCACCAAGCACATCCCAGCGGGCACCGCCATCCTTGCTGACGTAAACGCCTGCATCAGTGCCAACATAAAGCAGATCCTTCCTGACCGGGTCCTCCCTGATGACATTCACCGGCCCTACCGGTATGTTTCCTGAAATATCAGTCCAGGTATCACCAAAATCGACTGATTTCCATACATAAACCTGGAAATCGTCGTCACGCCTGCCTGTCTGAGTCATATACACTGTCCCAAGGTCATATTGTGATGCCACGATGCGTGACACCCACCTTACCGGCACATTTTTAGGCTTAAGTTCGGTCCATGCCTTCCCTCCGTCCCTGGTACGCCAGATCCTGCCGTCATCGGTCCCGGCATAGAGCAGACCTGCCCTCAGAGGAGACTCGTCAAGTGTCTGGATTGTCTGATAGTTGATGTCACCCTGCTTTTTGGGATCATTGAAGGTGAGGTCAGGGCTTATGAACTCCCAGGTGTTACCCTTGTCGCGTGACATCATCACGTACTGCATACCGTGATAAACGATGTCAGGATTATGAGGTGACAGAAGCGTGGGAGCAACCCACTGGCCACGCAACCTGGGCTCATCAGCATATCGCACAGGCAGGAGATTCTTGCGGCTGGCAGGGTAATTGTTTATCTCCGCCCTGGCCAATGCACCATAGAAGGTGCTGGAATAAACGGTGTTATTGTCGCGGGGGTCAATTGCATGAGAACTGCCCTCTGCCCCAAGAGTGTTGGTGAATGCCACAGGTCGTACCCTGTCGCGCCCGCGCGAAAGATCAACACTGCCATAATAGCTGTGATGATCCTGAATCGAGCCGACCACCCTGAAAGGTATACTGAAGTCATACGCGATGTTGTAAAACTGTGCAAGAGGAAGCTCGGCAATGGGATATTTCCAGGTGGCACCCTTGTCATATGATATTGTCAGCCCGCCATCCTGTACATTAAGCAGGTAATTGGGGTTCTCAGGGTCTATCCATAATCCGTGATGATCTGCATGGGGTCCGTCAAGAGTCTTGAAGGTTGCACCTCCGTCAACCGACATATGCAGCTCAATACCAAGCGTAAATATGGTGTTCTCATCTTTCGGGTCAACCCTGATCTGCCCGAAAACCCATCCATAAGTTCCCGAATGACGCTCCATGTAAACCTTGGTTTCTTCGGTTAGCCCGCTGACCTGCTTCCAGGTTGCACCTCCATTATCAGTACGGTAAACGACGGCACCCTTAATCACATCCTGCTTCTGGCGGCCGTAAGCATCAAGTTCGCCGGGTTTTGCCTTATAGGCTATCTCGTAGTTGTCAAGCAACAGGTAAAGGACATCAGGATTGGAGAGAGAGATATCCACGCCTATGCGACCGCGGTGCTGCGGCGCGGGAAGCCCGGTATTGATCTCCTTCCAGGTTTTGCCGCCGTCAGTTGATTTCCAGACACCGCAGTTGCGGGTATCGGCAAATGTGCGCGGATCATTCCACTTCAGCCTCATACGCTCCCAGGTGGTTGCATAAAGCGTGTTCGGATCACGCGGATCAAGAACCAGATCAGCGACACCGGTGTGCTGGTTGACATAAAAAATCCTGGTCCAGGTTTTGCCGCCGTCAACGGTCTTGAACAGACCCCTCTCCTCGTTCGGTGTCCACTCATGACCGGGAGAAGCAACATATACTATATCTGTGTTCTCAGGATGAATCCTGATCCTGCCGATCGTGTGGGTATTTTCAAGCCCCATGAGATCCCACGTCTTGCCGCCGTCAGATGTCTTGTAAACACCACAGCCTGCATTGGAACTGCGGAAGATATTGGCCTCACCGGTACCCACCCAAACGACATCAGGATTCTGCGGGTCGATGGCTATGTCACCGATTGAGGCTGTCGGCATCTCATCAAAGACAGGTTCGAAGGTGGTTCCCTCGTTGACCGACTTCCACACACCGCCGGTTGCAGAACCTACCCATATTGTATATTGTCCGCCCCTGGGCGAAATAGCTTCAACATCAGTACACCGTCCGCTGATATTGGTTGGCCCGATGTACTGCCAGTGCAGGTCTTTATATGGCGATGCGGCCTTCAAATCAGCCTGGGCGCTGAACATCTTCACACGCTCAGTGCCCTTGAGTACAGGCTGCTTTGCCTGGGGAAAAACAGTGCATGGCAATAATAGCATAAGGAAGACAAACAATGCTTCCATAAATCTTCCAGGAATCTTCCGTGTCATGATAGCCAGGTTAAGTTATAATAC
>MWCX01000016.1 GCA_002070265.1 Bacteroidetes bacterium ADurb.Bin174 | reverse complement strand
TTGGCATTCAACCCCGGTGATAAGTCTTTAATCATATATGTTCCTTCAGGAGTTCCATCACTAACCCAAGGTTCAGACCCATATTCAATTGAATATGCTTTGAAGAATACTTTTTCATTATAGAAATTTGTAAGCCAGTCAACTTGAGCACCTGCTGTTGCACCTGTCTGTTCATTTACAATATTGGTATTAATGTCTTTTAGCATAAAAGTGCCGTCTTCAGTTCCGTCTGTTACCCACAATTCCTCTCCATACTCTTGATCCTTGGAATCAGCTTTAAAGAATACTTTTCTTCCAACACGAGCAAAATAAAGGGCATTATCACTATTCGCGTTGGAACCCGGATGCAACACCTCACATTCTTTCAAAAGATTAGTTCCATCTTCGGTACCATCTGAAATCCACAGCCAACGCTGAACCTTTTCGTTGTAAGTTTCACTGTCAAAATCCTGAGCCGCGAAAATAAATTGAGTTTCATTTAACTGCGTAAAACCAGAAGGATTAGAAGATCCAAAGAAATGTATATCCTTTATCATATAAGTTCCATCCTCGGTACCATCCGAAATCCAGGGTTCAATACCTGTATCTGCATCTGACTGAGCCTGGAAAACAACCTTATCATTGAAACGTTGTATCCACGCAACTCCCGAACTGGTGGGACCCGGAAAAATATCTTTTACCATTTTGGTTCCGGCGACTGTTCCGTCGGTCACCCAAAGTTCTTCACCATGTGCTTCATCCTGAGCAGTAAAAAAGGCTTTGTAACCTTTTTGTTTACTTCCCGCTACAACCAGGTTCTTGGCTTTATCAACCGAGCGGCCGTCTTCTACTGTCACCGTTACTCCTGCTGGAGTCAATATTTCCATGCCTTCAGGTAATATTAGGTCTGAAGCTTTTGCAAATGGAATAAAAAGTGAAACGCATACACTGAGTAGAATAAATTTTCTCATTTTTTTGTGTTTTTAAATGTTTAAAAAATAATTTTAGATGATTTTCCATTGATTGAAATGATGTATAATCCTCTCACCGAAACAGGTATAAAGAGCTGATCACCTGTAGCCTGAGTACTGTTAATCAACATTCCGTGCATATTGAAAACCCGGATTACATCATGCTGTTTGAGATTAAATACTTTCAAGCCGTTGATCTCTTTCATAACAGAGATAGACACATCAGTCTGATTATTGGCTATAGAAGTAGCAGGAGTGTATTCAAAAGCACCCAAATCTCTTACACTCTCTTGAATACCTTGTCCTTGAATGTCTGTTTGTAAAACATATTCCACCGGATCGGCAGGAGCCGGATTAGCAATGGTATTGACCATATAAGAATTGACACCGCCGTTAACAGCAGGAGAAGTGTTTCCAATTTCCAAATAGGGTACTTTGAATGTTGAACCTATCGGATAACCTGATAAGGTAGTGCTTAATTTCAAATCATCCGGGGTCACCGCAACTACTAAATTGTTCATGGCAGCAGCATTGGTTGTAAAGTCGGCACCATCGATGTTGTCACCAATAACATCAATAGTATTATTTTTACCATATTCTACCGGAGCCTTTTGGTTAGCATACAATCCTGCACCGGCAGTACTGAAACTACTTGTAATTATATTATTTGCCATATAGGAAGTATATCTGAATCCCTCCAACAGAACTCCATTTCTTTGCAACGGACTACCAACTGCATCTGTCATGTTATTATTACAAAATGTATTGTTTGTCAGGATAATCGTTTGCATTTTATTGTTTAGATTATTTGCTCCACTTGACAAAGCCAAAGCTGCTCCCAACTGCATTGAAGCGCCACCATGTATCGACTTATTGTCTAAAAACACACAATTTTGAACTGCAAAAGTTGCATCATCATCATCGGTTACACCATCCAATTGTTTATTAAAGTAAATTGCACCTCCTTTGGTGTTACCCGTGTTTTTATAGAATGTTGAATTTTTAATAATTGCATTTGTAGGACCAAATGGGGTATGTCCTGCATCTCCCAGGTTGTGTAAATGACGGACTACAATTGCTCCTCCATAACCCTGTTTAGCAGTCGTTGTAACGGTTGACATGCTGGTGTTTTCCTCAAAAAAACAACGGTCAACAATCACTGTATTCCCGGTAAAGTAAATCGCCCCACCCCAGGTTACAGTAGCAGTCTTAGAGTTGTTGTTCATAAAATAACAATCAGTTATATCCAAATTTGTTTGAGCTCCCATTCTGATGGCAGCGCCACCGGGTATGGTACCGGCTCCCAAATAACCGTTTTGAAATTTGATTTTTTGCAATTCTAATTTTTTACCTGAAGATTGCATTTCTGTAATACCATCTACAAGAGAAACAGCATTGTTTCCATCAAAAATTGTATTTGCAGCATCATCACCAACAATTGTTTGGTTATAAGGCTTGATTACTGCTGTAGAACTAAAAACATAAGTACCCGGAGCAACATGAATCACTGCTCCATCTTCCGAAACCATGGAAGTTGCTTTTGCTAAAGTGGCATAGGGAAACTCCAGAGTTCCCGCATTTGAGTCATCTCCGGTTGGAGAAATGTATATATCTTGTGCTGCGAAGACACCGGATACACACAAACAAAATAAAACTGAAATAGTAATTTTTCTCATCTTTTTATAAATTTTATATGGTTAATAATATAGTTAATAACTCATTCGCCTTTTTTATGGCGGAATATCCGCATACAAAAATATAAAGATAAGAAATAGTTAACGGGTAATTTTGTACGGCTTTAAAGGAGTTATGTTCCGGAAAGGAAAAATAAAGGGGGATAAATTGCTATGTATGAAACACAAATAAAATAAGTTGAGGATAAAATAGAAACAACCTTACTCAGAGTATTGTAACTTTATCGGTAAATCGTTCATTATCTGATGTTTCAATTGTCAGAAAATAAAAACCTGTTGCTAAATCGTTCACGGGAATAATTGCTGAATTATAAATCTCTTTCATCACTTTTCCTTCCGGCGATAAAATCGACAGCTTATGAATATTATCAAAACCGGCAATATTAATTTCTCTGTTGGAGGGCACCGGATACACCTTATATTTTTTCTCTTTTAGTTCAGTTTTATTATTGAGAATGCCTTGTCCGTTCATAACAGCTCTTAGCTGTGTATTGTCAAGCGCTATGTTAAACAAACACAAATCATCAAGTAAACCTTGCCAATTAGCCGTACTCTTTTCGACTTGCCTGTGTTTACCTACATAAAACCCTTGTGTTGAAGATTCAAAAGATTTTGCAGTTACCTCGGTATCAAGTTCACCATTGATGTAAAACCTGAGTTTTGAATTTGCATGGGTGCCAACAATGGCAATATGCGTCCATTGATTACGAGGAACCTGACCAACACTTAGATTACGACTTCCTCCTATAAAAGTGCCCACTTTTAAAACATCGCTCCCATTTGCTCCTGAACCGATACAACTTAGCAGGTAACGTGTAGCTCCTGCACCATTATAGGCCTGATGAAGGATGATATGTTCCGTATGGTGACTTACATCACTTTTGTTTTTAACCCATGCGCACACGGTATAGTCGCTTGTAGCCGGATTCAACAATTCAGCACGGGTTATTTCCAGAAATGTGTCAGGTTCACCCGAAAGCGCCAACGCATTACCATAAACGCCCACCGAATCAGTAGAGAAAAAGTTTTCGTTTTGGGTCGTGTTCTGAAGCTCGATCTTGTTCACACTCCTATCTGTCAAATTCCCATCAAAAGGAAAATGAAAAACAATATTCCCTTCTACCGGTTTTGGAGGCGTATAACTACCCCATGGCCAGGGTAGTATTCCTTTTTGAACAGCCCATTGTTCCCAGCATTCAACCATCTCCCGAACAACATCAGGTCGCGATGAAGCAAGGTTATTCATCTCGGTGGGATCGTCTGATAAATCGTATAGTTCCCATTTCAGATGGTCAGTTTGTAAAAACACCCTGACAGGAATAACTTTGGCCACACATTTCATATCCCCAATACGTATTCCCCTGTTTGCTTCATGCTCCCAATACAGGGTATCACGGTTTAAGGACTGATTTGCGAAAGCCGGAACAAGAGATACTCCCTGCATCGGAGTAATTGCTTTACCCCTAAACGAGGTCGGATATGTCGAACCTGAAACTTCTACTAAAGTAGGCATAATATCTATCAGGTGAGCGGGTTGATGCCGAAGTTCTCCTTTGGCTGATATGCCGGCAGGCCAGTGAGCAATAAACGAGGTACGAATCCCGCCTTCATGAATATAATGTTTGTATTCTTTATAAGGGGTATTTTGAGCATTTGCCCATCCTCCGCCACAATGAATGTAAGACATCGCACTACCAATTTTCCCTGTTCCGGAATTCCGGCCCAATCCATCAGCCGGACCTTCAGCATTACCTCCATTATCGGATAGAAAAAGAATGAGCGTATTGTCATAAACACCTTTTTCTTTCAATGTTTTAATCACACGCCCGATACTCTGATCCATGATATCGACACAGGCTGCATAAGTTGCCATGATTGAATCATGTTGGGCTTGCTGTAAAGGGGTAAGTGAACTCCATTTTTTGAAATTCGGATCATCGGGAGTTAATATATACTTATCATCTATTAAACCCATCGACTTCTGACGGGCATAACGCTCTTTTCGTAATTCACTCCAACCGTTTTTATAGCGACCAATGTATTTATTTACAACTGAATCGGGGGCTGCCAAGGGGAAATGAGGAGCATTAAACGGCAAATACAAAAAGAAAGGTTTATTGTCTTGTATGGCTTCATTGATGTATTTAATTCCCCATTCTGCCCATTTATAGGTTGAATACCAATTTTTTCCATCATCGGTGCCCCGTATGTCAGTTGCAACACCATCAATTCTAATTTTATGAACACCGTTATTGTCGGTTAAGTAGTAAAAACCTTGACCTTCATAACTACGATCAAATCCACGGGCAGTCGGAATTGTTGTCGGTCTGTTTCCCACATGCCATTTGCCACTTTGTGCAGTAAAATATCCGGCACTCTTAAGTACTTCTGCAAAGGTTACAGCATTATCTGACAGGAATCCCTGATAACTATTAGATCCTTCAATAGAATGTGTCGTTCCCGCCATCCAGCCCATACCTGCCTGATGTGGATGAAGACCGGTTATTAGAGATGCACGTGTTGGGCAACTTCTTGCAGAGTTGTAAAACTGAGTAAACCTGAGTCCATTGGCTGCTAAGGTATCAAGATTTGGAGTGTTAATTTCACTCCCATAACAACCTAAGTCAGAATATCCCATATCATCAGCAAGAATTACGATAATATTGGGCTTTTGCGTTTGTGCAGCAACCTGAAACGTACATACCAGAGATGTAAAAATAAGAAGTTCACGATTTCTTTTCATACGTTTAAATTATATTTTTTTCAAACTTAAAAAGACACTTAACGGACAAAGTTATAACTTTTTGCTATTTATATTCAGAGTGTAATGAAATAAAATTAACTGACTAAATTATTAATAAAGTCCAAAATCCTTTTGTACAAATGAAACCATAAGATGTAAAGATGTGATTGAAAAAACATTCGTCTTATATTACCGAACAAAATTACTTACTTTTGTAAATTCGTCGCTGATTATTATTTTTGCTCTGAATAATTTCATAAACTAAAAATAATCTGTCATGAACAAATATACATTAACCCTATTGTCGGTTGCGAGTATCGCTTTTTTATCACTCTTCAACGTTTCATTGGCAAAGGCGCAGCAGGGCGAAGAGATTTTTTTTGCCGACCCCACGATTTTCACTGAAAACGGGAAATATTACCTCACCGGAACCAGAAACAAAGCGCCACTGGGATTTTCCGTGCTTGAATCAACTAACCTGACTGACTGGGAAACCACATCAGATAAAGGTGTACACATGTTACTGGAACCAGGAAAAGATGTCTTTGGAGAAAAAGGTTTCTGGGCACCACAAATACTAAAAGATAAAGGAAAGTATTTTTTGACTTATACAGCCAATGAACAAGTAGTTATTGCTTCCTCAAATACACTTACCGGAAGGTATAGTCAAACAGTTGCCGAACCAATTGATGGAAGTAAAAAAAATATTGACTCATACATTTTTAAAGACGATGATGGTAAATACTATCTGTATCATGTACGTTTCAACAGGGGAAATTTTCTTTGGGTTGCCGAGTTCGATTTTAAAGCCGGCAAAATTAAACCTGAAACATTAAAACAATGTTTCTCAAATACAGACCCCTGGGAAACTACCCCCAATTATAAATCCGACCCCATCATGGAAGGTCCGACTGTTATCAAATTAAATGGAATCTATTATTTGTTTTACAGTGCCAATCACTTTATGAACATAGATTATGCAGTAGGTTATGCCACCGCCACTTCTCCTTATGGTCCCTGGAAAAAACATCCCAATAATCCGATTATCCACCGCTCCATAGTTGGAGAAAACGGCTCCGGACATGGCGATATTTTTTATGATAATAAGAACCAACCTTATTATGTGTATCACGTTCATTATTCTGATACTCAAGTAACGCCTCGCCGCACAAGAATAGTACCTCTGGAATTTACTTCAGACCCCAATTCAACTGATAACATTTATAGTATAACTGTAAAAAGTGACCAGGTTATCAAACCTGTGTATAAATAGCTGTAAATGTATCCCAAGGCGTTACGGTGGGCTTATATATGTTGGCGGTGTCTCAAAACAAATATTCCTCTTACCGAAATAAGAGCTTAAACGCCTCGTTTTCAATCTTCAGCAAATAAAAACCTTTTTCAAACAAGCTGATGGACATAGAATTACTATCAGCTTGTTTTTGATATAAAAGCTTCCCGCTTATATCATATAAAGCAATCTGTTCGTCTTTATTGATTCCGGCAATGTCAATGCTGTGAGCGGTAGTGTGAATTACCCATGAGTTTTTGTGTAGTTGATACGTATTGAAGGTCCTGCTATCAAATTCATAAGCACCTATATCGATTTGGTTACCGGAAATCCGTTTGCTGCCGGCTAAATCAAATTCAATATTGCCAATAAGATTGGCATTCCCCGCATCTATGCAGAGCGATCCTTCTGCAAGCTGGTAAGAAGCAGCTTCCACGGTTTCCCATTCAGCAGCGTTTTGGGCATAACCGATAAGGGTTGCCGGAGAAACAAATTGAGGGGTGGTGTCACGCGTCAACGTGATGTGGAAAATATCGTCTCCATCCTTGAATTTATTACTTGTGCTCTCAATGGCAGAATTTTTAGAAAGAACAGTACCTCCGCCATCGATATTATCATTCTGCCCATAACTGTTGAAGGTAGAAGTCCCGTACAAATTATTATATGCTACAGTATTAATCAATGTGAGGTTTGAGGTGTTATTGCCCAATCCAAATGCTCCTCCGGGCTTTGTGGATTGATTGTTGGCAAATGTACAATTAATGATAGTAGCAGTTGTACCTCCTCCTACTTGTACCGCTCCTCCGTTACCGGATGAAGTATTATTTACAAAAAGGCTGTTCTCTATCCTGATATTTCCGGAGTGACAATGAATAGCTGCACCGTTTTTGGCATTTTGTGTTCTGTTGTTGCGAAAGATGCAATTCCGAATGGTAGCTCCATTGGCTAAAATCATGGCTCCACCATTGCCGTTTCCATTAGCTCCGCTCTGATTCAAACCGTTTTGCACAATCACCCCATCCAACACACTGGTGGATACTGCACTCAAGTTATCATTCCTCAGAGGAGATACACTGTTATTCCCATCAAAAATGGTTTGATTGACATGCCAGTCTCTTTCAGCCAATTTTGTTTCAGTGCCGGCAAAACCTCCGTAAATCACCAGATTATCAAAATTAAGAGAGGTAGTGCTCACACTGTAAATACCTGCTTTCATCCAGATTTTAGTACCTGCATTTTGTTGTGAAAGCGTTATGGCATGTTCAATAGTAGTAGCATTATCCCACGAAGACCCGTCAGCACTTGCATCTCCATCAGCAGCAACACGCACAATATTATCGGCAAATTCCCGGAATGAGTTCTCAAACCAATCTATTAACATGGGCTTCAAACGATTCACAACCTCCGGATTGGAAAAGGCAACATTGGTTTTTTCCAAAAAATCCGTTTTCATATTGTATAACTCTACGTTGGAACCGTCAGCATTGACCAAAAGTTTCCAATCTCCATCACGCACAGCCAAATGCGGGCTTACACGATTTGCAAGATGAATCCCAAATTCCCAAAACAATGGATTTGTTCTTTCAGCCGCCTCACTTGCTCCTAACAGCACTTGACTCATATCTTCACCGTCAATGGGATATTTTGTCGGCAATTCCGTTCCGGTTATGGCACAGAAAGAAGGAAATAAATCCACGGAACATAAAACCGAACTATCATTTACTCTTCCTGCCGGAACAGTTCCGGGCCAACGAACAATAAAAGGCATGCGTATTCCACCTTCATACAAGGTAGCTTTTCGTCCGCGTAAATCATCGGTTCTTTTGCCGCTAAAAGCAGGTGCAGGACCGTTGTCGCTGGTAAATACCACCATGGTATTCTCATCTATTCCCAAGTCTTTAAGCCCTTGCATCAAACGCCCGATCTGCACATCCAACTCAGCCAGTACTTCCGTAAAATTCACTTCAGATTCTCTTCCTTTTCCGCCATCATCTTCATAAACCCAGGGGGTATGAACATCATCCGGCCATAAATTAATAAAACAGGGTTGTTCAGGGTGACGCGACAAAAAATCCAAGGTTTTGTCCACAAAGTAAGCGGTACGATCCCAGCGTTTAATTTCATCTGTGTTCGCCCATATCCAATTGGTAGATGTTAATTTGGGGTCAGGGTCAGGACTCTCATAAGTAGAGACATATTCATCAAAGCCGTAATTTAAAATGGATGGTGCATTTGTCACATCACGACCGCCACCCATATGCCATTTTCCAAAATGCCCTGTAGCATAACCATTGGATTTCAGCGTACGCGCCATGGATGGAGCATGATCTAACAAATAATCATTGGATTGATTTCTTGCGTTAGATGCACGGTCATTCAAAAAAGTAGTAATCCCCCATCTGGTAGGGAACATCCCTGAAGTAACTCCTACCCGGGAAGGTGAACTAATCGGACAGGCAGTATAATACTGTGTAAATCGAATCCCCTCACCGGCAAGCTGATCAATGTTGGGAGTGGGTGCATAATCGCCACCGTAACATGTCAGGTCGGAATATCCCATATCATCAATATAAATTAAAATGATATTTGGCTTTTCAACAGTCTGAGCAGTTAATCCGGAAGCCATTAAAATAGGCAATGCTGCTAATTTCTTCATAATCACATAACTAAAATTAAATTTTATTTCGGAATGATTTTATACGATTTGATGAGGCAAAGCTAATAAAAATATTCCACCTGCTGCATTTGTTAGGCATCTCTGCCTGCCGGGAATATTCAGTCAGGCAGAAATGGGAAATCGCAGAAAAACATTTATTGTTATTATTCAGTTTGAATCCAAAGGGTTTTCCCACGCTGCAATTGCCGGTGCAGAATAAACCATCCGTCAACAACCTGATTGTCATAGGTGATTCGGGTAATTTTTTGTCCATTACCTTTTTTTCGTATGATGAAAACTTTATCACCCAAGTTAAATTTCACCTTATCAAACAAGGGAACAGTAATGATGTATTCCGGATCAGCCGGAGAATAAGTGTACAACCCGATGGCATTGAAAACATACCAGGCCGACATTTCACCGGCATCATCCATGCCCGAATAGGCTAATTTTTCAGCCCCCATGTCGTAAAAGCGATCCATGATGCTATCCAGGATTACCTGGGCTTTTTCCTGCTTGTGAATAAAATAATAGGTATATGGGACATGATGATCGGGCTGGTTGCCATGGCAATAATTCCCGATAAATCCGGTCATATTATGTGCTTCATACCCCTGCCAGGGAACGGTAAACAAAGAATCTAATTTCAACTCCACAGCTTCATGACCCGGATATAAGTCTATCATACCTTGTGGATCGTGCGGAGCAAAAAACAGCGATTGCCAGGCATTGGCTTCACGGTACATATACGCATAGTAGGGATGATATGGATCAAAATCCTGTATCCAGGTTCCATCGGCAATTTTACCCCGCCAGAAACCGGTACCCGGGTCAAACAAATTTTTATAATTGCCGGTCCTGCTCATCAGCAATTCATAATTTGCTTCATCACCCAGCTCACGAGCCAACAATGCCGTGGCATAATCATCATAAGCATACTCAACCGTTTTGGTAACGGCTGCTTTATATTCATCCCAGACAGGCACATTGACCGTATCTTTTTCAGCTATCCATCCTTGATCAATATATTCTTGCAGATAGGGTCTGCCTCCTCTTCCCGGCACCGTTGCATTTTTTAATAAAAGTCGATAGGCACGCTCCGGATCATAATCCCTAATACCTCTCAGATAACTTCCTGCCACAAACACAGAAGCATGGTCGCCATGAAAGAAAGTAGGCATATAACCATTCCTCTTCTCACCCATATCAATGATGGATTTAATGACATCATTGGTGACTTCCGGCGATATCATACCCAACAAAACTAATTTATTGCGGTAATCATCCCAGAATGATGGTTGCGTGTAATAATGATGTCCATAATTGACGATTTGCCCCCTGGCATCCATGTAGTCATAATTCACATCACTTCTTAGGGCAGGCCACAAAAACGAGCGATACAAGCAAGAATAGAACAGTCCTTTTTGCCTTTTCGTTCCTCCTTCCACCTGAATGTTCGATAGTAACTCATTCCATGTTTTATCAGCCTCAGCATACACTTGTTGAAAATTCTTGCCTTGCATTTCCTGTTCATAATTCATCTGAGCATTCTCCGTACTGGTAAATGAAAATCCGATTTTCAACTCTAAGGGCTTATTGTCTGCCCTGTTCTCAAAACTGATCACTGAAACTTGATGCTTGTCGTCTTTCACCTGAGCAAGTTCCAGAATCTTGTAATTAGAGACTGCGTAAAAGCACAATTTACCTTCTGCATGCTGAAAACCTGTAAATACCGAATCATTGATCTGTTGTATATCCCAGGCTCTCACACGATTGTTGGAACGTGTAATATCCACGATCAATTTTTTGGCTTCATCATTTGAAAAGGTATATTGATGATATGCACATCTCAAAGTAGAAGTTAAGGTTACATTGATCCCGTATCTTTCCAGATAGACCTGATAGTAACCGGGAGCAGCCGATTCATTATCATGGCTGTATGTTGAAGCATAGTCGCCGGGATTAATTGCACCTGTAGCAGGCAATATGGGTAAATGCAACAAATTCCAATGTCCTTTGTTGGTATGTGAAAAACCATAAATAACCGAATCTTCATACTGATATCCGGCACCACTTCTGAATTGCGTAACAGGACTTACCTGCACCATGGCATTAGGCAGAGATGATCCGGGAAACACTTCAGCTCCCCAGGTTCTTTCTGACCAGGTACGGACATATCCGAGATCTTCCGGCTCCCATAAGGTAGCTGTGCCTAAAAGAGGATTGACATACCGGGTTAATTTTTTATCTGTATTACAAGAAACTGCTGACAAAACAATTATGAACATTAAATAAAGACCGGTTTTCTTCATAATAATAAAATGATAATTTATGAATTAATTGATTTGATTGACTAAGTTTATCCAACTGCTTATTTTTAATCTATTTTTCTAAGCATGTCTACCAGCCTTAAATGTAGCGTGCTAAGACATCGCCATCAAGCTTTCTCCCATTGTTCTCGTAACAGATCAACAGAAGCACGAACGGTAGCATCGCGGTCTTCACCTTTCAGTCCGCACTCGTAACTGACAAACTTATCATAGTTTATCATTTTCAAGGCTTTGAAGCCATCAATATAATTATCGGCATCACCGTCTTCTCCCGGCATCGCCCTGCGTTTGCGACTGGCTATATGCATGTGTTGTATGTACGCTCCTCCGGAAAGGATGGCACCCATATCCGAAGTTTCCTCGTGGGTCATGTGCCAAAAATCACCCATGCAACGTACTCCGTCATTATTGATATCCCGACAAATGGAAGCAGCATCAGCTACTTGACGCAGATAAAAAGCTTCTCCTCTCATCAGAGGTTCTAAAATCACAGTAGTGTTGTGCTGTTTGGCAAAATCACCTAAGATATTAAACTGTTCGCAAAGGAAATCCCTTGTCTCGCGGGTATGAGGCAAAGCAGGTTTCTGCCTATTAAAAGCAGGAACAATGATCACCCCTACAGATTGTAATGCTCCGGCAGCCTCAATGATTTCTTTCATCGAATCTATGCATTCCTGTCGAACACTTTCTTCAGTGGAAAGAATAAAGCCGCTAAATCCTGCACAAATTGCAGAAACTTGAATATTTCTTCCCTTCAATGCATCCTGAATTTCTTTCACCCTGTCTTTCAATCCGCGTCCACCCGGTTCAAAGCCTACTACACCCAGTTCTTCCATAAAATCAAACTTCTGATGCAGATTGTCACCCGGTGCAATACCTTCTTGAAATGCAAGCTTAAGCTTGGTTTTGTTTGCTCCGGCAATTTTTCCTTTCGTACCTGTACAAGCTCCTAACACAGGGGTACTTGCAACAGCAGCTAAAGCTGCACCGGACACGGATACTTTTAGAAAATTTCTTCTGTCAATTGTCATGTCTTTATTAATTTATGGTTCATAATACTTATTGTCCCGGAACCGGCACTACAAAATTTTTCATATCTACATTCCCCAGTGTCAAATCCTTCAAGATATAATCCAAAGGAGATGCAACCATTTCATCCCAAGTCACAGCTTTTCCCGTATAAGCCGATTCACGTCCCATGATAGCAGCCATATTGGAAACGGCAGTCTCAGAAGCTTGTTCGATGGCCATATTTTTCCTGATGGAATTCACCAGGTTCACATGTTCCAATACATAAGGATTATTTTGTTTGAAAGTTGCATCTTGTGCTTCATGATCATATTCCCATACGACATTCCCTGCGAGGTCTCTGATGATGTGTTTGCCTCCCTCGGAAGACCAGGATCCTTTTGTGCCTTGTATAAATTCACCTACGTAGTTTTCACAACCATTGATTTGCCGGCACATGCTGTGTAAATGCACACCATTTTCCATCGTGAAATCAACACTAAAATTATCAAATTGATCACCTGTAATTCTTCTCTGGCGTGATCCAAAACCGACGGCTTTAACCGGTTTTAATCCCGAAAACCAGGTAAACACATCTATATTGTGTGAGTGTTGTTCCACAATATGGTCGCCCGACAGCCATTTCCAGTTTACCCAGTCTCTGATCATCCACTCCATGTCTGTCCATCCTTTTTGGCGCTCACGATACCACAGCATGGACTGATTCCAGTAAACAGTACCGCTCACAATCTCACCTATATAGCCCTGCATAATTTTTTTATGGGACTCTACATAGCTTCTATCGTGATGTCTTTGTGTTCCGGTTACCACTTTTAAGTTTTTTGCCTGTGCCTGGCGAGCAGCCGCAACAATAGTGCGATATCCTGCCGGATCAATACAAATCGGTTTTTCTAAAAATGCGTGTTTGCCTTTTTCTACAGCATATTTAAAATGCTCCGGCCGAAAAACCGGGGGACAACAATCAATCAGCACATCAATTCCGCTATCAATAACTTTCTGATAGGCATCAAATCCAACAAATCTGTTTTCGGCAGGAATTTCTATTCCAAAGTCTTTTTTTAAACCCTTTGCCAATTTGTCCACTTTTTCTTGAAACACATCTCCAAGGGCTACAATAGTTACATCATCGGCAGCATTCATCCAGTTATGTGCAGCACCTGATCCCCTGCCACCACAACCAACCACACCGGCTCTTAATGTTTTTCCACTACCCGCCTGGTCCGGCAAGTCGGGTACGTAAAATGTACCTTCTTCCTTTAATGGAACATACTTTATTTTTTTGTCGCTACAAGAAGAGAGGATACCGGCTCCGCTTGTGATACCCAGTGTTCCCGCTGCTCCCAACACAACCGATCCCTTTAAGAATGATCTGCGACTGAAAGCATTTTTTTGATTATCTTTTTTACTTTGCATCATTACAGTGTATTTTAAATTGTTTATTATTTGATTTTTCTATAAAACTGAATCCGCTTCACAAACTACCCTGAAACCAATTGCTTTGAAATCCGAATACCACCAAATACTTTTAGGCTGTTGAGGGTCTGTTCTGAGCCATTCATCGTGCCTGGTATGATCGCGACCGGCACAACGCAAATCTTTGGCATCCGAATAATAATTTCCACCCCTGATGACCCATTCTTCCCCTGTGGTATGAACAGGGTCTATAACCCGGTAAGCTGTTTTCTGATAGGCTGATGCCTCAAATTTATCCATGCAGTATTCCGAAACATTGCCCAACATGTTTTTCAACCCGAAAGGATTGGCTTTGACCGCAGAAGGTTCTTGCGTGCGGGCATTGCTGTTCTCACCATATATGACATAAGAGGCAATTACATCAGTATCAGCAGGAAATATTTTCCTCAGGAAGCCTTGATTTGAAAATTGCCTGGGTTTTCCCTCAAAAAAATAAGGAGTATCTGTTCCTCCCCGGGCGGCATATTCCCACTCAGCTTCAGTGGGTAAGCGATATTTTTTACCGGTCTTTAAAGACAACCATTGGCAAAAAGTTTCTGCCGCATAATGGGTCATCGTAATTGCCGGTCGTTGTCCCAAACCCCATCCCTGATCAGGAAAACCAAAAGGAGCCGTAGGTCCAGAGATTCCGTCAACATCAGGATTGCTGCTGTTGTTGGCATATACCTGTTCCGGCAGAGTACGCCCCTCACTCATTGTAGCGGCATAAAACGCCCAATACAAATCCCAGCTTGTTTCAACTTCAGCCATAAAAAACCTGCTGACTGTTACTTCTCGTACCGGACCCTCCGAATCACTGCGGAAAGATTCATTTTCAGGACTTCCCATCAAAAATGTTCCTTCAGGAACAGCTATCATTTTAAATGAATAAGGTGTACCCGGTAATTGCTCAACAAAATCTGCAAAAGCATCTACTTTCGTCGCTTCTTTGTAAAAAAGCGAACTATCTGTTATTTGTAGCTGAGGAATTCCTGTCATCTGTTTGTGACTATAATAAGGGTCATAATGCCCTACATCCAGGTGACAACTGATGCATTGCAGGTTTAAAGCCTTTTCGTTGTCTTCATAATGTAAGTGAGCTATGATTGCTTCATCCGTGACCCCTTCGGGGAAAAGATTATGGTGACAGTTTTTGCAGGATTCGTTAGGGATATATTTCACTGCATTTTCCAACTGTGACTTTTCATCCCAGTTAAGATCAGCACTATCCTTGGTCAGATAACCCCACACATCTTTTAAGCCCAACTTGGCTTTGGCTGTATAATGATCCCAGGTGTTTTCTACAGGCGGCAAATGACAATCCACGCAACTCACTTTGGTTCCGCTTTTGTTATTCATGTGCACCGATTGCTTCCAGCTTTCTTCCACATGCGGATGTACATGGCAGAGCATACATGATTCATCGGTAGAAAAATACACAGCAGTTTGATACAAAGAAGCAGCTATGGCGAGACCGATCACGCAGCCGACAAATAACACAAAAGAGGTTCGTTTGTAAAAAGCTCTTTTTTTGTCTTTCTTCGTAATGGAATTGTCTGCTTGCATCTATGTTTTTCTATGATTATATAAATTCGTTATTTAAAATCACTCTCCCCCAAATTCCATTAAATAAGCTTTGATAAAGGCATCCAAATCACCATCCATCACAGCATTAACATTGGATGTTTGGTAGTTGGTACGATGGTCTTTCACGCGCCTGTCGTCAAACACATAGCTGCGAATTTGAGAACCCCACTCAATTTTTCGCTTGCCGGCTTCTATTTTAGCTGTTTCGGCACGGCGCTTTTCCAATTCCAATTCGTAAAGCTGCGATTTGAGCATGCGCATGGCATTGTCTTTATTACCGGATTGCGAACGACCTTCAGTGTTTTCAATGACGATTTCATCAGGTTGATCGGTTACAGGGTTTTTAAATTTATAATGCAAACGCACACCGGTTTCAACCTTGTTGACGTTTTGTCCACCTGCACCGCTTGAGCGGAAAGTATCCCAGGAAAGATTCGCCGGATTGATTTCTATCTCTATGGAATCATCTACCAAAGGTGTTACGAAAACGGAGGTGAAAGAAGTCATGCGCTTGCCTTGTGCATTGAAAGGAGAAACGCGCACCAGGCGATGTACGCCGTTCTCCGACTTCAGGTAACCATATGCCATTTCACCCTGAATCTGGGCAGTAACCGATTTGATGCCGGCCTCATCACCATCCAAATAGTTGGTTACTTCTAATTTATATCCTTGTCGCTCCACCCAACGCTGGTACATGCGAAAAAGCATCTCCGCCCAATCCTGGG
The DNA here is from genome assembly GCA_002070265.1 of Bacteroidetes bacterium ADurb.Bin174. GTDB lineage: Bacteria > Bacteroidota > Bacteroidia > Bacteroidales > Paludibacteraceae > Paludibacter. Next base: position 50,896 of record MWCX01000016.1, on the reverse strand, counting down.
CTTCAGTACCTCCCGCACCGGCAACAATTTTCAAGATTGCCCCCATTTTATCTTCTTCTTTGGAAAGCATGTTTTTCATTTCCAAAGCTTCAACTAATGTCAGCGCATGTTCGTAAGCCCCATCCAATTCCTCTTCGGTCATGACTTCCTCTTTAAAGAAATCAAAAGCCAACTGAAGCTCTTCCACTGCCTTTTCTACCTCATCATATCCCTCAACCCAATTGCGAAGTTCTTTAATTTTACGCATTTGAACCTCGGCAACCTTGGCATCATCCCAAAAGTCGGGTGCATGCGTAACCAGTTCTTCTTCTTTTATCTGTGCTCTTTTGACATCAATGTCAAAGAAACCTCCTCAGCGCATCCCGGCGCTCCAACAGGTCTTTAAGTTGGTCTTGTGTAATCATCTAATTGTTAATATATTTTGTTAATTTAGTTGTTGGTTAGAATTTCATACCTACTACGACTCCCGGAACAAATACCATTAAAAATCCCACTACAAATCCTGCCAAGGTTTGGGAGGGCGTATGGGCTTTCAGTTCCAGGCGTGAAAGCGCCGTCAATCCAACGGAAACGAGTACCAATATCAGCAACCAAACAGGGTTCGTTCCCATCACGTAACAATAACTGAAAATACCTCCTGCCAAACCACCTACTCCCGAAAGATGCGCACTGATTTTCCACCTGAAATTTATCAAGGTAATGATGACGATGGAAGCTGTTGCCCCTATTGCCATGGCAACGATAAAAAGCGGCATCTGCAATACCCGCAACAAAAAAACCGTCCAGAAAGAATAGGCAAGTAAAGCAAATAAATAAGGAAGAGTTCGTTGTTCTCTCTCAGAAATATAAAGGTCTTTGATGTAGCCTCTCCGCATAAATACCAGGATGGGAATAGCCGGTAGCAATGCAGTAAACACGAAGGTACTGCCAATGGCAAGCCAGGTTGAAGCATTCATAAAAACAGGCTTTCCGATGGAAAGCAAAAATAATGAAATGCCCAAAGTGGGCATCAACAAAGGCTGAAAAATGAAAGAGATAATATTGTGAAAAAGTTTCATCGAATGCTATTGGATTATTGTGTGCTACACTATAAATCAAACAAAATGCTACAGTTCTTTACGCAAGCGTGAAACCGGTATATTCAACTGTTCGCGGTACTTGGCAACGGTTCTGCGGGCAATGTTGTAACCTTTGGTTTTCAACAATGCTGCCAATGCCTCGTCATTTAATGGTTTTGATTTATCTTCCTGATCAACACACTCTTGTAAGATTTTTTTAATTTCCCGGGTAGACACCTCTTCTCCTGAATCAGTAGTCATGGATTCGGAAAAGAAATATTTAATCGGATAAACACCAAATTCGGTCTGCACATATTTGCTGTTACTAACCCTTGAAATGGTGGAAATATCATATCCTGTCATATCGGCAATATCTTTCAAAATCATGGGCTTCAGATACACATCATCGCCTTCCAGAAAAAATTCATACTGGTAGTTGACTATAGCCTGCATGGTAGTCAACAGCGTTTCCTGTCTTTGTTTGATAGCATCTATAAACCATCGTGCCGAGTCAACTTTCTGCTTAGCAAACATCACTGCATCTTTCAGCTTTTTGTCTTCACGCGCTGACTTATTATCCTGATACTTGCGGAACAATTCATTATAGGTCCGATTAACCCGCAACTCGGGGATATTGCTGTTATTCAGATGTACCACAAATTTATCGTCTTCACGCTCCAATATAAAATCGGGCACAATGACCGACATGGACTTTTCCATCAAATCACCGCCCCAGGCATTTCCGGGTTTGGGATTCAAGCGAGTGATTTCTGAAATAACATCCCGCAGTTCGTCTTCATCAATATCCAAAGCCTTTTGGATTTTTTCGTAATGTTTTCTGGAAAATTCCTCAAAATAATTATTGACAACCTCAAGCGCAAGAGCGACTGTCGGATTACCACTCTTTCTTTCTAATTGAAGTCTCAGACATTCCTGTAAAGTGAAAGCCCCCACACCCGCAGGATCAAATTTTTGTACCACAGACACAATCTTCGAGACCTCTTCTTCAGTAGTAACTATCCCTGCATAAAAAACAATATCGTCAACTATTGCTTCAACGGAGCGACTCAAATAGCCTCCGTCATCAATATTGCCGATTACGTACTCACCGAGCTGACGCTCGTGTTCTGTCAACTTCTGCCAGCCCAATTGTTCTCTTAAATAATCATGAAAAGTTGTGCCGATGGAAAAGGGTATATCTTCTCTCTTATCGTCTTTGGATACATTGTTCGTCCTTAATCTGTAATCCGGAATGTCGTCATCACTCATGTACTCCTCCAAGTCTATCTCGTCTTTTCCGGCGTCATCATTCAAATCGTCATTCAAATCATCCTCTTCGAAATTATCCTCTTCAAAATTATCTTCTTTGTCCGCTTCGTCCCTGCCCTCCTCTAAAGCCGGATTTTCTTCCAACTCCTGACGAATGCGTTCTTCCATCTCCAATGTTGGAATTTCAAGCATTTTAATCACCTGGATCTGTGCAGGTGAAAGCCTTTGTTGTAATTTTTGTTCTAAAGTTTGCCGTAACATACCAGCTTCATTCGGATTAATGCCGCAAAGTTAATGAAAAATGAGGAAAGTTGAATATTTGTTTTGAGGCAGCTCTATAAATTTAATTGTATAGTTGAGTTGTGCGTGATTTAACTATTCATATTCATGGCCGACTCAATTCTGTTAGTCAACTCTATAAAGGTCTGAACATCCAACTGTTCGGGCCTCTTATCAAATAAAGGATCTGCATACAAGGGTGATTCCGGACCGACAAGAGGTTTTAGAGAATTTCTAAGCATTTTCCGACGTTGATTGAAGGCTGTTTTAACCACCGTTTTAAAAAGTTTTTCATCGCAACCTAATCGGCAAACTTCATTGCGGGACAAACGAATAACCGCAGATTTCACTTTTGGTGGCGGATCAAATACTTGTTCAGAAACGGTAAACAAATATTCGATGTGATAAAATGCCTGTAAAAGCACCGACAATATCCCGTATGTTTTGTTGCCGGACTGAGCTGCTATGCGTTCAGCTACTTCCTTCTGAACCATGCCAACGACCAATGGTATTTGATCGCGATGTTCCAATACTTTGAAAAATATCTGCGAAGAAATATTATAAGGAAAGTTCCCGATAAGATTGAATGCATCATGACCGAAATATTTATGTACATCAACTTTTAAAAAATCCGCTCCAATCAACTTTAGTTGCGGATAATGTTCCTCCAAAAAGGCAACGGACTCACTGTCCACTTCAACAGCGGTAAGTTCGACTAAAGGATTCTGCAAAAGAAATTGAGTCAACACTCCTGTACCGGGACCAACTTCCAGCACAGGTGTTGGTGATGTAACTTGCAAACTATCAACTATGCGTTGTGCAATTTGCATGTCTTTTAAAAAATGCTGTCCCAAATTTTTTTTTGCTTTTACGTAACCCATATTAACCTTGAGTTCAGAGCATGAATTCAATTTCAAGTAGGAAAATCATCTAATATTTCCGGCTCTTAATTTTGGTAAAAACACAGATAATACACTATCTTTGTCGTTTCCCATTACTTTTTTATACACACAAAAGTAGATAAATTTGAACAAACACCATCAGCATGCGTAAGTTTTTACAAAAGATAGGAGGTGCAATTCGTAAATTTGTTGATTTCTTCTATCCTCCTTTTAAAAAATTCATGCCTATCGAGTTTTTTAGGTACGGCGTTACCGGTGTTGCTAATTTGCTGTTTGACTGGATATTGTTTTTTTGCTTCTTTCACTTTGTGCTCCAAAAACAAATGTTACACCTGGGTTTTGTAACCCTAAGCTCGCACATTGCAGCTTTGGCACTTACTTTTCCCATCAGTTTTTTATCCGGTTTTTTGCTACAGAAATATGTCACTTTCACTACTTCCCACTTGGCAGGAAAAGAACAAATTGTACGTTATGCCCTGGTAGTCGTGCTGAATCTGCTGATCAATTATTTCGGATTGAAGCTGTTTGTAGATGGTTTCGGATGGTTTCCGACGCCTTCCAAAATGCTGATTACTACTATTGCTGTATGTGTGAGTTACATATCGCAAAAGAAATTTACTTTTAAGTAAAAAAGTGTATCACATTCAGTTTTAGGTGTTTTTTGGCTCACCAGCTGAGGTCGGTGATTGAACTCGGACCACGCGACCCCGGAACTCGAAACAGAGAATATTTTATTCCCCGACAAACTTTTGTACGAATTAAATATTATGGGCAATTATTCTGCAGCAATAAGTTTCTCACAATATCAGGTTTATTAGTCGTAATACACGACACTTTATCCATCAACTGCAACACTTCTGCGGGATCATCAACTGTCCATACCATTAAATCAAGATTTTCCTGTTTGACTTTATCTGCCAATTCCTTTGTTATCAATCTCTTGTGTAAATTCAATCCCTCGAAACCATGTTTTTTACAAAGTGCTATCAATTCGTCCTCAATATGCTCTTCTGATGATAAATAATAACAAGGTGTTTGCGGCAAATACTTTTTCGATTCTATCAATGGCTCATGTCCGAATGATATGATGATGGCATCTTTGGCTCTACCGGTTCTTTTTAATAAATCACTCAACATTGGAAAAACATTGGCTGCCTCTCCAGCTTCGTCATAGCATTTGATTTCTATAACAATCTGTTTTCCGGCAGGAACCAACTCCAATGCCTCATAAACAAAGGGTATTTTTTCTCCGTTATGCAGTCTGAGTGCCCTCAATTGTTTTGAATCGGATTCCGGCACAACAAGATTTTCATTGCAAGTCCTTTCGGTAGTTCTGTCGTGCATGATCACCAAAGAGTCATCTGTGGTTTTCCAAATATCCATTTCTATGGCATCCGATTTCATTTCAAAGCCAAGCTTAAAAGCTTCCAAGCTATTTTCTAATGCATAAGCCGAGGCACCTCTATGGGCCGCGACTTTTACCTGAGCATTGATTAATAAAGCCGGCGCAGTTAAAAGTAAAGATAAAATGTATTTCATACGATTAAATTTATTGAACTTGAGGCTTTGCCCCAAACCCTACTTCATTTTTTTGTCTTGATACAAAAAAACGAAGCAAAAAAAAATCAAGACTGTGCCTGCTTCGCTCAAAAAACTTACGCTCAATTGACTAAATCGTTCAAACTCGCTGCTGCGCAGCTCAAACATGAACGATTCTTTACGTCAATCTCACTTGTTTTTTGGCTCACCAGTCAAGGTCGGTCGCGTCCTGCAACGTAACCCCGAAGTTCACGTAAATCCGTTCAATCCGCATCATCCGTGTGCTGCTTCTCACTTGTTTTTTCGCTCACCGGACGAGGTCGATTTGCAAGTAACACAATGTAAGTAAAAAGTACAAATTTACTTTTTAAGCACTATTTTACAAATTACATATACCCTTTTTTATATTTCTTTAATTCTAAACGGATTATAATTTACATCCTCATCAAAAACATCCACACCCTCTTTTTCCTTGATTTTCTTGACCAAATACACTGTCAGTGGCAGGACTAAAATCTCATAAGCGGTTTTAAGCAAAGCGATGTGTACAGTCAGTTCGAAAATATTCTTCAGCGGCATCAAACCGACAAAAGCGATGAAGAAAAAGAACATGGAATCTATGCCTTCTCCTGCAAAAGTGGAAACGATGGCGCGAATAGAGAAGCCCTTACCTTTTTGCAAGATTTTCATTTTGCTCATGATATAAGCATTCACGAACGACCCCAACAAAAAAGAAATAAAACTGGCAAAGGTCAAGCGTAAAGAAGAGCCTAATACCTGATTGAAAGCATCTTGATACGGATAAAACTGATTGGGTGGAATGAGGATGCTCAGTTGAAAAATCAACACTACAAAAAAGTTCATCAAAAAGCCGAACCAAATGATAAAGCGGGCTTTTCGATAGCCCCACACCTCAGCGATAAGGTCGTTTACGATGTACGAAATCGGGAACACCAACAACGCAGCCGTAGCACTGAGTCCGAAAATAGTAATGGTTTTTTGAGCGACAATGTTGGCGGCAATCAGACAAACTGTGAAGATAAGTCCTGCCACCATAAAGATAGGCGATACTTGTTTTTTCATTTTTTCTTGTTTTTTACGTGGTTTATCAAGCACACGTTCCGGTAATCATACAATAGCCACCGGAATCGGCTGCAAAGATACATTAAAATATGATCTTGCAGCTATATTTTTGGTTCTGCAGCAATATTATCTTTCAAATCGTCCTCACTAAGGGGTTTATAACCAACTATTTTCCTTTTCAAGTTTTCGTTTTCTTTTTTAAGCAAGGTGTTTTCGGAGGACAATTCCACTATTTTTTGAACCAATGCTTCAAGAGAAGCGGATTTTTCGACATTTCCCTCATCAAGTCGGTCGTAATTTCTCAACATATTTCCATTTCCTGTCAGCAACCACTCCGGATCCAAATCCGGATAAACATAGCATATTTTCTCGCAATTATCACTATTGATTGAACCTGCCTTATCTAAAAATCCGTTTGAAAGACCTGTCTCCTGATAAAAGCGATATTTCGAGATCCCTTTTAAAAGAAGATATTCCGAGATTCTATCACGGATTGAAGGAAAATTTGTCATAGAAAGTTTTAAAAAATATATTGAAAAATTGCGTAATAGAAAATAAGCTACTATATTTGTAAGTGATGAAAACCATGCCCCAAATGGGACATTTATCTGCAAATGTATAAAATATTTATCGAATTTTTATCGTGTTTACGTACAAACAACTTAACCAAAATTAGAAATGAAAAACGAAACTGACAATCCTTTCTCTATTCCTCGCCACGGATACATTACCGAACTGGCAAAAATGTGTAATTGCAGTCGCAAAACCGTTACACGTGCGCTATTTCATGGATACACCGGTCCTAAAGCCAATAAAGTGATTGAGGCTTACAAAAAACATTTTCAGGGAAAAATGAAGTATTAACTCTTATGAGATGGATACATTGCGAAGCCGATTGTTTTTATACGAGTTTAATAGACGAAAGCTCTTTTCCTACGTTATGAAGCGTTGTTTCTATTTTTCTCATCTGATTTTCGCTGATATATTGACCCATACGATATTGACGCATTAAAGATGCGTTTATACCGGCTACCTGTGCAAATTTAGAAACATTGATAAAAGAATAGTAATCAAACAAAGATGCTATATCGTACTTATATACGAAATGGATGTCTTTCAACTCTGCAGGCAACTCATCGCCGGCTTCACGATATGCATTGATTATTTCCTGCACGGAGTTTTCAAAGTCTGCTTTTGCTTCGGCTACGGTGGTACCTTCACCTATAATGGTAGTTTCTATATCCGGCGTAAATATACCGAACGTACCATCTTTTCCTTTTTCTATTAGTGCAGTTGTTCTCATGTTGATTATTGTTTTTAGAATAGATATGGATTAAAACCCTATCTGTTTTTTTAGTTTGTTAAATGTACCGGTTTTAATTTCCTCGGAACCGTGCCGCCCAATTTGGATGGGGTAATCCTTCCCGGGATGTCGGTAGATATCATGCTTGCTGCCGTTTCGGTAAAGATACCAGCCATTCTTTTCGGCTATCCTTCTTAATTCACTCCATTTCATTTCATAGCTTTTAGATTACGGCACAAATATATAACGTTTTTGTTATACATGCAAATATACAAGTAAGTATTTTGATTAAAAAGCCTTTTTTTGTCAGGATAATGGGGTGGCATGTCTCCGTGTTCCGCGGTGCGTGGTGCGGGGTGCGGGTTCCGAGTTCACGAGGATGGTTTCTCGGAGATTTACGCAGATAGAAGTCGCAGATTTACGCAGATCGCGATTGACAGAGTCTAATTTATTATTCGATGTCAATCAATCAAATAAAATGGATTTGCTGTAAATCTTCAGCAAATCTGTGTAGTGATTGCTGTATTTTTTCTGTTGTACGTGCACTTGGCTTACGATGCCCTGTTACATAATGACTTAATTGTCCTTGTGATACGCCTGTGATGCGTGATAATCCGGCAAGCGTTAAGCGGGTGCGGTAATACTCTAAAAACGAGGCTACATCGTAGTTGAATTCGAACTCAGCTCCTTCCGGTAATGTTTCGCCGTTTTTCACGTAATCATTTACCACGTTTAGAAAATCTTCCTGAGCTTCAGTTGCCGTACTACCTTCACCTGTAGCACCAAAATTTAGTGGAGAATCGGGCATATAAGCACTATAATAGCCATCCGATGCACGTTCTATAAATACTTTTATTTTTTTCATTGTTATTTCGTTTTATTAATTTTTACTTCAAAAAATGGGGATTAAATCCCAGCATCCCGCTTAATTGATTTTAATGTTCCTGTTGCTACCTCTCGCGAGAGATGATTGCTTGTCGTAAATTTTTTACCCGTTATCGGACTGTACCACTCCGGATGTCCGGCTCGCTGTTCTCCTGTTTGATAGCAACCGGCTTTTTGCAACAGCCTGTGTAGCTCGCTGTATTTCATATTTCTTTTATTAGATTGATTAACGACACAAAGTTAATGACATTAGTTTTAATATCAAAATCTTTATTTGGGGTGCGAGTTCCGAGGTGTGCGGTGCGGGTTCCGAGTTCACGAGGATGGTTTCTCGCAGATTTACGCAAATTTCGGGGTTACGTTGCAGGAAGCGACCAGACCTCGTCCGGTGAGCCGAAAAATAAGTGAGAACAGCGTTAAGAATCGTCCTTGTCTGAGCAACGAAGTTGCGAGTTTGGACGATTTAGCTGTTTGAGCGCAAATTTTTCGAGCGAAGCGGGCGCAGTCTTGATTTTTTTTTGCTTCGTTTTTTTGTATCAAGACAAAAAAATGAAGGGATAAAAATTTTATTTTCCAATTTTAAAAAATCCCACGCACAGCTCCGGTGCAAGGGATTTTCGATACACTTTTTTACCAAAAAAAATTAACGAGAAACGCTAAATGCACCAATTTTTTTTGATATGTCTTTGAAGGCATAATTCAGTGTTTCGATTTCCTCATCTGTAAACGAAGCCGGCTTACCATTAACGTTAAGTTCATTGATACGCTGACTGAGCCACGATTTGGTTTTATTAAAATACGTTTTGGCTATATATGACATGGATATGATTTCGGAAATTGCTTCCATTTGCTCCTTTATCCTTAGGTTTTGAGCTTTTTGGCGGGTGCGTCGCATGCTTGCCAATACAGCTTGCTCAAATCCTTCGGGATCCGCATCGGCAAGTTTCTCCATGGCAACTTGAATCTCCCGGTATTCAGATTCTGTACCGGCATTCATTTCACGATTTTTTAACTGTTCAAATTTTTCTTGCGTTGTCATTTTAGTAGTTTTTTAGCAAACACGAGCTTATTTGATTAAATATCTGATTTTAACTCTTCTACGATATCATTAATTAATTTATCAAGTTCATCTGTTTTAGTAAAACGTGAACGAAAAAATCGGTAGTTTCGTAAATACATCAGCAGTTCTTTTTCCACTTCACGTCGTTGCTTCGAAATGTACTTTTTCATTAGGTTTTAGGTTTAGTTGTTATTACCTCTATTGACGTTACAAACGTAATAAACTTTTGTTTATTAAACAAGTAAAAAGAAAACTTTTTTGCAAAAGCATATTTTTTTATCATTTCCTGTTACTGTATGAGTGGGGGTGAGGAACCGACCTTGCCTGATGAGCAAAAAAACAAGTTTATTTCCGCCTAACTCAACTCTTTCACATTAAATAAGTTTCAAAAAGGATGATACTTAATCCTGGAAGAAACATTAACTTTGCACTCAGATTAAATAGAAAAACAATGAAAAAACAACTCAAAATAGCCTTGGTAGCACACGATGCACGCAAGGCAGACATGGTAGAATGGGCAGTTTTTAACTCGGATATGCTTTCACAGCATAAGCTGATTTGTACGGGAACTACCGGCGGACTAATACAGAAAGCCTTTAAAGATGAAGGAATAGAAGTAGAGGTTGAACGTAAAAACTCCGGTCCGATGGGCGGCGATGCCGAAATTGCAGCAATGGTTGTGAATAAACAAATAGATTTTTGCGTGTTTTTGATAGACGATCTAAGTGCAAATCCACACGAAGCTGACATACAGATGCTTTTGCGTCAGTGCCGCATTCACAATGTTCCAATAGCCTGCAACCGTTATAGTGCTGACTTGATGATTACCAGCCCGCTTTGGGACAATGTGGAGTATGTTCCCAAAGCTCCTCAATATGTACCTTTTCATCGTGAATAAATGTAATTGTGTTTTCCGGCAGATTATATCACATTTAAGGTTTAAAAATATTCACTGACTTATGGTGGTGTCTGTTTAGGTTCGAATTATAGTAAGTCAACAAGCCCTCCCTCCGGTTTCCCGCTCCGGAAAATTAAATGAATTGGTAGTATTTCAAGTCTTCCATCGTATCCAAAAGATTAAAGATTTTTACTATATCTTTAAAGAATAAACCTTCTTTCGTATTCTGCCGGTAAGACTTCAATTTGCATTTTTATGCTTATGCGAATATAATCATTCGTAAACGCAAATGATGTTTAATCAATTTCAATTGTTGTATTTAGTTGATTTATAGGTGTGTATAGAAAATATATAGAATTATTGCTGAAATGATATGCGAATGTTATAAATTTTATATTTACGAATGTTGTATATTTGTTTCGTAAATTAAATGTTAGCAAACATGGTAAAAACACACGTATAGCCTTAAAAAACAGAGAATTATGAGAAAATATTATTTAATCATTTGTTTATCAATGATTTTACAAAACGGATTTGCACAATTGGTTGATATTGAAACATCCAAAATTGTTGCAAGTAACTTTTTTAGTACTAAACAATCAAATACTTCGAACAAAATTAAAAACGTACTGACAGAGATTGCTGATAATGAGATTGTTTTTTATGTGATTAATTTCACTAATGGTGGTTGGGTACTTGTCTCAGCGAGTAATTCCACTTGCCCAATATTAGGATATGAAACAACCGGGGAGTTTAGTCTTGATGATGAAAAACCTGTGCAATTAATTGACCTACTTAGTAATTATAAAGAGCAGATTAATACATCTAGACATTTGAAATCTGCTAACATTCAAGTTTCGGAAAAATGGAATACTCTTAAAAAGAGTAGTTATTTGAAATCTTTGAAGACGTATACACCTGGAACAAACTTGCTTAATGTCACGGGCAGGGGTGAAGTTTTATGGGGGCAAAATAAAAATTTTGACGGAGGTTGTACTCCTTCATATAATGCATTTTGTCCTGACAAAGGCTGTGATGATTAGTGTGATAATAGAGCTTTAGCTGGTTGTGGAGCAGTTGCGATGGGGCAAATAATGTGGTATTGGGAATGGCCAAGTTCATATAATTGGTCAATTATGCCAAGTAGATTAAGAAATACAACACCTCAGAATCATGGAGATGCAGTAGCTAGACTTTTAAGTGATTGCGGAAAAAAAGCAAATATGACATATTGGTGTTCAGGGTCTTGGACAACAGTAAATAAAATTGAAGATGCATTCAAAGATTTTAATTTCAAGGGTGTAGAAAAAAGAGTGAGAACAGACTGGCCAAGTAATGTTTGGTTGCAAATAATTAGAAATGAAATTGATTGTGAGAGACCAGTTTTTTATCGAGGCGATAAAAGTGATCTGAGTACTGCTAAACATTTTTTTGTTATTGATGGATACGATGTTACAAACCCCAATCTATTTCACATAAACTGGGGGTGGGGTGGAACATATAATGGTAATTACAATTTAGATGATTTGACTCCAGGCAGTAGCAATTATAACAAAAATCAAATGGCAGTTATTGGTATATCCCCTACGTGTACCGGGATTCCTGCAGATATTACAGATGTGAGTTATACTACTGTGTCTGACACAAAATCGGAATACGCACGTAATTCGATTTCATTACCTTCAAGTGGAAAAAACCTTACTGTTCAATCAGGAGGCAATTTATCATTAAGTGCTGGCAGTTCTATTACATTAAATCCCGGTTTTTCAGTTGAATTAGGCGGGACTTTTGAAGCATTTATTGCCCCTTCCAATTGTAGTAATGATTGTGGTTTGCAGTTGATGCATATTGACAATGCGATTATTAAAGGTATGGATGATTACTATGGTTGGTTTGAAATTAGAGCAATAAATGCAAACTCCTATGAGTTTGTAGTAGTAAACAGATGGGGAAATGTTGTTTTCCAAGGTGCTGGTCTCCTTGAAAATAACGTAACTACAACAATTTGGAAAGGAGAAGGTGCTGATATTCAAGGCGTATATTTTGGTGCTCTAACTTTACGAAATAATTGTGGAGAGAGAGTTTACAAAAATCAGGATATTACAGTTCTATTAGGAGGGACAAAATCTGCAAAAATAGATTCTACAGACAATGCTAGTATACCAAAAATATTCTCGGAGCATACAGGTGCTGATAATAGTAATTCTATTTCCAATATTGTATCTTCAAATGATTTTGTAATATATCCTAACCCTAATGATGGTCTTTTCCAAATAAAGACAAACTCCAATTGTTTACCATATTCAGTAACTGTAGTTAATAGTCTCGGACAAATAATGTATAGTAAAGAAAATATCACAACTGAACTATTTCAGATTAACCTTCCGAAGGAGATTAAAGGTTTGGCTATGACCAAAATAATATCAAATGAGAGAAAATATTTTATTAATTTAATTATCAATTAGTTATGATAAAGAATTATGTTTTATTCATTTTGTTTTTTGTTACCATAAGTTCTTGCGAAAAAAATGGTAATGAAGGAGATTTTCTTATTGTTTATAAGACACGTCAAGATTATTCAAGGAATATATATGTAAGAGTAAATGATGACAGAACTAAAGTCACAGTATTTCCAAGTGTATCCGATTGTGATACAATAAGTGTACCAGTAAAGCTAGCTAAGGGGTTTTATCTCGGTACTGGCAGGAATGGTGAAAATGGTGTTAAATCATCAGTAACATCATTAACAGTTGAAACTTACAAAACATATATAAGCCCAGACAGTTTACTAAAGTTAGTAATTGATTTTGACCCTTTTCTTGAATATTATGAATGTAAAGATTCAAAAATTGATTGGTTTCATAACGAAAATGGAATTGATACTACAAAACTTAATGAAGTAATAAATAATAATGAATTAAATAAATATTTTAATAGATTGAAATAACCACGTTTGCTAACACGCGGTATAAAAAATTGCCGATTCAGTAGGTTATTCAAGGGTTGTATCCCGCTTCAACTTTTGTGTAATCTGATAGGGAATCGCCCGCAATCGGCAACTTTTCATACCGCCGTCCGTTAGCTGGCAAGTGTAAGAAAGACCGTGCAAAAAATAACAGAATGATTAAATTTAGGAAATATGTACTATCCAAACTGTCTTGAATACAAAAATAATATTGAAGAAATCTGTTACGACCAAGACCATATTGACAAGGTTTGGGATGAAATAAAACAGATAATACCCGAATACTTCCAAAAATTTACTGACACAGAAAGTGGTAATTCTGTTCAAGAAAGTGAACTAGAAAAGCTTGCAGCAAAATTTGGTTCAACTTCAAAACCAAAGAGCAAACCAAAAAATGCAAAAATAATCCTTGAACGACTTTTAAAGGAGACAATAGAAGATTTTGAAAAAGAAAGAAATTCTTATCAAGAAATTTTCGATTTAGAATCGCTTGAAGAATACAGACATGATGTAAATTCTTTCAAAAATACAATTCTAAAAAACCAAATTCCAATTATTCGAAAAACACTACAAAATAAACAAGCAAAGGAACTTGACAAGTTTCGTTCTGCATTTAACAGTGCGCAACCAGGACATTTATTTGATATTACATACAACATCGTCAAATTAGCTAACAAATTAAGAAAAGAGCAGTATGACGGAAAGAATTTTGAAAGTATTGATTCGTGTAGCAAATTAGATTACCACAAATTTGACGAAGAAGATTATACGGCATTTGGTGTAATTGGCGGGGGTATTAAAAGTCAATTCATTTATAGATTATTTCCAGAAATGTTTCCAAGTAGAAGTAGGGAAGCTGTTTGGGCTTTGTACTACCTTTCAAACAAGAAGAAATTTGGTTGCAAAGAAGATTCTCAGTTCCTCATGATAAATGCAAAAGAAGGAACAACCCAACAGAATTACTTTTATCCGTATGGTATTTTTGCATTTTACGCTTTAAGAATATTCAACAAATTAAAGGAACTTTATGCTTTACAAGGTATTAGTTTACCTGTTGAATATAGGTTTGTAGTTGTTGATGGCTTTTTATCATTCGTTTCAAGATGTCACCAAACTGAAATTGATATTTTAAAACAAAACTCACAAAACTATCATTATGACTACTAATGCAGTTGCAGTATTTAAAAAGGAATTTCCTGCACTAGCAAGTATTTTTTCCTTAAAAACATTCCAAGAGAAAGTTATTAATAATGTAATTACTCATGGCTCAACATTGGCAGTAATGCCAACGGGTGGTGGTAAATCATTGATTTATTGGGTTGCCGCAAAAGCTTTTAAGGGAACTTGTTTAGTTGTTTCGCCGCTAATTGCATTGATTGATGAACAAACTGAAAAACTTACAGCCTCCGGCTGTAATGTATTAGCTATTCACGGTGGTATGGGTGCATCGGAGCAAATTAAACAATTAAAAATGTTTGCAAATGGAGAAACTAATCCTGATTTCATTTTTGCAAGTCCTGAAAGGATGGCTACTGATGGCTTTTTTGAATATTGTATTTCGTTGCAAAAAGACAAAATTAAATTAGTTGTTATAGACGAAGTACATTGTATAAGTCAATGGGGTTTTGATTTCAGACCTTTTTACAAACATATTCCTGTATTTTTGAACTCCGTTTTTTCAGAACAATGGCCTACGATTTTAGGTTTAACGGCAACTATTAACCCTAGAGAGCTAATTGACATTACAAATGACTTTAAAATTGATAAAAAATCAATTCTGAAAGACGATGTATTATTAAGATTTGATATTGATTTGAAGGTTGAGAAACTTTCTAATGAAGATGAAAAACGTGAGCGACTTTGGGAAATAATTGATGACCACAAAGATGAAAAGGTTTTAGTTTATTTATATCGTAAATATCACAAAGGCGGTGTAGAAGATTTGTGTGAGATTGCTAATCAAAAAGGTCTTTCTGCATTGTCTTTTCATGGAGATATGTCGAGTTCTGAAAGGCAACAAATAATTTCCGAATACAGAGATGGTTCAACGAATTTAGTTTTTGCGACTAATGCTTTTGGAATGGGAATAGACATCCCGAATATTCGTGTTGTTATTCATTTTATGTTACCTGAATCAATTGAACAGTATTATCAAGAAATTGGGAGAGCAGGCAGAGACCAAAACGGAGCAACCTCATACATACTCTATTCAAATAAGAATGTTCAGGTTCGTAAAACACATTTTATTGATAAGTCATTTCCAAAAGAAGAAGAAATAAAAAATTTGTTCAAAAAGGCAAGTAACAATGAAATTGGTAAAAAGACCTTACAATATTTTGCCGAAGAAGAATTACAATCTGCACTTCCCTATTTTCTGAATTGCAATGCAATAACAATTGAAGGGAAAGGTTTTACTGGATTTAAAGTTTTTAAAACTAATACAAATGCAGAGTTAAAAACTATTGTGGATTCTTCAAAAACTGGAATGGTTATACCAGTTCTTTTAAAACCTGATTACTCAAGACTTTCTTGTAAAGACTTTTTTAATATTACTTACAAAGCTTTAGTAAATAACGAAGCAATATTGACTAAAAACCTTGACAAGTGTCTTATAATTAACGCGAACGAAAAAGAATTGACAAAAGAACAACTTGAAAACATTAGCAACGAAACAGCAAGAAAAAGAGAATACAAACATAATTTATTGGACTATCTTGTTTACTTACTTGACAATTTTGATAGTTCAAATTCAATGCACCAAGAAATTGGTAGATATTTAGGAGTAAATAAACACTTACTCTATAAAATCCACAAAACCGAGAGTGGAATATGGGTTCGTTCAAAATCGGAAGTAATAATTGCGAACATTTTGTATCGTTCAAATATTGACTTTCAATACGAAGAAAAGCTTTATTACAATGAAAATCAATGGAAAGAACCTGACTTTACAATTCGACACAATGGAAAAGTTTGGTATTGGGAACATCTGGGTCTTTTAAAAGATGAACAATACAATGAAAATTGGCAAGAGAAAAAACGAATATTCAAAGACCTTGGCTTGCTTGATAATGTTATTACGACTAAAGAAAGTGCTGTTTTAAGTAATCAAGCAAATGAATTGATTAAAAGAATAACAGCAGAATAGAGATGAAAAATAAACACCAGCCAGTAACATCGTGTATAAGTAATGGCGGGGGTTGTGGAGCATTCAAGCGTTCTACCTCGCATCAAGTTCATCGTATCTTGACAGGAAAGTGCCCCATATTCCGCCACTACTCATACACGTAACCGTTATAAAACAGCCTCTTCTCTAAATATACTTTTTATTTAATTATCCTTATCGTGTTAACCTTTTCCACTGTCTCTACACGTACCATATAGATACCGGCAGGCAGATGGGCAAGGTTGATTTCACTTAGATTTTCGCCTATTTGGGCTACGGCGGCGCCGTTTACATTATGGATATACGTACGGCAGTAACTGCTTGCTCTCCCTGTATATGCAGGATGTCATTTACAAGATTAGGGTAGAGGTTGATGGTGTGTAGGTATTGAGTTTATATATGCCTATGGGTAAAATCTTTATTTATCTTTACTTCTTCTTTAACGATAGTGCTGTCAGCATAGCAGATTGCCTTTTTCTCGGAATTAAACACTTCGCCGGCGGACTGATACAGAAAGCCTTTAAAGATGAAGGAATAGAAGTAGAGGTTGAACGTAAAAACTCCGGTCCAAATTCTAATTAAGTCAACAACTCTTCAATTTCCCAGGGCTCACTTGCAAAACGCACTGCTCCGTGTTCTTCAAGTTCGGTTTTTGTCCGAAAGCCCCATAACACACCGATAAACCCGACTTCAGCACAGGCCGCAGTCAAGGCATCTACGCCGGAATCACCCACAAAAACAGTATCACTTTTACGTACACCTGCATCAGCTAGTATTTCATTGAGGATATCGGGAGCGGGCTTCACCGGAACATCGTCACGCTGACCAAATACCCGTACAAAATTAATCTCCGGAAAATAATGTTTTACCAAATCCACCGTTGGCTGATGCGGTTTGTTGGACGCTACCCCAAGCTTATAACCTGCATCTTGCAATTTTACAAGTAATTCGGGGATACCCGGATAGGGCTTTGTACAATCATCGGCATGCAACAAATAGTATTTGAAAAATTCATGCTTCACCATGGAGATGACATCTTCATTTTTATGTTCTTCAGGCAAAACACGCTCAATCAGCTTATTAAGCCCATTACCCACAAAAAGTCGAAACTTCTCAGTTTCAAATTCGGGAAAATTAAATTGTCTCAAAGCATAATTAATGGCATTTGCTAAATCTTCTATGGTATCCAAAAGGGTACCGTCTAAATCAAATATGATAAGTTTGTCCGTCATGATGATGTTATGAAATTTTAGCTAGCAAAGATATCAATTATTCTTTATCATTTGGGTGTTTGTTGATCCAGCTATTAAAGAAGTTCGCTTTTTGACGAAAAATTTCTGTCAATCCATTGCAGTTTACCTTCTTCCGGATCCTCATAAGCATTGGAAGCCTGCAAGTAACGGTTGAGTTCATCAAAATCTTGTCCGTAAAGATTGTCACTGAAATGGTGTAGTTTTTCCATTATCCGGATATAGGTTTCGGGGTCTTTTTTTCGAGATAATTTACGCAATGCTAATAAATAATCTTCCCGAAACACTGTGGGAATGATAATACGGGATTGTTCGCCACATACCAGTTCTGCATTCATCATTATTCGGGCTATACGTCCGTTTCCATCTAAAAATGGATGTACTTCGCTGATGAGAAACATCATGTAAATAGCTTTTGCCAAAGGTTCTTTCAATAATTGAAAATAACGAAAACCGTATTGTAGTGTGCCTTCTACGTGACGATAGTCAACAAACACGGTATTCCCTGCCTGATTGTTTTTTTGTTTAAATAATCCGGGGTTAAGTTCAGGACGCCCACTCATCATAATACGATGTCGGTGTTTAAGTAACACGATGAGTTCATCAGCTGTTTGCGGGGATTTTTGCATTTCATGCCGATTGGAAAGCACGGCAAATGTTCCCAAAATATCGTGCGAATCATCCACGCGTTTGGGAATGGTTACACCAGTGTCCACAATCTGCTTGGCTTCATTTATTTCAAATTTAGTCCCTTCAATATAATTTGAAAAATAACTTTCAAAGAAAGAAAACATACGAAAAGAGGCTTCATTGTTATTTCGATCGCGTCTTTCCGTAAAAAAACGGTCTTTAAGTTGCTCAAAAAGTATTTCAAATAATTCTATTCTGTTTTTATCAAAAGGATTGCCTGCGGCTCGCGCTTTAGCAGTGTCACTTTCTAATGAATCGGAACTATGGGTGTTTAATAAGGCGGAAATGATGATGGATAATTTTTCAAACTCTTTCATCATTTCCAGTTCCTTCGCAATTTCACGCGTTTTGTCCCTAAATTCATTCAAACGTTCTTCACCGCCAAGCAAAATCATACGTTCAAGTCGCTCTTCTATGGCTGACTGAGGTAGAATTTTTTCAGTTCCGTCTTTCGTTTTTCTCGAAACTTGTAGATTTTCAAGCATATACCGATATTCCGAGGATATGTACAGTCCATTGAACTTTGTATCACTTTTTAATGCAGGTTTTCCTTTATAAATATTGATTGTAAAACCGGGTAAGTCGGTAATCCTGCGGTTATAAGATGAAGTCATAAAAAAATGTCCTTCTTCGGTCGGACTAAGCTCAATGGCACTTCGATGCGAGATGACTGCTTCCGGAAAACGCCAAGCTAATATTTCAAAAAAAATCCTGCGAATAATATTTTCCGGTGCATCCAACAAATTGGTCGTATAAATACGCGGAGCTATTTTTCGTAATTTCCCATCAATCTCAGCTTGGGAAAGCTTACGGGAGAAGTTGGGTTCTGACGAGCTGAATATTATTTCTTTATTAAAATCCATTTGGCTACAAATTTTTCAGAATAAGCATCACAAAAATACAAATTTTTCAGAATAAAAATGGATTTATGATGATTTTTTCAGAATAAGGGCGATTTTCATACTTTAATAAGCCTGTAAAACATAAAAACCGCTCATTTAAATGGTAGGACATCGGAGGCATTAGACGACAACTTAAAACCGAATCAGTTCACAAACCGTTTATTTAATTTGTTTGATTTACTCAGAAATCTGTTCAAAGTAAATTTTGAAAATCATATAAGGATTTTGACAGATTCTTGTTGTGTTTCGGCAGATTATATTACATTTGCAGCTTCAAAACGCATTAAGCATTTTACTTTGTTTCAACCTCAAATCAAAAAAGGGAAAATAAAATGCTTAACAGAAAAATTTAGTTCATAATTTTGTCATAACATATGAAACTCAGACATATAGTATTTGGTATTATTCTTTTCTCAATAAATTTAACGGCCCAGCACAAAAATTTTATTGGCTTCGGTGTAGTCAGTGAAATGAATCAAGGCAAAATGTTACATGACAATGTATCGTTTTCTTACGAAAGACAATTTCATAAATTTCATGGTCTATTAATTGAACTTAATCGCAGACAAATAATTAGAAATACAACATTTTATAATAATATCAATTTAGAATACCTAACTTCCCGTGTCAGAGAAAAGTACCTTTCAATACCTGTTTCATATAAATTTTACTCCAAAATTGTAAATATATCAACGGGTTTTAATCTTGATTACTTTGTCGGATGGGAAAACTTATTGAATAATTCAGAACTTACATCTTATAATATCAATCCAAGGTATAGTATCGGATGGAATATTAAAATCAGCAAAACTATACCTTTATATTCGCAGTTATATTTGGAGCCTGAAATTTTCTACAATCCGATTTTTCTACATCAATACGCCTATTACCATTATGGCATTGGCGCCAAATTAAAATATGAGTTGAAATAAACTAAATTTTCCCCTTCAGAAATCTTCCGGTATAAGAAGTTTCGCATTTTACAAGTGCTTCCGGCGTACCTTCAAATACGACGAAGCCGCCTTCATCACCTCCTTCCGGACCCAAATCTATGATATGATCGGCAGATTTGATAATTTCGGGATTGTGCTCAATGATGATGATGGTGTGTCCTTTGTCAATCAATGCATCAAAAGCTTTGAGCAGGGTTTTGATGTCGTGAAAATGTAAACCGGTAGTGGGTTCATCAAAAACAAAAATAGTCGGTTCTGTTTTTTCCAAAGCTAAAAATGAAGCCAACTTTACACGCTGACTTTCTCCGCCGGAAAGGGTGTCGGATGATTGTCCCAGTTTTACATACCCTATACCTACATCCTGCAAAGGTTTCAGACGTTTTACAATTTTCTTTTGCGTACTTCCGGTGTATTCGGTGAAAAACTCAATCGCCTGATTTACAGTCATCTCAAGTACATCGTGAATATTAACCCCCTTATATCGCACTTCCAACACATCTTGCTGAAAACGCTTACCGTGACAATGATCACATTCCAAGACCAAATCAGCCATAAATTGCATTTCGACCGTCACGGTTCCTTCACCCTTACACTCCTCGCATCTTCCTCCAGGAGTATTAAAAGAAAAATGTGAAGCTTTGTAACCCATTTGTTTGGATAACTGCTGATCCGCAAAGAGATTACGTATTTCATCATAGGCTTTGATATATGTCACGGGGTTAGAACGCGATGACCGCCCTATGGGATTTTGGTCAACCATCTCAATGCCCTTGATCAGATGCATAGAGCCTTTGAGATTGTCAAGCTGACCGCTTTTATCAGCTACATCCTCATAATATTTTTTGAGTGCTTCATAAAAAACCGACTTCACTAAGGAAGATTTTCCGGAACCGCTCACTCCTGTTACCACCGTCATCACATTTAGAGGAAACTTCACATTGATGCCTTTTAAATTGTTCTCTCTGGCATCTAAAATCTCAATATAATTATTCCACTTGCGGCGATGTAAGGGAGTCGGGATGGTTTCTAAACCTAGGAGATATTTAATGGTGTAGCCCCCTAAATCCCCCAAGGGGGACTTTGGTGCGTGCAAAGTTTGGGAGATTTTTGTTAAGACTTGGTCGGTATTTTGAAAAACCTCATCATTTGTAAAACGGATTACTTTGTAGCCTTGACTTTCCAACCATGCTGTTCTGAGATTGTCATATTCAATTATCTCTTTATCTTCGTGATATTTACCATCTATTTCAACAACCAATTGCTGTTCAAGATTCACAAAATCTACTATGATATCTCCTATAACATGCTGTCTCCTAAACTTATAACCTTCCAGTTTTTTATTACTCAAAAAAGTCCACAAAAGGTCTTCTGCCGGCGTAGGATTTACCCTATGTTGCTTAGCCAGTTCCTTCAACTTTCCATAAAGAATAGGATCAGCTGTTTGATAAGCAAAATTTTTGTTTTCTGCAATCCCCAAAAAGTCCCCCTTGGGGGATTTAGGGGGCTTCCCCTCATACACAATCTCTCCCCCCTTCCTTCCCGCTTCAGGACCAATATCAATCAAATAATCCGCTGCACGCATAATTTCTTCGTCATGTTCCACCACAACAACCGTATTACCTATATCTCTCAAACGCAACAGAACCTCTATCAATTGATGCGTATCACGCGGATGCAACCCGATACTCGGTTCATCCAAAATATATAAAGAACCAACCAAGCTATTTCCCAAGGAGGTAACCAAATTGATACGCTGGCTTTCTCCACCGGAAAGGCTGTTCGACAAACGATTCAAAGTCAGGTAGCCCAAACCGACATCCAACAAAAACTGCAAGCGATTGTTGATTTCAATTAAAAGTCTTTCTGCAATAGCTGCATCGTGTTTATCTAACTGAATATTGTCAAAAAAATCTTTCAGCTTAACAATAGACATCTGCACCAACTCATTGATTGATTTTCCGGAAACACGAATATATGAAGCTTCTTTTTTCAAGCGAGTCCCCCGGCATTCGGGACAAATGGTTTTGCCCCTGTAGCGGGCAAGCATCACCCGGTATTGAATTTTATACTGATTGGCTTTCAGCATATCAAAGAAAGCGTTAATGCCGTAGAAATACTGATTGCCATTCCATAATACTTGTTTTTGTTCGTCCGTCAATTCATGATAGGGTTTGTGGACAGGGAAATTAAACTTGGGAGCAGCACGCAAAAATTCTTTCTTCCATTCACCCATAACTTCTCCCCGCCAGCAAAAAATCGCATCTTCATACACAGAAAGTGATTTGTTGGGCACCACCAAATCTTCATCAATGCCGATAACCCTGCCGAAACCTTCGCAAACGGGACAAGCACCTATGGGCGAATTGAAACTGAAAGTGTGCACAGTCGGCACTTCGAACTCAATACCGTCGGCTTCAAAACATTTGGAGAAATGTAAAGTCTTTGTTTCATCAGCTAAAAAAACTTTTAGTACACAAGCTCCACTCCCTTCAGCAAATGCGGTCTCCACTGAATCTGTCAAACGACTGATACCCTCCTGCGCCATATCAACCGTCAACCGATCAATAATCAAATACATCTTTTCGCCCGTGATTGTTTCCTGAGCAAGTAATTCCTGAATGGTAAAGGTATCTCCATTGATTTGAACCCTGCTGAAACCCTTTTTCAACAAAACATCCAATGCCTCGCGTAAAGACTGTTTCCCTGCATTTACTTCGGTCAGAATCATCAAACGTGTGCCTTCAGGAAACTGTATGGCAGCTTCCACAACATCTTGTGCTTCATGCTTTTTCACCAAATCACCTGAAACCGGAGAATATGTTTTACCGATTCTTGCATACAATAGTTTGATGTATTCGTATATTTCGGTAGAAGTCCCAACCGTAGAGCGCGGATTACGTGTATTTACCTTTTGCTCAATGGCAATGGCAGGAGGAATGCCTTTGATATAATCAACTTCCGGCTTGCTCATGCGTCCCAAAAATTGACGGGCATAAGCAGACAGACTTTCCACATAACGCCGTTGCCCTTCAGCATAAAGGGTATCAAACACCAGGGACGTCTTACCGGAACCGGACAAACCCGTAACTACAACCAATTTGTCGCGCGGTATTTTTACATCTATATTTTTGAGGTTATGAACGCGGGCGCCTTTGACGATAATATGGTTTGAATTATTTTCAACAGACATAGACGGATTTCAATTTTGACCAATCCGCAAAGATAAGGGAATAATTATTAATGGTCAATGGTTGTTGCGGGGTACGTGTTCCGTGTTCACGAGGTGCGTGGTGCGTGTTCCGGGGTCGCGAGGTAGGTTTCTCGCAGATTAACGCTGATAAGATTCGCAGATTTACACGAATTCCGGAGTTAAGTTGCACAACACAAACCGACCTTGCCTGGTGAGCCAAAAAATAAGTAAGATTGACGTTAAAAATCGTTCATGTTTGAGCAACGAAGTTGCGAGTTTGAACGATTTAGTCAATCGAGCGTAAGTTTTTTGAGCGAAGCAGGCACAGTCTTGATTTTTTTTGCTTCGTTTTTTTGTATCAAGACAAAAAAATGAAGATACATAAAACACAACCACATGAAACCGACACGGTTAAAATAATCATTACTTTATATGTTTAATGATTATTTTAATCGTCAAAGGTTCCATCTGACAACTAAAAATAATAAACAAACAGATGAAATATTATTCACAAATTTGATCGAATATACAAAAAATAACTGTATATTTGCGGCGCTTAATAAATAATTATGCATTTATCTGGTTTTTTACAGTAAAAATTACAAGATGAAGAACAAAAGGAATCGTTTGCAAATTATCACAGAAATTCTCCGCTCTTCGGTAGTATCTAATCAAGAGGAGCTGCTTGCTTTGTTGAATGAAAAGGATTTATACGTTACACAGGCGACCTTATCGCGCGACTTGAAGCAATTGAAAGTCTCCAAAACGCCCCTGGAAAACGGAACTTATAAGTATGTATTGCCCCCCACCACCAAGACTGTCAGTCCGCAAGGAACCCTGAACGAAGAAAGTTCGCACGGTGCTGTGTTGAGTTTGGAATTTTCGGGTAATCTTGCCGTCATAAAAACCAAACCGGGATATGCGTCTGCTATAGCCTGGGACATCGACAACAAAGGAGCGGAAGAAGTATTGGGTACCATTGCGGGAGACGACACCATATTGATCATTCCTCGCGATGGTGTCAGAAGGGATCAGATTTCCTCTCTGATGCAGGTGATTTTTGTTGATAAAAACGAGAGTAAAAGGTAAAAAAAGTTGTTTTGTTAATTTGCGTACATTGTGAAACAGGAACCAAAAGACAATATTGTTGTGACCATAGCTGATGAAAGCCATCTAGGCTATGTAGATATAATATTAGAGACCATTGCCGACTCGGCAGCTAAGCGCGGTACAGGTATAGCCCGCCGCTCACCGGAGTACATTGCTGAGAAGATAAAAAAAGAAGGTAAGGCTATCATTGCATTGGATGGGGATAAATTTGCCGGATTTTGCTACATAGAAAGTTGGGCAAATAAACAATTTGTTGCCAACTCCGGGTTGATAGTCGTGGAGGAATACAGAGGGCTTGGTGTAGCCAAGCGCATCAAAGCCAAAGCCTTTGAATTATCGAAGAAAAAATTTCCCGGCGCAAAAATCATTGGTCTGACGACCAGTGCGGCAGTGATGAAAATCAATACTGAACTAGGATATCGCCCGGTAACCTTTGCTGAACTCACCGACGATGAAGCGTTCTGGCTAGGATGCAAAGGTTGTGTGAACTATGACATATTGCTGCGTACCAACCGAAGATACTGCCTGTGTACGGGGATGTTGTATGATCCGAATGCCTCCCCCAAGAAGGCAGCGAAGAAGAAATTGGGAGTAGTGCAAAAGATAAAGAAAAATAAAAAATAACTGATGAACTCTGGAGTTTCCTTTAAGGAAACATGGAGAAGTTAAATGTTTAGATAGAATGAAACAAAAAGTATTATTAGCATTTTCGGGCGGATTAGATACATCTTTCTGCGCCATGTACTTAGCTAAAGAAAAGAATTATGAAGTACATACCGCCGTTGCAAATACCGGCGGATTCAGTAAAGAAGAGTTGAAAGTCATTGAAGACAAAGCTTATCGTTTGGGTGTGAAGTCACATGTGGCCTTAGATATCACACAAGATTACTACGAAAAAAGCATCAAATACATGATATTCGGAAATGTGCTTCGCAATGGCACTTACCCTATTTCAGTAAGTTCCGAGCGCATCTTCCAGGCAATCGCCATTATCAATTACGCAAAAAAAATTAACGCTGATTTTGTAGCGCATGGCAGCACGGGTGCGGGCAACGACCAGGTGCGTTTCGATTTGACCTTCGACGTATTGGCGCCAGGTATTAAGATTCTGACCCCTACGCGGGATATGATGCTGACACGTGAATACGAGATCAATTATCTAAGAGAACATGGTTTTGAAGCCGATTTCACAAAGATGGAATACTCCATCAATAAAGGTTTATGGGGCACCAGCATAGGAGGGAAAGAAACTTTGCACTCAGAGCAAACTTTGCCGGAAGAAGCTTATCCAAGTCAGGTGGTAAAAACCGGTGAGGAAACCGTCACCATCAGCTTTGAAAAAGGTGAGATTACTGCTATCAACGGAAAAAAAGACAAGAACAAAGTCAATTTGATCAATAAACTGGAAGCCATCGCCAACCAATACGGCATCGGTCGTGATATGCACATCGGTGATACCATCATTGGTATCAAAGGGCGTGTGGGTTTTGAAGCTGCCGCACCTTTGTTGATCATCAATGCACATAAAATGCTGGAAAAGCACACCCTGACCAAATGGCAGCAATACTGGAAAGATCAATTGGGCAATTGGTATGGCATGTTCCTGCACGAAGCACAATATTTAGAACCCGTGATGCGCGATATTGAGCGATTTTTAGAAAGCTCACAGCAAAACGTGACCGGTGATGTCATCATCAAGTTACGTCCACTTGGATATACCTTGGTAGGTGTTGAGAGTACGTACGACCTTATGAAAACCGACTTTGGCGAATACGGCGAAATGAACAAAGCCTGGAGTGCCGACGACGTAAAAGGATTTACCAAAATCTTGGGCAACCAGATGAAGATATATTACAATGTGCAAAAAAGGAATGAGTGATTTGCGGGTTCACGGGGTCCGAGTTCCGTGTTCCGGGGTCACGCGGTGCGCGATGAGAGTTCCGGGATGCGTGTTCGCGGAGTCAAAGTGTTGCAGGGCGCAATCTTGAATTTTTTTGCTTCGTTTTTTGGTTCAAGCCAAAAAATGAAGAAATATTATTACTTTTGTCCATTCATCTTTAAAAATACATTTTTAGCAAATTGCCAAAAACAATATAATATGATTAACGCTCAAGACATTAAAAACGGAACCTGTTTTCGTTTGGATGGTAAAATTTATGTAGTTGTAGAGTTTCTGCACGTAAAGCCCGGTAAAGGCAATACCTTCATGCGCACTAAAATCAAGGATGTGGTCAGTGGCGCCGTATTGGATCGCCGGTTTAACATCGGAGAAAAGTTAGAGAGTGTACGCGTAGAACGTCGTCAGTACCAATATCTTTATCAAGAGGGAGATGATTACATTTTCATGAATCAGGAAACTTTCGACCAGCATCCAATTGCCCATGATTTGATCAGCGGTGTGGACTTCTTATTGGAAGGCATGAGCTTGGAAGTTGTTTCCGATGCCTCTACCGATACGGTGTTGTATGCTGAAATGCCGGTGAAAGTACAAATGCAAGTTACTTATACTGAGCCCGGTTTAAGGGGTGATACTGCCACCAACGCATTGAAACCTGCTACCGTTGAATCCGGTGCTACCGTTCGCGTTCCTTTATTCATCGAAACAGGGGAAACCATAGAAATTGACACACGGGACGGTTCCTATATCGGACGTGTGAAAGTATGATATGAAGCGCTTGATACAAAGTTTCAGGAATGCTTTCCGGGGAGTAGCCACTGTGTTCAGAACCGAGAAAAATATGCGCATCCATTTGACTGTTACCGTATTGGTAATAATTTTCGGATGGATTTTGCGCATCAGTACTGCTGAATGGTTGTTTTGCTTGTTGTGTTTTGGCTTGGTCTTTACCGCTGAAATGGTAAATACAGCCATTGAAGAAATGGTGGATTTAGTTTCCCCACAACAAAATAAATTAGCAGGGAAAGCCAAAGATATAGCTGCAGGCGCCGTATTGGTGTCCGCGATTATTTCGGCATGTATCGGATTGATTATCTTCATTCCCAAACTTTGGACGCTCATCCTAAGCCTTTTTGTCTCATAAAATTATATTTCGCTATAACTTTTTTTTAACCAAAACTTAAACAAGAACCTAAACCTCAATTTCCAAGAACTTTTTTGGATTTTTATTTAACCAAATCAACAAGCTTTCTGTCTGTTCTATCTGTTTGCCTTTCATGAAAAAATTATTTACATGCCTTTTGGATTTGTTATATCCTAATTTGTGTGTCATCTGCAACGAAAGCCTCGTGCGTGGTGAAGAACTGATTTGCTTTCATTGTCTCCATCAAATGCCTAAAACCAATTATCATTTGGAGTTAGACAATACAGTTGAAAAAAGATTCTGGGGAAAAGTGCCGGTTTATCGCGCTACTTCCTATTTCCATTTTTACAAAGGTTCACCTTTTCAGCAATTATTGCATGAATTGAAATATAGGGGGAATAAAGAAATCGGTCGTGTTATGGGTCGGTTTGCAGGGGTTGATTTGCTTGATACAGACGATTTTGCTTCCATTGATGTCATCGTCCCCGTTCCCCTTCATCCCAAAAAACAACTCAAAAGGGGTTACAACCAGAGCGAATGGATAGCGCGGGGATTGTCGGAAGCATTGAATAAGCCGGTTGACGCCACTCACCTGATCAGGATAAAAGAAAATACTACTCAAACTAAAAAGTCGGTTTTTGAAAGGTATCAAAATACGCAGGGAATTTTTGCGTTGAATGATGTAACGGTCTTTGAGAAAAAGCATGTATTGTTGGTAGATGACGTATTGACAACCGGATCTACCTTGGAGGCTTGTGTACTCGCATTAATGGAAACCAATCACATCAAAATTAGCGTGTTCACTTTGGCACTGGCTTGAGAAACACTAAGTATTCAAAAAAATGAGAGAAATGAGTCAATTTATATCATTTTTTGGTATCTATGTCCATAATTGTTATATAACATTATTTTACAACAGCTTTTTCATGATATTTTTATTATTTTGCGCCACTTTTCGAATTTTTTAAAAATATATAATGATATGACAACACAAGAATTAAAGAAGGCTTTTGAAGCTGCTTACGGTAAACCCGCTGAAGCTGTTTATTTTGCTCCGGGTCGTGTAAACTTAATTGGTGAGCATACCGATTACAATGGGGGACCGGTTTTCCCGTGCGCATTGAGTTTTGGTACCAGACTCCTGATCGCCAAAAACGACAAAAAAGTGATGAATTTCAAATCACTTAATCTTCCTGAAGTTAAATCTTTAAAGTTTGACCAGCTAACAACCCGCCTCGAAAAATCATGGGTAAATTATCCTTTGGGGGTGATGGCTCAATTTATCAAGAGAGGAAAAACTTTCACGGATGGTTATGACATATTGATTTGGGGAGATGTGCCTAATGGTGCAGGATTATCATCATCAGCAGCTTTGGAAGTGGTGACTGCATTTGCATTAAATGACCAGATGAAAGCTGGATTCAGTCGGGCAGACCTTGCATTGATCGGACAGAAAGCCGAGCATGAATTTGCTTTGGTGAACTGCGGCATCATGGACCAATTTGTGTCGGCTCATGGCGCTAAAGATCATGCGGTATATCTGGATACCACAACTTTGGAATATGAATTGGTTCCTGTGAAACTGGAAGGCGTTAAAATTGTTATTTCCAACACACACTCTCCTCACAAATTAGATTCAGGTGCCTACAACCAACGTGTTGCGGAATGTAAAAAGGCCGTTGAACAACTCAACAAAGTGCGCCCGATCAAATTCCTGGCTGAACTGACTGAAGCTGATTTCAAAAAAATTGAATCTGCCATCACCGACCCTGTTGCACACAAGCGTGCCCGTCACGTTGTGGGTGAAGTGCAACGTACTTCCGATGCTGTGAAAGCGTTGAAAGCAGGTAATTTGAAACTCTTCGGCAAGTTGATGAATGCTTCTCATGTTTCTTTGCGCGATGATTATGAAGTGACCGGTCCGGAACTCGACTGCATGGCAGAAGAAGCCTGGAAGATAGACGGAGTTATTGGTTCACGCATGACGGGTGGAGGCTTCGGTGGCTGTACTGTTTCTTTGGTGAAAGACGAAGCTATTGATACTTTCATCAAAAAAGTAGGTGCTAATTACGAAAAGAGGATCGGTATCAAACCTGATTTCTATATCGCTGAAATTGGGGATGGTGCTACGAGATTGGCGTGATTCTTTTATGTTTTTTTAACCACAAAAGGCTTTTACCACAAAAGGGCACAAAAGAGATAGTCACAAAAGAACACAAAAGAGGTAATTTATGTTTGAGTGCCTTTTGTGGTTAAAAGTAAAAAACTAAAAACATGAACAAAGTTACAAGCGGTAACTTTACATACCTTAAAAGTAATTCCTTTTGTGCCTTTTGTGGTAAAAAAAACTTTTGTGTTCTTTTGTGGTAAAATTAACTTTTGTGCTCTTTTGTGGTAAAAAAGCCTTTTGTGCTCTTTTGTGGTAAAAGCAACTTTTGTGTTCTTTTGTGGTAAATAAACTTTTGTGCCACTTTTGTGATTAAAGGTCTTTTGTACCCCTTTGTGATTTAATAATTTAACCTAAAAATAATATGACGAAAAAATATCTGTTGGATTTGACCTATAAAATTAATGGAGCTGCCATTGAAGTTCATAAATACTTAGGTCCCGGTTTACTTGAAAGTGTTTATCATAAATGTCTTGGATTTGAGCTTGACATCAGAAATATGAGGTATGCATCCGAATTAACTGTTCCGTTCAAATACAAAGGAAACAATTTAGATGTAAAACTCAGATGCGATTTCTTAGTTAATGATGCAATTGTTGTTGAGTTGAAAGCAGTAGAGTATATACTTCCGGTTCACGAAGCACAATTGCTGACTTATATGAATTTATTACAAGTACCAAAAGGTATTCTTATTAATTTCAATGTGGATAATTTGTATAAATACGGCATTAAAACTTATGTAAATAATTTGTACAAAGACTTAGAAGAATAACCTCATACTTCTTTTGTGTCTTTTGTGGTTTAAAGCCTTTTGTGCTCTTTTATGTTAAAAAAACTTTTGTGCCCTTTTGTGGTAAAAAAAACTTTTGTGCCCTTTTGTGATAAAAGTCTTTTGTGCCCTTTTGTGGTTAAAAGTCTTTTGTGCCCTTTTGTGATAAAAGTCTTTTGTGCCCTTTTGTGGTTAAAAGTCTTTTGTGCCCTTTTGTGGTTAAAAAAAAATAAAAACAAAAAAATATGAAAACAATCAACAGCTACACCATCAAAAATAAAAGCGGTATGACTGCCGAGCTGACAAACTACGGTACAAAAATCACCCGCTTGTTAGTGAAAGATAAAAACGGTAAGTTCAATGACATTGTGCAAGGCTTTGATACTTTGCAGGAAAACATTGATAAAGAGCCTTACTTTGGTGCAACCTGTGGCCGCTACGCCAATCGCATCAAAAACGGAGAATTTACCCTGGACGGAGTAAAATACACCTTGGCTAAAAACAATGGAGGCAACGCCCTGCACGGAGGTATCGTAGGCTTCAATGCTAAAGTTTGGGATGTGATCAAACAGTCCGACAACAGCATCAGCATGCAATATATCTCTCCTGATGGAGAAGAAGGTTATCCGGGAACTTTGAAGACGGTGGTAACATTTACCATTACCGAAGCAAACGAGTTAAAGATTGAATACAGGGCTACAACCGACAAAGCAACGGTAATAGGTCTGACCAATCACTCGTACTTCAACCTGAAGGGAGCCGGCAACGGAACAGTACGCGATCATATCTTACAAATCAATGCCGATTTCCATACAGTGTTGGACGATACTGCTTCTCCTACCGGTGAAATCCGACCGGTGGACCATTCACCTTTCGATTTTCGCAATCCGACCGTAATTGAGAAATACATTGATGCAGAAGAATATGTTCCGGGACGGGGTATTGATAACAATTGGACCATACGTAAAAACCAACCCGGGGAATTGGCTTTGGCTGCCACTTTATACGAACCGACGAGCGGTCGCGTTATGGAAGTGCTGACTACCCAACCGGGGGTGCAGGTTTACACGGCCAATTGGGTGGAAAAGCAAACAGGCAAATACGGTAAGACCTATGCAGAGCAAGATTCCATCTGCCTTGAGACACAAAACTTCCCCAATTCGCCGAATATAGCTCACTTCCCTAATTCGGTTTTACGACCGGGAGAAGTGTATGAAGAAGTGTGTATTTATAAGTTTTCAATCAAGTAGAAATCCTAAAAGATTGTTTAGCGATGTCTCATAATAAATGTTCAATTAAAAAATAACAAGGTGTCTTAGAAGTGTCTAAATGCAAGGCGCTGAGATTGAGGGCAGTAAGGGTAGACCTGCGTGTTGCCCTTGATGACTGAGCCTGAATATCGAAAGCAACGCAGCAGTTGGGCACTTATGGGACACCGTCAATGATATGACTGCACCTTCTTCTTTTAAAAAAGCCTACCTATTTGAGGTTTCACCACAATCCGTTGATTTTAATTTTCAAATCTCCTTATCGTCTTTAACTGCCCTATTGATGGAAACTGCAAGCAAAAATGCGGAGGAAAACGGTTTTGGAATGAGGCAATTGAATGAGGGTAGCAACACTTGGGTACTTTTGCGATTGGCAATTGAAATGGACAGTTTCCCAAAGCAGTTTGAACAGATTTATATTGAAACCTGGATTGAAGATATCGGTAGGATGATTACCACGCGTAGTTTTCATATCAAAGATAAGAATCAAAACACCATTGGGTATGCTACTTCTGTTTGGGCAATGATTGATTATAACAGTCGCAAACCGCAAGATTTGTTGCAACTTGGAAATATGCAAAAATTTGCCACAGGCGAACAAGTGCCCATTGAAAAACCGGTAAAATTAAAAGAAACGAAAGGCAGGTTAACAGATGATTTCAAAGCCAAGTACAGCCATATTGATTTTAACCGACACGTCAACACCATGCGCTATGTAGAGTGGATAAGCAACTGTTTTACACCGGATTTCTACAGCCATAAAAAATTAAAACGTTTCGATATCAATTTTATGAGCGAAATCCTTTTCGGTGATCCCATCCAAATCCACTTAGCCGAAGATGAGGATAATGATACTTATTTTTTTGAAATGTGCAGTCAGGACAAGACGAACTGCAGGGCAAAATTGGTGTTTGAAAACCAAACCTCGTAACCCCGGAACTCGCGAAAGTTTATTCAAAATAACCCACACTGAATACTTGCAGTTGCTCGGGCATTTCATCTTTCATGATAGTACATGCAGTATCGCCTGTGCAGTGTCCGGTATAAAAGGATGTCTACGGATAATGCTGTTTGAGGCCTTTCGCTATTTTGCGTATTTCTTCCGGCGTTTCAAAATCATCACCATCCGGCAGATAAAAGCCACCAAGCACATGAAGTAGAGGCTTTGTTCGAGTTTATACGTCCCGGAGTCGCGAGTTCCGAGGTAATGCGTTCCGAATTCGCGAGGCCGATAATAATAAATACAATAATTATCGTTAATTTTGTCACGTACTAAAAAAGAAATACTAATTTTTAAAAAATAAAATCATATGAAAACAAAAAAATTATTTATGGCACTTTTAGCTATCGGTCTATTATTTACTGCTTATTCTTGCGAAGAAGAAAAAGACCCTACTGCAATTTTGAAAAATCAAATTATTATGAATGCCCAAAAACTTAACATTACAAATGGTGAGGCATTTATTATGGAACATGGAGCTGAGTTTATGTTTACGGTTAACGAAGAATCCGGTATGCTCCACATTTCAAACGATTTGATTACAGGTGAAAAAGTTGACATTACCACTGTCAAAAATGATGGAAGTCAATTTTTCGACTTTTCCTTCCAGGACGTAAATGTAACCTCTCAAGGAAAGACCAGTGGATGGATAGGCTGGTTTAAGATTGTAAAAATAGACAACACAAAGTACAATGTTACCTTTGAATTTGCAGGAGTTGAACATTTAATTGTCGGTAACTTTGATGCCATATTGCAAGAAATGTAATCATAACGAAAACTAAAGAGTTTTTTGGCATTTTATTGATATATAAGAGGCTGTCTCAAAAGTAAAGACAGCCTCATTTTTATGTCACGAGTTTTCGGGGTCCGGGTTCACGAGTTCCGAGGTAGCAGGTTTTTTTAAAATCAATCTAAAAGAATATTATAACTCAATTTTATCCCTTATAATTTAGCTCCTAAAGTTTTTTCCACTTTTTCTTTGTTTAATTTTTTGGTGCAGAAGAACCAATCATAGCAAGTCACACCTTCTTCCTTCCCTTCCATACGACTTTGAGCAGTACCGCAAGAACCGGCAGTCGGAACGATTACATCATCACCGGGTCTCCAATCGGCAGGCGTAGCCACACCAAAGGCATCAGCAGTCTGCAACGCAACCAACACTCGTTTCAATTCATCAAAGTTTCTACCCAAAGAAAGCGGATAATAAATGATGGCACGGATGATACCCGTCGGGTCAACAAAGAATACCGCTCTGACAGCTTTCGTTGTGCTTTCCGACTGAATCATACCGTATTTTTTGGCTACATTCATAGAGATGTCCTCGATCAAGGGGAATTTTACCTCTACGTTTTTCATACCTTTATATTCAATTTTTTCTTTGATGGTACGCAGCCAGGCTATGTGGCTATACAGACCGTCAACAGACAAACCGACTAACTGGCAATTCAAAGCTTTGAATTCTTCAGCCATGGATGCAAAAGTCATAAATTCAGATGTACAAACCGGTGTAAAATCGGCAGGGTGGCTAAACAAGATAGACCATTTCCCGGCATAATCTTCAGGGAAATTGATGGTTCCTTGAGTCGTTACAGCAGTAAAAGAAGGTGCTTTTTCACCAATACGAGGCATTACATAATTTTCAGTTGTTTCCATAATGTTTTTATTTTAAAATGGTTAAGTATATAACAAAAAATATTTTATACAATTAATTTTATGCATTGAATCGCGACCGGACCTCGTCCGATGAGCCAAAAAACAAGTGAGATTGACGTAAAGAATCGTTCTTGTCTGAGCTGCGTAGCAGCGAGTTTGAACGATTTAGTCAATCAAGCGCAAGTTTTTTGAGCGAAGCGGGCGCAGTCTTGACTTTTTTTGCTTCATTTTTTTGTGTCAAAACAAAAAAATGAAGTGGGGTTTGGGGCAACGCCCCAGGTTTAATTTGATGCGAAGTTAAGCAAAGCATTGAGGTCTTGCAAACATAAAAAATCTATAGAGATATAGAGAAAATTAATTTATTAATGTCGGGGTCGCGAGTTACGAGTTCCATGGTATGGGTTAAAATCCATTTTTAAATCGTACCTTTGCGCCCGACATTTAGAAGTATTAAAAAATAAACATGTAATTTTTATGAATGTAATTACAAAAACCATCACAATGGGTGATGGAAGAGAGATTACCATTGAGACCGGAAAGTTAGCTAAACAGGCTGACGGTTCTGTAATGGTACGTATGGGTGACACCATGTTATTGGCTACGGTTTGTGCTGCAAAAGAAGCACTTCCGGATACGGATTTTATGCCGCTTTCAGTCGAGTATAAAGAAAAATTTGCTGCCTTCGGTCGCTTCCCCGGTGGTTTCCTTCGCAGGGAAGGTCGTCCTTCGGATTATGAGATTTTGATTTCGCGCCTGGTCGATCGTGCGCTTCGTCCGCTTTTCCCGGATGATTTTCATGCTGAGACTTTTGTAAATGTAATGTTGGTTTCTGCCGACGGCAAAGACATGCCTGATGCTTTAGCCGGTTTGGCTGCTTCCGCTGCTTTGGCTGTATCGGATGTGCCTTTCAACGGGCCAATTTCCGAGGTTCGCGTTGCCAGAGTTGACGGTGAGTTTGTTGTGAATCCCACTTTCGAGCAATTGGGAAATGCCGATATGGATATCATTGTTGCCGCTACCTTGGATAATATTATGATGGTTGAAGGCGAAATGAAAGAAGTGAGCGAAGAAGAATTGTTAGAAGCAATGAAGATTGCGCATGAAGCCATCAAAGTTCATTGTAAGGTTCAATTGGAGCTGATGGAGGACGTAGGTAAAACTCAAAAGCGTGAGTATTGCCACGAGGAAAATGACGAAGAATTAGAAAAAGACATTCGCGAAAAAACTTACGATAAAGTATATGCTTTGGCAACTGCCTGCAATGCTGATAAACATTCACGGGTTGAAAATTTTGAAGCTGTAAAAGCAGAATACATTGAAACACTGGACCCTGAAGTGGCCGAAGAAAAGAAAGATTTAATTGACAAATATTATCACGCAGTTGAAAAAGAAGCGATGCGGCGTTCTATCCTGGATGAGGGAAAACGTTTAGACGGTCGTAAAACTACGGAGATTCGCCCGATTTGGTCGGAAATTGATTGTTTGCCGGGAGCACATGGATCCGCTATCTTTACCCGTGGTGAAACACAGTCGTTGACTACCGTCACCTTAGGTACCAAGCAAGATGAGAAAATTATTGATGAGGCTTTGAATCAGGGAACAGAAAGATTTTTATTGCACTATAACTTTCCACCATTTTCAACCGGAGAAGCCCGCCCGTCCAGAGGCGTCAGCCGTCGCGAAGTGGGTCATGGTAACCTGGCTTTCCGTGCATTGAAGACCATGATCCCTGAGGATTATCCTTATGTAATACGTGTTGTTTCCGATATTCTGGAATCCAACGGATCGTCTTCTATGGCTACAGTTTGTGCCGGTACTCTGGCTTTGATGGACGCCGGTGTTCAAATTAAAAAACCGGTTTCGGGTATTGCCATGGGATTGATCTCTGAAAATAAAGGAAAGAATTTCGCGGTATTGTCCGATATTTTGGGTGATGAAGATCACCTGGGTGATATGGACTTCAAAGTGACGGGTACCAAAGATGGTATCACTGCCACTCAAATGGACATCAAAGTAGATGGCTTGTCGTACGAAATCCTTGAAAAAGCTTTAAATCAAGCCAAAGAAGGACGTATGTACATCCTCAATAAAATGAAAGAAACCATTGCAGAGCCGCGCGAAGATTTGAAACCGCATGCTCCACGTATTGTAGTGATGTTCGTTCCGAAAGAAATGATTGGTGCCATCATCGGTCCCGGCGGAAAGATTATTCAAGCCATGCAGGTTGAAACCGGTGCAATTATTTCCATAGAAGAGATCGGTGACCAGGGACGTGTTGAAATTGCCGCCAATAATAAAGCATCCATTGATGCTGCCGTGAGAAAGATTAAAGGTATTGTAGCTACGCCGGAAGTCGGAGAAACCTACGAAGCCAAAGTAAAATCCATCATGCCTTATGGTTGCTTTGTGGAGTTTTTACCCGGTAAAGAAGGTCTGTTGCACATATCCGAAATTGACTGGAAACGCATCGAAAGTATGGAAACTTCAGGACTCAAGGAAAACGACATCATCGAAGTTAAACTCCTGGATATTGATGCCCGGACAGGCAAATTCAAACTGTCACGCAAGGCTTTATTGCCTCGCCCACCAAGAGAAGAGAAGAAATAAAATCCTCCTTCCCCTTTGCATCCTAAAAAGGAATTTTGGAATTTATCAAAATCATAGAAAACCCTCGGTTATGTTATGTAGCTGAGGTTTTTTTTGCGTTGTCTTATAAGTGCCCAATTGCTGCGTTACTTTCGATATTCGGACTCAGTCATATACTTCAGTATGCTCCTTTGCCCTCAATCTCAGTGCCTTGCATTTGAACACTTCTAAGACACCTTATGGATTTTGTTAAATAGTTACTTTTGAGACAGCCCCTTTTGTGTTTTCTTTTTCTTTTGGCTGCCCCGAGTTCGGGAACCATTGAAATTATCGTTGTCTGCAAACAACAAAAACATCAAATATTGTTGTTTACAAACAACAAAAATGGCAGAAACTGTTGTTTGTAAAAAACAATTTACTATCTTTGTAAAAAAATAGTCAGAGGTGGAAGCATTATACACAGTTTTTTATCAACAGCTAAATAAAACAAATACGCAGTTTAAGCGGTATTTGTACAAAAAAATCAATTGGGATAATCGGTTGATTTCGCTTTTGGGTGCAAGGGGAAGCGGGAAAACCACTTTACTTTTACAGTATATCAAAGAGAATTATGGAAAAGCACCACAAAAAACATTATACGCCAGCTTGGACCATATTTGGTTTAGCGGAAAATCGCTGTATGAATTAGGTAAAAGTTTTGTGCAGAATGGCGGCGAACTTTTGGTGCTCGATGAAGTACACAAATATGCCACGTGGTCAAGGGAAATTAAAAATTTATACGATGGTTTCCCTGAACTGAAAATTGTTTTTACAGGCTCGTCTATTTTAGAAATCTCAAAAGGCGAGGCCGATTTGAGTAGAAGAGCTGTGCAGTATTTTCTGCCGGGAATGTCTTTTAGAGAGTTTTTAAAGTGTGAGAAAATACTTGATATTGAAGCATATACATTAGAGCAAATTTTGACCAATCATGTTGAAATTGCTCAAAACATCACCTCCCAAATTAAAATTTTGCCCCTATTTTCCGAATATTTGCAAATTGGGTATTATCCCTACTATTTAGAAGGTAAAGAGAGCTATTTGCCCAAATTGGCTCAAACCATTAATGCTGTTCTTGAATTTGATTTGCCTACGGTAGAAAAAATTGATTTCTCATCCATTGATAAGGTAAAAAAGCTGCTTTACATCATTTCTACAATGGTTCCTTTCTCTCCGAATATCACTCGGTTAAGTCAAGACGTAGGTGTGAGCAGAAACAGTCTGCTTGCTTATATTCATTTTTTACAAAAAGCACAAGCCATTCAAACCTTGCAAGAAAAATCCAAGAGTTTCAGCACACTGACAAAACCGGAAAAAATTTATTTAGGAAATACCAATCTATGCTACGCTTTTGCGCTTAGTGGCAAGCCGGACCTTGGAAATATAAGAGAAACATTTTTTTGTAATCAGTTAAATGTTACTGAGACCGTTGAATTTTCCAAAGAGACAGATTTTTTGATAAATCAAAAATATCACTTTGAAGTTGGTGGAAAAAATAAAGGCAGAGAGCAAATTATGGGTTTGCCGGATGCTTATTTAGCTTTGGATGATTTAGAAATTGGTTTTGCAAATAAAATTCCGCTTTGGCTTTTTGGTTTGCTATATTGAAAGTGTTGTAACTAATCATCCGGGGCTGGGGTTTGAGGCGAAGTCCCAAGTTCAATATAAACATGCTAAAGTTTTATTAAAAGCAGATTTTTTATACCTTTGTATCTCAGGTTGATAAAAAATATCATGTAGCGCGCAAGATTAAGAAACACACAATTAACCGATGACAGCAACACTCTATTACTATTCACTTGTAGCATTGTTTGTGGCTACTTCTGTTTTCGGATTGCTTTTTCTTACACAATTTAACGAAAATAGGGCGGCGATGCGCAACTACCGTATTGCGAAGCGACTGTTGGCTGTGGCTTTCTTTTGTGTTGCTATAGGAAATTTAGTAGAACTGTTTGATCATACCGGAAAAACTGCTGATGCGACAAGTCAAGACATTTTGCTTACACAAATAATAACACTCTCGATTTCAGTAACACAGGCGTTTATACTTACTCTTGTCTGCGTAATGTTACTTGACCCTAAAAGTATTAAATCAAAATCACTAATATGTCAGATAGTCGCTATTGTTTTGTATGTTGTTGCGATTGTGGTAGGCTATCTGTTGTTGCCGGAATCGGCTGTTGCGATTTCGGTTTACCTGTTAAGTTTTGGTGCCACATATTGCATTATACTTGTGTACTTTACAGTCTACTTTACACGCCACTACCGTGCGTTCCGCAGAGTGATGGATAATTTCTATTCGGACAACATTGCGGCTCGTATGCGTTGGATTGCCATAGCGTTTTGCGGAGCACTTGGGATTGGTGTGCTTGCTCTTATTACCACCCAATATCCCAATTTTGAAATAAGTGTTATTTTCAATCTCTTCTTGCTCTGTTTTTATACATTTTTTGGTATAAAACTGCTCAACTATCCGTGGCAGTTTGAAATAATAGAGATGCCGATGATGGTAGAAGAAACCAACTATGAACAATCACTTTCAGTGTCCGACACTACAACCGAAATTATAAACCAAGATATATCCGGCACCAATGTCAACAGAACCATGGAGTCGTGGATATCAGAAAAGCTTTTTTTGATACCGGGTATTACCATTGATGACTTGGCTAAATATTTAGGAACTAATCGCACCTACCTGTCGTCCCACTTCAACTCTGAAATGAGTATTACCTTCCGTCAGTGGATCAATTCTTTAAGAATAGAGGAAGCAAAACGGATTATAACTAACAACCCCAAAACAACAATGACAGAACTTACCTCTCGCTTGGGCTACGCCGATACAAGCACATTTTTCCGTCAGTTTAAAGCCAAAGAGGGTGTCCAACCCTCTGTTTGGAAACAAACAAACTTGTCAAATTAGCTTTTTTGTTGTTTAGCCACTCTTTTTTGTTGTTTAGCCACTACTTGAAATCCTGCTTTTCGTATTTTTGCAAAAAATAAAAAAACAAAAACAGTAAACTTTATAAACTTAGAACTTTAAACTCAACACAAACACTATGAAACCAAAAAAAACCACCCTCAGGCTTCTATGCCTGATGCTCCTGCTGCTGATAGGAGCAAGCGGCTTACATGCCCAAGTTGATTATCTCTGTTTTACCGCCGATGAAGCGGGTCATGTAAAATTAAGTGTAACCGGCAGTATTACCGCCGATATTCAGACAAGCACGGACGGTATCAACTGGACTGCCTACACCTTTGGTACGGATATTAATCTTGCGGCAGGTGATAGCGTCTTTTTCAAGGGAAATTACCATGGGAGCATTGATAATTATGCCAGATTTGTAATG
Source organism: Bacteroidetes bacterium ADurb.Bin174 (assembly GCA_002070265.1). Classification (GTDB taxonomy): domain Bacteria; phylum Bacteroidota; class Bacteroidia; order Bacteroidales; family Paludibacteraceae; genus Paludibacter. Next base: position 10,530 of record MWCX01000016.1, on the reverse strand, counting down.
TCAGGAAAAATAAGAGCCTCGGGCAATATCATGACACTTACCGATGGTGATAACCCGACACTTTCGCTTGCCGGCAAAGACTTCTGTTTCTACAGATTATTCTACAACTGTGAAGCCTTGATCAGTGCTCCTGAGCTTCCCGCCACAACGCTGGCGAAGGGTTGTTATTTCGACATGTTCAATACCTGCACAAGCCTGATGAACGCTCCGGCGTTGCCGGCCGAGACGCTGGCCGAAGAATGCTACGTACGCATGTTCCAAAACTGCTTAAGTCTGACAGAGACACCGGCGCTGCCGGCCAAGACACTGGCCGTGCGGTGCTACAACTCCATGTTCGCGAACTGCGAGGCACTCACGCGCCTGCCGGAATTGCCGGCCACAAATCTGACCGCTGCATGCTACCACAGCTTGTTCAAGGAGTGCACAGGCATTACGCTCTACGAAGACGGAATAGGTCCGACATGGGGAATCCCCGCCAACGCGCAACCCGCAAAGGAATGGAACTTTATCATGCTCAATGGCACGGGCGGCACCTTCACCGGCGATCCGGTCATCGGTACCGACTACTACTACACTCCGTTGCCGGCCTGCCTTACCTTCTCAAGTACGGATACTTTTACTGTCACACCAAGCGAAGTGTTGTGGAACGGACAGCTTTTCTACTCCACCAACATGACGGACTGGGAATCCTTTACCATCACAGGCGCGGCTGCGGCGGACAACGGTACCGGCACATACACGTTGCACATCCGAGGGACGAACAACACCCGCATTAACGGCTATAATAAGCCCGGCTGGGTAATAGATGCCGCCGGGGAGGTTGCCTGTTCAGGCAGTTTCGAAGCCCTGCTCGACTATCCGAAGGTTGATGCCGGTGAACATCCGGAGATGGACGTTTACTGCTTCGGGAACCTCTTCAAGGACTGCGCGGCGCTCGTCAGTGCCCCGCCGCTGACGGCGACGAAGCTGAATACAGGCTGCTACTTCGGCATGTTCCGCAATTGCACGGGTCTGAAGGCAGCACCCGCGCTGCCGGAGATCAAGATGTTCGATTTCTGCTACGCCGACATGTTCCGCGGTTGCACATCACTGACGCAAGCACCGGTGCTGCCGGTAACAGAGCTTGCCAATTACTGCTACCAGTACATGTTCAAAGGCTGCACGAGCTTAACACAGGCGCCGGTGCTGCCGGCGCAGACGCTTGCCGGAAGCTGCTACCAAGGCATGTTCGAAGGCTGTACAAGCCTGGCACAGGCGCCGGTGCTGTCTGCCGATACGCTGGGATCAACCTGCTACGACTCCATGTTCAAGGGCTGCACCTCGCTGACACAGGCACCGGTGCTGCCTGCCACGACACTGGAAAGCCGTTGCTACTGCTCCATGTTCGAAGACTGCATCTCGCTGACACAGGCACCCGAACTGCCGGCACTGACGATGACCGGTAATTGCTATGAGCAGATGTTTGATAGCTGCATAGTACTAACAACAGCCCCTGAGCTGCCTGCCACAACGCTGGCTTTCGCTTGCTACCAAAAAATGTTCAAAGACTGTACGGCTTTGACCGAGGCACCGTCGCTGCCTGCCGACTCGCTGGCAGACATCTCTTACTTAGGCATGTTCGAAGACTGCACGAACCTGACAACACCACCGGCACTGCCTGCCGACACGCTGGGCTGGGCGTGCTACGCGGAAATGTTCAAGGGCTGCACGAGATTGACGCAGGCGCCGGAGCTTCCGGCTACAAATCTGATTGGCTGGTGCTACAACGCCATGTTCAAGGGCTGCACGGGTCTGACACGTCTGCCGGAGCTTCCGGCTACGAATTTGGTCGAATGGTGCTACAACGCCATGTTCGAAAACTGTACGGGCATCACGCTGTATGAAAATGGAACAGGCCAAACCTGGGGCATCCCGAACGGTGCAGATGCTTCGAACGCGTGGAACTGGAACGAAAAAATGTTCGCCGGTACCGGCGGCACCTTCACCGGCAACCCGGAGATCGGTACCGACTACTACTACACTCCGTTGCCCGCGTCCGTCGGTGTGACTATCAACGGAATTGAGCTTTATGAAGCCGGCTCGAGCGGCGAGGGGTGGTCGTATGTCTTGCCAACGCTTACGCTTACGAACGCGGGGCCGTTCACGATTTCGGGTACCAACACGGCGGGTCAGGTGTGCGTGGTTGTGGCGGCGGGGGTGACGAGCGAGGTCACGCTCTCGAACCTGACGCTCGCTGCAACGGGCAACCAGCAGTGCCCCTTCGCGCTGGAATCAGGAGCCAATGTCTCGCTCTTTCTTGCGGGAACGAATACGCTGACGTCCGGAAACAACCGCGCGGGCCTTGAAGTCTCTGCGGGGCGAACGCTCTCCATCACCAACGCGCCCGGCGATGACGCGGGCGCGCTGACGGCCACCGGCGGCGAGTACGGCGCGGGCATCGGTGGCGGCAACAACGGCGCGTGCGGCACGGTGACCATCAACGGCGGCATCGTGACGGCCAACGGCAGTGAGTTCTTCGGTGCGGGAATCGGCGGCGGCGGGGGTGGCGGCGGTGGCACAGTGACCATCAACGGCGGCACGGTGACGGCCAACGGCGGCGAGATGGGCGCGGGCATTGGTTCGGGCGGCTATGCCGGTAGCGACGGCGGCAACGGCGGAACGGTGAATATCTCCGGCGGCAACGTCACAGCAATGGGCGGCAATTGGAGCGCGGGAATCGGCGGCGGCGATGGCGACGCGGGCGGCACGGTGAACATCAGTGGAGGCACTGTCACAGCCACCGGCGGACAATATGGCGCGGGCATCGGCGGCGGCAATAACGACGGCAATCCCGACGGCATCGCCGGAACGGGCGGCACAGTGAACATTTCCGGCGGCCACGTCATCGCTACCGGCGGCAAGTGTGCCGCGGGCATCGGCGGCGGCACCGGACAGCAACTCGCCGGCAGCGCGGGCGCGGCATTATCCGTCTCCGGCGGAACGCTCTTCGCAATCGGCGGCGCGGGCGGCGCACCGGGCGTCGGCGGCGGCCTTGGCAACGTGGAGGAAGGCGATACCGGCAACGCGCCGGACATCTCCGGCTCGAACCACTTCACCGGCGGCTCCATCCGCATAGACGGCGACTTTGCGATGGCCGCGCCCAGCAACGGCACGGCGCGCGTCTGGTGCGTAACAGTACCGAAACTTACGCCCAATGCATCTGTCGTAATTACATCACTCGGTACCTACGGCGTAAACGACCTCTTTGCTGACAACAATGGCAAACTCTACCTCTGGTTGCCCAACGATAACTATGACTTCACGGCGGGCGGCACGGAATACGAGGCCACCGTCTCCGACGCGGACACAACGGCGACAGCCAAGGCCCCTCCGGTCTTGGATGCCTATCTCACCTTTTCCAGTGCGGACACCTTCAAGATCACGCCGAGCGCGGTGTCGTGGAACGGAGAGCTTTTCTACTCTACCGATGCAACAAACTGGAATGCGTTTACCAGGGATGGCGCGACTGCAGCGAACAATGGTGCCGGCGAGTTCCGTCTCTACTTCCGCGGGAAAAATAACACCCTCATCACCGGCGGCAATCTCTCTTATTGGATAATTGACGCCGATACAGCATCGGTTGCCTGCTCCGGTAACATCGAGACCCTGCTTGACTACACGATAGTGGAAGCCGGCAACCATCCGACAATGGCCGCCATCTGTTTTTCGAACCTCTTCAAGAACTGTACGGCACTTAGCAGTGCACCGGAACTGGCGGCGACAAATCTGTCTAACAACTGCTACGTTCGTATGTTCATGGGCTGTACGGGACTGACTGCCGCACCGGCATTGCCTGCCACAACAGTTACCGGCGGCTGCTATCAGGAAATGTTCGAAGGCTGCACCTCTCTGACACAAGCGCCCGTGCTGCCGGCGATGACGCTGATCTCTTCCTGCTACAGGGAGATGTTTTACGGCTGTACGGCACTGACGACGGCGCCTGAACTGCCTGCAACCACACTGGCCCCTGCCTGCTACCAGGAAATGTTCAGCGGCTGCACGAGCCTGACAAACGCGCCGGCACTGCCGGCGATGACGCTAGCCGCCGGCTGTTACATCGGCATGTTCTCGGGCTGTACGGGGCTGACTGCGCCACCGGAACTGCCTGCCATGACGCTGAATCCATTCTGCTATAACGAGATGTTCTCCGGTTGTACCAGCTTGACAAGTCTGCCGGAGCTACCGGCTACGACACTGGCTATCTCCTGTTACCGGTCCATGTTTGAAAACTGTACAGGCATTAAGCTAAGCACTACAGGTCCCGGACTGGAGTGGAGTATTCCCGCTAATGCAGATGCAACGGGTGCAACGGATTGGAACCTTAATATGTTTGCCGGAACGGGTGGCGCCTTCACCGGTAATCCGGAAATAGGCACCACCTACTACTTACCTGCCTACGAGCTTTGGATTTGTGGCGTGCAGGTAACCAGTGCCAATAAGGACAACCTAAGCGCTATCCCCGGTGTAAGTGCAGGAACCGCAAGCTATAACCCTGATACCCAAACTCTTACTCTCAATAATGTTATGATTAATAAATCAGGCGATCAAAATATAATTAAATCGAGCATTGATGGACTTATAATAGAGGTTGTCGGCGAAAATAATCTGACAGCTAACGGCTGGTCACTTATAGATGTCAACAACAACAGCACCATTCAAGGTAACGGTACGCTTAATATAGAAAACACTCGTACCAATGATTTTGGGATAAATGTTGATTGTGCTTCAGACACGCTTACGATTAAAGATTGTACTGTAAATGTTACAAGCCCCATGTACGGTATTCGCGGTACCGGCTATGAGACACTTATTTTTGATAATGCTGCTGTAACGGCGAAGGGGACTAGCAATGGTTCAATCTATGGATTTAAAGAAATAAAATTTGATAATTGTCAGATTATCGAGCCTGAAGGAGCGGTATTTAATCCCACTCAAAAGGCTATCTGCTATGCCAACGGTACTATTGTTAAGGATACAGTGAAGATAGAGCCTACCGCAACAAGTATAGATAAACTCGTCGCCCATACCGTTACTTTCTATCCTAACCCTGTGCGGGACATCCTGCATATACAGGCTGAGAAAGCGGTTACCGCCGTTCGTATCTACAATATACACGGTGCAGTCGTAACCCAAGCCGCAGGTGATATACGTGAAATCAACCTCACCCACCTGCCTGCCGGTATTTATATGGTGCGTGCAGAGATAGGGGAAAGGGTGAGCACAATGAGGATAATTAAAGAACAATAACTTAAAAACAAACGACAAAAGGGGCTGTCTCAAAAGTAAAGACAACCCCTTTTTTGCTTAGTTGCGGAGGTCCGATTCGAACGAACGACCTTTGGGTTATGAGCCCAACGAGCTACCACTGCTCCACTCCGCGATATTGGATTGCAAAGATAATATCTTTTTTTGAAAAACCAATCATCCATAAGATAAATCTTACACTTTAGTCACATTTTGTGGGGATATTTCTACTTAGCGCATCAAAATAAAAATTAGCCCTTTTGCCAATTCAAAAAAAAGTTATATTTTTGCAGTCCGATTTTTTACCCAATCTCTGACAGCTAAGTGAGAACTGTGAATATTGCGTAGAAAATTTAATTTCAAAAAACAAGAACAATGGATTTGATGAAAATTGCCCAACAGGCATTTTTAGTAGAGACAGATTATCCTGCATTCAAAGCAGGAGACACGGTAACGGTAGCTTATCGCATTACAGAAGGCAACAAAGAGCGTATCCAGGAATTCCGTGGTGATGTCATCAAGATTTCCGGTCACGAAGGAAACAAACGTTTTACGGTTCGTAAAATGTCTGGTAACATAGGTGTTGAACGTATTTTTCCTTTGGATTCTCCATTTATTCACAAAATTACTGTTAATAAACATGGCAAAGTACGCCGCGCCAAACTGTATTACCTGCGCAAGCTGACCGGTAAGAAAGCCAGAATCAAAGAAAGACGTACCTAATCTCTTCTTATCAGTAATGAAAGAATTAAAAAAGGGAAAACTTGAATAATCAAAGTTTTCCCTTTTTTGTTATTTATTTTGTATCAAAAATATAAGAAGATGCAACAGATGTTACAGAAACACAGCTTTTAACCTCTTACTTTTAACGAGTTTCAACATCAGAACTTGAACTTATAAATAAAACCATGAAAAAAACTTTTTCTTTGTGCTTATCACTCTTTGTGTTCGTATTGTTTTTACCCGACGCACAACACAAGGCTTCTGCGGCTGGTTCCATAGCGGTCAGCTATGAGTCATTACTCGATGAAATTGTTTGTTTCAAGACCGCATCAAACTTTCCCACCTACACGGCAGGACAAGAAAGTAGTTATGATAGAAGATCAGTCGCACCACATGCTCCGGGATGGTGGGCAAACGATGACGGATTCGGATTTATCAGAACAGATATTATATCCGGAAGAAGTGAAAAAGTGTTATTCGATCAATCTGGTCCCGGCGTTATCACAAGAATATGGATGACCAGCACCAACAAAAATGGAACACTGCGATTTTATTTTGACGGAAACAGATTGCCTGACTGGACTATCCCTGCTTATGATTTAATGAAATGGAATATACAAGCAGGAAATGGCCTTCGCCAGGCACACCCTAATTATGATCCAAAATTCGACGGAAGAGGAGGAAGTACCTTATTTTTGCCTATTTCGTATGCGCAAAGCTGTAAAATCACCTTTGAAGAACACAATTCAACCTCAACACCTCCCAGGTATTATGCCATAAACTACAGGACTTATCCACACGATACTTCCATTGAAACTTTCACCTATGATGTATACGAAAAAAATCTCTCAAAAATTCAAACAGTAAATTCAATCCTGCTACAACCGTTAATCCACAAAAAAAATTTAACCGAAAAAACAGAAACAACACTAAATCCTAACGAACATATCTGCATTAATTTACCACAAGGTGAATATGCCGTGAACACCATCAAAATTGTTGTCAAAACAGAACAGCCGGAGCTATACGAACAACTTATGAGAAAAATAATTCTGGAAACTGAGTTTGACAAAAAAAAGACTTCATGGGTTCCATTGGGGGAGTTTTCCGGGGGAGGACTGGGAGCTCCAAACGTAAAAAGTTGGTATTTGGACTCTGATGGAAAAGGAAGTATAACAAGCCGTTGGTTTATGCCGTATAAAAATGACGGCAAAATTATACTCACGAACCATTCTAACGAAAGTGTACACATTTTTGTAAGTGCCAATATTGAAGAACATAGCTGGATTGACAACACACTGTATTTTCATGCATCTTGGAAACAGGAAAACAATCTTCCCTTAGTTGTTTGTGGACATGAAAACAATCCTTCAAATGCTTATGATTGGAACTTTGCTTATATTGAAGGGAAAGGAGTTTATATGGGGGATGTTTTATCTCTCTTCAATTATTCTCCCAGATGGTATGGTGAAGGAGATGAGAAAATTTGGGTTGATGACGACATATTTCCTTCTCACTTTGGTACCGGGACAGAAGACTACTACAATTGTTCATGGGCGCCGGTTATCCCTTTCCAAACACCTTTTGGAGGAGCACCACGGGCAGACAAACCAAGTTCACATGGATACAATACATTTTTCAGGAGTCGTAATTTGGACGCAATACCTTTTAAAAATATGTTTCAATTCGATTTAGAAATGCTAAGTTGGAAACCCGGAGCGGTAGACTATTCTACTACCATTTTCTGGTATGGTGATTATAATGCAAAAGCTAAAAATATTTCAGGATTGGATGCCATTGATTACATAATGCCTGAATCCGGAGTTTATAAAATACCAAACGCAATTGAGTTTGAACAAATCTCTCCTCTTGACGTGTCTCCATCTTTTGAGATGGTCATTCAAGATATGACACCCTTTACAAGCGGGGAGTGGAGCGGATTTTATCAGCTTCTTTTAAAACATGGAGAAATAGGAGACTATGTTTTATTTCGATTTGAAAATTTAGCTAAAGTTCGGCAACATATAATTCTATATTTAACGAAGGCAAATGATTTTGGAATGCTTTCATTCACAGTTAACGGACAACTTTCACCTGTTACATATGACGGATATGCCTCGTCCGTAAGTCATTCAGGTCCTGTCGATATCGGTGAGTTTATGCCCAATGATGATGGATTTATCGAATTAAAAATAACACTCACAGGAACTAATCAAAAGACACAAGGTGAGAAAACATTAATCGGTTTAGATTGCATACAAATCATTCCTGGTTTTGATAATTAATTCAGCTACGAAGAAAACAAAATGCCTTCCTGTCAAATTCAGTATAAGAACAAACAAATTCAAGTATTATCAGAGAAATCTACAAGCTCATTGTCATTGTACAACATGCATGGAAGACTGGTGCACCAAAAACATCATCATAGCGTAAACACCAATCATTTACCAAATGATTTATACACACTTCAAATAAACTGGATGAAAGACAAAAAATATTCAATATTTAAATTTTAAATTTAAACAACATACAGATATGAAAAAAACTAGACTCTCAAGATTTTTTGCCTTATTTTTAATGGTAAACTTTGTATTATCAGTGTTTGCCTACCAAACAAACTTACATGGGCTATATGGAGATCACAATAAATTAAGTGATGGATCTATCATCGTTAACAAAACAGGATGGAATAATTTGATTCTTTCACAAACAAAAGCCGACGCTTTTAGCTACGAAGTTGAGTTTGAATTCCTGGAAGGAAGTTGTTTCTCTTTGGTTTATGGATACACGGGAAATGGCTTTTACGGAGTCGAAATTGCGAGATCCGGAGCAGGATTAGGAGAAAATGAAATCTACCTGAAAGGCTTTAGAGACGGAGATGACGGTGGCATTTTCTTCGAACGTATTAAAGTAACCAATGTCAATACCAATCAAGCCATCCCTTTCAAAATTATTGTAACAGAAAGCGACCAGTTAAATATCTATGTCAATGACAATTTATGTCATCAGCATACGATCACAAATTACAAAGTTGGATATTTAGGTGTTCTTACTTTTCAAAGTAAGGTTAAAGTATCAAATATCAACGTAGAAATTGGTGACATTCCGGGCATTCAAGCAAATCTTGAAAATTTGACCGGAGATTTCTCGGAAACAAAACCTATTTATACCGTTTTCAGAAAAAACCAGGCGAATAATCTTGTCCTATCTCAAACAGAGTATTCTACAATTTCGATTGAAGGTACTGTTGAGATACTGAATTGGCAAGTTGATCAAAACAGAATGTCCTTCGTGTTTGGATATAAAGCTGATGGAGATAGGTATGCATCCGAATTACTGATAAAGAATGAAAATCAAGTGCAGATAAAAGCATTTAAAGTTGGGGATAATGGAGGAGATATTTTTGTTGAAGAATACGACGTTGACACCACCAAACCCATTGGTTATAAAATCGACATCAATGAAGATAATGTCTTAAAAGTTTATTTAAATGGCACTCAAGTAAAAGAAGTTACGCTTAATAATTATCAAGGTGGACGCTGGGGCCTTTTAACATGGAATGCTGTAGCCAGAGTTTCAGACCTTATTGTAAAAACACATGATAACGGAAATGAACAGCAAATATCGGAAGATGAACTGTCCGGCATGGGTGGAAAAGATAGTTTTTATTCTAAATCTGACATCAGCTACATTATCAACAGGAAAGGAGGGAACAATCTTGCTATCAGTTCTGTAAGCGCAGCAGCATTTAGCTATGAAGGTAAGATTGAAATTCTGGAAGGCGACAGGATGTCTTTTGTGTTTGGTGCAGTAGGAGATTTAGGAAATAGGTGGTTTGGAACGGAATTAAGAATCGTCAACGAAAATCGAGTTGCCATTAAATCATTTAGAGAAGGAGATTCTGAGTTATTTAATCAAGAATTTGAGATCAATACAACCCGGGCTATCCCGTTTAAAATAGAACTTACCAAAACGGGTCGATTAACAGTTTATCTTAACAACGAAAAGGTGAAACAAGCAATATTTCCCGCCTACAAGGCGGGTAGGTTAGGCCTGTTAACTTACAACAGCAAGGCTAAAGTTTCAGACATCCTTGTTCTTATCAAAGATTCGGGAAATGACGGAGAATTCAGAACCAACACTTATGATTGGAAGCAAGATAAAGGAACTACCGGCTATTGGAGGATTACATCTGAAGGATTAAGAGGAACAGGCAGCGGCAATTCACCCTATTTTTCTGTCACTTCAGCAGCAAACTTCAAGTATGAAGCTGACATCAAATTCTTAAGTCAGAACACCCAGGCTGGAGGTTTAGTATTTAGAGCCAATGAAGACCATTCTGTGTATTATGCAGTTGACATCAACAACAACAACAATGAAAGCGTACGGGTTCTGAAATTTTATAAAGACCCTGAGACGGGTGCTATATCTGATATTACTGTTGGTGGCGTAGAAGGAAATCTGAGAACCCTTCCAAATTATAAAAAGAAAAATAATTTCAATTTGCGCATAGAGGCGATACAC
>MWCX01000015.1 GCA_002070265.1 Bacteroidetes bacterium ADurb.Bin174 | reverse complement strand
GCTGGGAATTTGAATCATCATAATCACGATACGGACGGACAGCATAAAAATCGGGGCCCCAATCACCCCACAAAGTATGCTCAAGTCCTGTGTTAATAAGCACATCCGAGAACATGATCTGATCAATTAGAATGTGCCCCCAGCTTCCTGTACTTTCATCTACTATTTCAATAAAAGCGTCTTTTCCAAGAAACTCACTAACATTCCACCCTTTCCATCTCAACGACTCAAAATTATCTCCTGCAGAGCTTCTGACTATTTGCCCGTCCACAATTAAACGTGCACAAGTTAAATCAATACTATTTCCACCACCAATCAGGAAATTAATATTGTTTTTCTCAATTTTGAACGGCGAAGAAATCATTTTACCGGTATTACCATCACCCCCATGATACGAATTCACTAATTTACCTCCTATATAACCAGAAACAGACATTTGATTCTCCAGTGTTCCATTTGCAGGAGCAGCTCCAAATGCATCCCCCTCTACACGCCACCCATTAAAGTTATCTTTCTCAAACGATTCAAAGACAACACCATCTATACCTGATCCATGGTGTAAGTGTGAGTCATATAAGGGATCTAAGGTAAAACTTGTCCCATCAAAATTTCCCACAAAGTATTCGGCTTTATTGGGTCCCATCCCTACAATCAACACCCACTTCTTAAATTCATGATTTCCATTTACGGGTAATTGTACCATGCTTGACACCTCCCAGATTTCCTGACGGGCTGCCATTGGGCCGAAAGAACTCAGATAATCCCATTTTTTGAGGTCTTGTGAAGCATAAAAAAGCACCTTTCTTTCATCCGCGAGGACAATATTCATAACCCATTTTTTTGTTGGTTCATGCCAGATGACATCCGGATCACGAAATGAATTGCTGTTTATGTCGAGAACCGGATTCCCCTGATAATACTGAAAACGGTTATAATTAACGTCATCCGAATTGCAGTAAGATATGGACTGATTCTGTAATCCTGTAGAGTGTGCAGATGTATAGATTGCAACCATGGGAACTTTACCTCTCGTGTTGAAACCTGCCGTGTTATTTGTATCCACCACTATTGAACCGGTAAAATAACTGAAACCTGTTCCTCCGAGCATTGGCCAGTCCAGTTGTTTCCAATGGACTAAATCAGTGGATATTGCGTGTCCCCACCAAAAAAAGTGATATTTACCATCGTATTTTGTTAATCCACAGGGATCTCCAATCCATCCATCCTTTGCAGTAAAATGATACTGAGGGCGATACAATTCATTGTAAAACTCCTGTGCATGAATTACTGTAAGCATAAACGACATTATGCCGGCAATACTACACAAAATAACCCTATGTGATGATTTTTTTATCATTATGCATTAATTATTAACTAATAACGATGTGATTAATGTAACTCCCATCTCATTTAGAAAAACTATCAGAACAAAAAAAGATGAGAGTTACAAAAGGCTAAACAGGATTACTTTACAAACTTATGAGCTGCAACAGGATTACCTGCTTTATCGAATATTTTAAGGATATACATTCCACCACTCAAAGTAGAGACATCAACTCCTTCACGTATATTTTCACCATTGTATACATGTAAAAGAGATCCATTCACATTATATAGACTTACTTTGCCAATCTGGTTATTATGATCAATGGACAATAAATTCTGATTGAATTTCAGCCTCATACCTAATTCGATTACCGCATTAAGTCCGGAAACACTCTCTTTTAATTCGTCCAACGCATTCTTGGTTAGTCTGACTACATTAGCCTGATATGGGTTTGTTCCGTTTTTGATCGCCCATTCATAGCCCCCTATACCAATTGTTATACAGGTTCCTTTATAAACATCTGTGGGTTTCCATCTTGAAACAGCAGAGCCAAAATAGTCCTGCACATGTCCCCAGGTTCCCAATGTAGTAACATTATGAGTTGACTCCCATGTCAACAACTTATCTGGATTATCATTGGGTATTGACAAATCAGCAATATCCATGGTCCAGAAACAGTTGTGATCTTCTTTCCATCCAGCACCAATTAATGGTATTATGGTGTATTGATTGCCATTGTCTCTTGTTACACTTTCTGTGGTCAGCCCTGCAAAAAGCGGATCTGTCGATCTGTCAAAAACAGTTTTTGTCACATCCCAGGTTCCGTAAGCTGTTGCTATATACCAAACATCGGGATTTTCTGCACCAGGACCTGCACCACCAACCACATTGGGCCACATATCTGTGCGACCGAATTCATATAACAAGTTGTTGGCATAAATGGACAACAATAGATTTCCACCGGCTTTATAGTAGTCATTTAATGCATCCGCAACTGCGTATATTTCATCAGGTGCATCGGCATAACCACTTTCATTGTCGGCATAAATCCAGATTACTCCATACTGTGATAAATCAATAGTTCCAATTTCAGATACGGGGATATAATCACCACCATAAGTAGTTGTAAACCATTGCGCAGCCGCTTTCTCATCGTCATCAGTAATTGCTGTTACTGATGCTGCAACATTTAAGAACCCTGCCTTTTTTGTACTGGCAGATACAATTACGTTGAAAAATAAAACGCAGAGAATGAAAAGTAAACATTTTTTTTTCATGACTTTAAATAATTAAAAATTAATACTATGGATATAATTAAACTTTTTGATCAAGTCAAAAGAAAGTTTTATTAAGACAAGTCCATTAATGTCGCAATTTCATATTGTTTGAAGTTTATAGGGAGTAAATAAATTTATGTATTGACTTGTTATTCCCCTCATAAGTCTCAATCAGATATAAACCACTATTGAAGTTGCTGATGTTTAATGTGTATTGCGATTCTGATATAATGAAAGATGACATTATTTGTCCTTCGATCGAATATATATTTACTTTAGCTCCTTCAGAAAAATTCTTAAATAGCACAGATTGATTTTTAACGACTATTTTGGAAATATATTTTTCTCTATAAAGAGTTTGAGTGCTGAGGTCTTCAAACGACAGCTCATCCAACGCATTTTTAGTTAATCGTTCAATATTCGACTGAAATTCATTAGTTCCGGAATTTTGATTCCACTCATAGGCTGCTATGCCGATTGTAATTGCTTTGCCGTTAAAATCGTCTTTTGGATTCCATCTGGTTATAGCTGTGCCGCAGTAATCTTCCACATGCCCCCAAGTTCCTAGTGAGTTTGTATTCCAATTATTTTCAAAATCAATCATTTTATATTTATCATCATTTGCTTTATCTGGCTGAGGATTCCAAAAATAATTATGATCTTCCTTCCATCCAGAACCAATCAGCGGAATGCTTGGATAACTATTTCCATTACCTTTCATAACATATTCTACTCCGGTCATTCCAACATAAAGGGAATCAGTAAATCTGTTGAATACCTCGGGGGCACCTGAGAAAGTACCCCAGGTTGGTGAAATGTACCAAGTGTCATCATTGTTTCCTCCGTTACCAAAACCTGTTATATTGTTTAGAAGATCATATCTGCCCAAATCGACCACATAACGTGTAGCAAATGTTGAAAGCAATAAATTGCCGCCGGATTTATAAAAATTACTGATTGCCGTTTTTACATCAGCATCAAGGAATGCCGCGACAAATTCATTATTGATGGTTGTTTCATCCGACTGACGATCGAAATGGATCCACAACGCTTTGTAATCTGACAGATCTATTGTACTATTCTTAATTTGAGAAACAGGTACAAATACTCCACCATAGGTATTAACCAGCCAGTTGGCAGCAGCGTATTCATCATCATCACCGCTGTTCTGAAGATCATTTAATGTTGCAAAAGTGCTTACAAAAGCAACTTTTGAAGGTTGTGCATTTATTAACTTGATGCAGAAAAGAAAAGTTAAAAAGAATAATAGTTTTTTGTTCATAATGATTAAATTAAATAATTAATAATTAGTGTTTTATAATTTTCTTTACCTGACAGAAATTGTTAGAATTAATTTGAATCAGATAAACGTTATTTTTTGTCAAATTCTCTCCTGAAAATGACTCAGGGCAAACGTTATTTGCCAATATCCGGCCCAAGGAGTCATAAATATTTAATGAGCAATGTTTAGGTAGGTTTTCATATACCAATTTGTTGTGTGAAAAGTAGATGTTTATATTTTTTTCATCCTGAGCATCTCGTATGTTTGCGATGCTTTTGGTATCATATTTCCAAGCTTTCAAAGAATTGATAAAAGTTGTAGTGCCTTCTGAGAAAACCTCAACACCATCAGAATAATAATCAGTTGGAAATATCCTTATTGAAAATGCCCATTTGTCATTTATGAATATATCCATAATTGAATGGTCCATGAATATGTGCATTTTACATGTTTGGCCAACTGATAAAGTTTCCGGGAGAGGACTGCTATATAAACCGTTATACAACCAACCATCGTTTACCAAGCGATTTATTGAGCGTGCGTCTACAGTAAATAAATTTTTGTGAGGCTCATAAAAAATTTCAACAGCATGGTTATCATCACTTTTTCTCACCCGAAAGCCAAATTTCTGGTTCTGTTGAGATGAAATGGTAAATACACCTTCGATTTCAATTGCCTTTCCACAAACAGGACTCATATTTTGAGTTCCATTGAGACTTCTCTCGGTGCTATTGTATGATACAGCATTGGACCTAAGAAGTTCGAGTCCCTCATAGGGTTTTTGTATAAGGGTGTTATTAGAATCTATAGACCATTCGCGAGGTAAGCTAAAAGTATGTGCCCATCCTAATTTGTAGTTATCTTCACCACTTAATTTATCCGGAACAATTCCTATTGCGATGTTTTTTCCGTTCTTTTGCATTATTGATGGAGATAAAAGCCCAAAACCATCTTTTGACATATTACCCAATTCAATCTCTTTGGGTATGTGCGAGAACGGATTAAATGTTCCATCATGATTGATTGTCCCAACCCAATACAAAGTTTCAACACCTTCCTTTGCACCTAGAGGGGTAGCTATGAACATCCATTTTCCATCGTTCATTTGAATAACAACGGGCATTTCCCAGAAAGCACCATAATCTGAACTTGTAGCCTGATAAAATAAACTCCCATCATTACTCCATGTTTTTGAGTTTTTATTATATCGATGTAATGTAGTTGCTCCTTTGCCATTTTTTCGAGTTCCCACTATCATGTAGATATTTTCTCCATGTTTAAAAATATAAGGATCCCTGAAATCCTCATCTAAGCCGTTAGGTTTGTGCGGTATGATTGGATTATCTGTACGTTTTTCCCAGTTTATAAGATTGTTGTCCATGGGAATGGCTTCTGCAATAGACGCTTTCCCAAGATCAACAGAAGTATAATAAATGTGTGGTACATCATTGGTTAAATAGGAATCAGAAAAAACACAACCCGACCAAGCTCCTTTAAAATCATACCATGTATTGGGGACCAGGGAGATTTTCTCTTCTTTCCATGAAATTAAATCTTTGCTACTCAAATGTCCCCAATGTATTCTTCCCCAGTAGGGACCGTTTGAGTTTTTTTGGAAGAAAATATGGTATCTTTCGTTATAGAAGACAAGCCCATGAGGTTCATTTGTCCAATTGGCAGCAGGCATAGCATGGAAAATTGGTCGTTGAATTTCATTGGCAAATCGAATCTTTGGGATGGATAAATCTGCAGAATTTTCAGGAGTTTTTATATCCTGTGAAAAATCATGCTCGCCCGAATATATTCTAAAGTCATCAATCAACCCATTAATTGTATTCAATCTAAAAGGACCTGACCAACGATTAGTATCATCATATGATTTTCCAATGTAAAGGTTTGTAGCACCCGGATTTATGTTATTTGCTATAAATCCTGTTTTTGCAATTAATTCATTGTTTCTATATAGCCTAATTTCTTTGTTTTTAACACTAACAACAGCTGCCAAATGTACCCATTCATAAGTAGGAAATTTATCCGGAGCATAACATGTTATTTTTGAACCATTAATAAACATTTCAAACCCATGTCTTCCGTGAGCATTAATTGTAAAAGCAAACCCTGATGTGGGAGTCATGTTTCCGGCTATGAATGTTTGCGTATCATCAGCACCATCGATATTCATCATAGGATATGACTCCATTGCACACCATACTGATGCAGAAATTGCCAATGTACTTAGCTCGGATGCATTGAATTTACCTTTAACATAGGTTGAATAACCATCAAATCTCAGAGCATTACCTTCTGCTCCCGGAACATTCTCTCTGATCGGTTTGGCATTATTAACAAGGAAAGTCTGCTTTGATATTATTTCTGTGATGGAGGTTTTGGAATCATTTAATTCCATTGGGAAATGAGCGACAAGTTTAGATTCAACATCCGAAGTATCTGTGCTGATGTTATTAGCAGCTAAGTATGACAATGCATTGGATGTTAATCGTCTTAGATTTAACAAATACTTGTTAGTTTTGTCATTTTGATTCCATTCATATGCCGCTACACCAATGGCTATACAATTTCCTTTGTATTTGGCGGTAGGCAAAAACTCAACAATTCCTGCACAACAAAAATCTGTAACGTGGCCCCATGTGCCTATTACTTTTGCATTATTCTCTCT
>MWCX01000014.1 GCA_002070265.1 Bacteroidetes bacterium ADurb.Bin174 | reverse complement strand
GGCAAAGCCATCAATAAAATCGTATTGGCTTCTGTGGGCTTCATCTGCAATGACTACAATGTTTTTTCGTTCGCTGAGTGCCTGTATGTCTGCACCGATATATTCTACACTTGGTTCGTTTACTACATTTGCATTTTCGGGCTGCACAATGTCGGAAGGCATTGGCATAAACTTCTGAATGGTGGTAAACACAATACCACCTGATGCCACTTTGAGTAATTGGCGTAATTCTCTGCGGCTTTCGGCTTTTTGGGGTTCTTGCCTTAAAAGTTGCTGGCAATTGGTAAAAGTTTCGTGCAATTGTTCGTCCAAGTCGTTTCTATCGGTCAGGATGACCAAAGTGGGATTTTCCATTCTCGGCTCAATGATGAGCTTGCCTGAAAAGAATACCATACTCAAACTTTTGCCGCTTCCTTGTGTGTGCCAAATCACACCGCCACGCCTGTCGCCATTGCTTCCGCTTGCTGTTACAGTGCTTTCTACGGCTTTGTTTACGGCATAATATTGATGATATGCAGCTACTTTTTTCAGTGTTTTGCTGTCGCTTTTTTCAAATACGATAAACTGACGGATTAAGTCCAACAGCGTGTGTTTGTTCAACATTCCGTGAAACATCACTTCCATTTGGGGTTGCAAATGGTCGGCTCTTTCTAATTTTTCCTCATATAGGTTATATGGATTATTCCTTTTTGCTTCTATTTCTCTTTTAATCCATTTTCTACCAAAACCTGTTTTTAATTTTTGTTCTCTATCAACTGCTTCTGCCCTTGACTTGTATTCTTCGTAATGAATTATTTTAATAGGTTTATGTGCTTTTGTCCAATCTGCACCTTTCCCTGAAATATGTTCATTCCACCTTTTAACTATATTTTCAGTTTGTCCAATATAATAACTTCCATTATTACATTCCAATACATACACAAAATATCCATCTTTGGTTTTTCTGCCTGTGCGTTGCACGCAGACAGGCCAAGTCATAAACCTGCCGTAATCGCTGGTAATGGTACCACAACGGGCATCCCAACCATCACTGATAATGAGCAAACTGTTGTAAGTGAAAAGCGAAGGAATGGCTTGTTTGTAGGTTTGCAATTGGTTGAATGCCGATTTCAGGTTGGCGTTTTCGTCCACCGCATTTTTGAGTTCTATTACAACCAAAGGCAAGCCGTTTACAAACAGGATAATATCGGGGCGTTTGTTTTGGTTGCCTTCTACTACTGTAAACTGGTTGATGGCTAAAAACTCGTTGTTTTCAGGGTTCTCAAAATCTACGATATAAATTTTCTCACCACGAATGCCGCTTTCGGTTCGCATTTCCACATCTACGCCATCCGTCAGGTAGCGGTGAAATGTTTCGTTGTTGATTAAGGCATTGGGGCTTTCGGTACGCAATACTTTTTTCAGGGCATCTTCTTTGGCATCTTGCGAAAGGGAAGGGTTGAGTTTGTCTATGGCATCACGCAAACGAGTAACCAACACGACTTCGTTGTATTGCCTTTCGGGGTGCTCGCCATCTGGCGAAATCACCGTGCCCAACAGATAGGAATACCCCAACCCCTGCAAGTAGGAAAGAGCAATATCTTCTATTTCGTTTTCGGTGATGCTGTTTCTCATACGGCTACTTCTAATTGTCCGCTCATTAACTTGGGTAGAAGTGTGTCACGGGTTTGGGTTAAGGTTTGGATTTGCAATGAGTTGTTTTGCAGTTTATCTAATAATGGTTTTAAGACCTTGTTCGCTTCGTTAAAGGTTTCTAAATCAGGAACATTGATTACACTTTCAGTCAAATGCCTTCTCTGAATATGTCCCATTGTGGTTGCCTTATCTGACGCAATTGACTGATATATAGGCAAAAAATGCTTTGTCCAATAATAATAAAACCACTTTGGATAGTTTTCAGAACTTACCTTAAACAAATGCTGATTTAGTGCTCCTTGCCCATTACACCACATCACAACTTCCAAACTACCACTCCACGAGAATAAGATGTCTCCATTTTCTATGATGTATTTTTCAGAAATTTGTGTGCTTGCCTTGTCTGATGAATTTGTTACCCCTTGCCGTAATTCCCTAATTTTTATTACTGGCAAATATTCATCTTCGTTGATTGGCGGATACTTCTGTAAAGCAAGCCCATTCAGAAATTCAATTTTTGCATCTATTGGCTCTTTTCTCCACCCCTTCGGCAGACCATCCACCAACTCGCCATCAAAGCCGGGGAAGTTGAAATTGACAAACCACTCTTTATAAATGGCTTGCGCCATCGCTTCCAACGTTTGGTTCATTTGCAGGTTGAGTTCTATTTTGTCGTCAAGCGAAGTAAGGATTTGGGCGATAGCGGTTTGGGTAGCGAGGTCGGGGGCTTGGATTTCAAAACGTGAAAAATCAGTTTTGTTTATAATTGGAACAGCGGTGCTTTGATGTCCGATATTTTTAAGAGTTGGTGAAAGTAAATTCAACGCATAATAAACAAAATCAACATCAAAATAATCATTACAAATAATAGAATTAATTTGCTGATTTGTAATGCTCGGTTCTGTTGTTTTTACAACTTTTCCTAAATCTGAACCAATACAAGAAACACAAATTGTATCTTTTGGAAGAAGAATATTTTTTACTTTTTGTTTCCCGATTTCCGATAATTTTCTTGCTGTTGTATAAACGTTTTTTTGTCCATTCATATCAACAGGTGTAATAAAGGGGTATTCATTACCAAAATTTTCTTGGTCTTTTGTTGGAGGTGTTTTGCCTGTAACAATTTTTCCAACTTCCCCCAATTTATATGTTTTCCATTCGCTCATTATTTCTTCGGCAATTTCTTTGTTGCTTTTTCAATTTTCTTTTGTTCGCTTACCACTCGGCGTTCCAGTTTTTTTATGTCTTCGGCAGGAGGCAGGTTTTCGGGCTTTATGCCACGTTTGCCAAGCATTTCGCGCACGCTGGTGTTGTTTTGTATATGTTCGGCTGTTATAGAGCTTTCGCCGTATAAGTCCTTGTTTTCTACATTGTAGTTGGTCATTTCGGTCGCTAAGTTTTTTGCGGCAATGGTAAGCGTAGGCAAAAAATCAGCAAGCGGCCGGTTTGAACTTATTCCCAAACGGTTTTTCATATCTTCGGTGGTGTGTCCGCCAAACAATGCTGTATCGCCCTTTGATCGTATCCGTCCGAAGCCTTTGTCGTCAACGCCGCGTTCGTAAATGTTTTGCGAAAGTTGCTTTTCCGAAGCCCTTAATCTATCTCTTGTTTCGAGACGTGATAACAGGTTAAGGCGTTCTTCTATCAATTCTGCTTTTCGGGTTTGCACCGCAAAATAGCTTTGTGCAAATGCGATTTCTTCTTTTTTGGGGTCGCCGTTTTGTGCTATCAGGTAACAGGCATATCGGGTGAGCATAAAATCTACAACCTCTCTTTTGCCTCCTTTGCCAATTTCTATCATTTTCGTGACCTCACGAAAATGATCATCAATGTTGATACCCTGCGATTTGCAAGATTCAACGGCACGGTTAATTGCTACCGTAAAATTTTCCCATCGTGCATATCCAAGCAATTCCTGTAACTCGCGTGCAAACCAAACTTCAACCTGTTCGCTGTCGTCATCATTATTAATAAAGTGAACGATCGTATCGAAAATTGATTTTAATTGGTGTATGCGTTGTAAATCCATAACTATAGTTTATATCCTATTTTTTCTAAGTTCTTTTTTATTTCATTATCCAAAGATACTGCTTTTTGCATTTGTTCCTTTAAAGTAGCTGTTAGTTGCTGCATTTTTTCATCAAAAGCAACTCCGTCTTCTGCTACTTCCTTAAAGTCAATATATCTGCCTGGCGTAAGGATGTAATTATTTTTGCGAACTTCTTGTATGTTAGCCGATTTACAAAAACCTGCAACGTCTTTGTACTCTGTTTCAAATTCTTTACTTCTCCATTTGTGATAAGTGTCCGAAATTTTAGCAATGTCTTTATCGCTTAATTCCTTTTGCTTACGGCTTATCATAGTGCCTAATTCTCTGGCATCAATAAACAAGATTTCATTTGTACGGTTTCTGAATTTGGTAGTTTCGGTTTTGTTGCGTGCCAGAAACCACAAACACGCAGGAATTTGAGTGTTGTAAAACAATTGCGAAGGCAAAGAAACCATACAGTCCACTAAATCGGCTTCAATCATTGCTTTCCGGATTTCACCTTCTGTTGAAATTTCAGAACTCATACTGCCGTTAGCCAAAACGATTCCTGCTGTTCCATAAGGTGCAAGTTTGCTGATAAAATGTTGCAACCATGCGTAGTTAGCGTTTCCTGTAGGCGGAATACCGTATTTCCACTTGTGTGTTTCAGCTTTATTTATGTTGTAATCGCTTACGTTAAAAGGTGGATTGGCAATTACATAGTCAACTTTGAGTTCCGGAAATTTGTCGTTCATCAAGGTGTCGCCCAATTCTATTTTGGCATCAATTCCACGTATAGCCAAATTCATTTTAGCTAATTTATGAGTTGTTGGGTTACTTTCCTGTCCGAAAATGGAGATTTTGCCTTTTCGGTGTTCGTGCAATTCAATAAACTTTTCACTTTGTACAAACATTCCACCACTACCGCAACAACCGTCATAAACCCTCTTTTCAGGTTCAGGAGCAAGAACGGCAACTAATAATTTAACAATACTTGCAGGCGTGTAAAACTGTCCTCCTTTTTTGCCTTCGGCATCTGCAAACTGTCCTAAGAAATATTCAAACACAAAGCCTAAAACGTCTTTGCCTTTTCCGTTTCCACCTTTGCTCAACGTAATTGAGCCAATCAGGTCGATTAGTTCGCCAAGTCTTTGCTTGTCGAGTGCAGGTCGGGCATAGTCTTTTGGCAAAACACCTTTCAAAGAAGCATTGTCTCTTTCAATGCTGTCCATTGCTTCGTCAATGTCTTTTCCGATTGTCGGCAGTTTTGCTCTGCCTTGCAGCCATTTCCAACGTGCTTGCGGTGGCACATAAAAAACTCGTTCGGCTGTGTATTCGTCTTTGTCTTCTGGGTCGGCTCCCGTTTCGTGTTTGGTTGCTTCTAATTTTTGATGCAATTCATCAAAAGCATCTGAAATATATTTTAAGAATATCAAACCCAAAACAACGTGTTTGTATTCAGCCGCATCCATATTGTTGCGTAGTTTGTCGGCTGCTTGCCAAAGGGTTTTTTCTAATTCAAAATTCTCGCTCATTTGTTGTCTGTTATTCTAAATTTTTAATTGGCAAAGTTAATTTTTAAATGTCTTGTTATTGTTGTCAAACCGTGTCTAATGACGGACGGTGCGTTGGGGCAAAAGCAAATGTGCTGCATTGCGTTGGCTTTGAGCGTGGGGATGCAGCTCTTTTGATTTTGCTGAAGCGTTGGCATTTTGTCTTTCATTTTTCTGTTCGTTTAATGTTAGCACTGTCGTCTTTTAGGGTGAGGCATAACGTAAAAGTGTTTTATTCATTGTTCCCATACAAATATAACAAGAGCAAAACTATTTTCACTCTATAATTCAT
>MWCX01000013.1 GCA_002070265.1 Bacteroidetes bacterium ADurb.Bin174 | reverse complement strand
GGAGCCACTGTCCGTATATATTATGAAAGCCGTCTGGCAAAAGTAAACCTGAGCGAAGAAGGCAAAAAGTTGGTTAAAGAACTGGACGATGAACTCGACCAGGAAGATTTAACCGACACCCAAAAAGCAAAAAGCAAGTGGACGCAATTAGAGGCATTGGTCGGGAGCGAAAACCGAATTAACCAGATTGCAAAAGATATTGTAACCCATTTCGGGCAACGGCAAACCGTCTTTGAAGGCAAAGCCATGATTGTTGCCATGAGCCGCCGTATTGCAGCCGATTTGTACGAAGCCATCATCAAACTAAAACCCGAATGGCATTCCGAAGATCTGAACAAAGGTGTCATCAAAGTGGTAATGACCTCTGCATCGTCGGACGGGCCGAAGATTTCAAAACATCATACAACCAAAGAAGAGCGCCGAACATTGGCCGAACGCATGAAGCACCCGGAAGACGAATTAAAACTGGTGATTGTGCGTGATATGTGGCTTACCGGTTTCGATGCTCCATGTATGCACACCCTTTACATTGACAAACCAATGAAAGGGCATAATCTGATGCAAGCCATTGCAAGGGTTAACCGCGTATACAAAGACAAACCGGGCGGTTTGATTGTAGACTACTTAGGTATTGCCTCTGATTTGAAAGCGGCTCTTTCGTTTTATTCTGATTCAGGAGGAAAGGGTGATCCAACCATATTGCAGGAACAGGCTGTTCAGTTGATGTTGGAAAAACTGGAAGTTGTTTCTAATATGTATCATGGCTTCCATTACGAAGACTATTTCGAAGCCGATACGTCCAAAAAACTTTCCATGATTTTGGCTGCCGAAGAACACATACTAGGTTTGGAGGATGGCAAAAAGCGGTATATTAATGAAGTGACAGCCTTGTCAAAAGCCTTTGCTATAGCAGTGCCTCACGACCAGGCGATGGATGCCAAAGATGAAATTTCTTTCTTTCAGGCAGTAAAGGCACGTCTGGCAAAATTTGATCGTCCTGGATCAGGTAAAACCGATGAGGAAATTGAAACGACCATCCGCCAGGTCATTGACCAGGCGTTGGTCACTGAAAAAGTCATTGATGTTTTCGATGCTGCAGGTTTGAAGAAACCTGATATTTCAATCCTTTCAGAAGAGTTTCTGCTGGAGCTGAAGGGAATGGAACACAAAAATGTGGCCCTGGAAGTCCTGAAGAAATTACTCAACGATGAAATAAAATCGAGGGCGAAAAAGAACCTTGTCAAAAGCAAGTCCTTAATGAAAATGCTGGAAGACGCCATTAAGAAATACCACAATAAAATCCTTACAGCAGCCGAAGTCATCGAAGAACTGATAAACCTGAGCAAAGACATTGTTGAAATGGACAGTGAAGCCAAAGCGATGGGCCTGACAGACTTCGAGTATGCCTTTTACACAGCCGTTGCAAATAACGACAGTGCAAAAGAGCTGATGGGGAAAGAAAAACTGAGAGAGCTCGCAGTGGTTCTGACAGAATCAATCAGGAAGAATGCAACTATTGATTGGACAATCAAGGACAGCGTAAAAGCAAAACTAAAAGTGGCCGTAAAAAGACTATTAAGGAAATACGGTTACCCGCCCGACATGCAAATGCTCGCAACCGAAACCGTATTGAAGCAGGCGGAGCTGATAGCAAATGAATTGACGATGTAAGAATAGAAGTGAACCTTCTATTGCCTAAAAAGAATGTCTATTTGAGATGATATTCGTGAATTTTCTCCAAAAACAGATTCTATGGAAAAACAACTAAGAGATTACCAGGTTGCAAACAAAGAAAAGGTTTTTAAGGCTTGGGAAACCAAACAGGGTGTTATGCTTCAAATGCCCACAGGAACTGGCAAAACCCTATTATTTGTATCGATTATTAAAGACTTGCTTGAGCAACAAGACAAGCCAAAAATATTAATACTGGCTCACCGATATGAACTTATCGACCAGATAGACAGGCAACTCTATGAATATGATATCCACAGCGGTAGAATTGTTGCTGGCGGTATAAATAAAAAATATATTCCAGTACAGATAGCTTCTGTTCAGACATTGAGCCGTGATAAACGGCTTGAATACTGGAAAGATACTGCCTTTGATTATATAATCGTAGATGAGGCACATCATATAGAAGCAAAGACATACAAAAGGATTATTCATCAATTTCCCGGTTCAAAACTTTTAGGTTTAACCGCGACGCCGTATCGTTTAAGTGGTGAAGGATTCTCACATACATTTCAGGAATTAATCGAATCACAACCTGTAAAAGACTTTATAGATCAAGGTTTTTTATGCAATTATGATTATTACTCAATACCACATAAAGAACTACAAAGGCAAATTCAAAGTATTGAAATAGGCCGCAATTTGGATTTTACTGACATAGGGATGTTTAGAATTATGAACAGAAGAACTGTCCTATCAAGTATTGTTAAAACTTATCTGAAATATGTAAATGGTAAGAAAGGCATTGTCTATACAGTAAACAAGGACCATAACAGTCACTTATGTAAAAAATTTAAAGAATTCAAAATAAGAGCAGAGGCAATAGATAGTAACACAGAAAGAGAAGAACGAGAAAAAAAAGTTCAGAAATTTCGGGATGGTGAGATAGATGTTTTATGCAATGTCAATATTTTCAGTGAAGGTTTTGACTGCCCTGATGTTGACTTTATTATGCTGGCAAGACCAACAAAATCATTGGGTTTGTTTTTGCAACAAGTAGGTCGCGGACTAAGACCTGGAAAAGATAAAGTCGTTTTTTTAGATATCGTTGGATCATATAACAGCTTTGGTTTTCCTTCATTAAAACGAAATTGGCTGCATTATTTCAATGGAGAAAACAGAATAGAACCGCTGGATGAATCACCCAAAGGGCTCAATGAAGAAGGTCGTACAGTTTTTGAAATCGATACGTTTGACGAAGTAGAAAAGGAACTTCAACTGCTGGAAACAACTGTTACCAATGATGTGGACTTTAATACTTATTTGGAGGAAGTCATCAATAATCATATAAATGGTCCTAGTTACGAGGAAGAGTATCGAAAATATCTAAGTGAACTCAAACATCCACTGTATAGCAATTATAGAAAATATTCTGGAGACACTATTCGCAATTATATTCCAATTATTCCCAATCACATAGATAAGTTTATTAATGAAAAATACAACGGTCGATTTGAGAGTATTTACAGCATTATCAACCCTGAGATACTAATTAAAATAAGGAATAAGCTGTACACGGATAGTGCATTCAATAATCATTTCATGCAAAAAAAAGATATGATTAAGAATAGACTAGATATGTACATTAAATTTGCAAATGTTCATTTTAAAGTAATAAGCCGTACACCTGAAGATATTCAACGAATAGAAGAGGCCAAGAAAAATGAAGAGATTTATGCAAATCAAAGAGAAGTGTTGTTTAATTTAAGAGATGATTTGTTTTCAATTCTAAATTCACACGCTTCTAATCAACAGCCAATGCCGATTGAAATACTGGAAAAGATACAAGAGCTTCAAGAATTAGTAAACAAATACAAGTAGATGAAATTAAACATACTTCATCAAATCTCAAAATGTCCAGTTTGTTTGCTAATAAACTGGACAAATTAATTATCTTTGCAGTACAATAAAAAGAATGAAAAC
>MWCX01000012.1 GCA_002070265.1 Bacteroidetes bacterium ADurb.Bin174 | reverse complement strand
TATTTTGGTAGAATCGTAACTTTTATTATGGTCACGTAAACATTTTTCAGCGTCTCTTCGGTTTGAAAAATATTCGTATCCTTCACTTTCATGACTTAGATCATGCTTGTGAACTCTAAATATTTTCATCGTCTTAAACTTTAAAGGTTGCTAATATAACAGGTTTTTGTGGCATTGGCTTGTGGGCTGTCTGCGCCTCCCTGGTGTACGTCTGCCGTTTTTGGTAGGCGGTCTGCTCTTTGTTCTTCGGTAGTGCATAGCCTTTGAGTTTGGCTACCCGTTGGTTGAAGTCAGCCCAAACTTTTTCGTCTTTGAATTCAAAGTGGATCGTTCCTTTTTTATACTTGCGAACCTGAAAAAATCCCCAGTCAAACCATTTGCCGTACTCCCATTTTAAAGGAACTAATTTGCAATTTGGATGCTTACTTAAATCAATATCTTTAGTCTGATATGCGTGGTAAACTTTCTTGCAATGAGAATAACCGGGCGTATTAGGATAATCAAGAAGTACTTTCCCTTCGTTTGTCATCAGGGCGTAATCATATTCAGTACGCTGGTACAAACTCATGTGATCATCGTAGTTCTGGCCGGTAATGTAGCAAAGTGCTTTTACCATGTCTTCCATTTCTTCTTTGTAATACCCAGGAACTATAAACCGTTTTGTTAGGAGGTAATGGCTGTTTGTTTTCCATCCCTCTACGCGGTGTTCGTTGTCGTGGCTGTGGCGCGTTACCTTTTCGAATACTTCCAAAATAGCTTTATCCATGCGCTGGCCGGTTGTCTGGATTACCATATCAAGCATGTGGTAAATGTTCTTCATGGTGAACGGTACGCTTTGCTGCTTCTCCACAAACTTGTTTATATCTTCTCTCAGTCCTTTGGTGGCGGTCTTGTTTAAATCCATCTTGTTAAATATCCATCTCCACCCGCTGCGCTGCATGCGCTTTTTAAATTCGTTTCTGGCAACCTTAACGCCTCCCTGATTGATACTGATTGCAATTTCACCTCTGCGATCGTCCGGATCGGATAAATCAAAATAATCTTTTTGCAGGTCGTTTAATTTTACGGCTGTTTCCAATTGCTTGTCATAGATTTTGATTGATTCAACGTAGCGATTTACAAGGTCTCTGACTGCATTGTAACTCATTAGGCCGTTTTCTTGCTTCTCTTCCTGATCTTCGTCCATAAAAAATCCTGCAAACTCCTGATCATAGTTGCTGCCTGGTTTATCCAAACGGATTAGGGCCACATTTACACCGGTCTTTCGTTCGGCTGAACTGAAGCAATCACCAAGGTCTTGAAACTGGCCGTATGTTTCGACCAGGGTTTTTAGTTCCTCTCTGGATTTGTTGTAGGGGTTTTTGATGGTCTCCAGATTACACAAAGCAATTATTTTGCAGCCTGCCGGGGCAATGTTGTAAGCGTGTAAGATGTGTTGAGCTCCGGCACTGAAGGGCGGATTCATTACAATTGCATCAATGTGGCTTACCCGGTCGCTGGTAAGTGCTAAAAAATCACGCTCAACAATGCGGCAAAGTGATTGAGTAATTTTGATTAGCTGCGGATCATTCTCGCAAGCGATCACCTCCCTGGCTCCGGCTTGTTGTAATGCCCTTACAATGTTGCCGGATCCGGCTGAAGGTTCTAAGATTATTTTGCCTTCAATACTCAGGCCTTCAATCATCTGCTGGATGACTGTTTCAGGTGTGGGGTAAAAGTCTCCTGTAAAGAACATAGCTATTTCAAATTAGGGTTATTGATTGCCAACTTTTCAAGTTCAAACCGGATGTGGCTCCAGTATTTTTGCTGAATCTTGCTTGGTTCTGGTCGCTCCTTGTCTCGATAGGTTTCAAATAGTTTGGCCTGGTGGAGGGCTTCGCTGAAGTTGGTAACTTCTAGTTTCTTTCCGGTGTTGTCCATTATGCAAATCATAGCTGTACTTCGTTATGAGGTGTATAGCCTTTAGCTTTTTTAATAACTTCTTCAGCGGTTTCTATAATTGCGCCTAATCTATTCTTTGCGCTTTTCTCAAAGTCTTTCTTTTTGATTAATCCAAAAGAGTCACTTTGTAAAAATGTTCTTGCCTGTTCGCTTAATCTCTGCAAGGTCTCCAGCATTTCGGGGGCTATCGCAATTAGTTGCGCGTTGGCTTTATCCTCGATGCTAAAATTTCCGCTCTTTGAAAGGGCTGCTATGTGCTGGCCGTTCTTGTGGATTATTGGCCCAAAGTTTTTCCATGGGCCTTCTGTGTGTTGTGTCTTATTCATGGCTAGTAGCTTTAGATACAATTTCCTTACAAAGTTTATAAGTAGCCATTTGGCTGTATTGAGTTTTGGTGATACTCATAAGGTCTTGCAATGCCGCTAAAAGTTCGGGCGCGGCTGCAATTAGTCGGGCGTTGGCTTCTGCTTTTTGGCTTACCCCTTCTACATGTACTATGTCAATGCCTTTGGATCCGTTCAAATTCCAGGATTCCGGCCGCGTGGACTCTTTTTATTGCCGCCTCTGTTCCGTTGGTTTTCTCCTTGGCTAATTCAAGGCGTTTGGCTCCAAACATCTCGTAGCTGAACATATCCCCGTTATCGTCTCCCTGAATGGCGGAACAACTTACTAGCCCATTGCTTCGCTTCATGGTGGTAATTTGCCACGCTTGGCCGTTGGCGTCTGTCTCTGTCATACTCTCGGCTTGGTAGCCTCCGCGTAATGCTTTACTAAATGTTGTTTTCATACTTGGTCGTTTTAGATGTGAATTGATTTAAAGTTGAGGCGTTACGATTACAAACGTCTTAACGATATACCAGATCCCGAATAGGATCAAAGCACTGTTAAAAATGAGGGCGGCAATCTTGGCGGCTTTCTGTTCTCTTGTGATTGTTTTCATAATTGGTCGTTTTTTGGTTTATTGATTGGATTATTTCATTACCATGGAAAAAACAAAGCAAAGACACCATAAGTCTTGCACAAGCTGAAAAAATTCTGAATGAACATCATGCAGGATTGATGAAAGTAAAAGAACGTATCATCGAATTTCTAGCTGCTAAAAAATATTCAAAAACCGTTGAGCGTTCACCAATTATTTGTTTAGTTGGTCCACCAGGTGTTGGTAAAACATCACTTGTACAATCAATAGCAAAAAGTCTCGGGCGTGAATATGTTCGCATTTCACTCGGTGGTATTCGTGATGAGGCAGAGATTCGTGGACATCGACGCACGTATATTGGAGCATTACCAGGTAAAATAGTCCAAGGAATGCGTAAAGCAAAAACGGTTAATCCGGTTATTTTGCTCGATGAAATTGATAAAATTACGCGCGATTTACATGGCGATCCTGCAGCGGCGTTACTCGAAGTGCTTGATCCAGAACAAAATAAATCGTTCTCTGATCACTTTTTGGAAGTTGAATATGATTTGTCAAAAGTTATGTTCATTGCTACTGCCAATATGATCGAAAGTATTCCATATCCGTTATTTGACCGTATGGAAATAATCACACTTCCTGGGTATACGGAAGATGAAAAAGTGAACATTGCGTATAATTTCTTGCTGCCAAAAAATCTCAAAGAATATGGTCTAACAGAAAATCAATTCATACTTACCAAAGAGTTGATGCATGAAATTATTGCTCATTACACAAAAGAAGCGGGTGTTCGTCAACTAGAACGAATTATTGCTAAATTGATGAGAAAAGTAATTCAAACATTGCTCAACGATAAAAAAACTACTTCAGTGACCATCACTATTACTCATATTAGAGAATGGCTCGGTCATCAACGTTACAAAAAGACCGTTCTCGAGCAATCAAATCGTCGCATCGGACTTGCAACTGGTCTTGCATGGACTGAATTTGGTGGTGATATTTTAGAAATTGAAACAACGGTAATTAATGGTAAGGGTGGTTTAACTCTCACCGGTCAACTTGGTGAAGTAATGCAAGAATCTGCACATGCTGCATTAAGCTACATTCGTTCACGTGCGTCTGAGTTGGGATTACCAGCATCATTCTACTCTTCAAAAGATTTGCATATTCACATTCCTGAAGGTGCAACACCTAAAGATGGTCCGTCTGCCGGTATTACTATGAGCGTTGCTCTGATTTCGGCACTCACCAAAAATCCAACACGTGCAGATGTTGCAATGACCGGGGAAGTTACATTAAGAGGTCGCGTTTTACCAATTGGTGGTCTTAAAGAAAAACTTCTTGCAGCTCAACAACATGGCATTAAGACTGTATTAGTTCCAACAGAAAATAAAGATGAGATGGATGAGATTCTTAAAGAAGTAAATCTCAACAATCTTGAGCTTATCTTTGTTGAAACCATGGACGAAGTACTTGCCAAAGCATTTGTGAATGATCCTTTTAAAAAGACACACAAACCAGAAGCAGAAAAAAAAGCGACCAAGCGCTTTTTAAAAAAAAAACCTAAGAAGTAATTCTTAATTTCGCCGGTGATTGTTACGTTGATGGTAATAAGCACATTTTACCGTTTCGGTAATGACAAAATAAATTGCAACCAAGCCGCACAACTTTAGCAATTGGGTTGGTTGCATGGGCATAAACGTAAAAATTTTTTGTGCTTCGGGAATGAATGGTAAAACAATTGCAATCACACATGCAATGCAAGACAAAAGCATAAGTGGCATTGATGGACGTGGTGCGCGTAAAAAAAACCGTTCCGTACGAATTGAGTAAATAAAAACAATTTCAGTTAAAATACTCAATGTAAACCATCCGGTTTGAACTAAAGTTGGTGGGTTATTTTTAAACAATGCAAAATATATTAAATCGAATACCGAACTTACCACTCCCAGTATGGTTGCTGGAATCAAAATATCACCTGCTTGATAATGAGTCGGTTTTTTTATGAATGCTTCGTCTACAGCATCGGTTGAAATAGCAATCATAGGAAAATCACTTAACAAATTTACCATTAACAAATGCAACGGCAGCATGGGTAGAAAATCAATCAAAAGCGTAATAATTGAAAGCGCATAAAAATTCCCAAAATTTGAAGCAACGGTCGTTTTGACATATTTGAATGTATTCGCAAAAATTTTGCGCCCTTCTGCAATACCATCAATAATTACATATAAACTTTTTTGCAATAAAATAACATCGGCTGCTTCGCGCGCACTATCAACCGCATCCTGCACAGCAATTGAAACATCGGCAATTTTCAAAGCGGGAGCATCATTAATACCATCACCCATATATCCTACTTCATAATCATTTTGCAAAAATTTAATAATTTCAAATTTTTGTTCAGGTAAAATTCTGCTAAACGCATTAAACTTAAGGCAAATGTCTTTTTTTTCTTGATCAGATTTATGTGCAAATTCAGAACCGGTCATTACATTTTTTGGATCATTG
>MWCX01000011.1 GCA_002070265.1 Bacteroidetes bacterium ADurb.Bin174 | reverse complement strand
GAACTGCAAGCCAAATTTGACGAAGTAAACGAACTGGAAGATGATGTTTGGAACGAAGAAGATTACGAAGTATGGCGAAGCAAGGAACTGAAAGAACACAAAGACAGCATTAAAGAACTGAAAGGCGAACGCAAAGAAGCCGATAAGGAATATAAGTTGCTGCTCAAACGATTAAAAGCCAACGAAAAGGCATTGAAAAAACAGCCCGAACTGGCAGAAGAAGTTGCCACTTTGACCAAGGAAGCAGAAAAACTGCTTGCAGAAGTGCAACGATTGGATGCACGGCTTGAAACGGAAGAAAGCCGAATAGCCAAGCACAGCGAATTGGAAGAAGAACTAAAAGTGTGCAAAAGAAAAATTAAAGAAATAAAAGACCGCAAACAAGCATTGGTGGACCAGGCACGCTTGCTCATTACGCCTGAAGAAGCCAAAGAACTCATCATGCAACGCTGGCTGCGAACCTTGCAACAAACCGTGAACGACTATTTGCAAGCCCACCAACGCCAATTGTTGCAAGCGGTGGAAAATGTTTGGGAGAAATACATCGACACTCTACAAGAAATATTGAAAGCAAGAGAAACAGAAACTAATGCACTTAATAATTTTTTAATTGAATTGGGTTATGAGTAAGTGGAGCAAGAAGAAAATAAAGGACTTTGCTTTTACTGCTTCTGGTGGAACACCATCAACGGAAAGAAAAGAGTATTGGCACAATGGAACAATTCCTTGGATAAATTCTGGTGAACTGAGTAAACACGATATAATAAAGAAACCAACTACTTATATTACCCAAGAGGCATTAGATAATAGTTCTGCAAAATTATTTCCAATTGGCACAGTAGTTATCGCATTAACAGGTGCTACCACTGGAATGTCAGCAATTCTTGAAATTGAGACCAGCACAAATCAATCAATAACTGGTATTTTCCCATCCAAGGAACATGATTCAAAATTCCTACTTTACACTTTACATCACAACATTGACAAAATTCTCTTACATAATGTTGGAAGTGCCCAGCCGCATATAAACAAAGAGATAGTTGACAATTTGGAATTCAACTATCCAATAGTTCCTGAACAATATGTTATCTCTAAAATCCTATCCACAGCGGATGCGGTGATAGAAAAAACCCAAGCCGCCATTGCCAAATATAAAGCCATTAAGCAAGGTATGTTGCAGGATTTGTTTACCCGTGGCATAGACCTGAACACCAACAAACTCCGCCCCCGCTACCAAGATGCACCGGAGTTGTATAAAGAAGGTAAGTTGGGGTGGATACCGAGGGAGTGGGAGGATAAAAGTATTGAATCAATTGGCGAAATAGTAACTGGGTCAACTCCACCAACCGCAAGGGCAGAATATTATGGTGACGCTTTTTTATTTGTTTCGCCTGCCGATATTCAAGACAATTTCTTTATTCAAGAAACAGGAAAAAAACTAACACAAAGCGGTTTTGATGTAACAAGAAAACTTCCAGTAAATTCAATTTGTGTTGTCTGCATAGGTTCTACAATTGGCAAAATGGCTTTATTAGCGAAAGAGGGATGCACAAACCAACAGATTAATTCAGTAATCTGCCATGACCCAGAATTATCATTTTACTTCTTCTACGCAATGATGTTTTACAACGAGCCACAATTCCGAAGAGAAACAGGTTTACAAGCAGTTCCAATAGTCAACAAGAGTCAATTCTCTGAATTCTTATTGCCAGTTGCAGAAAAAACAGAGGCACTAAAAATTGCAGAAAGACTAAAAGCAATAGACAACAAACTCCAAACCGAGCAAACCTACTTACAGAAAATACAAAGCCTAAAAAAGGGATTGATGGAGGATTTGCTAAGTGGGAGAAAACAGGTCAAAGTTGCAGAAGAAGTATTAACCCTAAGCGAAAACTAAAATGGCTGAATATATAAATGTAGAAAAACCGTTTTTAGATAAGTTACGCCAGTTAGGTTGGCAAGTGATAGACCAAGGCATTGGCGTTCCACAAGACCCTGCAAAAAGTTTGAGAGAACACTTTAAACAGGTGTTTCTGCCCCAAATATTTAAAGACACCATAAAGTCAATAAACAAAACGGTAGACGGCAGAGAATGGCTCACTGACAGGCAATTGGAAGAATTGCTTACAGAAATTCAAAGTTTTTCGGGTAAAACCTTGCATGAAGCCAATAAAGAAATTCACCGCTTATTGATTAAAGGCACAACGGTAAATAAAAATGAATTAACGGGAGAAGTAAACCCTACGGTTCGTTTGGTGGATTTCAGAAATTACGAAAAGAACAGTTTTATTGCCATCAATCAGTTTCGTTTACTCACTCCGGGAGCAAGCCGCCAGGGCATTATTCCTGATATTGTTTTATTCCTAAACGGTTTGCCTTTGGTAGTGGTAGAAGCAAAAGATTTTGATGTGGCTGAACCATTAAGCGAAGCTTTTTTGCAGGTTACCCGATATGCCAATACTAGAGAAGATGATTATGGAGTAAAGGAAGGCGAAGAACGACTTTTTCACTACAATTTATTCAGCATCATCACCCACGGACATGAAGCCCGTGTGGGAACCATCAGTGCCGACTTTGATTTTTACAACAATTGGGTGGACATATTTCCCGAAGAATATAAAACGGTTGCTTTCCCACCTGATGAAGAAAGGCAGGAAGTAATGATTTGCGGAATGCTCAACAAAGAAATCTTGGTGGACATTCTGAAACATTACACGCTATTTATGGAAATCAAGAAAGGCGTGGAAGTGAAAATTGTAGCTCGTTACAATCAATATAGAGCCGTTGGTAAAATCATTCGTAATCTCCGTGAAGGAACAAACCCGAAAGAGAAAGGTGGTGTAGTTTGGCATACACAAGGGAGCGGAAAAAGTTTGACTATGGTGTTTCTTATCCGAAAACTCCGCAGTAGTGATGATTTAAAAGACCTGAAAATTATTTCCATCGTTGACCGAGTAGATTTGGAAGAGCAGCTGGCAGACACCTTAAAATATGCCAATGAATCATTGTCCATCATTGATAGCAAAACAGATTTAAACCTTTTGGATGATGATACCGGAAACTTAAATCTGGTCATGATTCACAAGTTTTTGGCAGATAACAATGTTTCGGCTCAGTCGCTGATTGATGCGGGAGTAGTTCCCAAGTTTGAAAAATTTGAAACCATCAACAGCAGCGACCGCATTATACTAATGGTAGATGAAGCCCACCGAACTCAAGGCGGAGATATGGGCGATAATCTATTCAATGCTTTTCCGCAAGCCGTCCGAATTGGATTTACAGGAACTCCATTACTAACCGAAAGACACGAAATCAAAACCCATGAACGATTTGGGGGCAAACTTGATGAAAACGGAGAACCGTGGATTGACAGCTATAAATTTGACAAAGCCGTGGCTGACAGAGCCACTGTTGAAATCAAGTATATCGGTAAAGTTTCCAACGATAAAATAGACGATAAAGAACTGTTTGATGCTGAATTTGAAGACCTGTTTCAAAAAAGAACTCAGGAAGAAAGAGAAGAAATTCAAAGGCGTTATGGTTCATTTATTGCCTATCTGGAAAGTAAAGACAGGATTGCTGAAATAGCCAAAGACATTGTAGAACACTATTACACCGATATTTTAATCAATGGCTTTAAAGCACAAGTAGTGGCATCAAGCATTGTGGCAGCCGTTCGATACAAGTATGAACTGGAAACGGCAATCAAAGAGAAAATTGCTCAATTGAAAGCATTACCTGATGAAGAAAGAGATGATGAACGCATTAAGCAACTGGAATTTTTAAAAGTAGCTGCCGTTGTTTCGGGCATGGGAAATAATGAACCCGGCTATATAAGCAAGGCAAGAAGTGAAGCCAAAGATTGGGATGCTGTAAACAGTTTCAAAAAAGACTTTGATTATTCACAAGAAGAAGGTGGTCAATACAAAAAGCCCGAATCAGGCATAGGAATTTTATGTGTTTGCGACCGTTTGTTGACTGGTTTTGATGCACCGATTGAGCAAGTCATGTATTTGGACAAAATCATGAAA
>MWCX01000010.1 GCA_002070265.1 Bacteroidetes bacterium ADurb.Bin174 | reverse complement strand
GTAGCTGAGGGAATTATCGTTGTGTGGGGTGAAGCCGCGGTGACAACTTTACATAAGTAAAAGCTTTACATAATTGCCGTTATGGAAAACTTTACATAACGGGAAGAGTCATATTGCCCAGGCGCTGGGGCATGCGGCAATTCGTGCCGGTTATGACGCCCTGTTCTCCACGGCTGACCGGATGCTCTCTCAGTTGCATGCGGCCAGGGCAACCAACAGTTACGAGAGGCAACTGGCAAAACTGGCCAATATCGATCTCCTCATTATCGATGATTTTGGCCTCAAACCGCTCAAAGGAATCCAGGATGAAGACTTTCACGATGTGATTTCAGAACGATATGAACGCAGAAGCACGATTATTACATCCAATCTGGACATTCCGGAATGGCCCGAAGCTTTTCCAAACCGCATCCTCGGGGCCGCGTCAGTTGATCGGCTCCGGCATGGCGCTTATAAAGTTGTTCTCGACGGAGAAAGTTATCGGGCCACACCATCCGGTCCACAACAACAAAAATACAACGATCTAAAAACAGAAAAAACGAATGCAAAAAAGGAGGTGAATCTGCCGTTTTGAAAGAAGCGTCCCAGACTGTTTTTTGAACACTTTGAACTGGCTCCATTACGGCGAAAAACCCTGGCTCGATTATGGCGGCAATTGACATGGTATTATTGGATTTGGTCGTAGCCAGAAGGATGGTTGAGGAGCAAAAAAGCCCATAATGACGAAATAGTTAAGCCTAATAAAAGAAATTTATTTTTAATTGCTCGAGGATCAGTTCTTAATTTTGTTGATAGAAAAAGTACAACTAAAATTATAGCCAATAAATTAATAGGGGGGAATAACAAGAATGTTGAAAAAAATTGAATATTTTGGGTTTGTATTTGTTTTTGCACTGCTTTTCTCTGGTATACTTTCGTACGCTCACGCCACAAACATTGATACAACAGCGTATTTTCATAATAATTATGGTCCCTTTGGATTAAGAAATTCTATTCCCACCACTTTTGGTCAAACTTTTACCGTTTCAGGAACAGATACTACTCTAGACACTTTTTCCCTGTATTTAGGAGAGCGTAGTGGTAGTGGGACAGGAACATTAGACTTAAAGGGTTATATTGCTAGTTGGGATGGAGAGAAAGCAGAAAACATTCTGTATGCCAGTTCCATCCAGACAATGAATGCCGAAGGGACCCTTCAAGAGTTCCAGTTTTCAACAGGTGGCTTGGACTTGGTTGCCGGAAATCAATACGTAGCTTTCCTTAGTGTTTCGGGTATTGAACAAGATACAGGGAACGCATTTATGACACCAGCCGGATACGCCGGGTACGATGGTGGTAAGTTTGTATATCTGGCAAGAGATGAAAATGACTTCAGCCTGATAACAACAGTAAATTGGTATCAATATACTTATCTTGACACATGGTTCAAAGTAGATTTCAGTAGCAATACAAACAACACTGTTCCCGAGCCTGGCACCATGATTCTTGTTGGCCTCGGTCTGGCTGGACTTGCCGGTGTTCGGTGGAAGATTCAGAAATAAACCTGGTTGTTCATCAACAGGTTTTTGAATTCATGGTTTTTACCATGGAAACAAAAGGCAGGCCAGAAATGGCTCTGCCTTTTTTGTAACTTCTAATAATAATAACCTATGGAGGAATCAAAATGAATTTTATTAACAAGACAGCCTGTGTTTTATTATGTTTGTTTTTTTTATTGTCTATTGCGCCTCAATGTGGTTACGGCCAGAATAAGAAAGCGTCAGGGCAAAAATCACTGATAAGCTGTGAAGAACGAAATGTCATCAATATTGATAAAATTGCTGACGAGATCAAATATAATAACATTGGGCGTTTGGGATTTAGACATCCGGTATTCAAAAACCTTCCATTTGCAATAGAAGTTAATAACGATAAGGTCAGGATTAAAGGAATAGGCAGTCCAAACAACTGGATAAGCTTTAATGAAGGTGGCCAGTCATGCACAAAATGGGGACTTATTGGTGCATACGAAATTTGCCTCGGTATTCAAGGAGATAAAATCGGAATCTTTGATAATAGCGATTGGCAATACACAAGTATGTTTTCAGATGGGGAAGTCCGAAGTGATAATTTGAACCTGATCATCATAACATCAGATAATCAAGGATTAATATCTATCAACAAAAGCGATCCAGTGAAGATATGGCAAAATGTGACGGCTGAAGAGATTAAAGTAGAGTCAAAAAGTACATGTAAGTCGTCTTGCAAAATAAAAAATCAGGAAGTGTGCAGTAAGGAAGGATATAATTGCAAGACAATCAAGAAGGATTTTATGGACACCGACAGCGGTGAAGTAGGCTCATGCTACACAATGAGATCGCCAATATCAAAATCTGCATATAGCATTTGCGACAAAAACGGCGTCATCACAAAAAAACATACCTCATCTGGAGAAACAAAAGAAATCGGGAAGGGATATTTTTATTCAAAAATAGATATGGTTTGTGACTAAATTTCTTCGGACCATAATGCATTGTGTTCACTGATGGATGCATATATGAAAATGAAGATTATCCTACAAATAAAGCATTGTATCATATCGAAAAACATAAGGAGGAAAGATGAAAAGGATTATATTTCTATTGTTAATAGTTGTTTTTAGTGGTTGCGCAACACACGCGGTCATTGAAACCCCGGTCGTTACAAAGGTTTATTCAAAGGCGTTTGAAAACAAATCAATCGGTTATGAGATCCTTTATAGCCAACCAGAACCGGGAATTCTCAGCGAAGGTAAACAAATGCCGTTGGTTCCACTTGAACAAGCAAAGCTTTCAGTTGGATCCGCCAAGATCCTGCGGAAGTTGCCAGATTATATTTATCAACAATTGCCGTCAACAGTAAAATGCGCGGATCATTCTAATTGTGATTATAAGTTGCTCGTTGAAATGGTAGCCCACAATAAAAGGGGGCCAGCATACTCGGATTACGAAGCTGGTAAAAGCTTTGCTAAGGGCATGGCAACATTCGGATTCGCTTCATCCGAATTCGATATCATTGCTGATTTTGATGTAAAGTATATTCTTCTTAAAGAGGGCAAGGATGTTTTTAGGAAAGACTACAAGGTTAAAGAAAGCGTCGATCATCAAAAGGGAAAATTCGACAGTTTTAATTCACTGGATGAATATACTTCACAGTTATTCGAAAAACATCTTATGCTGACATTAAATAATTTCTTTAAAGAAGCGGAAAAAGTTCTTTAAGCAAAACAACCACGAAAGCGGCTGGCAATTAGCTTTCTTAATTTGCCAGCCGTTAAGGTTGAGGGTTTGGCCTCAGGTATCATGTATGTTCCCCCTTTGGTATTTTGAAAGGTGGTTTGACGGTGCTATTTTATTTACAAGGCTTGATTTTTTCATTCTGACCGAGTCGGTGTTTTCATACAAAAGACATGGGATCATATTTGGGTGATTAGTACAGTTTGTCAAATCTAACGGAGTAGTTCCAGTCCTACATTTAAAAGTCTAGGGACAGGTCTTGAAATGACAGTTTTATTAAGCTCCGCCATTCCAGCCTGTTGCATTATGCGTCGTTGAAGATTTGAGGTAGTAATCCTCACCTCAATTTAAAATCTAAACGTGTTGACTTTTAGGCGAAAAGGAAAAGGACGAATCAACCGGATGAAACTCAAATTAAACATATCTTGCCATCCTGTGCCCTACCCTGCCGATCAATGAATAAAAGGCTAAAGAGATTCCCAATGGGAATAATGAACCGTCGGAAGAATGCCCGGAACGTTATTTGGGTTACATGGTTCTTATCCAATTTTTTTTGTCCAAAAGTGGGGATTTTTTAAAGTTAAGAAAAAAGCACGTTGGCATTAATTGTAAGTAATTGATTTTACTTGGCTGGGGAACAAGGATTCGAACCTTGATTAACGGAGTCAGAGTCC
>MWCX01000009.1 GCA_002070265.1 Bacteroidetes bacterium ADurb.Bin174 | reverse complement strand
TCCCCACAATGCATCCGCACCATCCCAGTCATATGTAGGATTTAACGGCACAGCCTCATCACCCATTCTAAACCGGATGTATCGAATAATAACGTTATCGGCGCTGATAACAACCGGAAAGTTTTTAACCGTAATGCCGTCGCCGGGTGCAGTTTGACCGGCAATGGTAAGATTGCCGTTTCTGATCCTTAATTCTGATGTCAACTCTATGATGCCTGAAACTTTAAAAAGAATTGTCCTTGGGTAGTTTTGAGTGACTGCCCAGCGTAAAGTACCTTCCGAACCATCATCCGTCAACTTGGTTACGTACAAAACCGTACCTCCGCGACCGCCCGTAGTGTACATTCCTCCACCTTCAGCGCCCGGGAATGCAGGAGTTTGTGCATAAAGCAAACCCGATAAAGCAGAAACAGCAAAAGCCATCAATAGTAAGCTAATTTTTTTCATTGATCTTAGTTTTGTTATGTTGTTAAATCGGCATGTCTATTTTTTTTGAATAAAAAGTTTTGTTAATCCTTTAATTTTTTGTTTTTCAGCCTCTTTTACGAATAAATTGGCTACGTATGTTGCTCCCAATTCATTATAGTGAGTATTGTCATCAAGCCCGTTTGGGTAGAGCGGACTTTCACCCGGAGCAAATTTGTGAAAAAATCGCCTGGAGTTTTCCACACCTTCCTCTTGTAACCATTCAGACGTGAGTTTTTCCATGTCAATCATAGGTACTTGTTGTTCGCGGGCAACGTCGCGGATGATATCGGGGTAAACTCCGTGTGTAGGCTCCAACAAGCCTTCATTGCTGAATTTTCTACGTGCAACAGGGGTGCAAAGAATTGGTGTAGCTCCCCTGGCTTTTACTTCCTGTACAAAAGCGATAAAATTTAATCGAAATTGAGCCGGATTCGTGTATCGCTCTCCTTTGGAAACCGAACTGTCATTATGCCCGAACTGCAAGATCACAAAATCTCCTTTTTCCGTGTTGTCAAGTAATTCCGTCCAAAGTCCTTCTTCTATAAAAGTGCGGGTGCTTCGTCCGTTTTTGGCGTAATTTTTAACAATACCCTTTTCATTCACAAAGTTCGGAAGCATCATTCCCCATCCTCTTTCCAGAAACGGCACGTCAATTTTTTCACCGCTGATGCTGTCGGTGATAGACTTGGAAAGTACCTTATCAGCCATAGTAGAATCTCCGCCCATAAGAATTTTGGTAGGGTGGGGAGCAGCACATGCCAGGAATGTTGTAGTAATGACAACAATCGCTAACTTAGATTTGATAAAACTGATTTTTGATTTACGATTTTTCACTTGACTACTACTATTTATAATTATTTTATCTCCATTTTCTCTACCTCACTAGCCACATCCACAACTCCGTCTGCGAACTTAGGCAAATGAATGTCTTTAGTCTTTTTTCCTTCTATCCAAATTGCTTTTTGAGCTTTGTTTTCGTCAAAATAAAGCTTTTCTGCCTTGAAGTTTTTCACATTGTTCAATTTAAATGCAGATCCTTTTTCAGGGATAATTGTTACATTTTCAAAAACAATATTTTTTGATTCTGAAAGCTCGGCACCAATCTGAGAGGTGATAAAGGCATTTTTCAACCGGATATTTTCAATGTTCATTTCGGGCAATCCATTAAACAATAATGCCCTACGTGCGTTTCGGGAAACAATATTTTCTACAAAAATATTTCTGAATACAGGAGTCGTTTCATCTATCGGTGGAAGAACTTCTTCTACAGGCGTTACATCACCGTCAGCAAGTGATTCCGAAGCTGATTTGCCACCGTAATAAAGGTCGAAAAGGAATGATTCAGTGACAATATTAAACATATAAATATCCGAAATGTAGATATTCTCTACAACGCCTCCACGTCCGCGTGTACTTTTGAAGCGAAGACCTACGTCTGTTCCGAGAAACTGACAGTTAGATACTTTGACGTTTTTCACTCCGCCCGACATCTCGCTACCCACGATAAAACCGCCGTGTCCGTGAAACACTTTACAATTATCCACTATCAAATTAACTGTGGGTCTTGCCCTTTTGCGTCCGTCTTCATCCTTTCCCGACTTGATGCAAATTGCATCATCACCTACATCAAAGGTGCTGTTGACAATGATAGAATTTACGCAAGATTCCAGGTCGATGCCGTCTCCATTTTGCGAATAACTTGGGTTTTTTACATAAATCCCATCTACAATCACATTCTCGCACATCAGTGGATGGATATTCCAGGCCGGAGAATTTTCAAACAGCACACCTTGAAGTAAAACATTTTTACACTCAATAAAACTTATCATTACCGGACGTAAAAAATCACGTATTTCCTGCCATTCGGCCTCGCTCATATCTTTTCTTGGCACGTTCATATCGCTGATTTCAAATCCTTTGAGTGAACCCTCAGAAGGGAACCAATAATTATTTTTCCTAAGAACACCACCGGATGCTACTTTTTGCTTCCACATTTTGTCGGTTACCTTATCCTTTTTCAGCGGACGCCACGCATCACCCGAACCATCGATGGAGCCA
Organism: Bacteroidetes bacterium ADurb.Bin174; assembly: GCA_002070265.1. Lineage (GTDB taxonomy): Bacteria > Bacteroidota > Bacteroidia > Bacteroidales > Paludibacteraceae > Paludibacter. Next base: position 344 of record MWCX01000009.1, on the reverse strand, counting down.
CAGCCGGTAATGGCAATATTTTCAAGATTTCTACCTGAAATGGGGGATTGGCATCTGCGTGTGTCCAGGCCTTCAAACACCGTTTCTACAATCGGATAAAGATCAAAATCAGGCGAAAACAATATCAATGCACTTTTTTCCAGGTGTAAGTTAATATTGGAGCGGAAAACAATTGGTCCGGTAAACCAAACGCCTTTTGGAACGATCAGTTTACCTCCGCCCTTGTCAGCCAGGGCTTGCATAGCCTTTTCAAAAGCTTCGGTGTTCAGGGTAATACCATCAGGCACACCTCCCATATCCGCCAAATTGACCTCATTGTCGGGGAAAACAGGTGCTTTTATTTT
>MWCX01000008.1 GCA_002070265.1 Bacteroidetes bacterium ADurb.Bin174 | reverse complement strand
GGTTTCTTCTTTGCCTTTGTCCACTTGGCGTAAACATCTGCAAGAAGTCTGTAAAACCATATTTTGAGGGCTGTCACCTTTTTGAGAAAGGATAACACCGGTTAAACTTTTACAATCCCAACCTTCTTTACCAATTTGTACTAAAAGAATATAACGCTTTTTGGAAATGGGTAAATCCAATGAACGAAACTCTAATTCGCTGCCTTCGGGTTGCGGATGTGCTTTGTTTCCTTTATGAAAGCGTAAAATCTCATTGGGATTTATTTTCAATTCGCCTGTAAGGAACGGATAAACTTCTTCCTCTAATACTTCAATATTGCTGCAATAGATAGCAACTTTTGCAATCGTTCCGTTTTCGTAAACCTTGTTTTTGTATTGGTTGTCGAAATCCTCAATGCCTTGTTTAATAATTTGGAAACGGTCAAGGTTTTGCCCGATTTTTACTGTTGGTGTTTTTAGAAATTTCCTAATTGCTGTTACAAGCGGATAGTAATAAACTGTATTGGTGATTTGAGAGAATTTAAACTCATAATCGCCTACTTTGATTTTTTCTGCTTTTGGCAAGTAAGGCGTTCCCGAAAAACCTAAAACGGTTGTGATGTTTCCTTTGCTGTGCCAGTAATTAACGGCTTGCCTTAATTTGATGTCGTCTGTTGCTGCGTGGTGAACTTCATCTATGAGGATGGATAAATTCGGGATTTGACCGAATAATCGTTTCAGGTCGTTTGTTGTGTCTTTTTCTTCTTCGTCTAATTCAAGTTCTGTTTGTGCATTGAATTTGAAACTTTCCAAAATCACTTTTTCAGCGTTCACTACAAACACTTGCCCGAATGGATTAGGCAAACAAGCATTTACTTTTTGAGCATTCGGGTTTCTTGCCTTGTTACTTTTCTTTGCTGTTTTCTGCTCGTCCAAAACTTCAAACTTCAACAATTTTTTCAGGTTACTTGCTGATGGTTCTGACAATACCCAAGAAGGGTCAAAGTTTTCAATCGTTTTTAAACTCGGAACAATGGAAGATTTCAAGCCCGAAGGAATAAGCACTAAAAAATTATGTGCAAATGCCTTGTTTTCGGGTTCGTTGGCGGCAAAATACAAGTCAAGATAAATGAAAGCAGCCATAAGAAAAGTTTTACCTGCTCCCATTGGCAAGCTCATTAAATAGTCGGCATAGCTTACATTGTAAAATATGCTTTTAATGATGGTGTCGTAATCTAACGAAGCGGGATTTGCTTTAATTCGTTTTTCCAGCTCAGGGATATATGTTCCGTTACCGTTTTTCTGTCTTGCAAAGTCAAAGAGTGCAAAAGCATTTTTATTTTGAGTTAAATACTCTCTTGCAATTTGGTTAATGTCCAATTTTGCAAGGTCAGTTCCGTTGGTAAAAAAGCCCTCAGAAAAAAGCTGCCAAAGCGGTTTATTTTGTCCTTGAATTTTCAGGAACAAATAGGTTTCAATTGCTTCAATCTGCGTATCACGCAAATGCCCTTTGTTACGCATATAGTTAATCAAATCACGAATGGCGCAGTCGTCAGATTGCAACCATTTGGTTTTCTTTTCTTGTATGATATAATGAAGCATTACTTTTTTTTGTACCTAAAAGTCTCAAATAAAAGTTGCATGTGTCAGATAAAGTATTTATCTTTAAAGTGTTATACAAAAACAAACATTCACCCGACACATGCAAGACAAAAATAGTAAAAAAATCTCATTTACTGCCTGTTCAGTAAAGAAAAAGTTCAGTTCAGAACAATTAACATCATATTCAGGGTTAAGCGTAACCTCTGATTTTATCAACCATTGCGGTATTTATGGCAAGCTGGAACATCTTTTTCCAACCATCCGCCACAATGCAAGCCGTTTCAGCACAGCCCAAATACTCTCAAGTATCCTGTTGGCATCGTTGTGCGGTGTTCACCGTTTGAAGCGGATTGAAAACTTCACCTTTGACGCCTTGGTTGCCCGCTTGTTGAAGTTACCCAAGAACATTGACGAGGACACCATACGCCGCCATTTGACAGGTTTGGGTGAAAGGGGCGCCCGTTCGCTTCACGAGCTGTTGTTGGGTTTTACAGGCATGCAAGTTTCCCGTTGCGGTTTAAGCCGCTTGACACTTGATTGCGACTCAAGCACATTTACCGTTTACGGCAACCAACAAGGGGCTGAGGTGGGTTATAACTCGCATAAGAAGGGTTCGAAAAGCTATCACCCCATCTTATGTTTTGTCACGGAGATGAAACTGCTTGTCAATTCATGGCTCCGCCCGGGTTCAGCTTACACCTCAAACGGAGTTTGTGAGTTTGTCAAAGAAACCTTGGCCGCTCTTCCCCAAAAGGTGGAGAAGGTGTTTTTCAGGGCCGACAGCGGTTTTTTCAATGGTGGATTATTTAATTTGTTAGAAGACGGTAAACATGAATATTTGGTGAAAGTAAAGCTGAAAAACCTGAAAGATTTACTTGCCGGGCAGACTTGGCAGCCGATTGGCCCACGGACGGCGACCTGTCAGTTTACACATCAATGTAGCGGTTGGAGGAATCCCCGCATGTTTTATGCCGTGCGCATCATAAAGCAAATGGTTGAAGTCGA
>MWCX01000007.1 GCA_002070265.1 Bacteroidetes bacterium ADurb.Bin174 | reverse complement strand
GCGTCTTTTTTTTAACCGTAGTCATTCTTATTATCAGGCGGGGTTGTCACCCGCCCGATATCCTAGATTGGAGCTTTTGTTACTCCAAAACAATGAGTTTCTTTGTCAATAGATTGTTTGGTGACTTGATCCTACAGAAATATAAACCTTGGGCTACTTGTCTTCCATCGTCAGTTTTACCATTCCATATAAAGGAAGTGTTACCCTTTGAGATTTCGGTGGAGCTTATTGTTTTAACCAACTGACCCTTAAGGTTATAAATACTGATCTCAACAACACTCTTAGCAGATGCATTGATTTCGATGATTGTGTTACTACGCATTGGGTTTGGGTAGATCATAGCCGACAGGGCAGAGGATACTACAGATTCCCTTTCTTGTCCACCATCGAGACCTACAATTGAGAACTTATACTTGCCGTTCTCTACAACTCTACAACTAACGTCTAATAAGGCTGAAGTATATTTTTTTTCTTGATAGCCGTTATTCTTAGACGCTGAGTAGAGAACATACTCAAACTCATCAGGCGATGAATTATCATAGACCTGTAAATTAATCGGATAACCACTGAACTTAAGCGCTCCCACACATAAGCCATCTTTTAAGACACCAATTTCATCAAAGATTGGGCTGTCAGGTATAGATTCGATTACTATAGCTTGATATTCGGGTTGTTCTTCATACTCGAAATACTCGGTCGCCTCTTTTGCAAAGCTCTGTGACTGCCCAAAAGCAGACCATGTGAAATTTGTAATAGTCGAATCTACGTAAACCTTATACATTTTCCCATAATCCAAAGTTCCCGTTGCACCTGGCTGAATGTAGCCGTACCATTGACCCTTGAATTTGTAGATATACCAGTCTTGAGCATATATAGCCGTTACATGTGAGAAATTACCTCCAAAAGCAAATGCTGGTTCATGTGAAGGTTGAACGAAATAAGGCACCCAGTTTTCATTGTTTTGATACAAAGTTAGTGCCGTGCTATACGGAGTTCTTTGACCAAAGGTCCGGTATTGATAATTCACATATGTGCTGTCAATATTGAGAATATAACCGTTGGTTCTGGATAAAACTGCATCACTCGGCCATGAATTGGTTTCGTCACTGTAAACCCAAGGATCCTCTAGAATAGTACCGTTTTTGGTTTGCATTTTATTAACATATGGATTAACATCTCTAAGTGTATAGTCGGGATCAAGTCCATATGTGCCTTCTAAAACAGGGAACCCAATCCAATTCAAGCCTTGCTTAAGTGCAAAACTTGCTGGAACTGATTCATCAGCATTATAGGTAATATCCATTTGTCCCTGGGTGGGAAAATAATACAAGTGGTGCAATTCTAAGGAATTCCAACCAGGGGGTACAGTTGTATAACTACGAACGTAATGATATATTGTTTGTTGAGATTTATACGACATCCTGTGTGCCGTATCGTTATGGTTTGAATAGGCATAAACACCTGTTCCATCTGAAAAGATTATGTTTACCTGACCATTGATATTATTATTCTTTAGTGCTGTTAACCCTTCAACTAAGCCACTTCTCACATCACCGTCGTTTTCTTCAATGAACTTTACTAACCATAAAAAAAGATAATCAGAATCAACATAGATATCAAGACTATCTTCGATCGAATAGTAGGTTGGATGACCATTCAGTGCATTCTGAATATCGTAGTCTGACAGCCAGTTTTGAAAGCTCTGGATATCGTACATTGAATTTTTATCTACTGTGCCATGGTGGACAAAGCTGTAGTCTGTAGTGTCCGGAACTCCATTTACATAACCTATATGACGATATACGAAAGGTGCAAAGGCTCCCCAAGGTCCATCACTTCTCTTTCTTACATGACCCAAGAATATCTTTCCCTGCTTGGATTTCGCAGCACTTACGAAATTATTATAGTAGCTTGAATAAGGTGCACTACTTAATTGTCCGCTATGTCGATAAAGGTGGTTGTTGCTTCCATATGGAAAGGTATCAATAGAGTTGTTGTTTTGTAGTACCTTGTAGCCGTGTCCTCCATATCCCTCTCTATGATAATACACCATTCCATGTCCGTCGTTATTAATATTACTCATATTGTAGAGCCAGTTTGATTCTCCACCTCCGGTAGAGCCATCACCGAAATCAACCATTCCGCTTTGTAAGGTATAACTACTTTGACACACTACCGCTGTCATTGCACACGCGTAAATCTGGGCTATTGATAAAACCGAAATAATAATGCCCAGTAGAATAATCATAAAACTCTTGTTCATTGTTTTTCTCCTATATACTTAAGTTCTTTCTCAGACCCTCATTTTCAGAGGATAAATTTGTGTTGAGTCCCAAATGTTGGTGTCCATTCCAACTCATTGTTTCTCAGGTTATTTAAGGGCATCTGCTATCCCTCGTTACTCACAATCTATATAATGTCTAAAGACCAATTGCATTATTTTCATCTCTTTAATCCAAGTCAAGTCCTTTTTTTTTCATCAAATGCTACCTTGCTACGACGGCGCATATCAAATAAACTTCCGGGCTTGTTTTTGAACAGTTAAAAATTTTTTTCATCGCACATTACA
>MWCX01000006.1 GCA_002070265.1 Bacteroidetes bacterium ADurb.Bin174 | reverse complement strand
AATAGATTCTTTGAATATTTCCGTGAAAATATTTGTCTCTGTATCCCAAACCGCATTATTCAGCGAAATATATTTATAACCAAGTCTGCATAAGTGCAGTATGGCTGGTATTTTCACTCTCGAATCTTCGTTAAACTTCATATTTTATTGTTCAAAATTTCGTGTCGCAAGTTACTCAATTTCTTGCGATGCGCCTGCAAGAAAACAACTCTTTTGCAAGCCGAAGCGTTGGTTTGTGTGTCGGGGCTTGCAAATGTGTTGTTTTGTGCGTTGGCAATTTTCATTTTTCTTTTCTGTCTATTAAGTAGCAAATTGTCTGCTGTGTCGTTGTCTTTTACACTTGTGCACAACGGTTTGGCGCTTGGCGCAGTGGCGGATTTCGGAGCACAAAACTGTCAATACACCACAAAAGTTGATGCGAGGTAGAATGTTCAATTAACCACGTCACCCGCCATTGCCGCCAAACGCCTGTTGTGTGCTGGCGTTCTTGTCCACCATGTCTGTAAACCATTGTCTTTGTTGAGTTTTCATCCATTGTCGGGCTGTGTGTCGGGTGTTTTAATTTTTCATTTTGTAGGGAAAAAATTTTGAAATTCTGTCCAGCGTGGGAGAGGTGGAAGCTCTTTTGCAAGCTTTGGTTTGTGCTTGGGCTTGTGCGGCTTGCAAATGTGCTTACACCTGTGCATTGGCTTTTATCTTTCATTCCAAATTTCTTCAATCGTTTTTGTTTTTAGTCCTTCCTTTATTTTCTCTATTGCTTTTTGTGAATATCTATCAAAAAAAGTTTTCCCTATTTGAATTTGCTTAAAGCACTCACTATCTTCTTTAACCTTAAAATACTTTATTGCTTCAGAAGTCCTCGGACCTGTTAAACCTAACTTTCTTGCTAACTGGTCTCTTCCAAGATTATAAAAGTCCAGTTCATTCACACGCTTAACTGCAACTACTCCCGCGCCTGGTGTTCCTTCGGGAACAACTGTCACGGGAACACCTTCTGATTTAGTGATTCTCAAGTCCAGTGAAGGCCCATAACCATTTTGAGTAAATGACAAAGTTGAAACGCTTGGAAAAAGCTGTCCCCAATTTGTAGCTTTTGAAAGTCTTTTAGCTAATGCTTTCAGTTCTGTGTCTGATGGCTGTGATTCATTTCCCTGAATGGCATTTTCCATTATCGCTAATGCTCTCAACTTTTCTGTCGCTTCCAGTTTCTTTCTGCTCTTTGGTGCAAGTAGTTTTTTAATTTCTTGAACTTCTGTGCTGAAAAAAGCTTGAATGTCCATTGGGGGAGTAGTGGATAGAGGCAATACTCGAACAGGCAATTCGGTCTTTAAGTCTATATTAAAAACCTTTTTGGCTATATCTCTGAAAAGTGTCAAGCCAGCTTGAGCTTGAAAATAGAGATACTGCTCCGACATTTCAAGTGTGTAATGTTGTGCAGCATCTCTCAATCCGTTGATAGTCTGCAAAGTCAAAACATCTGTATCAGATAAAAACTTGATTGTATTATCGCTAAATCCTTTACGCACACAAGCACTAAAGCCAATAGTTTCTTTTGCCCCTTTCTCTTTGATCTTACTACCTTTGTGAATAATACTTGCTTTGAGTAACATTTCAAATGCATGATCCAAAAAAATCAAAACACCATGTACACGACCACAATCGTTCGGACGATTGAAAAGCTCAATGCTCAATGTTAATGAGTCAATGGCTTTTTGATACAGGTGTTTTGCTTCTTTTCTCATTTGATATGCACTTCAATTATCTTACTCGTATCAATACCTAAAATGTCAACCACCTTAACCATCACTTTGTATTTGCCTGCTTTCTTGTATTCGTATGCAATGCTTGTAAATTCAAGCGTTGGGTTTTTCTTGGTGCGGAAACTCTGCCACTCGTTTTCAAACAGGTAGTTGCCGGTCCAGTGTTCTTCGATCTCGCCTGATTCGTTTTTGATTTTGATTATTTCCTTCTTGTCTTCGTAGTTGAAGTCAATTGCCCAATAGTCAATCCAGTCGTGCCAGTCTTTGGTGAGAATGGTTTTGGTGATGATGCCGTTTTTGTCTTTTTCTACTTTGATAATCTGACCATCTTCAATTACCACTTTGCTTCCTGCTCTCATTGATTGTTGTAGTTCTTCAATGTCGTCTTGGGTGTAGTGAGTAACAAAGTCGGTCAGTTCGATGGTGATAGATTTTCCGTTGATTTTTTCTTTGGTGTTCAAATAAGCAACATCAAAGAATTTTACTTGTCCTTTCTCAACCGCTCGTTTGTCAAACACATCTTTGGGTATGTATTTCAATGTAATCGAAACACCTTTTTCTTTCAGTTCCTGAATGAATTGGGGGGTTAAGCCCATTTCAAACTCAAAGCCCAAAACATCAACCTGCGTATAAAGATTTTTGCGGCACTCTTCAAAAATATCCACCAATCGGCTTTGTGTAACCGGAACGTCTAAAGGCCCCACGTGCACAAACCTGCCTGCTTTTTGACCGTGGAGGGCACTGTGTCCATCTATACGTTTGGCTTTGTAGGCTTCCAAAATCAAATCCACATACAGGTCTTCTTTGGCTTTGCGTTTCCCGTTAGTAAGGTCGTCCATAAAGAACTGCCTTTCATATTTGCCAAGGTTGAGTATTTCAAATGCTCTGAAGTCTTTACCGTTTTTTTGCAGTTCACGTTGCACACCAATTAAACGCTTGCGTGCGGTGTGAATAGAAAAACGTCCTAAATCAGTTGTAATCCATTTTCTTCCTAATTTTTCTGCTACTGCTGCAGTGGTACCGCTGCCACAGAAGAAGTCGGCAATCAAATCACCCTCATTGCTGCTGGCTTTGATTATGCGTTCTAATAAGGCTTCGGGTTTTTGGGTTGGATAAGCAATTTTTTCAGTTGCCATTGCATTTATTGTAGCTATATACCAAGTATCAGAAGGTAATACTTTATCTTCTGGAATTTCAGATGATTCACTTTTCGTAGTCACCATTGCACCTTTATAATTCAAACGATTTTTTGAACCTTCTGTCATTAAATTATGACCTTCTAAAACTTCTAAATAATTGAAACACCATTTGTCTGATTTAGTGTAAAACAATATATTATCGTGTTTATTATTCCATTGTTTTTTTCCACGCCCCCCCCATAAATACCACCAAACTATTTCGTTTCTAAAATTTTCAGTTCCGAAAATATCATTCAATAATAATCTCATATAAGAAGAAACCCTCCAATCAATATGCACATAGATACTTCCATCTTCCGACAATAAACTGTGCATTAATTTTAGGCGTTCGTACATCATTGTCAGATAAGATGAAATGCCTTTACCCCAAGTATCTCTGTATGCAATTTCTTCAATAATACTTTGTTTCTTTTCTGCTTTTTCTCCGCCAATTTCAATTTCAAAACCAAAGTCAGCACCTACGGCAAAAGGTGGGTCAATGTATATGAGTTTTAAACCGCCTTCTTTTTCTATTTCATCCCGAATAGGGCCATTTGCCAATGAAGAAAGTATCAATTTATTATCGCCCCAAATCAATTTGTTTGTCCAGCCTTTGAGTTGTCGCCCACGGGTATCAAACATTTCAAACATATCGCCTTGCTTCTTTTCTTCTTTTCGTGGCTCGTCTATATGCTCAATGCTATGAAAGGGCAGGGCTATATTGGTTACGTCTTCCTTTCTTCCGTTCCAAAACAGGAATACATCTTCTTCATCAGCAAATAGTTTGTAGATGTATTCTTTGGGCAGTTTTTCACCTGCCTTTATCAGTTCAATGATTCGGTTTTTATCAGTATCGTTCAAGTTCATAATGCCATTTCTTTATCCGCTACATTAAATATTTCAATTAGGTCTTGGAATGATTTCAGATTTTGCTTTACCTCATCCCATTTTTCCTGCTTTACATAC
>MWCX01000005.1 GCA_002070265.1 Bacteroidetes bacterium ADurb.Bin174 | reverse complement strand
ACAGCGGTTATTGATTTCAATGTCAATAATATGAAGTTGTTATTGATGTAATTATTAGTGATGAATAGGTATTGAATTTAGCTGTAGCTGAATTATTCATACAAAAAGAGTATCTGGCAGGTGTTTTCAAGGTTCTTCAAAATTTTAGACATGAAAATTGAACAATCACATATCGACCAAATAAGGAAGCAATTTGCAGAACTGCAAAGCAAAGAGGACTTAGTAATATTACTAAGTGACGCTAAGAACATGCTTTATGGTGAGGAGTGCAAACCTGTTCAATTAAAATCATTGACCTATTACGCTAATCCCACACTTTGCAAAAAGCGTTATCAGACTTTTACTATTAAGAAAAAAACAGGTGCAGACAGAACCATCAATGCACCCGTGAAAGGATTAAAGTCTATCCTTCGCTCTCTAAACTTTGTACTGCAATGTGTTTATGAGCCACATGAAGCAGCAACAGGTTTTGTTTTGGAAAAATCCATCGTTGATAATGCCAAAAAGCACGTAGGGCATCATTATGTGCTGAATATGGACTTGAAAGACTTCTTTCACACTTTCGATCGTAACAGAGTGAAAATGGGCTTCATTTACGAACCTTTTAACCTGAATGGCGACAAGGAACCTTTGGCCTTTCTGTTGGCAAGTCTTTGCACTCACCCTTTTGAAATTGATGGAGAAGAAAAAACGGTACTCCCACAAGGTAGCCCTACATCTCCGACTTTAACTAACATTCTTTGCAATAAGCTTGACCGCAGACTTACCGGACTTGCCAACCGATTTGGTGCAACGTATACAAGGTACGCTGACGATATTACATTTTCGTCACCGCACAACATCTATACGGATGAAGAATTCAACAAGGAGCTAAAGCGAATTATTGAAGAAGATCAAAAACTGGTTATCAACCCGAAGAAAACACGTTTACAAAAAGCGGGGTATAGACAAGAAGCAACAGGCTTGATTGTAAACGACAAGGTAAATGTCCGCATGAGATATGTGAAGCAAATCCGCATGTGGCTATACTATTGGGAAAAGTACGGCTATGAAAAAGCGGAACAGATTTTTAAACGGGATTACATTGCCGATAAAGGCCATGTAAAAAACATCAATGCCCATTTGGTGAATGTGCTTGACGGGAAATTGGAATTTTTGAAAATGGTGAAAGGAATTGAGGATGGGACTTATAAGGGTTTGAAGGAGAGGTTTGATAAATTAACCGGAATGAAAGATAAAAAGGATAATGAAAAAATTGACTTAGAAAGTGTAGTAAACGCTATCTTGAATAAAGGGCTTGATGATGGCATAAACCTTTACGATAGGTTCAAAAACAGCTAAAAATGAAGGATAAGGATAAACTTAAAAAACTTGTTCAAATCATTGGTGATCTTCTAAAAGTTGAAGGCAATGAATGGTTAATTGATGAAATATTGAAAATCATTGGTGAAACATCACCTGTTGAAGAAATAGCAAAACATTCTGTTATTCAAAATATCCATGAATATTGTGTTGAGCAAAAAATTGAAAAACAAGCAACTGAATTCTATAATTCATTCCCTATTCAAGAAATAAAAGACCAGCTTATTCAAGATTACAAAAAAATGGAGCATGAAAGACGAAGAGATGATTTTGAGAATTTTTGTCTTTGCCTGTATCAACAAATTGAAAACATCACAAATTGCTTGTTTGAAACTGGGGTCGTATCGACTTGGAATAATGTGAAGCACAATATCGCTATCAAATCATTTTATGACAGAAACCAAAAGCAATACGTTCTCCCAACAAATGGAGGCACATCAATCGAAAAGTTGGTCTTCCAGAATACAAATCCAATAGATGACCTTTCTAAATGGCAGGCTAATAGGAAGTTTAGAGCAATATTGTACTTTTTTTATTTCAACAAGGAAGTTACAAGGGATGATTACGAATTTAATTCAATTTATTTTACGCATGAGGAAATTTATCAAATGCGTAATCAGAATCACAGAGGAAGCAAACCATCTGAATATCAAAAAAAAACACTTAATAAAATACAAGGCAATGAATCTAAATATTACTTCAAATTCTATGGGTTTCTTCAGGACTTCATAACACAAATTGAATACAATGTTTCTAATCAGAGTATTTTAACAGAGAAGAAAACTGAAAATAAAAAAACTTTTAAGGGGAAAACTGCCAACACTTTAGGCGACAATCCTGACTTAGCTAAATTATTTGAACAACTTAAGAAAAAAGATTAATGCAGATACACCGCACAGTTAAAATCAAACTTTGCATGAAAGAATTTCAGCCATGAAAATTTTTGACCATTTCCAGCATATCAATCTCACCAACGACCAACGCAATGCGTTGGAAAAGCTTCATTCTTTTTTAGAAAGTGATGAGAGAGTGTTTATTCTCCAAGGATATGCTGGTAGTGGTAAAACAACCTTATTAAAGGGTTTTGTTGAATATCTCAAATCTTTAGAAAAGAAATATCAATTGATGGCACCAACTGGCAGAGCTGCAAAAGTCATCAATCAAAAAACAGGCTTTGAATCTACCACCATCCACAAAGGAATTTACAGCTTTGAGGAATTGCAGGAAATCAAACAAGGTGAAGATGAAAACGATGTTTCGTTTTTGTACCAATACAAAATCAGAAACAATCCGGAAGTTCATGATTCGGTTCTGATAGTGGATGAAGCGTCTATGGTAAGCGATATTTTGAGCCAAGGCGAGTTTTTCCGCTTTGGAAGTGGGCATTTGTTGCGAGACCTTGTGACTTATGGAAGAATTCAAGAAGCTATCACAAGCAGCAAAATCATTTTCATTGGAGACCCTGCACAGTTACCACCGATTGGCATGACCTTCTCCCCCGCACTTGATCCAAATTATTTAAGTGAGACATACAAGGTTTCTGTTTCGCAAGCGGAAATGAAGGAAGTGAAACGTCAGGATGCCAATAATGGCATTTTGATTTCAGCCACTAAAATAAGGCAGTGCCTTACTTCAGGCTACTTCAACGATTTTGATTTGAGAGAAAATGGACGGGACATTTTCAATCCGGCTTATCAGGATTATCTCGAAACTTATAAGTCTCAACAAGACCAAAAAATCATTATCTGCTACAAGAACAAAACAGCACTTGATTTGAACCGAGCTATTCGCAGGGAAAAATTTGGAGATGATTTACCCATACAACCATCTGACACAGTTATCATAGGAGGAAACAATTACCGCTTAGGTATCATGAACGGTGAATTTGCGGTTGTTTCAGAAGCAAGTCCACAGGTTGAAAGCAGAGATGTTAGTTTTTACATTGAAAAAGGAAAAACAAAAACTGTTAGATTAACTTGGAGAGGAATTAGCCTTGTTTTGCCTGATGAAAATAATCAGCCCAAAACCATAAACGGATTTATTTTAGAAAACTATCTATACGGTGATAATTACCTAAAACCCGAAGAGCAAAGAGCCCTTTATGTGGATTTCAAAAACAGGCATCCCAAACTCAAGAAAGGAACAGAGGAATTTAAGGAAGCCATTATCAATGATAAGTATTTTAACTGCATACTTCTGAAATATGGTTATGCCGTAACCTGCCATAAAGCCCAGGGCGGTGAATGGTCAAATGCCTTTGTATTTTGGGACAGAGGAACGCAAGCCAACTTCAACTTTTATGAATCGGAACATAACCGCTCAGGTAAGACCAATTCAGAATTTTACCGTTGGGCATATACAGCGGTTACCAGAGCATCCAAGAAACTGTTTTGCATCAATCCACCGTATTTTTCATCCTTTTCAGGCATGAATTTTATTGACGTGAATGTTCAACAAGCCTTCAATGAGTTGACAGGACAATCAAATCCGACAACTGAAATCAATATCAATGAAGTTTTACCGGAATTGGAAAAATTTGGTTTAGCTGATGCACCATTGACCATCCAGGATCATTTCATTCAGAGGTGGTATAATCTCCGAAAACATTACATAGATATTGAAACTTGGCAAAAAGTAGGCAATGAAGTGCGTTATATTTTCAAAAGAGAAGGAAAAACAGCAGCATTCAAATATTGGATAAATGCTCAAAATGTATTTAATCCAAAATTCCAAAAACTACCTGCACAAACCAATTCTGATGAATTATTTGAAACCATCACAAAAATACTTGAGTGTGCTACTCCGATTGTTGTAAACAGGAACACTATTGAAGGTATTCTGACCCAAATTGAATTTGATGTAGCAATTGAAGAGGAAAAGCCATTCTTGAAAAATCTATTCGATTTTATCAGTAAAGGTTTATCAAAAGGTGAAATCATTACCAAAATCCAGCATCTCGAATACCGTGAAAGATACACCTTAGAAAATAATGGACGGTCTTGCATAATTGACTTTGAATATGATAAAGCAGGTTTTTTCGGTCGAGTGCTTCGGTTAGAAAAGAAATGTGACTGCCCCGAACTTCTTGCCAAAATCAAATCCATTGTAAACAACCTAAAAGAAGCTGAGTATGTCATTTAAAGAAATCAATGAACTTAGACAAGCGGGAAAGCTTGATGAAGCTTTGCAAATGGCAAATCAGGCTTTGGAAACAGAACCCGAAAACATTTGGAATAAGCGGGCTGCTGCATGGGTGTATTATGATTATATCAAAAAAAATGCTCAACCTGAATCATTTGAAGCCTTCAAGGAAAATCTTATCAAGATTAAAGACCTGCAATTACCCGAAGATGAGAAAATGGTTTTTGACAATTGTGCTTGGCAAATCGGCAGTTTGGTTTTTGCCTTCCAGAAAACAGAACATGTTGATTATGGCAAAATCAATGAGTTGTTTGAAATTATCAGGGACTTTCATTTCACCAAGCCATCTGAGGCCTATTCTTTCATTTACAAGGCTTTTCACAAAGGCTATCAAAACTGGTCAAGCTATCTAACTTTTGCCGACTGGTGGAATTTTGAGAACCTTCGTTCCGAAGACTATTTAAAAGAGGAGTTCAAAGGCAAAAAGATGATGTCTATTGCTGAACAAGCATTCATTGCATACTCCAAAAAACTTCTAGAAGGAGAACCTTTAGATCCTTTTGGCCAGCAAAGAGTCATTGACAAGGAAAAGATCCAATCATTCTTGCCAAAACTGGACTCTTTGATAGATAAACATCCTGACTATCAATATCCGCCCTATTTCAAGGCAAAGCTCCTTTTGGCATCAGGTAGTGATGAAAATGTACTATCTGCATTTATACCTTTTGCAAAGCAAAAGAGAAATGACTTTTGGGTGTGGGAACTGATGGCAGAAATATTTTCAGAGGACAAAGAAATTCAGTTTGCTTGCTATTGCAAAGCCTTGAGCCTAAAAACTCCAGAAGACTTTTTAGTAAAGTTAAGACAGACTTTTTCTGAAATGCTCATTGAAAAGAGAATGTACAATGAAGCCAAAACGGAAATTCAAAAAATTATCTCAACTAGAGAAAAACACGAATGGAAGTTACCAAACCAATTAGTGCAATGGACAGAACAAGAGTGGTATAAATCTGCTACAACTAAAAAGGACAACCAAGATTTGTATTCAAGTCACATTAAGCAAGCAGAGGAAATATTGTTTCAGGACATTCCCGAAGAAATAATTGCAGTTGAGTTTGTGAACGAAAACAAGAGTATGCTGAATTTTGTGAAGGATAAGCGGAAATTTGGATTCTTCAATTACTCAGGCAATTTGACAAAACCACAAATTGGTGACCTTCTAAAGGTTAGATTTAATGGTGACGGGCAAGATGGTTTTTATAAAATCCTATCTGCTAAAAAAGCTGACTCAAATGCATCATCTGATGCAATGAAAGATTTTGAAGGAACAATAAAGGTAATTTCTCCACAGAACTTTGGTTTTATAGAGGACATCTTTATTGAACCCAAAATTATAGAAGAGAGTAAGCTAACTGACGGTCAGACGGTAAAGGGAAGAGCAATACTATCATTCAATAAAAAGAAAAATGATTGGGGATGGAAAGCAATAGAAATCAAATAGCCAACGCTCACAGCCACACACATTGCCAAGCCGCACAAGCCCACTCTCAGACCCAAGCTTGGCAAAGAGTGTGTCTGTCCCAACCCACGACCAAAACGACCGACAAACAAACGGACGAAAAAGAACAACGAAGGCACAACATCACCTATACGCAAGCAGGGGTTTCGTGCTTCGTAGGACAGGAAAGTGGTATATTTGAAGTTCAGTTCTTCGTAGGTAATTCAGTGGTTAAAATCCCTGCCTGCGTATAGCTGAGAACCGTTAGGCGCAATTGCGGGACAACCCTACATCAACAGACAGACTGGATAACTTTTGACAAAAAATGAAACCTCATAACGACCAAAATATTAAATTTGACCAACTAACATTTTGACAATGGAAAGAATAAAATTTATAGACCTTTTTTGTGGCATCGGTGGTTTTCGGATAGCGATGGACCAAGCCTGCATAGAAAATGACCTCATTCCCGAGTGTGTGTTTTCATCAGACATTGACAAATATTGCCAAGACAGCTATGAAGCCAACTTTGGGCATAGACCGACAGGCGACATCACAAAAGTTGACGAAAAAGACATTCCCGACCACGACATTTTGTTTGCCGGTTTCCCTTGCCAACCTTTCAGCATCATCGGACAAATGCAAGGTTTCAATGACATTAGGGGAACATTGTTTTTTGATATTGCAAGGATAATCAAGCACAAAAAGCCAAAGGCTTTTGTGCTTGAAAACGTCAAACAACTTGTAGGACATAATGGTGGCGAAACTCTTAAAACAATTATAAAGACCTTAGAAAAAGATTTAGGTTACAATGTAAAGTTTGCTGTTCTAAATGCACTTGACTATGGACTTCCACAAAAACGTGAACGTGTAATTATCGTTGGACACAGAGAGCCAATTATGTTCAGTTTTCCTTCTCCAGTTAGACCATTCAAACCACTTTCAGAAATTCTTGAAAAGAAGGTTGACAAAAAACATTACGCATCTGAATACATTGCACAGAAACGAAAAGAAACTCACAAATCAGCTTACAAACTTTCTATTTGGCACGAAAACAAAGCAGGTAATATTTGTTCTTATCCTTATTCTTGTGCTTTGCGTGCAGGAGCATCATACAACTATTTACTTGTAAATGGAGAAAGACGACTAACGCCAAGAGAAATGTTTCGCTTACAAGGTTTTCCCGACAGCTATAAAATTGTTGTTGCGGACGGACAAGCAAGAAAACAAGCTGGAAACGCAGTTCCAGTAAATTTAGTAAAAGCAGTTATTTTAAAACTATTACCGTTTGTAGCAACCTCTATGGATATGACTTCGGTTTTAAGAGAATATGAAGTTAGCTATGGAGAACAATAAATCACCGAAATTAAGAACAGTAAACAAGTCTGTTTCGGCTTTTCCGTTAAACGAATTTCCGAAAGACTTTCCCTTTTTGCTCGGCAAAGAGTTAATCTATTTGTTGGCTTCAAAAGGCAAACCCGAACTTGAAGGTTCTGAATGGGAAAGCATTTTTGCAACTTGCATTGGCGCAGACTGGAAACCTTCAAATGTTGGGCTTGACGATGTTGTAATGGGCAACACCGCTTGGGGCGCAAAGACTGTAAAAGCTACAAAGCCATCAACTCAAAAACGTGTAAGACTAATTTCAGGACGAAACTCTCCGAATTATTCATTTGGCGAACGTAGCGACCAAAAAGCAGACTCGACTTTAATCGGCAAACTTGTTCTAGAAATTTGGAACGAGAGAGTTTCTGCAATCAGAGAAAAGTTTAAGCATTTGCGGACTGTTGTTTTAGTAAAATCAAACGACCTTTCTGAAGTTGTAGTTTTTGAATTTGAAACTGTTCGATACGACTATGAACTTTACAAATGGGAATGGAACAAGAATAATAACCTTGTTGGCACAAACAAAAGGACTGGAGAACATTGTTTTACTTGGCAACCGCACGGTTCACAGTTCACAATCATTGAAGACGTTCCAGAGAAATGTTTGGTAATAAAAATCAAACAACCAAAAACGCTTGACAAAGACCAAATTTTAAAGGCACTTGGGTTCGACAAATCTTGGGTGACAGTAACTCAAAAGACCAGTAAACCTTGACGACAGAAAGAGCAACAGCGCCTAACAGCGGTTTGGCAAAAGTGGCGGTTCAGTGCTTCGTATGACAGTTTTGTGGTAGGTTCAAGTTCAGTTCTTCGTATCAACATTTGTGGTGAAAATCGCCACCTTCGCCAAGCCGCAAACCGTTGGGTGCAATTGCAGAAGAGCCCCACAACATAAAAAAATCGCATAGATGGATAATAAAATTATAGAATTTAT
>MWCX01000004.1 GCA_002070265.1 Bacteroidetes bacterium ADurb.Bin174 | reverse complement strand
TCGAACTCTCAACCCTTGGATTAACTTACCACTACGGTTTTCACCGCCAGATGCGCATCTGTTTGTGGTCTGGACTTTGCCTTCACCTTATCGGCCTCCTAATTTAAGCGCTACTTAGGAGATTCAATAGGCAGCGCACAGCATACCTGTTGTTATCGACTTAGGGTCCCCCGTCAAGTCTCTACACCTTACCTGATGTTTAAAGGCTATGAGTTCTATTCGCGAAATAGAAACTAAACGGCTTTAAACATTTTGGTCTTGGCTCGGCGTTGGCACCAGTAGGATTCAAAGTCCATCTGAAGCGTTCACCGAATTTGAGGGAATTCTTTAATATGTTTCCATACTAAAGCTCTTATTATATTGCCAAAAGTCCAATGCTCTTCCATTGAGCTACGAGGTCACTATATTTATTCTGGTCGTTCTGGTGCTTGTTCTATAATTTCTGGTTCTCTACCATACCAAGTTTCTCTTGCATTGACTGCTTCAGCACCATACCAAGTTTCTCTTGCATTGACTGCTTCAGCGAAATTCTCTAAGCAATTTTTAAGATAGTTTGCCAAGATGAAATCCGGCGTGTCAGACATATTCTCTATACGATGACTGTTGATTAAGTTTCTCAATTTTAAAACAAATTCTGAATCTAGCATTATCAATCACTCCTTTATTATAATTGGTGGCCCGGTCGGATTTGAACTAACATTGACATGCTATTGTTTTGGTGGGCGATACTGGAGTCGAACCAGTAAACTTCTGATTCTAAGTCAGAAAGGTATACCAATTCCCATCAATCGCCCAAATTGGGCTACAGGGCCAATTTAAATTAGTTTATCCTTAGCGTCCTACACCGTACCAAAAGGACCGATAGTTGTAGTTTTGTCTGGTACCATTTGTCTACAACCTCCAACGATTGAAAAGCTCTGTTTACACGTTTACACTAAGGATTTAAAAATTATTGGTGGGGATAGACGGACTTGAACCGTCACGCTCTTTCGAGCAGCAGATTTTGAGTCTGCCGTGGCTGCCGTTACACCATATCCCCGATAAATCTACTAGATATACCGACCCAGGTTCGTTCTTATACCTGGTATTCTGTGGCCCAAATTGCAACTATTACAATCTGCTCCAACACTCGACGGTATTTTAACTCCATCAGTATATCTAAACTATGGTGAGCCAGGTGGGTGCTGACCCCACAACCCCCGCTTTAAGAGAGCGATGCTCTACCGCTGAGCTACTGACCCGAGAATATTCTTGGTGCGCCCACGAGGACTTGAACCTCGAACCACACGCTAATCAGGCATGTACTCTACAATTGAGCTATGGGCGCATATCATATAATCTCTCTGAGAGGCTTCGAACCTCCATCTTTCTTGGTGGCTGATCAATTCCTACCAAAATATCCTTATTACCAATTAGACGACAAAGAGATTATTAAATTTTCTTTTTTTCACTGAGGCAATAGGAATCGAACCTATGTTTCCGGAGCTCGCCCATGGGTGTCCTAGCCGCTAGACGATACCTCAGTTTAAACTTATGGTGGTCCCCCTCAGATTCGAACTGAGATCTTGCGCTAATCTGGCGCCATAGCCAGTTTATAAGACTGGTGTCTTAACCATTAGACGAGAGGACCAATTTATTTAACATTTATCAAGTTTCTCCCGGAAAATTGCCGTTTTCATCCAAATCTTTACCGCACTCATGACAACAATATTTTCTAGGTCCCATTACAATCGGTGCTAAATCTGTAACAATATAATCATTGCTCACATATGCTGGATAATTATTAACTATCTGTCTTGCACAACAGCAACAATAAACTTTCATTTTACTCTCCAAATATTAAGTTTGGATAACAATTTTTTAATGGTGGGGGTACCCGGATTTGAACCGGGACGTCCTATGGACAACTGATTTTAAGTCAGTTACGGCTACCGATTACGTCATACCCCCAGCAACACAAAAAATATTATACCATATATTTTAAGTTTTGTAAACTGGTCAAAAATATTAATTTTCTATTTAAAACTACTTATTCGGAATCATTATTTAATTTTACCCATTCACCTATAGATCGCATGTCATAAAATGGATCTAAATGAGATGCATCTAATTCCATATTCAAAGGACCATTATCCCAATATTGTCGTTCAGGACACCTTTTGCAATATCTACGATCCCCAGCAGACTTTTTAACAATTCGCCAATCATGAACTCCACATAGACATAGCAATTTACCTAAACCTTTGCTTTTCTTAAGATACTCAACAATCATATCTTCAACTTCTTTTTTACTTAGAGTAATCTTAGGTTATTAATATTAAGTTTATCTTTCATAACATACACCTCATTTTAAAATGGATGTTTAGAAAATAGATATATTGGATAGATAAGAATAAATAGAAAGAACATTGCGATCAAGGGATGCATTGTTTATTCCTCCTTAGAAATTGTAGTCGTAAAACTCATTTGCAACGTCGAGAATCAGAACGCATCCGCGATCAGAATCTCCAACGGCACACCAACGACCATTCTTGCGAAGAGAGAACTTACGGATAGAACCCTCAGGATCAGCAATAGTCTCCCACTTCTGTTTATATTGATCAGTTGCTACTGCTCCAAATCCACCCTTCTTCCAACCAAGATCCTCCGTAGTATGAATCGGAATGACTTTATCACGCTGAACAGTGACGACTTTACCAGACTTAGATACGGCGATAATTGTATAGACCTGGCGATCTGACCACATACAATAAGTCGCCTTCATTCCAACAACCGGAACAACCTTATCCTCGGCATCAATCTTAGTCAATTCAACTCATCTCCTCGTAAGTTCGAGTTAGCTGCACATGGATATTATATCATAAACTTAGGCAATTGTAATTAAATAAACATTAAGTTTTATATAACTTCTTTTAATATTCTAAATGACTTAAATTGATTGTTTTCATATGTAACTTCAACTGGAATACCAACTAACTTCTCTACACTGCTAACCCGCGCTTCATTCATTGTAAATATTAAACGATATAACATTTCTCCTAATCTACATTGCATTAATGCTTGCCCATCTGGACCTTTACCATGTGCCTCAATATTAGTGTTAACAACATCCGAACCACAAACCGACCAACCATTAGTCAAGAACTCATATTGAATACCGAATAAAAACGGATAATCTGATACTTGACCAAATTCAACTCGAACTATTTTTCCAAGCATTTTTTCAATTCCAATTCCCATAACAATTCCTCACATCATTATGAATTTATGTAACCTATCTATTACATCTTTAGCTGTATGACCATCGTATTCGAATAAACATTTTTCATATTCAATTACATTGTAAAACATATCCCAGTCTTTCATTTCATAGTGATTTGTTATCTGTCCTGTAGGAAGCATTGCGCAAACAACAAACCAATCATCACTGTCGAAACATTTATTTCCATCATAATGTCTTTTACTCTTATGGACTGAATACAATCCTTGCTTTGCCCATTCATTAAAAAGTGCAGCATTGTAAAGCATTCTAAATTCATATAATTCTTTGAACGTATGAAAACCATCAGAAATATATTCTCTATCATTAGGTGAAATTACTTCTTCAATTAGTCCATTTACATATTCAACAATAGTCACATGTGTTCACTTCCTTTTAAATATCAATAGGTTGTTAACAAACCAACCCATGTAATAACCAGAATTTTTGCAATATTCAATACAGCTGTTCTCTAAATCTTCGCATCTAGTTAATCCAATTTTCTCAAATTTATCAACCCAATACTGCTTTGGTCTACAGTTAATATGTTCAACTCCACCCTGACCCGGCTGTGCTGCTGTAAATATTAAATAGCCGTTTTCATCAATATATTTACCAATGTTATCAACTGCCAGATCTGCATATTGTGGGTCAATATGTTCAAGTACTTCTAAACATATAGCTAAATCTGTTGGTTCAAGAAAATCTGGGTCTAATAGATTATCCCAAAATATATTTCTACTAGTATATTCATCATAATCTACTCGTTTATCAATATCAAAACCGGTTGTCTCTATTCCAATTTTATTTAAAGCAATAACATGGTGTCCTGGACCACAACCAATATCTGTACAATCGGCTGGATTTAATGCTTCTTTAATCCACTTAGCCAAATTGTCAGCAAATGGTTTTTCTTCTTTATATATTATATCATAATCTAATGATTCATAGACACCTGGGTAATGACGGGATTTGTAGTCTAAATTGGATCTTTCAGGATTTCTTTCATACCAACCCTGTTTACCGTAAATATTTTTGATTGCTGCAAAATATTCCTCATACATTCCAGCAACTTTTTCCATGGAGAAGTTATGAAGAGCCCATTCTCTACAATCTGAAGGTTTAATTTTATCAATGTTCTTAGCAGCCCAAACAAATTCTTCAAATGTACGACAACGATAACCGGTCACACCATGGATATTATTCTCAGTAAATGCACCCCAGTCTGTTGTGATTGTTGGTGTTCCAGAGAATAGACACTCAATTTGCACTCCACCAAAAGGTTCATTGTACAATGATGCAATAAAGGCACCCTTTGCGTTAGACATTAAACGTTTTCTAGTTTCAACATCAGCATATCCAACAAACTGGACATGTTTAGGAATTTCTTTATACCCGCAATCATATAAGTTGTTTTGACCTGCAACAATCAGTGTAGCTCCAATCTCTTGAGTTACTTGAATAGCAATATGAATACCTTTTCCTTCATAGACTCTACCAAGAAATAAGAAGTAATCGCTCTTATCTTCTTTATATTCAAAATCATCAGGATCAAAATAGTTTGGAATGACTACATCATACCAACCTTGCATACAGGTTCCAACTGAAGGCAGACCATAATAAGCATGCATCATGGCATAAGATTCAAAAACTTTAAAATTAGCCCAATGTCCACCTGCATAACCAATGCCTGGTTCAACTGTAATAAGATCCGGATGCGCATCACATATTGGTCTGACACCAGCACCCCAAAATGGTAAGATGAAATCGTTTGGTTGCTTACGTAAACCAACTTCTCTTATTGCATTTCTATAGAATGTCTGATAGGCATGGTCACCACAATCAAACTTAAAGAAATTTGATCTCCAGTCATGATCGCCATAAGCTATTTTCCAATCTTCGCTTGATAGTACACTTACATGTTCGGTACAAGGGACATCCGATTCTTCATGACCATAATGATAAACTATGTGACCTCGTTCTGTCATCATTTTACAGAACTTGAAGCACTTTTGTGTATACGCACACGCAACATATTCTTTGCTTGTGACTGTATGAGGAAGTGAAAGTGCATGGAAACGGAATTGTTGCATATCATCTACTCCTAATTATATCTAAAAGATTTTTAATATCACCGTTGGGCATTGCATATACTCTCATGGGACACAATATTGTAGAACCACTGCGCGCGCTCATAACTGTAAAGATCGCCTCTTCTGTTCCAATTGCTCCATTTTTTAATGATATTTTAACGGTATTTTCAAAAAACGGAATCAATTTTTCTATAGCTGCCCGGCCGCCGCCAAACAATGTTGCTCTGCACACATAGTTTGGTTTACAATTAAACAAAGTGTCGATAACGTTAATATCGTATCCATGTATTTCATAGTCGGTGTAGTATGGGTATGAAGTTAAAAATAGATCATCATACGGTAACTTATTAAAATTATAAGTATCTATGTGCTCAGTTACTCCATAGCTGCTATACATACCAGAATCGATCCAGAAGAACCTGGAGCTATTGAAAACATTCTCAACTGATACTTCATCAAGCAATTTTACTTTTGCCAACGTGAGAGGAATGTAGTAAGGATTACAGATTACACTATTTTTCATCCAAGATGACTGATTTATCCAAGATTCACTCGATATAATTTTCTGAATTTCATCAAAAGGCGTGCAACTCTCAACATACTCTTTGTTAAATGATTTAACTTGTATTGGTAGATTTCCACGCTTTTCCAATATATACTGGTGATATTGTGGTTCAGCGTAGACCACTAGTGGATTTCTACACTCAAGTAATTGGTCTAGACCTTTTACATAATGTTCAAAAAAATCTCGATCATTGCGACCAATGTCTAACAAAGCAGTAACTAGAGTTACTTCATATGGACTCTGCCAGTGACTGTCTAGGAACATGTAGTCTAGCTTTGGGTAAATACGATTCTTACTGACTTCAGGTGGAATGTAGTCATAAGGGATAGTCCCGTCATTTGGTCTTCGGCCAGCCATTCTTGAACAGTCGTCACCCAAGTGATTTACATACTGACCATTTAGAAACACTGCTTTAAAGCCTAAAGCTAAAAACTTTCGATCAATATTCCACTCACTAAACCACTTTTCCACTCGACCGAGCATGATTAAATCGTCTCTGCGTTTTAGATTAGGACTGCCAATCCAACCATACCAGTGCAGATGATAGTCTGAAATTTTCCAGGGTTTCTTATAGTAAAACATATCGTCAATTAATTCTTTATAGTATGAATCAAAACCTTGCCATTCAAATGTTCTCCAAGAAATATCAACTGTTCCAATATCTCGATATTTTTGTAAAATTTGTTTAGAAGCATTAAGATAGCCTGAAGCTAGAAATTCCCAATCATCTTCAAGATAGAAAATATATTCAGTATCACAATAGGAAACCATAAAATCCATTGCCCACCATTGAGATCTATTGGTAGGAAAACATATAACATCACAAAAATGTCCATATTCTGCAACTAATGTTTCAAATATTCCTTCTTTTGCAGAATCATCAACAATGACCATTTTAGTTTCATAATCTCTTGTAGATAAAAATGACGACATAGTCTTTCTTAAGATTTCTAGTCGATCACAAGAAAGAACAAATGTCGTCGTATCAGAATCTGGTTGATCCACTGTATGTATCTTTACTCTACTCATGATATGGCTACCACTTCCCTTTATCAGAAGTTTCAGTCTTTTTAACAATAAATCCACACTTTTGACACACAAAGACATTTACAAAAGAATCTTTATCGCATGCGATCTTTGTCGTATATCGCATCGAATTCATCTTGCAGCTTGGGCATTCAGTCAAATCGATTATCTCCTTTAATCTGCGCCAAAAACTTCATCCTGACATTCCTGGCAAAGACCAGAAATTGTATATTCTTTAAATGAAATTTCATTTCTCAGACTTTCCCTGGTAACTTCCTTACCACATGATACACATTTTCCACTTTCAATTGCTGTGGAACGACCAAACATCATTTCAAATAGCTGTTCAAGTGATTCAGCTTTATCTTCCGGTTTAAATTTAATCTCCATTATAATTTATCTCCTTTACTTTTCCCACTTAAATACTACATTTCCAGACATGTTATAACCATTGACATCTAGCCACTTATAGAACTTGTTCCAGGAGTTGAAATTCTTAAGAGGCATACCTGTAGAATGGGCTACGACAATAAATCCACTAAGATCTTTTACAGTTCCAATCATTCTCTTAATCATTACAATCAAACTCCTTTTAATAAAATTGTAGCTTATCTATAACTTAAGTATTATACCATAATAATCTTAAGATGTAAATAGTCGATATAAAATTTAATTATATGCGAAGAAAATATACTGGAGGTGCATAGAACATTGGATTATTATAATATCGTTAAACCTAGCTTTGAGATTGACTTCTGGTTAAAGCATTTTAGGGGAATGGATGAAGGTACAGCAAGAGGGTATGAAGCATTTTTGATGTCACCAATAGCAGATTCAATGTTTTTTGCAGATACTTGCGAGTGGTATGAAGAAGAATATATTGATTGTATTGGAATAGTTGAACCATTAGAAAGAAAAGTTGATGCATCAGTAAAACTTGAAGGTTACAGAGTAGATGGTGTTAAACCAGATACAATGAAGGAAAGATTTGAATTAAAAGACGATGATGAAGAAGAGGAAGAGGGAGATTAATCTCCCTCTTTTATTATACTAAATTATAAAACTTTAAGATCAATGCTTCATGATCTACTGGAGGTTTGTCAGGTAAGTCACTATTTTTAACCAATTCAGTAACTTCGTCAACAAGATCTTCCAACTTTGGTGCAATGTCAAGATACACATATTTATGAGTTTTGACATCAAGAAGGAATTGACTATCTTTTAATGGAAACTTAAGATCATGAGTTTCAACCAATTCCTTTACTTCATAAGCTGCCCTAAAAGCGTGAGAGACTGCTTTAAAATCCACACCATCGTCATTTGCTGCCATTCTTGCTCGAGCACCATAATTCTCAAGGAACTTCTCAAGCGAGGGAAGATTATGCTTTACTTTAGTGGAAAACAAAAACTTCTTCCCACATACGTCCAGATAGCTCAGGTGCTGCTCATCTTCAATATGGAGAATGGAGTTATCGTCCACTAAGGGTTTAAGATCCTCTACATAAACACCAAGAACAGCGTCCTGATCTACGCCTTTAAGAAATTTGACAAACTTGTCTGCGCAGTTCAAACGACTACCTTTGATACCATACTTTGCCGCCTGAGTTCGGCAATATCCGACAAAAGCACGGATATTCTTGGATAAGAATTGGTGCCGAATGGAATGAATATATTCCCACTCCGGATTAAATTCAACCCAATATTCTTTAGGTGCAAAAAGCATATCGATAGAAACTGTTTGTCCATCCATTACAAGTTTAACGAATTTTTGCAGCGGATACATCTCAGTTTCAACTACACCAGCACCCGATTTAGCGGACAGGTCCTCTTTGTTGGAAGTATTGACACTCGAATCGAGTTTAGCCTTTCCAACCAGAACATCTTTAAGATTAGGCAAAAATACTCCCTTATAGTCAACATCGCTATTGGGAGTATTTGTACCGTACAATTGCGAACCAAAAATAGTTTTAAACAATACTTCCATTAATTTACCTCCGTTTACTCAGTAAGTTCAACTTTAAAAATCTCATCGTAATCAAACCGGGGAAGCTTCCGGAATAGATCTCCAAGAGCCTTTACTGAGGTCGCGTTCATGAAAAAGGAATAACGAAGAGGAGTCTTGCCGCGACTAATAAAATCAAATTCCACGACTTTGACATCATTGAGAATTTGAGTGTGGGCTAAACCAATCCAATTATCCATGATAAAAGCAACACTAGTTCCGTCTTTATTGACAGCAACCTTCCGGGCCTGAAAAGCCTCAGCAATAAGATCTTCACGCATGAAATCCTCGGGCTTATTGAGATCAACGGGAATCCGGAAAAACCTCAAATTCATTGTCATTAAAATCATCTCCTGTAATAATTTGGCCTGACAAGAGATATTATATCACAACCCTCGGCTAATGTACACGGCTAGTTGTATTAAGTTTTGGTTATTCTTTCATCTCTTCAGCTCTGCGGTGCATTTCTTCAAAAAACTCATCCGATGCAGGATAATTTTTTCGAAAGAAGATAGAGATTAACGGTAAAGTAATATTGAATTCAAAACCTGGTATACAAACATCTTTCATGAAACTTAAATTGATAATATTCAGATAGAATGTATTAAGACCAATTATCAGGACTGGGTTGAAATTGATCGTCATAAATGAGCGATTGTCATCACTGATAATTTCAATTAAATTTCGAAATGGTAATTCAGTTTTTTCATTGAATTTAAATATCATTTTAATTTCTCCCCAGTAAATGTGAATACAAAACCAACTAAACCGATATTAATTTCAATCGATTGTTGAATTTCATCTACCTTTTGCATAAGATCTCGAAGATAATCAAATTCTGGTTTATCAGCCATCTTAATTGTCTTAGTTTTATCAATTCTTTTATAGTTTATATAATCGGCATTTAATTGAATTAATGTCATGTCATACCAATTCCATCTGACGCTTTTATTCCAAAATGCCCTTAAACCTAACCATTGGTTGTCTATGGAAAAATTAAACTCAAATTTTCCAATTTTCATTAGCATAACCTCGTCAATTCAATTTATTTTTCAATTAATTCTATGTAATATCTCTAGATTCTAATAGCGCGAGCTTTGGCAAGTTGTAGCATAGCATCTTCGTATCCACGCAATACTGACAACTGGTCATCACTAGAGAAGAAATATCCTCCAGGTATTTTCTTGATTGGAAGTGGTGTCATGGCAACATGTTCGAACTTTAAGATTTCACTAAGCAGATACGGTGTCAACCGTTTTTCTCCACTCTGGAATACCTCTTGCCAAAACAATGAGCTGAACCTGGCGTAGCCACGGCGTTCCATGCGCTGGAGACGACATACGGACACCATACGTGACCTAGCCATCACTCCTACCCCCTTCCATGGCGTCCCAAGCTTTTTCGTTCGCACATAATGCACCAAATACAGGTGTATACAAGAATTTCTTACACCACACAATCAGCCCCTTTTCCCTGAATGGACACTGGTTAGCTGTTTTGCGTGAATATGGGCAGCAGAAATACGTAGATGTTTTCTTTACGCAGCCTGGTTTGAGGTATGGCTCAATCTTCATCACTCCGCGCCCCCTTTGCCGAAATAGCCGTTGCGCCACAGGCGCAAAAGCGTCCTGTCCTCGCGCGCCTTCTCGAACAACTCCGTCGGGAGCCATCCCCACCGCCTCCATGTCCGGCGGTTGCTACGGTTCGCCACGACAAGACCGTGGCACCGACGGCGTGACGGGAAATCGTCATTCATCACTCCACGCCCCCTTCCACAGCATCAAAAATCGCTCTTATCGCACGACGTTCTGCTTGCCTATCCAGCGGGTCATTGTAGAGATGGCCCGACATGAGCGACAGGCTCCTGATTCGATGATATTCCGCCGCCGCCCGGACGATGCGGGAGATGCGGTTGTGCTTGACCGCGCCCTCGTCGTCATCCGGCCCGGTGTAAAAACAGGCCGGGCAACGCACGCATAACGTCCCAAGGTCAAAACGCACTTCACTCCCGCAGTACGGGCAAGGCTCAATCATCATCACCTACACCTCACCGTTGAGGTATTGGGCCAACCGTTCGGTCTGCCATTCCCGCTCGGCGTCTCTAGCGGCGGCCATAGCGGCGGCCCTAGTGGCGGCCCAAGCGGCGTCCCAAGCGGCGGCCATAGCGGCGGCCAATTCCTCTTCCGTGGATTTCCCTTCTGCGTAGGCCCGTGCGGTTTCGATTGCCTTGCGTGGCCTTGTGTCGTTCGGACAGTTTTTTTCGTATAGGTGCAGAACGTGTTCGGCGCAGTCGCAGGCAAACAGACGCGCAGTACGTTCATCCCACGCGATTTCGGAGACTAGCCGCACCTTGCGGGCAACCCACTTTTCGTGATCGGTCGATTCGATGAGTTCCCCGTCCGTTTCGGCCACGAAGATTCGGGCGTTGAGCCATTGCACCAGCTGCTCCCTCGTGGCGATGTGATAGCCGCGCTCGCACTCCACCAGAGGCCCCTCAATCTCCGGCATCCACTCGCCGGGAGTCCACGTTCCGTCATCGTTCTGTGTCGGCAGGCTCCACTTGCTGTCACCACCGTTGCAGGAGCATCCTTCGGCGTCCAAAACCTTGTAAAACACCATATCGCAACCTGGCATAGGGCACGGCTCAATCATGGGGAGCCTCCAGCTTGGCGAGAGCGACGCACATACGGGCGTAATTGTTGGCGTGATTTTCATACGCCATTTCCTTGTATAGCTTCACCGCCTCCGCTAGTTCGAGCAGGGCTTCGGCGTTGTTGCGCAGGGTGACAATCAGGTCAGCGTTGGCCTCAAGGGTTTCAACTGTCCATGCCTGATGTAGGTCGCACAAGCCCCCCTCTTCCGAAACGACATGAAAACCGTTTTCAGCGATGATCCCACCGGGGACGTCGATGTATTCCTCGTCGCCGACGTCGCTGTAGTTTATTCTCCACGGCCCCGGCGTCGCCACCGCTTGCAGTTCCTTCAACCTCTCAATAATATTCATTTACATTCTCCTTTCAAATTATCAATGATTAAAAATTGTTAACCATCTGAAATGATCCATCCCCATATAAGAAAGAAATTGAATCAAACTCATCAAACATAGGAATGGTATACTGCTTCATCATTCCTAAAATAACATCATTATTAATAACCTTATCCTTACGGATATCCATCCTACGCTTAAGTTCACTCATTCCAACATAAAAAACCCAGGCATACTTTGTATAGTCATCGGAAAGCATATTGATCTTACCTCTGCGAGACTTAGCAGATAGATTCGTCATGTCAATAATTAAATTCTTATTATTATTCACAGCTGAACGAAGATTAATGTCAAGCTGACGATTGACCTTCTGCTGATCAACCTTAACCCAGGCATTATTATATGATTCACCATTGGCAAGGGACATGACAATATCATCTCGAGATATTACCGCATAGTCATTTGAATTGGACATGCCCTGGATGTGCGTGGACTTACCAGAATAAGGCAACCCAACCATTACAATAGCTACATTATTCCCATTCCTCTTATAATCATTTTCACCATACTCCTTAATTAATTCTGACATTAAGACACGATCAAGGACTTCATTTGAATATTCAATAAAATCGATTTCATCTACACGGTTCTTGCAAATACGACCACGATTGTCGGCTGAAGCCAACATGATCAACTTGTTAACAAAGTCTGATCCATAGCCAGAAAGCTTGCTAGCAAGATCCTTTGCAGATAAGTTCGTCTTGTTGATGAAAAAGATGTCATGGATATTGATCATGTTTAAGATCTTGGCAACATCAATCCATTTAAATCCGGAAAGATTCTTCTTAATATCTTCAACAATATCGATAGCGTAGAAGGTTGATATTCCAGCATGCCCAAAGAAGCAAACCTTATCACCCTTAACTTCTCTCGCATAAACCTTTCCAATATCATGTAAAAGAGCAGATACGAGAACATCGAGATCGTTCTTGTCCTGAACAGCATCGAGAACCATCTTGGTATGGTTCCATACACTACCTTCCTCATGATATGGATTGAGGCGGCCAGCTTCACCATGGTCACACTCAATCATCTTATCAAAAAGATCGTTGTAATTATCAGCGAAATATGCAACAAGCTTTTCAATCATTCCAATTCTCCTTAATATTCATCATCGTAATTCTCTTCCCAGAGAGACCTAGGTGCAAGTTCATGTCCAGCCATATTGTAAAGGCGACCGCACTCACACTCATTGGTGAGAGGATCCTCTAGAGCAACTGTCCGACCACACTCACACTCACCAAGAGCCGGCTGGCGATAGGAAGACTTAAGTTCAATAACCCTACTTCGAGGATTCTTCCAACGAAGACAATCCCTATAATTCTTGAGAGCACAATCGGAAAGTTCGTCGATAAACACATTCCCGTTTTTGTCACAATCAAAAGAATATCCAGCTCCGGGCTCCACTTCAAAGAACAACTCATATCTAACCGTCTCAATTGTCTGCCTCGGACTGATAATCTTCATTAATATCTCTCCTAACTGAGTTTGGTTGGCTACATGAGATATTATATCATAAATTTTAGGTAATGTACATAGTAAAAGCGGGTGAATTTTCCACCCGCTCAAAGACTTTAAATATTAATTGAATTTAATTTTTGTTCTTTAAAATATCTTCAACTAGATCTCTAAACTCAGGATTCTCCATCATTTTATCTAACTGTTCCATTTGCTCATTTGAGAGTTTATTTGAATTATATTGATCATTCGTAATATAGTTTTGTTCAATATTTTGTTGAATTTGACGCTCTTGGCTATACTGCATCAGCATTTGCAAAATAAGCAATCCGACTAACCATTCATCAGTATTGTTATTATAGTTATAATTATAATGATAATCATATCGATATGGCTTAGGATACGGTCTGTACCATCCCCAATTATTGTAGTGTTTATAATTGTAGTGATAATCATATCGATATGGCTTAGGATACGGTCTGTACCATCCCCAATTATTGTAGTGTTTATAATTGTTTCGATGATAATCATTATAGTTGTGCTTAAACTTCATATTGTCATGATATTGCCGATTTAGTTCTTGTTTGAAATGATTATCAAACTTAAATTTCATATTTGGATTAAATTGTCCTGGATTAAATTGCTTGAATTTCATTTCAGTATTAAACTGCATTGGTTTATTGAAATCATGATTTCCAGGAGCTGCTTCCGCATATGATACTAAACTAAATGTTAGCATTAAAACAATTAAAATGCATCCTAATATCTTTTTCATTTTACATTACCTCCTAATATTAATTTATAACTTACACAGACTTTTCGATAAATACTTCTAAATCGTCTCTGCCATTAAAACCTCCTAATGGTCTAATATACGGATGTTTGCATAAACTATCTTCACCAAAACAGCGTTTGTACATTATTTTCTTCTGCCATTTGCAATGTTCTTTGAATAGTCTTGGATATTCATCAGTATCAGTCAAAACCCAACTTCCTTTGATTATGCTGCTATGACTGCTTTTAACAAAATGACACCAAAATTCACCTTCATAATCAAAAATACGATATGTTTTATTCAGATCTTTGTAGTCACTTTTCCAATATACAAGAAACATTTCAATAAACGGCCAGGGAAAAGCATAAATACCATAACGGCGGGGTGGTCTGTGAAATTCAGAAGAAAATTGTTTGCCGTTATCGTATTTAGGTTTTTTGTATTTTACCGCACTTAGACCACCCCAGCGGCAGAATTTCATTATTAAACCATCTCCTTAAATTATTTCCAGAGTTTGTCGTTGACAAATCGAATCTTGAACTTAACTTCATCGATCTTGCCATGGACATACATTGACATTGCTAGACCAAAACAGATTTCATTCAATTCAGACTTTGCTTTGATCGCAAAATCCTTACGAGCCAGATCCTGGTTTTCAACATAGAAATCATTGGAAACCGAGATGAAATGGTTATACTTGCTGACAACCGCAGATTCTATTTCAGCAATATACTTCGAAAGGTTTGGATCGTTGGAAAAAACCTTCTTAGCATCGTCAAATTTTTCGTTTAAAATCATGTCAACAAGAACATTTTCATTTAGAACTCCGTCACGAAGATGATGCAGATTATAATATTCATTTGTCTTAATCTTAACCATATCACCATCTTCGAAAGTAACAACGAAACCTTCATGACCATCATAATTCTGGACTACATTGACTATCGATTCCAGAGAATCCATGGTAAAATAGTCAACCGGCAAGACACCCGGCAGATTCTCAAAAACATAGCTGCCATCGACCATGCTGCGCATACCAATAAAACGAAGTTCTTCTTTGGTATACAGTATAACAATCTGGTTACGAGGAGAAACCAATTCAAACATCGGAGTAAACTTGTCATTGATAGCCTTGATAATAGCAGACTTCAACACGGGATTTGAATTGACAATGTCCATGGCCCAATCAGCCTGCTCAGCATAACAGTTCATCTTCGTCTTGGCATGCAAAACACCATTGAGAAGGTAGAAATAGATAAGAGAACCATCATACTTTTCCGTTACACGAAAGATCTTCTTGTTCTTAAGCACAGAAAATTCACTAGAAGGATTTTCGTCAAGATTCCAAAACTTATGCAACGGAATAGCCAAAAGCTCCTTAGTGTCTTCGCGAAACATCAATCCACGAAGATTCCGAGCCTTAGGAAGCATGAAGTCAGAATAGGAAGCAAGACGATAAGAAAAGGTAGCTACATGAACATGGTCTACGATTTCTCTCTTGACAATAAAGGATTCCTTTGACTTGACTAGAGCCATACATTCATCGTAGGTTGGAATATTCTTGAAATCCATGATAATCTCCTTTGTCTTCAATCTACAGGCTTCCCGGACGGTCCTGTTCCGTCACTATATTGTATACCAATACATTGCTTTGTGACCCGTAACCTTTGTCTTTGCTGAAACCTTTTCACCTTTAACTATTTTGGCGGTATTCATGAGAGTGACTTTTCCAGTCTTACGAATCTCAAAGTTGCGATAATCGCGGCAAAAAATCTC
>MWCX01000003.1 GCA_002070265.1 Bacteroidetes bacterium ADurb.Bin174 | reverse complement strand
TACGAGACCCGTACGTACAGTGGTGTGAGAGGCTCTCCCGGTCGGCTAACTGCCGACTGGGCGGCCTACTCGATTAGCGGTTCGGCATTGTTTAAATATGTCATTAATTTTTCGTTTAACATAAGTCATCAAAGGTCAAACCACCAGTCCATTCAAGTCCTTGCGCTATAGTAAACTGTTTTTCTGCACTGTCTTTTTGGAAAAAACTACCAAGACTATTATGAATGAAAATTCCATTTTGATAAGTTACCTCTGCCAAAGAGTACGGTTTTATTGCGCTATCATCAAAGTTCTTGCACATAATCCACAAAACATTTTCGTCTTTTGAAATTGCAAAATTTTCAATGATTGATTTTGAATATTCATTTTGTGAAAATATGTTTTCCCTTTTTAAATTTGCAAAATATGATATAATGGGATTGCTCCCACTTTCTTGAGGGCAACAAGGAAATTCAGTCGGTGTTTTCCAATTCTTTTGTTTTGCGTTTTGTGTTAAGGAATTTGTAAAATCTGGTACTTTTTCAACTTGCCCTTTTGGTAAACTACGATTGTAAATCCATTCTCCCAATGTTCCTCCTTGTAATGGTTTCTCACTTTCTGCCCAAGCCAATAGCCTTTCCTTACTTGTTTGTGCTTCTTGAATATTAACTGTACACATCCATTTATAGTTAGGCTCTTGAAACTTGTCACGAAATTTTGAAGGGTTAGCAAGAAATGCTTCCACACTTCCGCAAACAAGTTCTATTCGTCTTGCTGTGATTGGATTAAGCAAAATGTTTTCTAATCTTGTTACCCAACGTAAATTGTCTGGGCTATTATTTTGTTTATTTGTGTCAATATGGTCTACAACGTGTTCTTTTGTTGGCGGTTCTCCGTGAAATGCAGTTGCAACTATTCTATGAATACGGACTGAAGCGATTTCTAAATAGCCTGTCTTACTGTTTAGTTTGCCAAAAGTCCATTTATTGTCGGTTGGTCTTGGTCGTCTAATGTCAAGAGGAAAACGTAATACTGCTCCGTTATCACGAACAGAATAACGTTCAACTTTATAAATGCATTCACATACCTTTTCAAAGTGATTCAATTCAACCATAGTCAACTATTCAATTGGAATAACACCTCTATTTTCAGACTCCATTGACCATTGTACTTGATATATTTTACCATCAATTTGGTCTAGTAGCAAAAAGTTGTAAATATTTTCAGTCGGATAGAGTGTAAATCTACCATTAACTTCTTTGTCTTTAGTTACAAGTGGAAGTATATTCAATATAAATTCACCTCGTAAACCATCGTCCGAAACAGTAAAATGAACTTGCCACATTTTACCATTTCGTGTGTCGAGCTTAATAAAAGTCCAAAAGTTTTGAGTTGGAAATAGTTGGTAAATGGTGTTTTCAGAAACTAGTTTTTGTTGAACTGTATTGGACTGTCTGGTTTGACTTTGAGCAAACGCCACAATTACAAAAAATACAATAGTCAATGTTATAATCTTTGTCTTCATATTCTTTAAGTTTTATAAGTTCTGTGAGCTACCCCTTTTTTTGACAGTCTGGTATTAGTCTGTGAAGTAAACGTTTTTTTATATCTCAAAATCTGTAAAGTGCCTCATAAAAGAGTAATATTCTTTACTCTTTTATGTTTTGGAGAATAAGCTTTAAATCATGGAAATGTGTCTCAACAAAACGAATGCTTGCTTCTTCTTCTCCGAACAGAATTGGAATTTCGCAACCATCAGCGTTAATAATTTTGCCCTTAATCTCCATCATCACATCATCGTCGCTTATTATGAATTCCTTGTATTTTGCAGCACAAAGAGGACAAAGAGCAAGGTATTGAGCCTCTTGTTCCTTGGGTAAAAACCTGCTTGAGAAAATTTCCTTTTTTTCAAAGTAGTAAGAACCATCCCGTGTTTTAAAAGGCATCTCCTTTTTGCAGATTTGGCAAACCATTTGGTCATGGTCATTGGTGTATTGGTTTCTAAGCCATGTCTTAGGTTCTATCAAGTCATTTGTTGTTCGCACATTTCTCTCTCTTTTTTCGTACTGCCTATTTGGTGCATTTGATTGTTTCTCGTATTGATGCTCAAGACGCCTCTCCGGATTAGTTACAGGTCTTACTGGGAATGCAGGTAAGTTATTTGTTTTTGATTCATTTATTTCGGATTTCAATGATGATTTGAATTCATTGAATTCTTTCGGATAATTCTTCAGCAACTCTATATCCTCCGCTGGTACACCAACTTCAGCGGCCAATTTATTGATAAGATCTTTTTTCATTCCCAGAAGTTCAGCGACTTTATCATTTCGCTCAAATTCTTCTGGAAGATCATTAATGCTCAATTCAAATGGTGTACAAAAGCCATTTGGTCCAGGAAGCCATTTGCTTTTCATTAGAAGATTTCCGAAAGAACTGGTAATATTTTCTTCTTTATCAATAGAAGTAAATGCTTCTCTTGTTGAGTTTTCAACGATGCCTTTTATGCATTCTTTATTCGGTATAACAATCTCATTCCAAATAAAACGGCTCTTTTCAAGCGTTACATTTGAAAGTGCATTTTCTAATCCATAAACAATTATATCAGGGTCAAAACCATTTTTTCCTCTTTTATGAAAACTGTGCCTATCACAAATTTCAATATGCCCCAGATTATTTGGGATTCTCTTTTTAATACGAACTTTCTTCACAACTCCAATTTTGAAAAATAAATCCGATGCGGCTTTATCGTAGATTGGACTTACAAATTGTACGTCAGGGTCTCCTTCAAAGTATTGGTCAAGAGATTCGTTTGAAAAATACAAGTCACTGGGTTTATAATATCTTTTATTGTAATCTGATAATTTCGATCGAATGAAAGATGCTTCTTTAAGTTCTTTCTTCAACAAATCATAATCCTTTTGAGAGTCCGTTTCCATAGCATCTATTATTATATCAACATCTCTCAAATGCTCTTCTTTATCAGGGAGTGACTCAATTTGTTTACGATATTTCGGTAATATACATTCAATTACTCCGTGTACTTTGTTGAACTCGGATAATTTTAAGTCTTCTGACAAAAACCTACGTGCAGGCTCATCCTTGGCAATCTCAATTTTTACAGTATTGGGGTGGTAGTTATGAGGGATGCTCGTTGGCAAATAGACTTGTGGCTTGTCATCATTGTCAAAAGGTTTAACATGAGAATTATCTTGAATCCGAATGAATTCTTTATTTCGTAAAGTTTTAGCAGAAGCCTGCCAATAGTATGTGTTTTTTTCCCATAGTGCCTTGTTTTTTGAAAGCTGACTGTAAAATTTCATCAACCATTGGTCGCTCTGTTCTTTAAAAAATTGATTATCAACTTTGCTTGCAAAGCCATCAGTGTCAATCGTTTCAATTCCCAATACTTTCTTAAAATATTCTTTAAGAGCTCCTTTACCAACCTTTTGATGAATCCATTTTTTCCCATTTAGGTATAGCAACTTCAGCTGATTATCCTTAAGTAAATCAATTAACCAATCAGCTTCAGCAAGTAATGCATTATCTGCAGTGATAAATGAACCATCTTCAGCAGGGAGAAGTGCTTCTTTTTGTAATGTGTCTCGAACCGACTCGAAAATAGGATAAAACATGCTGTTCTCCGGAAAATCATTAGGATCAATAGGAAGGGTTTCTAAAAAAGAAGCAGTAAAAAGCCCAAGCTCTTTTATTTTGGGTAGTGTCTCTGTAATTAATAATGCCGTTTCATTAACGAGTGTTTTGTTCCAGTCGTCCTCTATTATGTTATCGCGA
The DNA here is from genome assembly GCA_002070265.1 of Bacteroidetes bacterium ADurb.Bin174. Classification (GTDB taxonomy): domain Bacteria; phylum Bacteroidota; class Bacteroidia; order Bacteroidales; family Paludibacteraceae; genus Paludibacter. Next base: position 10,824 of record MWCX01000003.1, on the reverse strand, counting down.
CCTGGTGTAGTCGTATAGGGGCCTTGGATTAAGAACCCTAACTTGGTTTCTTTCTCTGTGGGGAAAAATACAAATAGAGGTGATTCCTTTACCCTTTCGATGCTTTCATCATTCTGTTGATTCTTGTCTTTTGCATCAAATCTAAAGCCAAGTTCAACTCGTACAACCTGAGATGATTCTTCAACCTGTATGGGACGCTCAAAAATAAGCCAGTTTTCAACTTCTTCAACACCATCCTTTTCTCCGATAACACATACTTGTCGAGCCGACCCTCGTTGTTTTTCTTCTCGAAGGTATACACCACTTGATAAGTCGGGGAGCGTGTACTCTATTTCCTGTATTCTTTTTAGAAAAAGAAGTGTTCTTGCCCCCAAATTGCTAATGCATTTACTTATTTCTTTGCGTGCCAATTCTTCTGATATCTTTTCCGTTCCAAGAGGTAAAATAAATAGAGTTTTACTATAGTTGTTTTCCAATTTTGATGGTATTGAAAACGGACGCACATAGTTTTCTATTTTGAAACTTACATCACCTGAATACACCTCTGGAGTATTTGTAAAGGCATATACCGACTTAAAACCTACACCAAACTTTCCAATTTTCGTCAGATCTTCTGCCTTTGTTCCATCATCTACTCCACATATCCCTTTTACATCTAACTCGTTAAAAAGTCGACCATTATGTGTGATTTCTAACCTATCGTCAAAAAGGTTGAAGTGTATATCAGTCGCTCCTGCATCCTCGGCATTTTGGATGAGCTCAAAAATAAAATGTGTTCTATCAGTATAAAGTCTACTTAAAAATGACAGGTGTCTAGTTCCATTGCCATACTCACTGATGTTATCCTCTCGTATTTTATCGTAGTCAATTATCATATTCTATTCCTTGTTTATAGTTATGATGCCATAAGCAGCTGTACCAGCAACAATGTCAGCTCTTTCCACCGACATCTCCAATTCTTGTACCCTTCTTGCGTAATCGGAGTTGGCGGCTGCGATTTGAGTTTGTCTCATCTTTTGAATCTTAGAATTCGTTGCGCTTGATAGTTGATCTTCGAGTATGGCAATTCTTGCTCGGTGGCTTGTTGATAAACTTTCTTGTCTGTACTCTGCCAATTCCCTGATTCTTTGTTTGTGTTTGATTCTGGCTTCATTCCACAAATTGTAATGGTGTGAATCCAGTTCACCCCACGCAGGGTCATCAAGGCTTATTGTAGTGTCTTCACATGATTCAGTTGCTTGTTCCAATAGACTGCCTAGCTGTTCAGTCAATAGTGGGTCAGAGGCAATGGGTTTAAGAAGAAGATCCTCTTTGATGCCATGGAAACGCCATTGATAAATAGCAAACAAGTATTTCCCAGGTTGTATTTCGTTGGATATTACCGATAGGTTGGCTACGACTTTTTGCTTAGTATCAAACATCAGTGCAGCTTGTTTTACCAATGGATGAAGGGGCATCATGAAAGTGACTTTTGGCTGCTTCATGGCGCACTCAGACTCAAACGTTATACTTAGATGTTGATCGTCTCCCTTAAGCCAGGTTTCCCATTCTCGATAGACAGTACTGTTTTGTCGTACAATCCGTTGATACTCCTTGAGAAGTTTTTCTCGTGTTTCCTGGTCAACCCTAAGTGTCTTGAGTTGTTTCTCGCCAAGTATAAACTCTTGATCTTTACCACTTATGTGTTGTAAATACTTAGTCACCAATCTTCGTAATGACTCTGGTGATAACCAAAAACTTGCGGCATCGGCAATTTCTTGATTCAATTGCTCTTGAGGCAGCCGAATACCAAACAACTCTGCTTGTCTTTTCTCCAAGTCTTCCTGTTCCTGAATTAGTCTGATTTTATTGTCTGCTAACTGCTGCAGCTTATTCTTGCGTTCCCCATCATTTAATGTGTAATTCTCTGCTATGTTCTTAATCTCTCTGGTTATGTCTCCAAGTATTTCTTCGCTACCACCTAGGGCATTATTGAACACACCAATTCGAAGCAAGCAACGTTCGTAGATATCAGCATCGACAGTGCCAGGTGTTATCAAATTAATGATTGCAACACTTTCGCTTTTTTGCCCATTTCTATCGATACGACCTATGCGCTGTTCAATTCGCATGGGGTTCCATGGGAGATCATAGTTCACAATACAATCGCAGAACTGGTAGTCTAAGCCTTCACAACCAATTTCAGAAAACAACAAGACATCCAGACAATCCTCATCATCTCTATGTTTCTCAAATCTCGCTCGAAGAGACACACGTTCCTCATCGGGTGTACCCCCATGGATAAGCCCTACACGGAACCCGTCTGCTTTTAGATGAGTATATAGATATGACAATGTATGCCTGAAACTACTAAACAACATGACCTTATTGTTTGCAAGGTCTTGTTTGTTGCGAAGAATAGCCCTCAATGTTTCCAGCTTGGGATCATTTGGGCTCAACGAACGTGCTGCATCGAGAAGATCATTTATCTGGCTCTGAATAGGAAGGATTGCGGTTTCCTCAGGCTCATTTGTATCATCCGCTTCTACCCACGTGAGTTCATCTATGTGGCGGTTAAGAATATCTTCCAGAAAGGGTGCCAAACCAAAGAGGCAACTGGCCGCTTGACGTCTGATGGTTGTCATCATAAACATGACGTTCAGACCGTCATGAATCTGACTAAATACTTCAGCCTGTATTCTCAATAGTTCATCGTGCAAATGCTGCTGTTCGTCAGTAAATGGCACTTTGACAGTTTCTGGTTTACGAACCGTGAAATTGTCAATATCCCTGCGACGTGTTCTGTTGATGATGCCTGCAAAAGTGTGCAAGCCTTCAGTAAGCGAAATCATCTTAACGCGCTCTTCTTGTTTGATATCGCTCTTTAATAGCTCATTGCGAAGTCTGGTGTAATCGGGGTTGTGTTTTAGTATAGCCTGTCCCCATGGAGTAGAAGCTGCTTGTTCGAGTGAATCCATGGATAGTTTTTGCCATTCCGGCTCCATGGACCGCATGGCCGAAACAGCCCGATTAATGTACGGGTTCGGTTCAGCCATGTGGGCAAAACTTTCTTTGTCAATGATTAAATCTGGGCGCAGTGTATTTAAGAGCACAAAAAGATCATTGCTCCCAAGTTGTATCGGAGTCGCAGTCAAGAAAACAACAGCTTCGGCATGGTCACAGAAGAACCTTACTGCTTTATGGCTAAGTGTATCCTGGTTTCTAATATGATGAGCTTCATCAACAATAACCAAATCAAATCGAGGGGAAGGATCTAAATCCAATAAACCCTTTGTGCGCACCCGCTTACCCTCAGAAGCGGAACCATACAAAACCGATTCATCCAATAGAGAGTAAGAAAGTATGATTTTTTGATATTGTTCAGGCCAAACTCCATCCAGGTCCATTTCGTTGATGCAATATCTTAAAGTAGGGCCGTCCAGATGAGTAAACCGCTCGTCAAAACGTTTCATTTCGTTCTGCCACTTCTTTTCGGTAACCAAAGGTCGTGGACAAATAATTAGAACAGAGCGAATATCTCGTCGAGCCTGGAGTTCTCTAAGAATTAGGCCGGCTTCAATGGTTTTTCCCACTCCAACACTGTCAGCTATTAACAATCGGGGTCTGTCAGATCTTATAAAACGAAAAACAGGCCTGAACTGGTAGGGAATGAAATCAACTCTGGCAGCGTTTAAGGAATACAAGGTAGAAAGCCCAGGGTAATTGATTTGTTGGGCAGTTAGGAAAGCATGGAATTGATTAAAACCCAACACGATTTCATTATTACCTTGCTTGTCTTCAGGCATCAATTGCGATGAATAAAACGTTTGTGTGCCCCCATCAATGAATACAGCGTATCTATTCTCTGGTGTTGCAGGTGAAATTGAAATAATTGCACCACGTCTGGAAGGATTGGACATAATTTGCACAATCTGTCCCAAACTAAACTCATCACCGCTATCTTCTTTTTCAATTGCTGAGGAATCGAACTGTGCATCTTCCTTTACTTGGGGCTGACGTTCATCAGTTAAAAGAGAAGCCTTAATATTTCGTATACTCTGTATGAATTGGTCATCTGCACCTATGACAGCTGTAAAACGTTGAAGAGTATCAAGGTCTCTATACACATCATCAACATTGAAACCATCAGCATCTGCATGAGCCCAACGGTTTCGTATAGTTTGCATTTCCTTGACAAAATGCCGAGTTTCAAAAGGGAAATTCAACTTACCGGATATCTGATGCCAATTTCCATCAAAAACCCTAAGAAGTCCAGCCAAATCGAGACCACTCAATGAAGTAATGTTGTGTTGCTTAATTCTGTTGATCTGAGGAAAGGACAATTTGTTAATGACAGTTTTGTTCCACCAATCATCGGTTAGTGTTGGCAAGATGCCATTTAAGAATACAGATAGTTGCTGCGTTATTTGTGCCAAAAGATCCGGCATTTGAGTATGATTCTTTTTGATATCGGACATTGTTCCCTATTGCTTAGTTTGTTTTTGTCAACTCTCACTAGTTATTGAAAACGCATTCTCGTTTGAGATGATGAAACAACTATCTCATTTTATTCCTCTCCAAAATAATCACTATCAGGTTTTTTCAGTTCATATTTCTGTTGAGTAGTGCAACCAAGATTACAATCAATCATTAGTTGCGCCAATTGTTCTCCGTCAATTAGGACAATCTTAGTTTCGTTTCTTCCTCTCTTGTTAGCTCCATTTTGATTATTTATTTATAAGTAAAAAATCCTCTTCGACTGTTCTGGCTATCGTTGACAGCATCATCAGGAATTAGTCGTTTGGTTTCGTTGTGCTCTACTTTATAGTGTTTTATTATCTGATATCTTTACATTCAAGTATTAAAAAAACGAATTACCGCTTCATAACCTTCCCACTATGCACCCCATCCCCAATCCTTACCTGATACAAATACACCCCAGCCGGCCAATTGGAGGTCTGGATGGTTCTTTGATGGGTGCCGGGGTTTAGTACTCCCAGGTCTTCAAAGTGGATGATCTGGCCGAAGATGTCCATAAGTTGGATGTTTACGGGGGCTGTGGCTGATAGGGTGATTTCAAGCTGGAAGTCGGTGCTGAAGGGCGAGGGACTTTGTTTGACTACCGGTTTGGTCTTGACAGTGGGAAGGGCTGTGTAACCGGTGGTTTCGGCCTGTACGCCGCTGCGGCGGTAGTTGCCCTGGTAGGTGCCCCATTGAGGTTCGGTCGGGAAGGCACGGGTGGATGTGGGTATCCAGTTTTCACGAATCTTGAACAATTCTCCGTTCCGGTTCGAGAACAGCAGGCAATCGTTCACAAAGGCCGTAGCGTTGGATATGGCCGATGAAGAAGCATAATGCCAGATAATCTCTCCAAAGCCCTGTCCTCTATCAATGAAAGCATACATCTCTCCACGCTCCGTCCCAACATAATAGTATCCGTATTCGTTGATGGTAATGGTTGATGTGATGGCGCTGCCCAGGTCTTTTTGCCACAGCAGTTGTCCGCTGAGATTATCCATCACATACAAAATGCCTTGGGTATCGCCCATATAAATGTTACCGTTATTGGCTATTACCGGCGAGGTCTCAAAACTACTGCCCACCGGAAGGTTCCAGAGAATATCGCCGGTGTAGGTGTTCATATCGAAATAGAACTTAATCAAACGGCCGTCCGTGGTGGAGACATACAGGAAGCCGTCCTTGTCAATGGCCGGAGCGGTACGAATCGTGGTGTTCAGATTTAAGGTGCCGACAGGCGACAGTATCTGGTCTGTCGGGGTTTTGGTGAGATCAAAGATATGTGCAGTGCCATTATCGGTGATGATCAACAAATGGTCTCGGCCTATGATAACTCCGGGCTGACTGATGGGGCTGGTAGTACGATAGCTCCAGGAGACTGTTCCGGTCGTTCTGTCCAAAGCAAAGAGATTATTGTTGCTAACGCCGGCATATATTTTATTTCTGTACATGTCTATAGTTGGAGTAGAATTTAAATCACCTCCCAGTGGCAACATATACCACATTGAAACACCTCTTTTGTTGAAACAATAAATCGTTTTGGAAGAAGAAGACAAATACATCATAGTGTCGAGCGAAACAGAACTGACTGATTTGATTTCGCCCGTGATGGAAACATCAAAAGAGGGCTCGAGATCGGCATTCAAGACTTGCATCTTGCCCCCGGCCTGGGGAACAAAGAGCAAATCCATTCCAATAGCCGTTATCCCAGCATTCTGGCCTTCGATGCTTTCGTATGTGTAATAACCGCCATCGATACTGACTTTGAATTCCACGGAATCTTTGGCCCCGTCGTTATCGGTGATAACAGCTTTAAGGCGGTTCGTCCCCTGAGGGATCTCTGTGTTCAGCACTGGAGTACTTCCTACATTCATATCATTAATATACCAGGCATAGTCCACAATCTGGCCATCTGGATCTTGTGAGCTACTCAGGTCGTAGTAAACAGGCACCATGATCTCTGTCTGATTGTGCATTACAACATCAGAAAAAGCAGTAATAACAGGCGGCAAATTAAAAGGCTCTGCCTTAATAACAGTCGATGCCTGACTCTCGTTCCGGTTGGTATCCACTGCGCTAAGGCAATAATAATAGCTCTTGAAGTTTTCCACCAAAGTATCAGTATAAAGGGAAGTATCCCCGGAAACACTATCAAGGAGGCTAAAGTTAAAGCTGTCCGTGCTCCGGTAAATTCTAAACAGCGACAAATCGGGCTCCGATTGAGCCTGCCACTTGAGTTCTACCCTCTTGTTCGACGCTTGTGCCTCCAAAAGAACAGGCACAGCCGGTGGAACTACATCCGGGGCAAAAGCCTGCACCAGTTCACTGAAAGGACTTTCATTGGCCGGGTTCCATTGGCTGTTGTCGGTACTGTCAATGGATGTCACGGCATAATAATAGATGATTTCGTTAATTACTTCTTTGTCCGTATAAATGGTTACAGAACTTCCTAAATCAACAAGCTTAGTCAGCGAAAGGGAATCCGTTCCCCTATAGATGCTGTAATAGGCCAGGTCGGCTTCTGTATTGGCTGTCCAGCTTATCTGAATGGAATCGGGCATTCCTAAGGCTTCCAGTCCACGAACCACAGCAGGAGACTCAGCATCACCTGTTTTGATTGACAATGATGCGAATGCGCTTTCATTTCCAACTGTATCGGTAGCTGCAATGAAATACTCGTAACAGGACTGATAATTTAAACCTGTAGTGTCAACATAAGAAGTTTCTGTTAGTGTAGCAGTCAGTAAGATACTTGTTGTATCCTCTTGTGCTTTTCTGTACAGGGAATAGCCCTTTAAGTCGGTTTCCGGGTTTTTATTCCAGCTGAGTAAGACAGCCTTAAAATCAATCAGATCGGCCGTAAAATGCTCAGGAACAGCCGGGGGATATATATCCACAGCTTTGGCCACTGCCAGTTCACTGAAGGGACTTTCATTGGCTGGGTTCCATTGTGTGTTATCGGTACTGTCGGTGGCCGTAACGGCATAATAATAGATGATTTCATTGATCACTTCTTTGTCCATGTAAAAGGTCATTGTGCTTTCCACATCAACAAGCTTAGTCAGCGAAAGGGAATCCGTTCCCCTATAGATGCTGTAATAGGCCAGGTCGGCATCTGTGTTGGCTGTCCAGCTTATCTGAATGGAATCGGGCATTCCTAAGGCTTCCAGTCCACTAACCACAGCAGGAGACTCAGCATCACCTGTTTTGATTGACAATGATGTGAATGCGCTTTCATTTCCAACTGTATCGGTAGCTGTAATGAAATACTCGTAACAGGACTGATAATTTAATCCTGTAGTGTCAACATAAGAAGTTTCTGTTAGTGTAGCAGTCAGTAAGATACTTGTTGTATCCTCTTGTGCTTTTCTGTACAGGGAATAGCCCTTTAAGTCGGTTTCCGGGTTTTTATTCCAGCTGAGTAAGACAGCCTTAAAATCAATCAGATCGGCCGTAAAATGCTCAGGAACAGCCGGGGGATATATATCCACAGCTTTGGCCACTGCCAGTTCACTGAAGGGACTTTCATTGGCAGGGTTCCAACGTGTACTATCCGTTTTGTCCACAGCAGTAACAGCATAACGATAGACGATTTCGTTGATTACCTCTTTGTCCGTATAGCTGCAAGTATCCAGAGGAACCTCAGCAATAAGGACAAGAGAATCCGTCTCGTTTTGCCGGTAAATCCTGTATTTCCACAGATCGTGCTCTGTGTTGGGATTCCAGCTTAATACAATTTGATCGGGTAATCCTTGGGCACTGAGGTTGCGCATTGTATCAGGCGCTGTAGCATCACCGGACAAAATGCTTACCTGTACAGAATCACTTTTCAATCCTTCAAGGTCGATAGCGTAAACAAGATAGCTGTACTCCCGGGCTTCTTCAATTTGTAAACTATCAATAATTGAGTCCACATCCAGCATAGCCACTATCTCCAGATCCTGAGCCTGAACGAGAGATCGACGTATCACTTGATAACCGGCAATATCAGCTTCATCGTTCTTATTCCAGTTAAGCAGTATCTTATCAAAATCTATGTTTTCAACCCTAAAACCATGCACCGGATTAGGTGGTAGATTATATACACTTACATGGACGGTGTCGCTTGCAGAATGATCGTTGGGCGTAGTGACAGTTAGTGTATAGCTGATACTTTCCAGACTGGAACAAACAGGATTGGGAATGGTATCACAGTTCAAGCCTGTAGCCGGTGTCCATTTATAGCGCAATGGTCCTTCGCCCTGGTAATTGGTTTGGATGCTGTCCAGCTGAACAGATTGGCCGCAAAGCAGCTCTTTGTCGTTCGCATTATAAATCTCCATAGGATACACCTGAACAAACACAGAATCCACATCGTAGACATCGTCGTTTGAATAGACGGTCAGCTTGTATTGCCGACTCGTATCAGCCTTAAACACCGGATAAGCTACCGTAGAATCGCTAAGACCAGCACCCGGCTCCCAAACATAGCGTATGTTTTCTACCGGATAGATGGGCGTAGTCCCGTAAAGAAAAACACTCTCCCCTTTCATCACCTCATACTCCCGTTGAATCTCCGACACATTCAGAAAAGAGCCCCAGTTCGTGCTGCTTAAATAGTTCATGGCAGAGTTTTTTGGGATGCTTATGTGGCAGCCGGAAGGGATGCCTTTAATAATAGTGTTGGAAGTTCCTGTTGGGGGTATAGATGTTTGCAATACAATTTTATTTGTTAAATAACTTAATGCAAAATCGCCAATCGTTTCTAAATCTTTATGAAAGATGTACTGCTGAATTTTTGTTCCACCAAAACACTCAGATGGAATGTTTTTGATTTTTTTCGGTGTGTGAAGCGTACCCATTAGTCCATAGCAAGATCTAAAAGCTCCAGTTCCAATAAGACTTAATGAATCAGGTAAAATTAATTTTCCAGTAAGATTAATGCAATAATTAAAAGCATATGAACCAATATGTTGTACAGTTGAAGGAATATTCAAAGGCCCTGATAGATTACGGCATCCATTAAAAGCATCCCCATCAATTTTTTCCAATCCTTCGGGTAAGTATAACTCTCCGGAAAGATTTGGGCATTCCGAAAAAGCCTTACTTTTAATTAATTTAACCGAAGAAGGGATCTTCGCATTTCTTAGATATATACATCGTAGGAAAGCACTTTCTCCAATTACTTGTAAAGTTTTGGGTAGATAAATACTTAATAACAACCTTTTGTCTAAAAATGATGAATCGGGTAATACATTGTTAGAAATAATAGCGTCGGACAAATCAAGATCCATTATTAGATTCATATTTGTTTTTATTGCCATTATGTCCACCTCGTTTAATACGCCACTTACGGTAAGATGGGTAATTGATGAAAGTGGACCATATCCACAATTCATTATTTCTAAAGCTAAGCTTCCTTCTTTTAAATTCTCAACAATTACTTTTCTCTCTGTTATTACATTAAATTGCTTCCATACTTCATCATTCTTATAGTTTGATAATAATGTATTCGCGACTATAACATAATCAGAGAAGCTGTTTGAAAATGCCCTTGGAGGTATTTCATTAGATATTCTAGATATTAATACACCATAAAAGGCGTAGTCACCAATATATGTCACAGTATTTGGGATTGTTATTTCATTTATTCCGGAACTACGAAAAGCTTCCCCTCCAATATAAGTCAACCCATTAGGAAGAGTGATAGATGTTAAACCATAACAGCCATAAAATGCCCCACCTCCAATCGAAGTCACCCCATCAGGAATGGTGATAGATGCTAAGTCTTTACAATCACTAAATGCATGATCTCCAATCGAAGTGACCCCATCAGGAAGGGTGATAGATGTTAAGCTGGAACTGTGAAACGCCCATTCACCAATCGAAGTCAACCCATCAGGAAGGGAAATTGAAGTTAAGCCGGAGCATTCTGCAAACGCAAAAGTTTCAATAGAAGTCACCCCATCAGGAATGGTGATAGATGTTAAGCTGGAGCAATCATAAAATGCACTACCTCCAATCGAAGTCACCCCATCAGGAATGGTGATAGATGTTAAGCTGGAACAACCATCAAATGCATAATTTCCAATCGAAGTTACTGTATACTCTTTTCCCAAATTGTTCACAGAGTAAGGAATTATTATATCCCCTGTATAGGACCCAGATGTCACCTCAACACTACTATCACTAATAACATTGTAATTTATCCCATCCACCGTAAAACTTTGCGCAAAAGCACTCAGACTGAGAAACAAGCCTGTTAAAACGCAAAAAATGTGTTTTTTCATCGTATAATTGATTTAAGATTTTCCTTGAGGAATTTTATCGAGCTAAGGTAATAAAAAA
>MWCX01000002.1 GCA_002070265.1 Bacteroidetes bacterium ADurb.Bin174 | reverse complement strand
AAAGCCCGGCATTGGCCAATATACAGTGATTGATCCGACTGCAAAGATAGGAAAAGATGTTGTTATCGGTAACAACTGCACCATTGGACGCAATGTTGTCATTGGCGATTACACGGAAATACACAATAATGTGGTTTTGGTTGATGGTGTGCAGATAGGCAAACATTGCCGTATCAAATCGAATACGGTAATAGGCGAAAAAGGGTTTGGTTTTTCTTTTGAAAAAGACGGTACGCCTATCGAATTGCCACATATGGCGAGCGTGCAGATTGATGACTATGTTGAAATAGGCGCTTTGAACACCGTTGTTGGCGGTGCTTTGAAAAATACCGAAATTCAGTCATACGTAAAGACTGATGACCATGTGCACATAGCGCATAACTGCAAAATAGGAGCAAAAACTGTAATTACGGCGTGTACTGAAATAAGTGGTAGTGTCACCGTTGGCAAGAAATGCTGGCTGGGGCCGAATTGTTCCATCATGAACAAAATAACGATCGGTGATAATTGTTATATTGGATTAGGCGCTGTTGTTTTAAAAGATGTCCCTCCTGGTGCCGTCATGGCCGGTAATCCGGCAAAAATTCTGAAATTGAAAGACCAACAACAGGATTAAGGAAAAAGTGGGGTTATGATCAAAGGACTCAAAATATTACAGTAACAATATGAATATCTGGTTAATTAATCACTACGCGGTGCCACCGAAATATTACCCTCTGGCAAGGACGACGAACTTTGCAAAGTATTTGATTCGTAAGGGATATTCAGTAACAATATTTGCAGCAAGTTCTATACATAATTCGTGCATCAATTTAATCACTGATCGAAGTAAAAAACGAACTGAAACCATAGATGGAATATCTTATGTATATGTGAAGACGGATACATATGAAGGAAATGGCAAAGCGCGAATTATAAATATGTTTCAATTTGCCAGAAGACTGCCTGCGGTTTGTCAAGATTTCCCTAAGCCGGATGTGATTTTAGCATCATCCGCGACCCCGATGGCATGCATGGCGGGAATAAAACTAGCGAAAATATACAAATGCAAATGTATTGCAGAAATATCCGATCTTTGGCCCGAATCATTTGTTGCCTACGGACTGATTAGCAGCAAAAATCCTCTTCTTAAGCTGATGTTTGCCTATGAAAAAAAGATGTATAAAAAGGCTGATAAGATTATATTTACTATGGCAGGCGGTAAAGATTATATTATTGAAAAAGGTTGGGATTTTGAACACGGTGGCCCAATTAAGTTAAACAAGATATACCATTTAAACAATGGTGTTGACTTGGAAGTGTTTGATCATAATAAAAAGGCTTTCATTGCAAATGATGAAGATATTGAAGATGAGAATACTTTTAAAGTAGTGTATGTTGGCGCAATAAGGTCAGTAAATAAAGTAGATAAAGTATTTGAAGTTGCGAAATTACTTAAGAATTACAATATAAAGTTTTTACTATGGGGTCGTGGTGATCAATTTGATTTGTTAAGACAACGTGCAACGGATATGTTTCTTCATAACGTGATTTTTAAAGGTTACGTAGAAAAGCACTATATTCCGTATATTGTTTCGAAAGCCCAATTAAATATTTTATTTGGTGATCATTTGCCCATTTATCGATTCGGTGTTTCACCGAATAAATTATTTGATTACTTCGCTTCTGGTAAACCGACTTTGTTGACCTTTAAGACGGGTTATTCTTTGATAGAAAAATATAAATGCGGAATTGAGATTGATGGTTTTGATGCCAAACAAATCGCAGCGGGGATACTTTATTTTAAAAACATGAATGAAAATATTTATAATAAGTATTGTGAAAATGCACGACAAGCAGCTGAAGATTTTGATTTTAAAAGATTGACATCCATGCTTAGTGAAATTATTCAAATGCAAGAAATCTAAAAGAAATGGAATTAATTTTGGGAGAAATATTAAGTGTCATGATGCAGGCCAGGAAATTGAAAACCCAGGTGGTTATGCTCTATATATCATGAAGAACGATAAGCATTTACATCTGATGTACATCACAAACAGTCCTACAGTCGCTGTAATTGCTGAACGTAATTCGGTTGACAGGATTTGGGTGGATCTGGAAACTCTTGGGAAAGCTAAACGTCAGGCAGATTTCGATTCCGTTAAATCCAATCATACAATTGAAGATATATCCATTATTAGAAAAGTTATCCAATCTGCTGCATTGCTTGTGAGAATCAATCCTCTACATGAGGGTACAAAGCATGAAATTGAAGAAGTGATATCAAGAGGCGCTGATCTCATTATGCTTCCTATGTATCATACTACTGATGATGCTAAAAGATTTGTGGATGTGGTAAACGGCAGAGCAAAGACAATGTTACTTTTGGAAACAATTGCTGCTGAAGAAAGTGTTGAAGAAACAGTTTCTCTTTCTGGTGCAGACGAAATACACATCGGGTTAAACGATCTCCATATTGAATATAAAATGAAATTTATGTTTGAGCTGCTGGCTAATGGTAAGATTGATGCGATTTGCGAAACAATCAAGTCGGGGGGGATACCCTACGGTTTTGGCGGCATAGCGGGGTTGGATGAAGGCGGTTTGTTGTCCGCCCGAATTATTATTGCTGAACATTACAGACTTGGTTCAAGTATGGCAATCCTGGCAAGGAGCTTTTGTGATTCAAGTAATGAAAAAGATATAAAAAGGGTAGAATCCATATTTGCGACGGGCATGAAAAAAATCCGGGAATATGAAACATTTCTTAAGACTGCACCATCTTCGTTTTTTGAAAAGAATCGTATGGCGTTGAAAGACGAAGTCAAAAAAATTAAAGAAAACATTTCAACCAAATGTGTTGGGCATGAGTATAAAGCTTAATATTGATGTTCTAAATAGAATAAAAAATCAACATGGCGAGTCCTTTTATCTCCTTGATTCAAATCAGTTTAGAAAGAATTATCTTGAACTTCAGACGGCATTCAGGACAATATATCCCGCGATGAATATCGCTTATTCCTATAAGACCAATTATATTCCTGCCCTTTGTAAAATAGTTGACGACCTTGGTGGCTACGCAGAAGTTGTCTCCGGCATGGAATGGGACATTGCAAAAAGTGTGGGTGTTAAAGCGGAAAAGGTTATTTTTAACGGACCATTTAAACATCCGAAAGCCGTATCTGAAATTCTTCTTTCCGGTGGTGTTGTAAATATTGATTCCGAATATGAACTACCTTTAATTTCAAAAATTATCGATGATAACCCGGGTAAAATTATTAATGTTGGCCTGAGATGTAATTTTAATATCGACGACGGTGTGACATCGCGTTTTGGTGTTGACATTGATTCTGAATCTTTTGGCAATATTCTGTGTTTTATTAAGAGTAAAGCTAATATCCATTTTTCGTTAATTCACTGTCATTTTGCTACCAGGAAATTAGAAAGTTGGAAGCAGAGAGTTGATGGTATATTTCGACTGATCGATGAACGGCTGGGAATCGTTCCACCTTGTATCGATCTTGGTGGTGGACTGTTTGGGAAAATGGAAGATACGCTTAAGGTTCAATTTGATACATATATTCCGGATTATAAGGAATATGCAGAGGTCATCGCTGGTAGTTTCGCAAAAAGGTTTTCCGGTGAGAACAAACCGATGCTCTTTATTGAGCCGGGTAGTGCGCTGGTGGGTGATGTCATGAAGTTCGTCGCCAAGGTTGTCAGCTTAAAAACGGTAAGAGGTAAGAACATTGCGACACTTCTGGGAAGCGTTTATAATATCAATCCAACACTAAACAAAAAAAATCCACCAATTTGTGTTTATCATAGTGGTGATAATGAACCTCAATGGTTTGATGATCTTGATTTCGGTGGATACACATGCATTGAATCCGATTATTTGTATCGCGGATACTCGGGCAAGATTGCCGTCGGCGACTATGTAGTCTTTGGCAATGTTGGCTCGTATTCAGTTGTATTAAAGCCGCCTTTTATTCTGCCGAATTTCCCCATAGTTGACTACAATGATGAAACTGGTCAGATTGTGCCAGTAAAAGATGCCGAAACGTTTGACGATTTATTCCATACTTACAGGTTTTGAGCCTTCTTGGGGAGGAAGAAGTTTTGTATTTCTTTTTCAAGCGATGTTTCGACATCTTAATTTCGTTAGTTGCATTGTTATTGCTGGCCCCTTTATTTGCGGCGCTTGCAGTTTTAATAAAACTTGATTCGCCGGGACCAGTGTTTTACAAACAGGCACGGCTTGGTAAAAATGGCATACAATTCTGGATGTATAAGTTCCGCTCAATGATTGTCGATGCCGAAAACAAGGGCGCGGGATTATTCAACTACGAAAACGATCCGCGTGTTACACGAATAGGCAGTTTTTTAAGGAAGACAAGTTTGGACGAACTTCCACAGCTCATCAATGTTCTAAAGGGAGACATGGCAATAGTTGGACCGCGTCCGCCCGTTACCTACGAACTTGGTGATTATGAAACACTAAACGCCCGTTATAAAAAACGATTTAGTGTCCTGCCGGGTATAACCGGCTTGGCACAGGTTGAAGGACGTAACAACATAACTTGGGATAGAAAGGTTGATTATGATAATGAATACATTGAGTTAACAAAGAAAATAGGAATATTCATTGATTTGAAAATTATCCTCGAAACCGTGCGCAGTGTTTTTCAGAAAAAAGATATATATGAAAACAAAATTAATCCTGATATTAGCGACGAGCAGTCTGCGGAAGAGGCGGCAGCGGAGGTTATAAAAAAAGCACACGAGAAAGAGAACGACCGGCTTTGACATAAATCAGTGAAGTTGATGGTGTCTGAAAAATGAATAAATCAGTTGAAAATAGATATGTTTGGCTTAACGGGGAAATTTTGCATTTACCTGATGCCAAAATCAATGTGCTTTCACCAACATCTCAGTATGGTGCAAACGTATTTGAAGGTATTCGCTGTTACTGGAATGATGAAAGTAAACAGCTTTACGCTTTTCGTCTGGATGACCATTATAAACGCCTAAAAAATTCAATAAAAATGTTCAGAATGGAGGATAGATATTCAGTTGATGAATTAAAATGTGGGTTGATTGATGTGGTAAAGGCAAACGAATATAAAGAGGACATTGCGGTAAGGCAGACCGTCTTTATCGATGGTTTTGGAACATGGAGTTCACGTGGTCCGGTCAGCATGTTTATTGCCCCGATTCCAAAGGGCAGAACATTGATAAAAGACGATTCAGGCATTAGGTGTTGTGTTAGTTCGTGGGAGCGCATCAGCGACCGCAATTTTTCACCGAAAATCAAAGTGGGCGCAAACTACATCAACAGTCGTATGGCGCAAATGGAGGCGCAGGAAAGCGGCTACGACTCTGCAATTTTTATGAATAATCAGGGGAAAATTGCGGAAGGTCCCGGTTCGTGCTTGTTCATGATTCGCGATAATGTTCTCGTTACGCCACCGTGTACTGCGTCAGTGCTGGACAGCATAACAAGAGCGACAATTATCGAGCTTGCAAAAAACGTTCTTCATGTTGAAACGGTTGAGCGCGATATCGACAGAACTGAACTTTATATCTGTGATGAGGCTTTTTTGTGTGGTTCGGCTGTTGAAATAGTACCGATTATCAACATTGACGGTTACAAGGTTGGCACAGGTGAAGTCGGCGCCATCACAAAGAAAATACACGATGTTTACATTGCCGCAGTGGCCGGTCAGCTTCATGAGTACGCACATTGGCTGACTGAGATTTATTGACGTCATTGTAATAAATAGGGACAGCGCCTCTTCAAAGAAGTTTTAAGATTTAAGTATTAAGTTTTAAGTGATTAAGATTTAAGATTTAAGTAGTTAAGTAATTAAGTGATTAAGTAGTTAAGTAATTATACCCCTGCGGGGCACACGAGATTTAAGTAGTAAAGTAATTAAGGGGAAAAATAGTTTTGGGTTTTGAAAGTACGAAGAAATAGTTGCCATTTTGGCGTCATTATGCTAATATACCGGTAAAGAGGGAGGTGTCTCATGGCACTTAACAAAGTCGAAGAGAGAATTCCAGCCCGCATGCCTCTTGAGGTGTACGAGAG
>MWCX01000001.1 GCA_002070265.1 Bacteroidetes bacterium ADurb.Bin174 | reverse complement strand
TATTTTTGAAGACAGGGTGCTGTTGTAATTATGAAACTCAATTGTCATTTACACAAAATACTGGACAGTGCCGGACAGTGCCGTAAAAACCGAATCTGTCAGGTATTTTGCAAATAGATTTGGTATACTTTACTCTTTAAATAAGTATTCATCATCTGTAACAGGCAATAACCATTGGGCACCCCCTAAATCAGTATTCAGGCTAATTGCAATGTGTGCGAATTCACTATCGGGAGCTGCACCATGCCAATGTACTACATTGGGTGGTATTTCCATATAATCGCCTTTTTGTAACAATATTGCATGTTGTCCTTGTGCCTGATAATACCCTTTTCCATGGGTAATAAAAAGGATTTGCCCTCCCGGATGCGAATGCCAGTTTGTTCTTCCCCCGGGTGCAAAGGTAACATTGCCATAACTGGTATGTAAAGTACTGTCTTTGGCTCCCATCATATTCAACCAAACTTGTCCGGTGAAGTTTGGACTGTTTAATAATTGACCTTCAGGAAAACAGGATTCGTTCACACGGACGCCAAGAACATCCTTTAAAACAACCTGAGCCGAGTTAGCCTCTTTCTCTCCTACTCTTATTCTTATAATTTCAATAAACTGGTTTAACTGACCGGACGTGAATCCAAGATGCAAACAAATGTTAAAATGTGATCGCAACATGGGCTCTGCCCCTCCAATGCTACTGATTACGGATATGGTTACCAATTCCCGTTCAGCAAACGTTAAAACATCACGGTCAAATATATCGGCAAACAAATGCTCTTTCAGAAAAATTTCAATTATTGGTGCAAAAGCCGCATAACCTGTCTGTAATTCTGATTGAGTTATCCCTGTAAGCTTTTCCAGATTCTCTTTACCCCGCTCATATTTACTCGTTCTATCATCCACAAATGAAGACTCCTTGCCTGTTTCATCCATGATCCCTTTCTCTTTGCGCTCATCAAGTACATCCATGCAAATTTGCAAAGCCCTTATGCTCCGGGGAAATCCGCAATATGCATACAAATGAACAATCACTTCTTTTATTTCATTTACTGTTAACCCGGCATCTAACCCTTCGTTCAGGGCTGTTTTTAGTTGCTGTAATTCTCCTTTTGCAGCGTATGCCGCAATTGGGATTATATTTTGTTTCTTTATACTGAGCAAGAAATCATTTTCTGCCATATTTTGTGCATGAAGGCTTCCAAACAGACAAAAAATCATCGCTAATCCATTCAATAATTTAAAAATCCATTTTTTCATTTATTTGAAATTTAATGACCGTAGTTATATTCCGCCACGTGATTGAATAGTGATTCTTTTAATATTTAACGCCTTTTCAATAACATCCAGTCTTGTTTTCCTTGTATCTTGTTTGCCAACAATGTTACCATCCGGTTGGATGTCTAATATTTTTTCCTTTTCTGTATTGTACCTGGGCCATACAGGCAAACCTACATCATTAGGATCTCCCGTTTTGGCAAAATTTACCCAGTAGGTGTTCAAAATTTCTGCAACTTTTTCATCTTCAGGTGTTACTTCAGACGCACCCCTGCCGGCGTTCAGGTTGTTGAATACGTAAGCAATCTCTGCTCCGTGACCGGCACCGTAGCGCATCCATTCATTCATGTTGGCTGGGACATAGCCGTAATGGTAGATATAAACCGGTGTATCACTGGCGGCAAAAACTCTTGCCGCAAAACGGGCAGGTTCGGCCCATACCCAGTCGGTATTAAACAATGTTTGAATTTCGGGGAATTCCTTATCCCCTTCAGGGTCGTAGGCAGCTTTAACTTCATTTTCCAGTTCACCGAAAATGGAAAACAGCTCTTCTTTTGAATTTGCAGCATTAACGAATTTCCCACCAATTTCGGCACTGCAACTCCCTATGATGAGCGGAACGTTTGGCTGCCTGCCTGCTTTGTATGCACTCTCAGCCGTTTCAACAACCAGTTTGCCATCAAGAATTGGACCGGAATAAATTCGAGGCCCTCCCTCACCATCATTTTCCTGTCCGCCATCCACGATCTCCTCAACACTCAGCGCAAGTAATTTTGCCAGTGCAGCTTTATCTGTACCCTCAATACCATGCTTGCGGGCGAAATTGATTCCAATGGTTTCCGCCGAAACGGGATACAACGGATCACCGTTTTCCTTGTTAATCGGCCTGCCGGTAAGCACACCGTCCCTGCTTCCTCCGGAATGACTGATGGCTTTGTGGAAAAGTCCATTCGCCCGGGGGATGGTAAGTAGTGAGTGTACCGCAACGCCTCCGGCCGATTGGCCAAACAGGGTTACATTGTCCGGGTCGCCTCCAAAAGCATCAATATTCTCCTGTACCCACTCGAGCGCAGCAATCATATCCATAAATGCGTAGCTTCCCTTTGGTTCATCGGGATGTTCCGCGGATAAAGAGGGGAAGGCAAAGTGTCCCAGACGTCCCAGCCTGTAGTTGAATGTCATCAGGATGACACCCTGTTTGGCAAACGCATCTCCGGCCATAACTGCGCCTGAACCACTGCCCCCTACAAAACCACCCCCGTGGATCCATACCATCACCGGATGTTTGCTTTCCGGTTTAGCTCCTTTCGGAATCCATAAATTGAGGTAGAGACAATCTTCTGAAGTCCCTTCCCGGATGGTCCCTGGAGCAGCTCCCCAACCACCTTGTGCACAGTCAGGTCCAAACGTCAGAGCATCTCTTACACCTTCCCAGGGAATCACAGGCTGTGGCGGACGCCATCTAAACTCACCAACCGGCGGGGCTGCAAATGGTATTCCTTTAAAAACAGACTCATTACCAACAAATTCTCCCCTTACTTGTCCTGAAGAAGTTTTTATTACAGGGCCATTAATTTCATCAATTTCGTTTGCTTGTTGAGCATTTAAGAAAAAAACAGCAAACCATACAATAAATACTGATACTATTTTCATTATTTCTAAATTTATCTGTTAGCCCAGCTATCAAGCTGTTCCAGCGTCACATTAAAGAAGCGTTTGTCCTTATTCAGTGAACGCATTGTTGCCATCTCTTCATCGCTTAGCATAAAGTCGAAAATAGAGATATTTTCCTTTATATGAACAGGATTTGTAGATCCGGGAATTACCGAGAAACCCTCCTGTATATGCCATCGGAGAATAACCTGAACTATGCTTTTATTATGTGCATCTGCAATTTTTTTGATCACAGGATCGGACAGCAATCCCTTGTCTCCATGTCCCAACGGATACCAACACTCCACAATGATATTGTAGGGTTCAACCCACTCACGTATGTCGTTACGTTGCGCATAGGGATGACATTCGATTTGTATTGCAACTGGCTTGATCTTCATGTAATCGACTATGGCATGGAAACGTTCTTTGCTGGCGTCAAAATTACTTATTCCCAAGGCACGGACCTTCCCTGATGAGACGGCTTTTTCCATCTCTTTCCATGCATTGATGTAATCACCTATAGGCTGATGGATATAAAGCAGGTCTATGTAATCTGTCTGGAATCGTTCCAGTATTTTGTCAATCGATTCCAAAGTTTTACCATCGGCATAATCGGAAACCCATAATTTGCTGGCAATAAAAAATTCTTCACGCGGAATACCACTTTCCTTCATTGCTTCTCCAACAGCCCCCTCTACTCGGTATGCGGTGGCGCAGTCCACGTGACGAAACCCATTTCTGAAGGCCTCCAGACAAGCATCCTTGGCCGCTTCATAAGAGATGGCAAAAGTGCCTATGCCCAACTGGGGCATCTCCATTCCGTTATTCAGTTTCAGGGTTGGTACAGTTGTTTTGGTCTCTTGTGCGATAACCTGGCTCATGGACCCAAAGAGTACCACTACAAGGAAGAACCGGAAATAATTTATTGATGTTTTCATTTTCATTGAATTTGAATTGTTTGTTACCATTTTTTTTCTTTCTAATGAGGGCTTCAGTCACCTCAAAGGGGTTGGTCACTTCCTGGATTTCATACGTAAATTTTTAATAGTAGAATTACTGCTATATAACTCTTTTTCAATACATTATATTTTAAACCGTTTGGTTTATACAAAAGCTAAAAGAGCACTCATGGGTGGATGAATGCCAGGTTATTGGTTCGGCGATTTAGTTTTACAACAGCTAAAAAAATATAAAATTTCATACACGTGCTCTTTGTCACAGTCTTGGCCGCTTAGCTGTTGAGGTCAGTTTCATAAT